>CAYUMH010000094.1:0-5770 GCA_964445775.1 uncultured Terrimonas sp.
TGCGAAAGCATTTTACTGGATGCCATGTTTGAACTGCCATCCTCAAAAGAGAAGAAGTTTGTATTGGATATTGAATATGCCAAACAAACTTTTGATAAAAGCAAGATGAACTTATTAAAAGTTGCTTAAAACAATTACTGTTAACAGATTAATTAACCCATAACTCCTTACCATGCAAGAATTAATTGACAAGATAAAGGCCGAGGCCGGTATTAACGATGAACAGGCTGCAAAAGCCATTGAAGCTGTAAAACAGTACGTGATAGAAAAATTCCCCATGCTGGAAGGTGCGGTAGGCAACCTGTTTGGTCAAAATTAACCGGTTGATAAAGTAAAAGATTAAAAAGCGAATGAGTACTCATTCGCTTTTTTTGTTATAGTCCGGCAGTATGCATTTTATTGCAGGTTTATTTATGACTACAACTTATTAACTTACGGTTTTAATTATTGCTATGCAGCTACGCCATTTTTATTATTGGAGTATTATTGTTTGTTGCCTGTTAACAACCACCCTGTACGGACAAAAAAGAGCCCGTGAGCTGGGTATAACACCCGGCGTATTAACACCCGGCAAACTGAACAGTATAACCGATGTAAATGGTGTGCTGGTTGGTCATACCACTTTAATAAAAGCCGATAGTATACGCACCGGTGTAACAGCCATACTGCCACATAATGGAAATATTTTTCAGCAGAAAGTCCCTGCAGGCATTTTTACAGGCAATGGTTTTGGCAAACTGGCAGGCAGCACTCAGGTAATGGAACTGGGCAATATAGAAACGCCTGTTATACTGACCAATACGCTGAGCGTAAGCACGGCCATGAATGCGGTGGTTGGTTATACTTTACAGCAGGCCGGGAATGAAAGTATACAATCGGTAAATGTCGTGGTTGGTGAAACCAATGATGGCTGGCTGAATGATATACGCGGGCGGCATGTACAGGAACAGGATGTGCTGAATGCGATTAAAAATGCAGGCACCAATGTAACAGAAGGCAATGCAGGCGCCGGCACCGGCACGGTTTGTTTCGGCTTTAAAGGCGGCATTGGTACGGCTTCCCGTCAATTACCCAAAAACTTAGGTGGTTATACCGTAGGTGTATTGGTACAAACTAATTATGGCGGCGTATTACAGGTGGACGGCATACCTGTAGGCAAAGCGTTAAAAAAGTTTTCGTTCAGTAACCAGTTATTGAATAATGTTGACGGCTCCTGCATGATCATTATTGCTACCGATGCACCACTGGATAGCCGCAATTTAGAGCGCCTGGCGGCGCGTAGTATGCTGGGCCTGGGTAAAACCGGCGGCATTGCCTCCAATGGCAGTGGTGATTACGCCATTGCTTTTTCTACCCATGCAGGAGTACGTGTTCCGCATCAACCGGACAGTACCGTATTAACAACACCTCTATTACACAATGATTATACCTCACCCCTGTTTATGGCGGTGATAGAAGCCACCGAGGAAGCCATTTTAAATTCCCTGTTTATGGCCACTACCACCACCGGGTATAAAGGCAGGAAGATTGAAGCCCTGCCTGTTAATACCATCAAAGAATTGCTAAAAAAATACAATCACAAACCATGAGCCCTTATTACAGTTTTGTAAACGACCAGTTAGTGCCGGCCAATAATGCCAGGCTTACCATTACCGATATGGCCATACAAAGAGGTTATGGCATTTTTGATTTTTTTAAATTCATTGATCACCGCCTTATTTTTATTGAGGACCACCTGGAAAGGCTGGAACGATCTGCCGAAGCCATGCGTTTGCCTTTGCCCTATAACAGGGAAGAGATCATTGCAATACTGAAAGAATTAATTATTAAGAATGATATGCCGAATGGCGGCATACGTGTAGGGGTAACGGCGGGTTATGCACCGGATGCTTATTCCATAGCCGCACCTAATTTCATTATTACCCAACAAGCTTTACAGCTACCGGCTACCCTGGCAGCACCCATATCATTAATGACACACCAGCATCAGCGTCAATTACCCCACGTTAAGACCATTGATTATTTAATGGCCGTATGGCTGCAGCCGGTGATTCAGCAGTCAGGCGCGCAAGAAGTATTGTATTATAACAGCAATAGTGTTACCGAGTGTCCCCGGGCTAATTTTTTTATAGTAGATCAGCATAATACTATCATTACACCTGCCCAACATATTTTAGCAGGTGTTACCCGCAAACATATCCTGGCCATTGCGCAAAAAGAATTTAAGGTTGAGCAACGTGATATAAGCCGGGAGGAACTGTATGCAGCCAAAGAAGCCTTTATCAGCAGCAGTACCCTTAATATAAAACCGGTTGGTACGGTGGATGGCCGGCTGATCAATAATGGTGTACCCGGTGCTGTAACCGTCCATTTATTTAATAAGCTTTTGCAGCTGATCAATCAGTAATTGCCCTGGTTATAGACAAAGTGATACTTACCTAACGGCTGTCATCAAACCTCAACAGGTATTTAATATTTTCTAACGCTCCTGTAATGTAGACCAATGGGGCATTCCAGTTAATGGCAATTTCGTTGGAGGCATAGGAACAGGTGGCATCCGCATATTGTAATTCCGGCTCCAGGTCAGTGTACGCACATTTATCCTGTACAGCTGCATTTTTATTAGGTCCGCCCACTAAAAAACCGGGTACAGGTTCGGCAATACCATCGGCTGCAGAAGGCCGGTGATGCGGAAACAGGGGCGTTTTTTTACCAAAGCCCGTAACAAATGAATAACCGGTGGCATTACGTCCAACCAGGTATTCCAGGTTAGTTAAAGCCGCATATACATATTGTTTTTTGCCGGTGAGTAAATAGGCTTTTATCAATAACATGGCCTGGTTGGCGGCCACCGCATTACTACCCCAGGAGTAATTGGCTGCATGATACCCAATTACCGTAGCAAAAGCAGTTTTGTTTTGAGCGGCTAAATATTCATCGGCCAACTGCAATAACCTTTGCTGCAATTGCAAAACAAATGATTCCGGCAAGGCTAACGCAGTCGCATGTTTTAATAAAGAATAACACCCCATCATGCCTACATTGGGCCAGCCCTGCAGGTTGTATACCGGTTGCCAATATTGTTGTGCAGATTTCAAAAAAGCTGTATCGCGGGTGGTAACATATAATTCTGCCGCCGCCCAACACCATTCATCCTCAAGTTTTTTATCGCCATAACCGCCCGTTGTAATAGCAGGCTGGTATTGTTTATTCATGGCATCCTGGTCGTAATAAACTGCCGGATATTTCATTGCCCATTGCCAGGCTTTGTTTGCTGCTGCCAGGCAACTATCGCTTAAATTTTTTAAGTCAGGTATATTTTTAATAATACGGGCAGCCTGTGCGGTAACGGCCGCAAAGTCCAATGTAGCGGCCGTACTTTTTTGTACCACATACCGTTTATCTTTTGTCACGCCCGGCATTACCATGCCATCAAAAGCGGCATTGGTACATTTGGTGAACACGCCGCCATCCGCATCCTGCATGGTGAGCATCCAGCGCAGGTTGTAAATGATCTCATCAATAATATCGGGCACACCATTACCCGACTCAGGAATATTGAGTGATAAGGTATCATAGTAAGCCGGAAAGTCTTCATAGGCCATTAATAAAGTACCCATGGTAATACCGGAGTTGACGATGTATTTATTGTAATCGCCCGCATCGTACCAGCCCCCGGGAGACTTTATGCTTTCTCCTTCCTGGTGGTGATTATTCAGCGCCGAAGCATGTATATACACCAGGGTATCGGGATGGCCTGCCCCACGATGCCATTTACCCGCATACGCCGGCAATAAAGGCATGGACGCCCGCTGGTAGTAATAAGATTTGATGGCTCCGATACTCAGTGCATGGTAAACCGCCGGTTGAATATAAAAGCTATCCAGGTTTTGTCCTTTATATTGTATAGCATAATACCCGTTATTTTTAAAAGCTGAA
Source organism: uncultured Terrimonas sp. (assembly GCA_964445775.1). Lineage (GTDB taxonomy): Bacteria > Bacteroidota > Bacteroidia > Chitinophagales > Chitinophagaceae > Terrimonas. The sequence continues at coordinate 3,940 of CAYUMH010000094.1, forward strand.
AAATCAGCCGCATACCCGGTTATATCGGCTGTAGGAGATTTTTTTCCTGTTGTTAAGCGACCTTTAAAAACAGTTTTATTTTTATGCAGGTCAATAATACTAAATGGCTCATTCGCTTTTGCCTGGGTCAGTATGACTGTTTTAGGCCCCGAGGTATAAAAGCCTAATTGTGCTGCAAAGGCCTTTGTTGACTGAGCATATACCGGTGTATTAATGGTAACGCCCCATGTTATTAAAACCAACAGGTATATAGTTAAATATTTCACCATTACCATTTCATTTTTTGCCTGATAAATGCCGTTAGTTGTTCAGCAATAAGCCGGTGTTCGGACAGGCTGGGGTGAAAGTCGCAGCCTGCGGTGTATTGGTTTTCAAAAATAAAACGATCTACCTGCTGATCGCCATCCCGGTGTAATTGCTGTACCACAGCTGCCAGGGCGTTTTTTAAAAATATTCTCAGTTGATCATCGGCCATAGGACTGGTGACACAGATAAATTGTGCCTTAGGATAATATTGCCTTAATTGTTTTAAAAAGCGAACATAGTTGTTAACGAATACAATGCTATCCTGTACACCATCATTTTGTCCTAGGCAGATGGATACCAGGTCGGGCTGATACAGCGCAAAGTTCCAGGGCAGGGAATCGTTATGCATACTGATTTTATTAAAGACCTGCGGCATGGTTATTTTCATGCCGCAACAACTATGCATTAAACCAATGCCGGAAACCGATGATAAATGATAGCGGGCATTTAATGAGGTGGCTGTAAGTGCCCCGTAACTTTTGGCAGCATTATGCTGATCATACCACTGTCCTTTACCACAGGGAATATCACTGGTATCGCTACCCATGCCGCAGGTAATGGAGTTGCCAATGAATTCTATCTTCCTTTGTTTTAGCGCAGGGGGCGCCAATAGTTCGCGGGCAATAACACCCTTAACTGCGATGTACCCGATATTTGCTTCTGTATTTTTTATAATTGATACCTGGTGCGCTGTAACACCTACTTTACCATTTAGCCAGATGGTATCGATGGAGTTGAGCAGGCGTATTCTTTTTTCCAGGCTGTCCACTACCAGTTGTATATAATTATGCGAAGTACCCCATAGCTGTTCATCCTGCAGGATGATACCACAGGAATCACCCGAGAATGTAAAGTTAACCTGTACACCCGGTTGCCAGAACACCGGTTTTGTTGAATCTAAAAAATCGACCCGGCCGATATACTGAATGCCTGGATGATGGGATGGAAAAAAATGTAGCCTTTCCGGAGCCTGATTGCAAGCCACTATACTAAAGACCAGGCAGTATAGTATTATCAGCCTGCTGCATAAAGAACGGAACGATGCAGTGTGCGCCCCCTGGCCTCCTTGTACCCTCCTCGTCGGGGCAGGCGCAAGGGACGACGATAGTAGTAATACAGCTGGCCTCATAAAAATTATTGGTAGGTAATGGTTGTTTTTTGATCGCCGGTATACAATTCAAACTCACCCGGCTCGGTAACGGTCTTTAAAGCCGCATTCACAAAAGCAAGGTCTGCAGGCGTCATCGTAAAGTTCACCGTTTTTGTTTCACCGGCCTTTAAAAATATTTTGCTAAAGGCCCGTAACCGCCGTACACTGGGTGTAATGCTGGCATACAGATCACGGCTATACAATTCCACGGCATGTTTACCATCCCGCCCGCCTGTATTGGTAACATCTACCGTAACAGTAATACTTTGCCCGGCCTGTAATACTTTATTACTGACCTTTAAATTTTTATAGGTAAAACTGGTATAACTTAATCCATGACCAAAAGGAAATGCTGGAGTTACACCATTGGAATTA
>CAYUMH010000094.1:5780-17788 GCA_964445775.1 uncultured Terrimonas sp.
TAACCATCCCAGGTAACATTTTCATTGAGTATTTCTCTCTTTTCCTCAGTACCCTTTCTGTCATACATAACTATTTCGCCCATGCTTTTGGGATAACTGAATGGCAGACGGCCACTGGGATTATGATCGCCCCAGAGAATATCGGCCAATGCTTCGGCTGTTTTTTTACCGCTCCAATAAGTCATCACAATGCCTTTTACCGATGGTGCAAATTCCGTAATAAATAATGGCCGCCCCTCTGTTAACACCAGTATTACCGGCTTACCGGTGAGGATAGCCGTCTCCACTAATAGTTTCTGGTTATCCGGCAAGGCAAGGTCGCGGATATTACCAGGACTTTCCGCATAGGCATCTTCGCCAATACATAATACGATAGCGTCCACACCGGCCGCTGCTTTTTTTAAACTTCCCGCATCATAGTTCAACGCATTGGTAAATCCCGGCCCGGTAGTAGTAACTACATTGCCGGCGCCGATCTTATCTTTGATGGCCTGCAGAATGGTTTTACTGTCTTTAGGATACCAGCGGTCATCATTACCTTGCCAGGTATAACTCCAGGCACCGTTTAAAGCAGCAAGGCTTTGTGCAGAAGGACCTGCCACCAATATTTTCGCCTGTTTGGACAGCGGCAATACCTGGTCATTTTTCAATAAGGTAATGGCATCCCTGGCAGCTTCCAAAGCCATATTTTGGTATTCAGGTTTACCGAAATTCTGCAATGCTTTTTTTTCCGGATACGGATTGTCGAACAAGCCTAGTTTATACTTCATTAATAATATGCGCAACACCGCATCATCTACCCTGCTTACGGGAATAAGTTTTTTATTTACGGCTTCAATTAACAGGCTGTAAAAAGAAAGATCGGAAGGCACCATACTCATATCCACACCGGCATTAACGGACATCACCACGGCATCCAATGGTGTGGGAGCCACATGGTGAATGGTATGCAGGCGGATAATATCTTCCCAGTCGGTCACCACCACACCCCGGAAGCCCAGTTCTTTACGTAATACATCGGTCAGTAAATATTTATCGGCATGTACAGGAATACCATTGATTTCACTGGAGTTGATCATGATAGAAGCCGAACCTGCTTTTACAGCGGCCCTGAACTGCGGTAAATGCAGCTCTCTCAATTCTATCTCGGGCAGGTAAATAGGTGTTCTGTCTTTGCCTGTACGTGAAGCGGCATAACCCAGGTAGTGTTTCATACAGCTGGCAACGGCAGTTGTATTTTTTAATCCATCCTCTTCATAACCTTTAATAGCAGCTACACCAAATTGAGTAACCATATGTACATCCTCACCATAAGTTTCGGCAAAGCGTGACCATAAGGGTTGGCGGCCAATATCCAGCACAGGGGCAAAGTTCCATCGCACGCCGGATGCCCTTAGTTCATTGGCTGTTACTTTAGCCGCCTGACGGGCATATTCCGGATCACGGGTAGCTGCAATGGCAATATTATGCGGAAATAATGTAGCATCCATGGTATAGGTTTGACCATGAATAGCATCCAGGCCATAGATCACCGGTATTTTTAACCGGGTATTTTTGGTTTCATCCTGTATTTGTGTGACCAGCTTTGTCCAGGTATCCACCGGTAATGCATGTGCCGTAGTGTTGAGTATAGAACCTATATGATGTTCTGTCACTATCTTTTTTAACGCGGCCGGATCCAAAGCACCATCTTCATTACCCCAGCCACCTTTAGCTATCAGCGCCAGGGTGATCTGTGTCATCTGTCCTGCTTTTTCTTCCAGGGTCATTTTTTTCACCAATGCTTTGGCCGCATTTATCTCGGCAGCGGTTTGTGCCAGCATTGTTCCGGACATAAGCATAGTGCCCATAAAAAACAGTATTCGTTTTTTCATGTTACTGGTAGTTTTATATGATTGATCTAACGATTTATTTTACCTGCAGATCGATGGAAGCCGGTGGCAGCCCTGCAGCCCTTGCTGTCAGTTTAACAAAACCCGTTTTGTTTTTTGCTTTAACAATCACCAGGCATTTACCATGAAATGCTTTACGGTGTGAAGCCTTAAATGATTCCATACTGGTCTGACTACCATTATCAACGCCAACAATCTCTGCATCTCCTCCCAGGGAAAATGTAACCAGGTTATCGGCCAGCGGTACGGTATTGCCTTGCTTGTCTTTTATGGTAACGGTTATAAAAGAAAGGTCATTTTTATTTTTCAGCAATTGTTTCCTGTCAGCAATTAAAGAGATAGCTGCAGGTTCCCCGGCCGTTTGTATGATTGCTTCTTTAACTATTTTCCCGTTTTTTCTTGACACCGCTTTAAGGGTACCTGGCTCATAGTTCATCCGCCAGACTACATGCATATCATCCTTTTGTTTTTTCCTTATTCCCAATGACTGGCCATTCAGGTAGAGTTCTACTTCATCGGCCTGGTTGTAGTAAGCCCATACATCTACTGTTTGTCTGGGTGCCCAGTTCCAATGCGGAAAAATATGCAATACCGGTTTATTGGTCCATGCACTCTGGTACAGGTAGTAAGCATCTTTAGGGAAACCGGCCAGGTCAACAATGCCAAAGTAAGAACTGTGGGCCGGCCAGGGATAAGGGGTGGGTTCTCCAATATAGTCAAAGCCGGTCCATACATACATGCCGCCGATATGATCATATTTTTCAAACAGCTTCAGCGACTCTTCATGTGTAGAACCCCAGGGGGTGGCACAGTTATCATAAGCAGAACAGGTAGTATCGGCATTACCTTTTTTCAATGGCTTATCCCAGGCATCGGGCCAGCGGCGGATACTATCCGAGGGCATATCATAGCTGCCACGGGTTTGTAAAGCCGAGGTCGATTCAGTTACAATAAAAGGTTTATTCCCCCAGCGACTATGCACACTGTCCCAGTATTTATGATTGTAATTGTATCCAATTAAAGGCGTAACATCGGCCTTTAATAAATTACTATAGGTATTGATCTCGTTGTTGGCAGTAATGGTGGGACGATCATCCAACCCTTTAACGATGTTTACCAGCTTATGTAATATGATGGCGCCGGAAGAATCTTTACCCCATTGTTCCATGATCTCGTTCCCTACACTCCACATGATAACAGACGGATGATTGCGATCTCTTAGTACATGATCCTGCAGGTCCTGTTCATGCCACTGATCCCAGTACAAATGATAATCATAATCACTTTTCTTTTTAGCCCACATATCAAAGGTTTCATCCATTACCAGGAAACCCATTTTATCGCACAGATCCAATAATTCAGGCGCAGGCGGGTTATGCGAAGTGCGGATACTGTTACAACCCATAGCTTTTAAAATTTCCAGCTGCCGTTCAATAGCCCGGGTATTAATTGCTGTGCCCAATGCGCCCAGATCGTGATGCATACAAACACCCCGCAGTTTAGTAGCTACTCCGTTCAGGGAAAAACCTTTGTCCGCATCAAAGTGAAAATTACGGATACCGGTTTGGGTAGTATAACTATCCACTATTTGACCATTACCATCTACTACCTGGGTAACGATTTTGTATAAGTAAGGGTTTTTATCAGACCACAAGACCGGCTTATTGATCGTTATCTGTTGCTCCTGTTTTACTACCGGTTCATTCGCTTTGAAAGTATTTTTTGTTTGTTGCAGTTGTACATCTTTTGCATCATATAGCAATTGCCGCAAGGTATAGGATGCACCGCCAGGCTTATCAATATGAACAGGTGTCTTTATTTTAATAATGGCTTTGCCGGGAGTAATTTCCGGCGTGGTGATATAGGGCCCCCACTCACCGATCCGTACTTCCGTACTGCTCTCCAGCCATACATTACGATAAATGCCCGAGCCGCTATACCAACGTGAGTTGGGTTGTTTATCATTATTTACTTTTACGACCAATATATTTTTTTGCCCGCCATATTGCAGGTAGGGTGTCATGTCATAACGAAAGCCGATATACCCGTTAGGACGTATGCCCAGCAGTTGTCCGTTCAGGTACACTTCGCTATTCATGTACACGCCATCAAAACGGATAAAGTGCTTTTTATGTTTATCAGCTTCGGGCAATACAAATACTTTGCGATACCAACCCAAACCGCCACGCAAAGCGCCACCACCTGTGCCGGTAGGACTTTCTTTATCAAAAGATAGTTCAATACTCCAGTCATGCGGAACAGATAAGCTACGCCAGCTCTCTCCTTTAAATGTAATCTGGTGAACCGTTTCATTGGTTTGTCCCAGGTAAAACTGCCAGTCATTATTAAATGATTGCCTGCTGCCTGGTTGGCCATAACAAACAACTGATAAAAACATGCATACGATCAACCCGGCCTTTCCATACCCTTTATGTAAATAGTTACGCATTATAATTTTACGACTTGTTTTTTACCTGTATAAGTCACTTTCAATCCCGATCTCTCTTCAAAATCAATACCTGCCGGTTGCTCTTTACTGATAAGCCTGATATAAAATGTTCTTTTCTTTAACATGCCATTAAAGTTCCCTTTACGGTCTTCGATGGTCAGTGTTTTGGCCGCTTCATTGTAATTAAAAGTGATGGCAGCAAAAGCATTTTTCTCGTAATTATAATTCAGATCCTCATCTTCATACAAAGTAAAACTGCCGTTCTTACCGGCATACACATACAGGGTAATGGGATCGGCGGGTTTTTCGCCTGTAAATTGTATAGCAGGTCCTGCGGGAATAATAGCGCCTTCTTTTACAAATACCGGCATGGTTTCATAAGGAGCTTCCACCGTAACAGATTGTCCGCCTGTTGTATATTTACCCGTGTACAGATCATACCAGCCCTGCCCCGCAGGCAAGTAGAGCGTACGCTTCCTGCTTTTATATTCATGTACGGGGTTTACCAGTAAAGAAGGCCCGAACATATACTGATCGCCGATATTGGTTACGTTGGGGTCAGCAGCAAAATCAAATACCAATCCACGCATAATAGTAGCATCTTTATGATAGGTATCGCCTGCCAGTGTATAGATATAGGGCATCAACCGGTAACGTAGTTTGTTGTAGTACAACATGCTTTTATAAGCAGGATGATCTTCAGGCGCTATATGATAGATCTCGCGGAAAGGAAACTGGCCATGCACCCTGAATAAGGGCGCAAATGCTCCAAACTGGTACCACCTAGTATTAAGTTCCCGCCATTCATCCAGGTCTTTTTCATTGGGTTTTTCATACCGGCGTTCTACCGAAAAGCCACCGATATCCATGGTCCAGTATGGCAGGCCCGATAAGGAGAAGTTGATACCCGCACTGATCTGTGCTTTCATATCCTCCCACCTTGTAGCAATATCACCACTCCAGATAGTAGCAGCATAACGCTGCGAACCGGCATAACCCGAACGGGTTAACAGGAATACTCTCTTATCCGGATCAACACTCCGCTGGCCTTCATAAATGCCTTTTGCATTTTGCAACGGATAAGCATTTAAATATTCAGCCGCTGTACCCAGCGCAGTGGGTGACATTTGTTGCTTTCTTCTCTCCGGAGATACATTGGACAGGATATCCGGCTCACTGGCATCCATCCACCAGGCGTCAATACTCTTGCGGTATAATTTTTTATCGATCAGGTCCCAGAAACCTTTACGTGCCTGCTCATTAAACGCATCATAAAAGGTAGAGGTATAGCCATGGGCTATCCAGTCCTTCTGCCTGTCGGCTATATTACGTTTGTACAACCAGCCTTTATTATAGAAACTGTCGTAAACAGGTATGCCTTCATAAAATTTAGGCCATACCGATATCATGATCTTTGTATTATACTTTTTATGCAGTTCACTGATCATAGCATCCGGATCAGGAAAACGTTTTTCATCAAAATCCTGGCTACCCCACTCTGCTTCGCGCCAGTAACTCCAGTCCAGTACAATATTATCCAATGGAATTTTTCTTTTCCTGAATTCGGCTACCACATCTACCAGGTCCTTCTGCGTTTTATACCTTTCCCGGCTTTGCCAGAAGCCCATAGCCCACCTGGGTACGATCTGCGGTTTACCGGTGAGTAAACGATAACCACTGATCACATCATCCGTATTATGCCCGTATACAAAATAGTAATCCACCTGTTTACCGGCTTCCGCCTCAATGGTAAAACTATTTACATCAGCTGCAGGCACCGGTGGCAGCCATTTTACGGTGATATAGGATTCACCGCCATCCGGTATCCACTCAATACGGATAGGCAAAGGCTTGTTTTTTTCAAATAGTTGGTTAATGACACCTGAACCGGGGTTCCAGGCCTGGCGCCATTTATCAAATACCAGTTTACCATCGATCCACACTTTTGTATAACCGGCATAGGTCAATCTTATTTTATGCATCCCGGCCACACCACTGGCAATACTGCCTTCCCAGTTGATCACACCTTTTTCTACGTTAAACTCTTTGGGCAGGTACAGCTTACTGTCATTCACATAAGCATAGTTAATATCCGATTCAGCTTTAATAATAGCTGTTGTTCCGGGTTTATTCCTGTCGTTACTATAAGTAGCTGTTAACCACCCCTGGTTATTATTTTTATCGTATAGTTTTAAAGCCGATAGTGACTGATACTCCCGGGTATCGCCCACTTTAGTCAACGAATAGTTATCCCATAACAGACCATAATTTTTATTAGACACCAAAAACGGCACTGCCACTTCGGTATTATTCTGGAATAACAATACCTGCTGCCCTTTGTAATTGTACATATCTTCCTGGTGCTGGCCCAGGCCATAGTAGGCATCATCAGCAGCTATATCAAATGTTTGTTTAATACTGTATAAAGATTCCCCTTCTAATACAACTGGTTTTAATGAACGTCCTGTCACCCTTCTTTCTGCTAAAACAGGATGACCATTTTTTTGTAAAAAACTAACGGCGCCTGTTTTTCTCTCCACTACTACCTGTAACAAAGCCGTAGCCAGTACCAGTTTATCAGCTCCCTGTTCTGTGACTGTAAAAGCAGCGGCTCCCTGCCGGGGTAATACCACCAGGCTTTCCTGTTTAGCAGGCTCATTAACAGGCGATGCTATCACCCTTATTATCTTATCATTGATCACCCGCAATTGTACCATTGCTGCATTGCCCGATAATATTTTATCAGGATATATCACCACCCCATCATCCGTTTTTTTATAATCTCCCTGTGCAAACACACTCATCATCATCACGCCAAAAAACAATACCATTAAAAACCTCATGCTTATTATATTTTTTCTTTTTTATTTTACCTTGACTACCTCAGCATTCATTACATAATACTGTTATACTATGCCTGTTCATTAGCACATTAGCATATTACCACATTAGCTCATCATTTCTTATCCACGCCAATAAACACCGCCGCCCTGGCCGGCACTGTTACTTTAATACCATTGCTGGTCAGGGCCGCATTAGCAGCAAGGGTTAAATAATTATCCGGACCTCCTGCAGCCAATGCCGTTGTGCTACCATTTACCAGTACCTTACGGGAGAACTCGCCGTTATCTGTCCCACCGGTGAGGGTGTACCAGTAAAAACGATCGCCTTTTAAAAAATTCTTTATTACTACTTCTACCGGTTTGGCACTGGTTCCTGTATTTAATAAAGTAACGCCCATTTGTCCCGAGGTAAAGGAAGAAGCATAGGCTTCCAGTTCGGTATGACTGCTGGTTACCGCTACGGTTTTATCGCCTAAGAAACGCTGGAAGAAATACATGTGGTAGAAGGCCGGCCTCGGCGTCCATTTAGGAATACCATCTGCTTCATCACCCTGGCTGAACCACCCATGATCATTACCATTCTCCCAGGCATTGGCCAGGTCCCAGCGGGAGGCAAATCCATATTTTTGTTTTAACAGTTCCGATAATACGGATACTGCATGTAAGCCGCTGACATGGGAAACCATTTGTTTAGAACCTACCGCAAATATGTTCCACTCATCTAAAGCGACAGGCTTTTCTGTTACACCATAGGTTTGTACCTGCTGTTTTACATATTGCATCATCTGTTTGGTGTTAGCCGAACCGGTAGCCAATATTTCGGCAGCTGTTGAGTTGGTATTATATGGCGTATAATAACTGTGTACTACATAATAGTCCGGTGTATTGCCTGCACCGGGTATAACACCGGAATTCCAGTTTTTAAAAGTAGCGGTTTCCCAGGATGGTGGTGCAGCTTCCAGTATCACAGCACCGATGTAAATGGTTTTTCCTGTTTCCTGCGCCGCCTTACGCATTGAATCGGCAAATACTTTAAAATGCCGGGCATACAAAGCACCCGTTAAGTATTCGGGCTGGCCATCTTTATTGTCAGCCGTATTGATACGATAACCGGCTTCCCAGCTGCCAAAGTTTTCGTTCCCAACTTCCCAGTATTGTGTACGTCCATTATCATACCGCACCCACTCTGCAGCCAGGTGAGCAGCTTCGGCAACAGGATCAATTCCTTTTCCATACCGTGCAAAACCATAGTTCACCGTTATCAGTCCTTTGTTGCCTGTTTGTTGCAACATGTTATAATAATTATCTACCGAGAGTGTCCAGTCAGCTGTGTTTTTACCAAACCAGTAACCGGCATCTTCCACGGCACCATCGGCCTTGATTAATTTAGCGGGTGCATTTACAGGCGGTGTATTGGGCATTGCATTCCAGAAAAAAATATCGCTGATACTTCCGCCGGGAAAACGGATATACCCGGGCTTGTTTTTTGTAAGATGATTGATCAATACAGGTTGATTCACCAGCTGTGTCATCCAGGTGTTGGCATTATTACCAAATAATGCCGGTGACACTTTGCTGATCACCTCGCTTCTATCAACGGTAACTGTATAGCCGGTAGCAGCAGGTGGTGTAATATTATTGGTTGCCGTGGGCGGGACAAAAGTTTTGGGTTGCCAGTCATTCATGAAAAAGCCGATGGTCGCGGCAAGAGCAGGGTCATTCTGTGGCTTGATCTCTTCATCGGGCGGATCCACAACCGGAGGTGCAGCCCCCCCTTTGTTTTTATTACAGGCCATTATTGTCAGCCATAACAGGCAAGCCAAAAAATACCTCGTATAAAATTTCATTTTCATTGTATGGCAAACATTTAAGTAACAGGCTGGTGCTGTTGCACCCTGCCGATCAGTTGTAAACAGGCACGTATATTATGGTAAGGACATTTCCAGAAACCGGCTTTGGGCTCATTCAGTAATCCACCCTTTTTATCAATCCCCCAGAACCATTCACCCTTTTCTGTATCTATTAAATACTGTTGAATGAATTGCCAGTTCCTCATGCATAACTGCATATATAATTTATTACCGGTAAGCTGGTAAGCATTGTAAAAACCCACCATGGCTTCCGCCTGCACCCACCAGTGCTTTTGCCTGTTTACTACTTTGCTGCTAATATCCAACTCATACCACAAAGCACCATCCTTGTCCACCCAGTTCAGGGTAGTCTGTGCTATTTTCACCGCCAGGCCTTTAAAGTACTGTGTATATACGCTGCTTTGTATTGTATGGGCACAATGCTGCAGCAGCCAGGCGGTTTCAATATCATGTCCAAAGGAGTAAGTACGGGTTTGCGATTGCCAGTCTCCTGTAAAAAAAAGTTTTAAATGATGCGTGTTTTTATCAATGATAAACTTATCAAAAATGGCGAGCAGGTTTTTGATATCTTCCCGTAATTGTCCATCCGGCCACACTTCATATAAATTGGCATAAGCTTCTACAATATGTAAATGGGTATTAGTGGTTTTAGGTGTGTTACTGTCCTTATCCGAAAGCCGCAGGTCTTCTATTACCGACCAGTCCCGTTGAAAAGCTTCAATATATCCTTCGCCTGGTATATCCCTGGCATGTGTTTCAATATGTTTATACAGATCAATAGCCAGCTTCAGCGCTTCATTACTACGGGTAAGCTTTACATATTCACTTAAACCATAGATACAAAAAGCAATGCCATACACCTGTTTTTTTGTATCAAGCGGTTCACCGGCCGCATCCACCGACCAGTAAGCACCGCCGTGCACAACATCAATAAAATATTTTTGTATATAATCAAAAGCCCGGTCAGCCGCTTCTTTGTACTGTTGATCATACGCATATACGGCAGCAGCTGAGAAAGCCCATAAGATACGGCTGTTCAATACAAGTCCTTTAGGAGCTTTTACACCTGGTATATTGTCATTATCAACCGAACCATAAAAGCCGCCATTGGTTTCATCAACCGTATATTGCAACCAGTATTGCAGGATAGCCTGTACCTCCCGCTGCAATTCATGGATAAATTGTTCCGGCGCTATTATATTGGCCAAACTGGCAGTATTGTTAATATCCTGACTAATGGGTTCCATTTACGCTGGCTACTGTTTTAAACTGGGGCATAAAGGCCTTGTTTTTATTAATGATGGTATGAATGGTTTGTACGGTGGCATAGGAAGTAAAGCCATCCGCCGGTGCATTCATCACATAATCTACCAACCGGTCGATGGTAGATGTGGCTACATGAATACGGGTATCTGAAGATGCGTAATAAATAAACACCGTACCATCTTCATCGGTGATCCATCCATTATTAAAAACAACATTAGAAACATCACCGATTCTTTCCTCACCTTCTGGCGCTAAAAAATAGCCGGCCGGCTTGTATATCACTTTGGTAATATCCTGCAGATCGGTCATAAACATATACATTACATAACGCAGACCAGCCGCTGTATTGCGCACACCATGTGCCAGGTGCAGCCAGCCTTTTGCTGTTTTAAGCGGGGCGGGGCCCAGTCCGTTTTTCAATTCGGAGATGGTATGGTATATTTTTCGGTCAATGATCACTTCATTTGCCACAACAGCATGTTCCATATTATTAGTAAGCCCCAAGGCAATGCCACCACCTGTGCCCGCTTCTATAAAGCTATCCTGCGGACGGGTATAAAAAGCATATTGACCATTTACAAATTCGGGATGTAGTACCACATTCCGTTGTTGTGCGGAATTGGTTACCAGGTCATCCAACCGTTCCCAGTTAAGGAGGTCTTTGGTACGCACAATACCACATTGTGCAACCGCGGCAGATTGATCTGCTTCCGGTGCTGCCGGGTCACGGCGTTCGGTACAGAATAGTCCATAGATATACCCGTCTTCATGTTGTATGAGACGTATATCGTAAATATTGGTATCGGGTACACTGGTCTCGGGTATCAGTATGGGATAGTCCCAGAATTTAAAATTATCGATGCCGTTGGCACTTTCTGCAATGGCAAAAAAAGATTTCCGGTTCACGGCTTCTACCCTGGCCATGATCAGGTATTTGCCTTTCCATTTAATGGCACCGCCATTCAGTACCGCATTAATACCAAAACGTTCCTGCAAAAAAGGGTTAGTGGTTTTATCCAGATCGTAACGCCAGAATAAAGGAGCATGTGCAGCCGTCAGTACAGGGAATTCATGCCTTTCGTACACGCCGTTACCATTTGCCACGGGCCTGTTTTTCCGGGTTATCAGTTCATCCTGTTTTTGCTGAAGCGCCGACAACCGCTGTTCAAAATTGCTGTCCATACTATTGTATTTTATTCATGTGTGGTGGTTCCGTTACGTGTTGCCAGTGCTGTTGATACTTCAGCTACTTTTTGTTCGTGTAACGGGTAAAAGAAAATGATGATCACTGCTATGGCCGCGCCAATAGCCGGTAAAAAACTCAACATATATTTAATCCCTTCCAGGCTGCTGGTACTCTGTGCTACATTGGCCTTAAAACCAAAAGAAGCCAGTAGCCAGCCGGTTGCCGCACCGCCAATCGTCCAGCCAAATTTCTGTGCCATGGACGAGGAAGAGAAGATCAGCCCGGTAGCCCTGCGTCCGTTTCGCCATTCGGAGAAATCAGCAATATCGGCATACATAGACCATAATAAAGGAAAAACACTGCCGGCACAGATGCTAATGACACATTGTAAAAGCAACATGGTTTCTACATTGGTCCTGTCCAGGAAATAAAAAGCAATACTTAATGCAGCCGCCAGCAGGTTGGCCGTAAAGAAAACCTGTTTTTTGCCAAAGCGGTTTG
>CAYUMH010000095.1:0-17248 GCA_964445775.1 uncultured Terrimonas sp.
GCACAGTTGTCCCCTATTATGTTATAGCAATAAAACAGGTTGCTGGTTAAAGCACAGGCGAACCCCGTGTGTCATAAAGAATAGTTGCAACAGCAGTTTTGCAAGATTGATAAGGGCTGCTGTAAACCGGGAACTCAACCCGGTTGATGGAACTAACTACATCATCCGTAAAAAGATAGGTAGCATAAGCATGCGAACAGATATCGCAATAAGCCGCGGCAGCCTTGGTGATGACCTGCTGATGATCGTCGTTATTTACAATAACCGATGGTGTAACACACTCATGTGTATGCCATAAACGGGTGGGCAAAGCCACAAAGCTGTACAGCATGCATAAAGCAACACCAATAACAAAGCGATATTTTGTAAAAAAGGACAATCTTATATTTGTAACAATGTTGCAAATATAAGATTGTTGCGTATATAAAAAAGAGAAATTTACGGGCACAAAAAAACATCGCCCCGGTAAGGAGCGATGTTTCGTTTAATTGCTTACCAGTATGATTAATACCGGGCGTTATAATAATCGCTGATGCCACAGGCAGTTTTATAGCGCAGTTCATTCATGATCGTGCGGATGATCTCGTCATTGGAAGGCGCAAATTCCGGTCTTTGATTAATTAATTTCTTATCGTTATCACTTAAAGCCCTTTCATCACCGGTATAGGTAGTAATAGTGGTCATCCAGCGGTAATCACCGGTAAAGGTATTGCTCCAGATGCGGCGGTTATGCTGATCCATAATAGAAGCCTGTAACAAACCATCTGCCTGCAATGTACGGGTAGTGGTGGTTACTTTTGCCCTTACGGTAATATACTCGTAGGTAACGGAGTCTTTCTTATGAACGATCTCTTTGGCTACAATTTGTTTGCTTACCTCGCGGGTACTGCGCTGATCGCGGTAACGGCCAATATTGATATCGCTGAACCGCATATCAACCGTATTATCAGCCACGGCATACGGATCGGCATTGTTGTGAAAAGCCAGGAACTGGCCGCGGTTATTCTGTTGTACATAACGTAACAGGTCGTAATCAAAAGCCTGGTAATCGTAACTGAAAGAGCTGTACTGGAAACCATAACGTACTACCGGCCTAATTACCACATGGGTAAGGGCATTGGCATAGGCTTCGTCCATTTTTTGTTTAATAACAATATCATTGGGTTTTAAGCTCAGCGCTTTCTGAAATTCGTAATAAGCATTTTTATACCCGGTTTTTGTTTGCTGGTTCATTAACGCATCCCCTCTCTGTTCACGGGCATTACCGGCCTGGTCTTTATAGGTAGTAATAAAGGAGGTATAATCAGTTGGGTTTACCAACTGGTAAGCGGTTGGGTATTTTTTTATAGCATTGTATAAACGCTGCAGATCCTGGTATTCGCTGTATATTTTTTCGTAACGCAGGTCCGACTGGCTTAACAGTTGCGCATTGATCCTTGTTTCATGATCTTCGATAGCGTATTGGTAAGCATTTAAAATAATATCCTGCAGGGCGGCATCATTCGGCTTTTTAGCCAGTTCTTTGGCGGCAAGCGATACAGCCTGCTCGTACTGCCCTTTGGCGTACATTTTTTTGGCAGTTTTGCAGGAGTATAAGGTAGTTACAGCTAAAAGTATGATTAAGTAAAGTTTTGCTTTCATACGCGTTCTTTATTGTATGACTGTTTAGGGGCTTTAAAAATTACAGGTAATTAACGAATTACAAATCTATTAACATAATGGCATTACTACACTATATGCCCGGCAATTGTTATTAACTTCTCAGCTTATTCCCCGCAGAGTCTCCCGCAGGGGACTCTGTGTTGCTAAATAAACCTGACCGTGAATGTAAAGAACTCAAAACAGTTTAATAGCGGAAAAACTATTGAGATGTGCAACCCACCACAATACTGTGGGGGCAGGGTGCAAGGAACGATGCCGGTAGCATTACAGCCGGGTACAAAAAACAATTTACTCATGCTTTAAAATATCGCGGATAAAATTGTGGTATTCATTAAACTTAGGCAGGTTATTATGCCCGCCACCGTGAATACGTATGAGGGTAATTTTTTTAGGACGTATGGCCTGCAAACGCTCACTATGCCTGATGGGGATGAGGCGGTCCCTGGTGCCATGCAGGATATAGGTATGACAACTCACGCTGCGTATCCACAGGTCGGTACGCAGGTGATACCGCAACACATAACGTACAGGCAGTACCGGTAAAAAACGTTCCACCACTTTTTTAAAATTGTAATAGGGTGCATCCAGTATCAGGTAACGGGGCTTATTATCGCTGGCAATTTTTGTGGCAAAACCACTGCCAATGCTGCGGCCATATACAATAATATGGTTTTCGGAATACTGCTCCGCCAGCCTTTCATACACAAACTGCATATCCTCCAGCATCTCTTTTTCATTACGTTTACCGGTGCTTTTGCCAAAACCCCGGTAATCTACCAGTACCACATCATAATTATACCGGTAAAAATCGTTGGCATATTTAGCCCAGCCTTTAATACTGCGGCTGTTGCCGTGAAAATAGAGGATCAACCCGTTAGGAGCGGTGCGGTAAAAGTGTAACCCATTGATACTAACACCTGGTTCAATATCAAAAAAAAGTTCTTTAAAAGGAGTATCGTATTTAAACTGGAAGTCCTTATCCAGTTTTTCAGGTTTAAAAATAAACCTGTCCTGCAAAAAAAATGCAAGAACGGAAAGTACCACAATGGCCAATAATATGTACCAGACAAGGACAGGCAAACAAAAGCGTTTCAGCTAAGATAGGCTATTGTAGCTGTTTTACTATCAGCTGCTGCTTATGGCATAAAAAAAGCCACGGAAACCCGTGGCCTTGTACTAAAATTTTATACAACTTATTTTATCTTATTGATAGATAAATCCTGTACGGTAGAAATGCTTTTAGTTATCTCGTAAATGCTTACTGCATTGCTTTTACGGTTAACCACTTCAAAGCGCAGGTCATTCTCTTCCACCTCAGCTGTGTTCAACTGGAACTTACGGCTGATATTGGTACCTTTTACTTTTTCGGTATATAACACTTCACCGGCAGCATCTTTAATTACAATGCTGTACTCAGCTTCCTGTAAGTTATTTAAATCCAGCTTATAAACAGGCTGGTTGTTTAAATTACCAATAAAGGTTAACTGAACTGGTTTTTCTTCGTTGTTGTTGTTTGCTAAAGCAGGAGTAGCAAAAGCTACGGTTACTAATGCAATGATTGCAAATGCCAGCGTACGGAAGTTTAATGTTTGTTTTTTCATGACTTTACTTTTAATAATTATAATAAGGGGCTATACTTTACTACGTTTCTGGGTCACAATCGCCGGGCGGCAAGCATTTGTTAGAAAAGATCACCTGTTTTTACCCTTCACCAGGTGTTATCTTGTTTGATGATGTAAAAGTAATACGGCAATGGTGGCGATAAAAACCAACTTACACCTGATTTTTGCGTGTTAAACACCTCCTTTTTTTAGCAAAACCCTTACTGGTGGCTGGTTTCAGAAAATAATTTTATAGATGTCCAACCGGAAAGGTTAAAATTATATTAACGAAAAAAAATCCGCCCACCCTGTAAACTTCTCCTTAAATAGATCAATAAACAATTATATATCAACTACTTATATCTTTTTAACATTACACTGTACAATATTACTTTGCTGATGTTAAAAAAAAATTACCTTCACCCGCTCATAAAGTACCCGCTGACGGTGTTTTTTAAACCAAATGGCTTAAAATTTGTTATTTGAGAGCACCCTGTGGCAACACATCAATCATTTAAAAGTTAATCGCATAATATGGCACTTAAGAAGGAAATAGAAGAAATCATTGAGCCAAAAGATATTTTCGTTGGAAGTAAAACTGCCCCTGTAACCCTGATGGAATTTGGCGAATACGAAAGCGAAGAATGCGCTAAAGCCAATGAAGTGGTAAAACAGATCCTTGAGAACTACGATGGTAAAGTAAGATTTAACTTTCGTCATTTTCCCCAAACACGTATACACCAGCGCAGCCTGAAAGCCGGCGAAGCGGCTATTGCTGCAGCCCAGGAAGGTAAATTCTGGGAAATGCATAATGTATTATTTGAAAACCGCCGTAACCTGGGCACTACCAGTTTAAAATTGCACTCCAAAGAAGCCGGTGTTAAAAGCAAAAACTTTTTAGATAACCTGGTAAATGGTGTGTTTGGCTGGCAGGTACAGGACGACCTGAAAGAAGGTATTGACCGTGGTGTAAAAGAGATCCCGGCATTTTTTATCAATAACGAACCTTTAAAAGGTAAAGCCACTTATGCCAACATTAGTGCGGCTATTGAGGAGGCATTGAAAAAAACAAAGAAAAAAGCGCCTGCTAAACAACGGGCATAATATATTATTACAGCAATATTGATCCCGGCCTGTACCAGTGCCGGGATTTTTTTTGTTCCCGGCTGCGGTGCCGGCGGCATGGTCCCTTGCGCCCTGTCCCCACAGTATTGTGGTGGGTCGCACGCTTCAGCGGCAGGAATACTATTGGGCTTTTTTAATCCGGACCGGCTGTGCAGCCGGCAAAATCCTTTTCTTTTTCCAAATAAGCCATGCAATTCTCAAAACCGTCTGATACCTTTGCGCTTAAACCATTACGGGGATGCGGAAAAAACTAAAGCGCTGGATCATTATATTGTTGTTTCTATATATCGCTATTGGCACTGCCTTGTATTTGTTACAGGAAAAACTGGTATTTAAACCTAAAGCGCTGCCCGCCAATCATGTATTTGCCTTTAAACAACCCTTTGAGGAAGTGAACCTGGCAGTAAATGCGCAAAAGAATATCAATATTATCAAATTCACCGTGGCCGACAGTGTACGCAAGGGACTGGTATTGTATTTTCACGGCAACCGCTCCAACATAGAACATTATGCCGACAGGGTAAGCGATTTTACCAATAACGGCTATGAACTGTGGATGGCCGATTACCCGGGTTTTGGCAAAAGTACGGGCACTATCTCCGAACAAACCCTGTACGATGATGCCATGATCCTGTATAAAATGGCCAGGGCACAATTCAATAAAGACAGTATTATAATATACGGCCGTTCCCTGGGCAGCGGCATTGCAGCCCAGCTGGCATCGGTAAGAGATTGTAAACAACTGGTGCTGGAAACGCCTTATTACAGCATGGACAGATTGATGAGCAATTACACTTTTATATACCCAATCAGCTGGATATCCGATTACCACCTACCCACCAATACCTACTTAAAAGAAGTGATTGCCCCGGTTACAGTTTTTCATGGTACCGATGATGGGCTGATACCCTATCGTCATGCCAGACAACTGAAAGCCAGTCACCCCAACATAAACCTGGTTACCATTGAAAAAGGGGAGCACAATAACCTGAATACTTTTCCAATATACAAACAAACCTTACAAACCATTTTACAATAAAATACTGCTTCACATTATATTCACGACCAAACCACCACGCATGCGTTTTATTTTTTCGTTACTGTTAGCTATTGTCCTGTTTACCCTTACTGCCAAATCACAAACCGATACCACACAGTACAACCTTTGGGCCACACAGGTAAGTAAAGAATTCTCCCAACATATTACCGTTAAAGGAGCCGATCTGCAAAAAATGGCCATTAACAATTTAGGCGAGTATATGAAAAACAGGACTATTCTTGCCGATGGTAATAATGATACTATTTATTATTTCGTAAACGGCTTCCCCCACCCTGCGGCGCACATGATCAATATTCATGATATTGACGAGCTGATCATCCTGTTTAATCCGATCTTCAGTATCGATAACCGCCTGGCTAACAAACTTACCGTGTTGGTAAAAACGAATACCCCCTCAGAGAAAACACAGGTAGTATTTAATACGCAGGTAAATGGATTAAGACTGGACCTGCCTTCTGTTTATGGACAAGATAAACAAAAAGGATTTTTTCAGCAACACTACCTTTCTGTTTCAGGTACAGGCAAAAAAATAATGTATGGCGCCAGTTTTACCTATGCGCCAATAGACTATAACAGGAAACAGCGCCAGGATGTAGATGATAATAATACAACTTTCCGGGCCTGGGGCGAATACAATATCAATCAAAAGAATACGCTGGCTCTTTCTGTCACCAATAGTTCAGGCAAGAGTAAAGGTTTCGATAGTTTACAGATAGTTCAGCAACGCAGGATAAAAACAAACGCTACTTTTTTTAATCTGAATTATCAGGGGAATTTCACAAAACATCTTACCAATAATTTTTCTGCACAGTATACAGCTTTTAATCAAAAAGCAAATATACTGGGCTACCAGGCATTCATTATACCCGGTTATACAAGGAGCAATCATTTTATAAACAGCGACACCTCCAAAAGCCGGATATTAGAGATTGCTAATCATTTACAATATAATATTAAACTCAAAGACATAAGACTACAACCGGGATTGTCTGTTTTGTATTATGACCAGCAGTTGAATCATGATGACCACAATGCATCCAGTACTATTGAGTATACTCCATCCTACCCCGACAATCCTAATATACTCGCTACATCTGCACAGGCTGCCAGGTTTGACGTAAAAACAAAATACTTCAACTTTATTCCGAATATCATGCTCAGCCTGGCAAACAGGGTATTCCTGCAAGGTGGTGTTAACATGCATTCAACTACCGATTTTAACCATACACGGTCAAACTTTTTTATTACCTCTTCTGTTAACCTGGCAAAAATGCTGGCCCTGGAGAAAAATATTGACTGGCGCATTTTCGGCACTTATGGTAATAATAATGTTGATGAACTGAAAAGGGAACTGGCATACAGAAACACTTTTTTTGACAGCCTTAAAACGAAGAGTTTTTATACCGGTACTACTGTAACCTTAAAGAAGACCAATATTATTATCAACTATGCTTTCCAGCAAAACAAACTGGACTATACCGGTTATTTTGTGCCCCCGTATAATCCTACTCAGATACTGCCGACCGATAAATTAAAACATTTCACCCATTTACTTACCATTGCGGCACCGTCTTTTACTTATGGTGCATTCACCTTTAACACCAGTATCATACTTCGCAGCAGTAAAAGAAAAGAAGCAGCAAAAGAATACTACCCCAACATCATTTTTTATGTACCGGCTAAAGTTGTACAACAAAATGGAGCAGGGCTAAACACCAGGATAGCTTACAAAAAAACAAGTTTGGGCATCGACCTGACCTATCGTAAAATAAATTATACCCAAAAGTTGAATAACGGTACCGATAGTAAGGTTGCATACCCCGAATTTCAAAGCAGTTTTTTCATAGGTCATACACTTGACATCCGTAACAAAGCTTTAAACCTCTTTGTAAATATGTACCATGATAAAATAACTTATATCAGTAATACTGATAGCAAAAGATTACTTTATGGAGGTGGGTTGAGGTTAACTTTATAAACCGGTCTCTATCCCAATTACATTACTGGCCTTATTCTTTACCAGTTTTTCGGGTATGGTAGCGAGTATCTCGTTTTTCAATACATCGATCAGGCTCTTTTTTACAAAATTGCGGTGTACCACCAGGCTTACTTCGCGCATGGGAGCAGGCTTTTTAAAATGCCTCACCAGTTGGGTTTGCCTTTGCGGCATATCCAGGGTGGCCAGTTCGGGAATGATAGTAATGCCATCGTTCATCTCCACCATGCGGCGCAGGGTTTCTATACTGCCGGCCTCGTAGTCAAACTGGCTCGATTCCTTACTGATCTTTTGCAGCTCGCATAAGTTGGCTATCTGCGAACGGAAACAATGACCTTCCTCCAGTATCCATAATTTATTGGGATCAATATCCTGCGGCAAAACATAGGTTTTCTGGTACACTTTGTTTTTACGGGATACATACACCATCAGCTCCTCGTAAAACAATACCAGCTCCTTGATCCCCGGCTCCTGTAATGGTGTAACCAGTATACCCGCATCAATCTTACCTTCCCGCAAACGGGTAACGATCAGTTCCGTCATCATCTCGTGCACTACCAGTCTCACCTCGGGGTATTTTTTTGTAAAGGGCTGCACAAACAGCGGTAATAAATAAGGGGCCAGCGTAGGTATGATACCTATGCGCAGTTCACCGGTCACCGTCCTTTTTTTATGCTGTATATTTTCCAGCAGGTTATTTTTCTGTGCAATGATCATGCGGGCCTGTTCAATAATTTCAATGCCCGCTTCGGTAGGCACGACCGGTTGTTTGCTGCGGTCAAAAATTTTCACATCCAGCTCCTCCTCCAGCTTTTGTATCTGCATACTTAAAGTAGGCTGGGTTACAAAACAATTTTCTGCCGCTGTGGCAAAATGCCGCCAGGTATCCACGGCTACAATATATTCCAGTTGCACAAAGGTCATCTGATAGATTTTAACTATAAAAGTATAAAATTAATCAATTTGATTTATTAAATGCTTTGTCACAAATTTGTAATCCAATGAAAAATTGACTATCTTTTGAATTCTAACGAGGTGATATATAAATGTTCATATAGATATAACCAATCGATCATTTTTAATTCATATTCATAAACTATTTTAAGACGATTGTTCACATTTTAGCAAAACTCATTAACAATGGAAAAAAATCCGAACGACATCAGCAAGTGCCCCTTTCACAATGGCACCCTGAACAAGAAAGTAAATGTGGCCGGTAATGGCACCCAAAACAAAGACTGGTGGCCTAACCAGCTGAAAGTAGGTATTCTTCGCCAGAACTCCTCCTTATCAGACCCGATGGATAAAGGTTTTAATTATGCCGAAGCATTTAAAAGCCTTGACCTGGCAGCATTAAAACAAGATCTGCATGCTTTAATGACCGATTCACAGGATTGGTGGCCCGCCGACTTTGGTCATTACGGTCCCTTATTTATCCGTATGGCCTGGCATAGCGCCGGTACTTACCGTATTGCCGACGGACGCGGCGGTGCAGGCGCCGGACAACAACGTTTTGCCCCCCTGAACAGCTGGCCCGATAATGTAAGCCTGGATAAAGCCCGCCGTTTGCTATGGCCAATTAAACAGAAATATGGTAACAAAATATCCTGGGCCGACCTGATGATCCTTACCGGCAATGTAGCGTTGGAATCGATGGGCTTTAAAACCTTTGGTTTTGCAGGCGGACGTGAGGATGTATGGGAGCCCGAACAGGATGTTTACTGGGGATCGGAGAAAACCTGGTTAGGTGGCGATATCCGTTATGCCAGTGGCTCGGATGGTGTGGAAAAAAGCGGCGGCGTTGTTTCGGCCGATGATAATGCAGACGGACAAATACATTCCCGCAACCTGGAAAATCCCCTTGCAGCCGTACAAATGGGACTTATTTATGTAAACCCCGAAGGTCCTGATGGCAACCCCGACCCTATTGCCGCAGCCCGCGATATACGGGAGACTTTTAAACGCATGGCCATGGACGATGAAGAGACCGTTGCCCTGATTGCCGGCGGACATACTTTTGGTAAAACCCACGGTGCCGCCCCTTCCTCGCATGTAGGCGCAGAACCTGAAGCTGCAGGTATTGAACAACAGGGACTAGGCTGGCATAATAGTTTTGGCAGTGGTAAAGGTGGCGATACCATTACCAGCGGACTGGAAGTAACCTGGACCAGTACCCCTACCAAATGGAGCAATAACTTTTTCTGGAATTTATTTGGTTACGACTGGGAACTGACCAAGAGCCCGGCCGGCGCCCATCAATGGATACCTAAACATGGTGCAGGTGCTAACAGTGTGCCTGATGCACATGATAAGGATAAACGTCATACGCCGAGTATGTTAACTACCGACCTTTCCCTGAGGTTTGACCCGGCTTATGAAAAAATATCCAGGCGTTTTTATGAAAACCCGGATGCCTTTGCCGATGCATTTGCCCGCGCCTGGTTTAAATTAACGCACCGTGATATGGGACCCCGCTCCCGTTATTTAGGCGCTGAAGTACCGGAGGAAGTATTGATATGGCAGGACCCTGTTCCCGCTGTTGATCATACATTGGTGAATGAAGCCGATATAAAAACACTAAAAGCCACTATATTAAATTCAGGCTTATCAGTAGCCGAGTTGGTTTCTACCGCATGGGCTTCCGCATCTACCTTCCGTGGCTCCGACAAACGTGGTGGTGCCAATGGCGCCCGTATACGTTTAGCGCCACAGAAATACTGGGCGGCGAACAACCCAACACAATTGTCGAAAGTACTGGACAGCCTGGAAAAGATCCAGCAGGAATTTAATAGCAATCAATCCGATGGCAAAAAAATATCCCTGGCCGACCTGATCGTGCTGGCAGGATCAGCAGCTGTAGAAAAAGCGGCCCATGATGCTGGTGAAGCTGTTACCGTGCCTTTTACACCCGGCAGAACAGATGCCACGCAGGAGCAGACTGATGTAGAATCTTTTGCTGTACTGGAGCCTATTGCCGATGGTTTCCGTAATTATTTAAAAACAAAATACAGTGTTCCGACAGAAGCTTTATTAATTGATAAAGCACAGTTATTAACCCTTACTGCTCCCGAATTAACGGTGCTGGTAGGCGGTATGCGTGCCTTGAATGCTAATTATGATAATTCCAAACACGGCATATTTACCCAACAGCCCGGTGTACTGACCAATGATTTCTTTTTGAATTTACTGGATATGAATACCAGCTGGAAGGCGACATCAGACAAACAGGAAATATTTGAAGGTACCGACCGTAAAACCGGCGAGTTAAAATGGACGGCTACCCGTGCCGACCTGGTATTTGGCTCCAACTCTGAATTAAGGGCTGTTGCCGAAGTGTATGGTAGCGCCGATGCTAAACAAAAATTTGTGAATGACTTTGTTGCTGCCTGGACCAAGGTAATGAACCTGGACCGTTTTGACCTGGCCTAATGATGCAGCTTAGTACTTTCACACAGCCCTCATAACC
This sequence comes from uncultured Terrimonas sp., assembly GCA_964445775.1. GTDB lineage: Bacteria > Bacteroidota > Bacteroidia > Chitinophagales > Chitinophagaceae > Terrimonas. The sequence continues at coordinate 10,911 of CAYUMH010000095.1, forward strand.
CAAACTTTTTAGGTTATGGTTTTGTGTAACCGTTCCGCCAGCCGGAACGGTTTTTTTATGTATGTTACTGTTGTATAAAAACAGAGATATAATGCCGCGGGGTTGCACAGTGGTTTTGCATAGAGGCGCACAAAGAAACTATGCATATTGAGCTGCTGATAATTGTCACGAAATGCCTTCTTTGACGGCATAACGGACGCTTGTAAAAGGCGTCACCCCAATGCAGGAGGGATATTATAACTTATTTACCGTTCATGCCAGCAACAGGTACCGCTGGCAACTGTTGGGGAAACATCCCTGCTATTCCTCCAGGGTTACTTTTGCTTTGGTTACTTTCAGCTTATACCCCACGCCTATTTTTAATGCATAGTTACGTTCGGTATGGCTAACAGGGAAATGGTAACAAACCGGGTAATCGTATTCGGCCACTATCTCTGCAATAGTTTCATAGATGGTTTTACCAAATGGACGGGTGGTATCTTTTACATCATCAAACTCACCAATGATCAGCCCCGCCAGGTTTTTTAATTTACCGCTGCGTTTTAACTGGTACATCATACGATCAATACTGTAAATGTATTCACCAATATCCTCGATAAATAAAATGCGGCCTTTCGTTTTTAATTCAGAGTCGGTACCAATGCCATGTACCAGCAAAGCCAGGTTACCACCTACCAGTTCACCAATACCTTCACCCACCTTGTTCAGTTCATGCGCATCGCAACTATACTTAGCCCACTTACCTTCCAGTGCCTGCCGTAATGATTGTACATAGCGGTTAATATAACCTGCATCATTAAAAGCCGCTGCCATGGGCGAATGCAGGGAAGAAATATAATAGTTACTATACAGATGAGTATGGAACAGGGTTATATCGCTATACCCGATAACCCATTTGGGATTTTTTTTAAACTTTTTGAAATTGATCTTATCAACCAGGTGGGTCATACCATAACCGCCACGGCCACAAAGTACCGCCTGTACTTCATCATCGTCCAGCATTTGCTGAAAATCGGCCAGTCTTTCTTCTTCCGTACCGGAGAAATAAGTTTCGGAACTACCGCCAAGGGTTTTGCCAACCTTTACTTTATAACCCCATTCTTCCTGTAACACACGGATGCATTCGGCGGCTTTTTCTGCATCCATATAACCTGAAGGACAAACAATGCCAATGGTATCACCGGGATTTAAGTAAGGCGGCGTTTTTATCATCTGATGAAATATTTTAATCTATAATGAGGATATAAATATATACATGAATATTGAGAATACCGTGACTTAACAGATGATCTTATCGTAAATACCCGTTAATAAAATTACCAGTTTGTGGTATTGACCCGGATTAATAAAGCATATACCTTTAATGTGCATTAAACCTTATTTACCATTTGTTCGCTTTGCTCACCCACCTCCGGAGCATTACCAGTAATTAAGTAAAACATATATCATATTACATTGTCATCATTCATGACAAAAACTTGCTATTCCGGCAGGCTATTGCCGGCGTTATTGTTCTTTGCGTTAATAAGAACCTTATTAATTAAACCTTAGTTTTATGATTGAAAATGCAAAAAAACTATCCAAAGCGGGTAGTAAAACCATCAGGGTAACCGTACCCGCCAGTACTGCTTTTAACCTGGAATCGATGAACAAAATTACTGCCGAAGTATTAGGCAAACTGGGTTGCCCGGGTTGCCATTCGGGCTTTGACATCCGTTTTGATTTTGAAAGACGGTTTGTTTTTGATGAGAAATTACAATTACGTTTCTAACCCGCTTAATACAACGAAAAATGAACATTCCCGAATTGGGTGTGGGGATCATTTATTTTTCCGGGTTTGAACAAACCATAGCAGCCAACCCGGACCTCATCCAGGTAATAGAAATTGAACCACAGACTTTCTGGTACCGTTTAAATAACGGGTTGGCTGCTTATGCTTATGACGAAGCCAGTGTTGATTATTTGCACCGTTTACAAAAACCCATTTTATTTCATGGCGTAGGTTACCCTGTTGCGGGAAGTATAGCACCCGATAATATACACCTGGATTGTTTACGCAAGATGATGGACCGCTTACAACCCCTGACCATGAGCGAACATTTAAGCTTTAATACTTTAGACCTTAACGGAACCAACTATAACACCAATTTTTTATTACCCCCTTTACAAACAGAAGCCGGTATAAAAACTGCTGTAAATGGTATTAAAAATTATAAACAACATTTTGATATCCCCTTTTTGTTTGAAACAGGTGTGAATTACCTGGCACCACAACCATTTGAACTGCCCGATGGTTATTTTGTAAATGAAATAGCCGAACAGTCCAATTGTAATATATTACTGGATATACATAATATACTGGCCAATGAAAAAAACGGTCGCCAGAAAGTAAGGGATTATGTAAAACAACTTTCACATGAACGGGTAACACAGCTACACCTGGCAGGTGGGTTTTATTTTAACGGTTATTATTTAGATGCGCACTCCGGCCCATCCAGCGACGAAGTATTGGAGCTATTTGAAGACATTGTAGTGCAGTTACCCAATTTAAAAGTGATCACTTTTGAAATGTTACCCGAGTATATTTCGCTGGTGCCGGCCGGAGATATTACCCTGCAACTGGAGAAGATGAATGCCATCTGGGATAAAAGAGGTCGCAGAACAAGATCCATTAAAGCAACAAAACCGCAACCTGTTATTTTTACAGACAAACCGGATGTAAAAGCATGGGAAAACACCCTGGGATTACTGGCCATTAAAAGACCGGTTAAAACAGAGAGTGATCTTGCTACAGCTTTAAAAGCAGATAAAGGATTAACCGTTATCCAGGACCTGATTGAAAAGTTTAAAGGATCCTTGCTGGTGAGCGCTTTAAAGCTATCCTGCCGGTATTTAATGCTGAGCATCGGGATGGATGCTTTCAATGCCTTGCTGCGGGATTTCTGGCAAACATCCATCACCAAATTGTTTGCATCGGATAACGGGATTGATTTTGCGGATTATTTGTTAACGCAGGAAGCGCTTATGCGTAACACTATATTAAAGGAGTTAATTGTTTACGAAAAAGCATCCCTGCAATCCTTCACCGAAAATAAAACCATTATAGTGAACATGAGTTACAACCCTTTAACCATGATCAGCCACCTGGTAGAAAGAAAGATACCCGTTTTGATGGAACAACAGGATTACGAGATTGAAATAACCCCGGACCAGGGCATCAGCGACCAGGTAAAGACCGTCTTTCATTCTTAAACCTTGCCTTATATTTCTCTCAGACTTACTTCGCTGGCACTAACGGTTAACCGGTGCATGATCCCGCATTTCAGGGCATAGTTATTACGCTGGTGACCTACCGGAAAATCGAAACAAACAGGATAGTTGTATTTTTTTACTTTCTCCAGTACTACATCCTGTAAGGTTTTACCAAACTCATCATCACCTTCCTCTTTCTTTTCTTTAAAACCGCCCACGATCAGTCCTTTCAGGTTTTCCAGCTTGCCGGATCGTTGCAGGTTCCAGAACATACGGTCCATACTGTACATGTATTCACCCGTATCTTCAACAAATAATATTTTATTGGTCGTGCGGATATCCGATGCTGAAGCCGCCAGGGATTCAATGGTTTTTAAATTGCCTCCTACCAGTACACCGCTTGCATTACCGGCCCGGTTGGCCGCATGAGGCATAGCTGTATAACTCATGTTAATGCCCGACAAAGCCTGCTGAATGCTGTTGATGGTATCTCTTTGTATCACATCGGCATTAGCCCATACCGAAGGGAAACTGTTACACATTTTGGAATGAATGGTGGCGATGCCCATATTACGGTTGATATGGCAATGCAATACCGTGATATCGCTAAAGCCAATGATCCATTTGGGAAATTGTTTAAAACTGGTCCAGTTTAACCGGTCTACAATACGCACCGCACCATAACCGCCGCGGGCACATAACACTGCTTTTATATTTTTATCGTCCAGCATTTGCTGCAGGTCGTTTTTTCTTTCCTCATCGGTGCCGCCAAATGTGAAATTGCGCTTGCCGATCGTATCGCCGATCTTTACCCGGTAGCCCCAGGTTTCCAGCACCTGGATGGCAGGTTTAATTTCTTCAAGGGTGATATAGCCCGCCGGGGATGTGATGCCAATAGTATCACCTTTTTTGAGATAGGGAGGAATAACGGGCGCCGTAAAACCGGCAGTAACACTACCAACTCCGGCAGCCAATGGCGAAACCGCTGCCAGTCCGGCAATGGTCCCTATATTTTGTATAAAGCCCTTCCTTTTCATTGGCGGAAGATAACATATTGTTTGCTTTTTGAGCAATGCGCCGAATATGGTACTTTTGCAAACCAATTATACCCTTTCAGCCTGCTGAAAAAGAACTAATTGGTAAAAAACAACGTTTAAATAAATCTGTGCTTTACGCAAACGCCTTTCCGGGCTATTAACTACCGGAAATCCCTTCGCAGGTTGCTGATCCGTGTTCCTGTAGTTGAACGGAGCCCACCACAGTACAGTGAGGGCAGGCAGTCGCAAGGGACGATGCTGCTAGTAATGCCGCTGATTAAATAATAAAAAAATGCCGACACAACCGAAAAGATATTTGATTACTTCTGCCCTGCCCTATGCCAATGGTTTAAAACATGTGGGACACCTGGCAGGCGCTTATATTCCTGCTGATATTTATGTACGTTACCTGCGTGCGCAGGAACGTGATGTGGTATTTGTATGTGGCAGTGACGAACATGGAACCGCCATTCCCATACAGGCCATGAAGGAGCATACCACGCCCCGTGCGATCATTGATAAGTATCATGCCGAGATGAAACAGGATTTTGCTGACCTGGGCATTTCATTTGATATTTACCACCGCACCAGCGAACCCCTGCACCATGAAACAGCACAGGAGTTTTTTACTTACCTGCACGAACGTGGCGAACTGGAAACAAAAGAAACAGAACAGTTTTTTGACGAGGCCACTAAAACTTTTTTAGCGGACCGTTTTATAAAAGGCACCTGCCCCAATTGCGGCAGTGACCGGGCTTTTGGCGATCAATGTGAGAACTGCGGCCGTACCCTGAGCCCTGATGAACTGATAAACCCCGTAAGTACTTTAAGCGGTGAGCCGCCGGTAAAAAAGAAAACCACCCATTGGTACCTGCCCCTGGGCAAACATGAAGATTTTTTAAGAAAGTGGATACTGGAAGACCATAAAGACGACTGGCGTGCTACCGTGGTAGGCCAGTGTAAGGGCTGGATAGAGGGCGGCCTGCAATCACGCGCCGTAACCCGCGACCTGGACTGGGGCATACAGGTACCCCTGCCCGATGCCGAAGGGAAAGTATTGTATGTATGGTTTGACGCACCTATTGGGTATATAAGCGCCACCAAACAGTGGGCCATTGATAATAATAAGGACTGGCAGCCTTACTGGCAGGATAAGGATACCAAGCTGGTGCATTTTATTGGTAAGGATAATATCGTGTTCCACTGTATTATTTTTCCCATCATGTTACAATTGCATGGTAATATTTTACCGGAGAATGTACCTGCTAACGAGTTTTTAAACCTGGAAGGTGATAAAATGAGCACCAGCCGGAACTGGAAACTGGAAATGCGGGATTATATCAACGATTTTGTGAAACAGCCTAATGGCGGTTCGCAATGCGTGGACATGTTACGTTATTACCTGACCCAGATAGCACCGGAAACCAAGGACAGCGAGTTTACCTGGAAAGGTTTCCAGGATGCGGTGAACAGCGAGCTGGTAAATATATTCGGCAATTTTGTTAACCGCACTTTTGTTCTGATGCATAAGTTGTGTGGCGGTAAAGTGCCGCATTTACATAATGAAGTACTGGATGAGAACGATGAGCAGATGATTGGTGAGATCAAACTCAGTAAACGATTGGTAGAGACTTATATTGAGGAGTATAAATTCAGGGATGCTTTGTTCGAAGTAATTGACCTGAGCCGCAAAGGTAACCAGTACATGCAGAAGAAAGAGCCATGGATCGTGGCCAAGCAACTGGCTGAAAATCCTGCCGTGCAAAAAAACATTGATAACTGTCTGCATATCTGTTTACAGCTGACGGCTAATTTATCAATATTGATCAACCCCTTTTTACCCAACACGGCACAGAAAATGTTGCATATGATGAAGGTGGTGGATAAGATGCTGAACTGGTCAAATGCAGGCACTATCAACCTTTTAAAACCGGGTTACCAGTTAAGGGCGCCTGAACTACTGTTCCGCAAAATTGACGAGGCGGAGATCACAGACCAGGTAGAGAAATTGAAAGCCGGCCTGGTGAAAGCTACCGCTGCTCAGGCACC
>CAYUMH010000096.1:0-16901 GCA_964445775.1 uncultured Terrimonas sp.
CTAAAGATTCCGTTTCCGTGTAAAACGCGGTTGTTTTTTCTTCGCCATCAATGATATAATAACACCGGATACACCCCTGCACTACAAAAAAACTTTCATCAGACCGCTCGCCTTCTTTCAATAGTATTGTATCCTTTTTACAGGTTTTAAATATACCCAGTTCACGAATAAGCTGCTTCACTTCCTCCGTTAACGTCATATACCTGGAGATATAATCAAAGAGTATTTTTTCCATACCGGCTGATAGCTTTTTTGTAAAAATCGTGAAAAAAACTCACCATACCTTACCGTTTAAATATCTTTATCCTCTCCCCGTTTAACCGGGTTAAAGTCATGTTCCTGCCTATCCAATGTCTTTATTGGTTATAAAATGCAAACCTCAGCATAAACTACTTTCTTACCTTGTATTGCTACTCACCGTCAAACCAAACCAGGCAGCTTTATGAAAAAAATAGTAAAACCACGAAATCTTATTAAATTACTTCAAATAGCAATCATCATGTCAGTAACTTCTATAACCGATGCACAGGAACTCAAACCTACCGGCAGCGGCTACGCGCCGGCTAACGGTATCAAGGTCTATTACGAAGTATACGGCAATGGTAAGCCTATCGTTTTACTACATGGCGCCTACTATACTATCGGGATGAACTGGGGACAATTAATACCTGAACTGGCCAAAACAAGAAAAGTAATTGCCCTTGAATTACAGGGACATGGACATACCCCCTATTCAGACAGAAAATTATCAAGGGCAACATTAGCCAGCGATGTAGAGCAGGTAATGGATCATCTGAAAATTGACAGCGCAGACATAGTCGGCTATAGTTTTGGTGGCCAGGTTGCCTACCAGTTTGCCATACAAAGTCCCGGGCGGTTGAACAAACTGGTTATCATTTCTTCTGTTTATAAAAGTGAGGGCTGGATAAGCGAAATAACCGATGCCTTTAAAAAAATGAAACCTGAGCATTTTGCCAATTCTCCACTCCAAACAGCCTATGAGGCGGTAGCGCCGGATAAAACAAAATGGAATATGTTCCTGGAACAGATGCTTGCCTCGGCCGGAGAGCCGTTTAATCTGGGTGACGACAATATTGCAAAAATCACAGCACCTGTATTAATTATATCAGGCGACAATGATGGCATGGATAAAATTGAGCTGGCAAAAACATATCAATTGCTGGGAGGCGGTGTTGCTGCCGGTTTTCACCCTATGCCCAAATCACAGCTGGCTATTATTCCCAATCAGGGCCATGTTAGCCTGATGATGCAAACAAAGGAAATATTCAGCTACCTGGATAGTTTTTTACAATAAACAATGTCACCGGATTTTGATCATTTCACGGAATATTATTATCAGCAATAAGAAGGCGAGAATATGAACAGGGATAAATCTTTGATGTGGGTTCGCTATAATAAAAAAAGCGCTGAAGGTCAGCGCTTTTTTTATGGCGGAGAGAGAGGGATTCGAACCCCCGGTCCTGTTACAGACAACGGTTTTCAAGACCGCCGCATTCGACCGCTCTGCCATCTCTCCGGCGCAAAAGTAAGTGCCTGAGAGTTAATAAAAAAATAGTATTGAATTATTTTTTATACTTTTTTAGTGGGTCACCACTTCGGCCTGGAACACATAATTTTTTTGTAATGCCGATGTATCTTCCTTCTCATCCAGGATGGTGAATAGTATCTCGGTAGCCTTCTCTGCCTGCTCATACGGAAACTGTTCTACAGAGGCTAACAAACCCTGTTCAAGGTAGGTGGTAATAGGCAGGTTGGCATAGCTTACAAAGCTGATGTCCTCGTTAATTTTCAGGCCCTGTTCCCTGGTAAACTTAATGGCTTCCAGCGCCACATAGTCATTAAAGGCAATAACCGCAGTAGGCCTGTCCTTTTTATCCAGCAGTTGTTTAATAGCAGTGGTGGTCTGTTCCTTGGTCAGGTCAGTCGATACCACCGTAATATCTTTCTCGTTCAGTTTATGTTTTTTTACACTCTCCCTGAAACCTTCCTCTCTTTCTTTAAAGGAGGCCATACTCTCCGGACCGTTAATAAAGCCGATACGTTTGTGCTTCTGTGCCACCAGCAGGTCAACCAATTGCTCGGTAGCTTTGCTCAGGTCACAACTCACGGTATAAGCATCTAACTGGTTAGGTATCCGGTCAAAAAAAACAACGGGTATACCATTGGCCATTAATTGCTCAAAAGGTGTAAAATCAGTCGTGTTTTTTGATAAAGAAACCAATACCCCGTCTACCCGGTGCTTCTGCATGGTAGCCACAATGGTTTTCTCTCTTTCAGTATTATCATGGCTTTGGCCTATCAGCACCGTATATCCATTGCTTTGCGTCATATCCTCTATGGCCGTAATAGCAATAGAAAAAAAGTCCTCGTTAAAATTGGGAAGTATTACGCCAACGGTCTTGGTCTTGCCTTGCTTAAAAGAAATGGCCGCCTGGTTGGGTACATAATTCAGTTCGGCTGCAATTTGCTGTACCCTCATCTTGGTACGTAAACCAATACCCGGGTGATCGTGCAAAGCACGTGATACGGTAGAAATAGAAACATTTAAACGTTTCGCAATTTCTTTTATGGTGGCGGGTTTCTGTATCATAGCTAGGGGGTATTTAAACAGCGTTTTGTTAATACTGATTGTAAACAAAATAATGGCTATATTATCTTATCGTAACATCGGTATTACAATATTATGAATTTTAGCAATAAATACTCTTAAAAGCCCTGAATAAAAGAGGAGGAGTGGTTATTATAATCTATTCAATGGTTTGCGTAGTACTTACTGTTGGCTCTGTTTGCCTATCGGCATAGGCACTGCTCTGTTCAATGGCATCCATTATCTGTTCCATTATTTTATCAGCAGGCATTTTATAGTCAATATCCAGGGGCGCTTTAAACGTTACCTTAAGTCGTGTGCCTCTTTTCAGTGTCTTTAGCCCTGTTTTATCAAATGCAGTGGAGAATCCTTCAATAACAACCGGTATTACAATGGGTTGGGTATAACGTATAATAACCGCTGTACCCTTGCGGCCAGGCGCATAAGGCGTAGTAGTACCCTGCGGAAAAGTAATTACCCAGTTCTGTTCCAGTGCCCTGGCTATTTTACGGGTATCCGATGGGTCAAGGCCTTTTCGTACTTCATTACTTTTATCGTTCCAGGTACGTTTTACCACTACCCCGCCGGCCAAACGGAAAAAGCGTGCCACCCAGCTATCCTTCATGGTTTGCGCAGCGGCAATATACCGTACATTGGTAAAAGGGTTTAACAGGTAAAAAGGTATGCCAAGCCTGTTTTTTTTACGCCACTTAACAGCCGAAAAAATGGAGAGAAAAGTGATAACATCTACAAAATAGGTCTGGTGGTTACTCACAAATAAAACATTCTTTTTAGGCAGGCCCTTCAGGTGCTCCGTTCCTTCAAATTTAAGCTTATTAAAAATGGCCAAACGCGGGTAAAATACAGTGCCAACTACAGCATGTACAAATTTGCGTACCAAACTATATTTTACTAATCGTTCCCACATGTTTATCAAACTGAAGGCAAAATGCTGCAAGCTAAAAGCAAAAGCATGATGCTGTACCGAAAGTTTTTTTAAGTATGTAATAAAAGCTTAACCTGTGTAGTAAAGTGCGGTTTACTTTACTGCGTTGTGCAACATAGCTTTTTTATTTTATGTAGTAAAATAAAAATACCGTTACAATAAAAAACTGCCGCAGCACGGGGCTACGGCAGTTAAAGTATATATAAGCTATTGCTTATTCGCCTTTTGATGCTTCGTCATCCAGTTTTTTCTTCAAGTCGGCTAATACACCCAGGTCACCCAGGGTTGCTTTCTCTACTTTATTTTGGATGTTTTTAACGGCAGATTTGGTTTTCTCTGCTTCCGCTTTGGCTTCTTTCTTAGCTGTTTCTTTCTCTTCTATCTGTCCTTGCTCCCAGATACGGCTATGCGAAAGTACAATGCGTTTTTCGTTACGATCAAACTCGATCACTACAAATTGTGCAGTTTCGTCGGCACCAATGCTCTTACCATCTTCTCTTGTTAAGTGACGGTTAGGAGCAAATCCTTCTAAACCATAAGGCAGCTGAACAACAGCGCCTTTATCGTCGCGGCGGATAACAGTTCCTTCGTGCTGGCTACCAATAGCGAAAGTGTCCTGTAACGCGTTCCAGGGATCTTCCTCTAATTGTTTGTGGCCTAACTGTAATTTGCGGTTTTCTTTGTCAATGCCTAAGATGATCACATCAATAGAATCGCCAACTTTAGTGTACTCACCAGGATGGTTAAAGCGTTTTAACCAGCTCAGGTCAGAAATGTGGATCATACCACCGATACCTGAAGCTAACTCAACAAATACACCGTAGTTAGTGATGTTTTTCACTAAACCGGCATGTTTGCTGCCTTCAGCAAAACGGTTCTCAATTTCGCTCCAGGGATCTTCAGTTAATTGTTTGATAGATAAACTCATTTTGCGAGTTTCTTTATCAAGGGTAACAATTTTAGCTTCGTACTCGTCGCCTAATTTGAAGAACTCTTTAGCGTTGATCGGTGTGTTAGCCCATGTAATTTCACTTACGTGTACTAAACCTTCAACACCTGGCAGTATTTCCAGGAAAGCACCATAGTCTTCAATATTAACTACTTTACCTTTTACTAAATTACCTTCCACAATAGCTTCAGGCAATACGTCCCAAGGGTGAGGAGTTAATTGTTTCAAACCAAGGCTAATGCGTTTTTTCTCGTCATCAAAGTCAAGAACAACCACATTGATTTTCTGATCCATTTTCAATACCTCAGCAGGGTGAGAGATACGACCCCATGAAATATCGGTAATGTACAACAAGCCGTCTAAGCCACCCAGGTCCATGAAAGCACCAAAGTCGGTAATGTTTTTAACAGTACCTTCCAATACTTGTCCTTTCTCCAGTTTGCTCATGATCTCAGCACGTTGTGCTTCAATATCGCTTTCAATTAATGCTTTGTGCGATACAACGGCGTTCTTAATAGTTTCGTTGATCTTAACTACTTTAAACTCCATTGTTTTACCAACAAACTGATCGTAGTCGGTAACAGGTTTAACGTCAATTTGCGAACCTGGTAAGAAAGTTTCCATACCAAATACGTCCACAATTAAACCACCTTTAGTTTTAGAGGTAACAGCACCGGTAATAACTTCGCCGGTTTTGTGTACTTCCACAATTCTTTCCCAGGCACGTGTAATACGGGCTTGTTTGCGGCTTAAGTTAAGGTGACCGTCGCGGTCTTCTTTCTCAACAATCATTACCTCAACTTCATCACCAACTTTAATACCTTGCAGGTCGCGGAACTCGTTTAAAGAAATTAAACCGTCGCTTTTAAAACCAATGTTTAAAACCACATCAGTTTTAGTTAAACCTACAATAGTACCGGTAATTAATTCACCGTCGTTTAACTGAATGAAAGTGTTGTCATAAACGGCATCGTACTTTTCTTTTTCCTCTTTCGAGTAAGAAGTTACGTTACGCTTGTCAACATTCCAGTCAAAATCATCATGAGCTGTTACTACAACAGGCTCGGCCACAGGTGCAGTTGTTGTCGCTGTAGTAGCTTCGGCAGCAGGTGTTTCCACCTCTCCACCCGCGCTATCCTGTGCATCAGCGTTTAAGTGTTTGTTAATAAACATTTTGTTTGTCCCCGGGGTTTTAAAATCGGGGGTGCAAAGATACACAATTTCACAGGCTTTTTCGCCAAAAACCGGTCAAAAAAATCAAACAATACCTTATTTCTTAACCTACTAATAATCAATAAATTAAAACAGCATATTTCATTATCAAATTACCTAATCATCAAATTACCAAATTCCCCGGGGCTTTCACCAGCAGTACCCCTCCCCAGCTTCCGTTCCGGCCTTCTGCAGTAGTGCAATGGCCCCTCACCTGCCCTTTATTGCAGCTACTGCCCCCAGTCCGGCAGCCCTTCGGCTATATAACACTCCCCATCATTCCAAATTCATCATTCCACATTCATCATTCATCATTCATAATTCATAATTCATCATTCCTCATTCATAATTCCTCACTCATAATTCCTCATTCATAATTCATAATTCCCTACATTCACGCAAAAATCAGAATCCCCTTGTTGTACGCATTTTTAAAAGCTTATGTCCGCTTAGGCATGTTCATCTTTGCCCGTAAAATAAAAGTGAACCATCCTAAACTATTACGGTCCGATGCTCCTTTTATGCTGGCCATGAATCATCCAAACTCCTTTTTAGATGCCATCTTCATGGACATTCTTTTTAAAGTTCCCATCTGGTCCCTGGCGCGTGGCGATGTATTCAAAGGCAAACGGATTATAAATTTTCTGACAGCTATACGCATTTTACCCGTATACCGTACCAGCGAGGGAAACGATAACCTGGGCGAAAACTATAAAACCTTTGATACCTGTATCGAAAAATTCAGGCAGGGCGAATCAGTGCTTATTTTCAGCGAGGGACTCTGCATTAACGAATGGCACCTGCGTCCATTAAAAAAAGGCACAGCCCGTTTAGCCATCAAAGCCTGGGATGAAAATGTGCCTATGACGGTATTGCCTGTAGGCATCAACTACAATTCCTTCCGTTTACTAGGTAAAAATGTTTTTATCAATATTGGTACGCCCATTCACAAAAGCCTGGTAGAAGGTTATGATACCGATGGTAAAAAGAATGTAGTATTTAACCAGGCTTTAAAAACAGAATTAAACCAGTTGGTTTACGAAATTGATGCGAACGATACGGCCAGGAAAACACAATTACTCACCGTACCGGTTCCGGCCTGGAAAAAAATATTATTAGCTATTCCCGCATTATTGGGATTGATCATTCACGCTCCCTATTTTATCCCGGTAAAAAACTTTGTCATCAAAAAAGCCGGTAAAACCGATCATTTCGATTCGGTATTATTAGGTATATCACTCATCACTTACCCTTTTTACGTTTTATTACTTACGGTTATCCTGGTTTTGGTATTTTGCAGCTGGTTCTGGTTATCATTATTGCTGATACCCTTTACTGCCTTTAGTTATATACAGCTCAGTAAACAGCTGGATTAATAACCCCGTACATAAACAGTATGGCAAATACATTTTTACAGGCCGAATGGCGCAAACTGGCAATGGTAAACTATGCTGTTGATCCTAACCTGTTGGCCTCCTATTTACCTGCCAAAACAGAGATCGATCTGTGGAATGATACCTGTTACATAAGCCTGGTGGGATTTATGTTTAAAAATACCAGGGTAAAGGGTTTTAAAATACCGTTTCATATCAATTTTGAAGAAGTGAACCTGCGTTTTTATGTGCGCTATAAAGACAATGATACCTGGAAACGGGGCGTAGTGTTCATTAAGGAAATTGTGCCCAGGGCGGCCCTCACATTTGTTGCCAATACGGTGTACGGGGAAAATTATCAAACCCTGCCCATGTTACATTCATGGGTAGAGCGGGATAATGAATTAACGGTTGAATATAAATGGAAAAAGAAAAAATGGCACTCCCTGCAAATAAAAACTGCGGGCAAAACTGTTCCTATTATACCCGGCAGTGAGGAGGAGTTTATAACGGAACACTATTGGGGTTATACCAAAATATCAAATACCAAAACAGCCGAGTACGAAGTAAAACATCCGAAATGGGAGGTATACCCCATGCATGATTACCGGGTAGATGTTGACTTTGCGGCGGTATACGGAAGTGAATTTAATTTTTTGAAAAATGAAAAACCCCGGTCTGTATTTTTAGCAGAAGGCTCTGCCATCAGTGTCATGCAGGGAAGAAAGATCTGATACTTACCATAATTTACCCGACCAGTTTAAGATGAAATTTGTACATACCCTTTACGTTTATTTTCTTATTGTCCTGCTTACGGCCTGTTCATCGCAGCAACAATTACCCACACAAACCTACCGCCAGTTCAACCACACCAAAACCTACCGTTACCATAACGATACTTTAACCGTTATCATTAACAACTCTTTAATGAGCCCCATAAGGGTAAACGCCATTATCAGCGATAGCCGGTTAAAAAATTTTGTCAGCATGATGGACACCATCACCCTCGCTCCGCAACGTGATACCAGTTTACATTTTTATGTGCCGGGCATACAAAACCCGGTGCTTGGCCTATATACTAATTTAGGCGATGTGCATCAACCCATCAACCCCGTTGCACTGGCCTACCCTTTTCCCAAAGGCAAAACCTATACCATCATCCAGGGTTATACCGGCCGGTACTCGCATACAAACGATTACAGCCAGTATGCCATTGATTTTAATTTAAACATTGGTGACACTGTTTGCAGTGCCGATGATGGTTATGTAGTAGGGGTAATAAAGGAGTATAAGTACGGTGGTTATACAGACGAATGGCGTAATAATGATAAAAGTAATTTTATTACCCTCTATCACCCGCACTCCGGCCTGTTTACACAATATGTTCACTTAAAACACAATGGTGCTTTTGTAAAAACAGGCGATAAAGTAAACAAAGGCCAGGCCATTGGTTTAAGTGGCATGACCGGCTTTACCGATGTTGCACACCTGCATTTTAATGTACTGCAACCTAAGGCAGGTACCTCTTTTATTTCTGTTGCCTGTGTTTTTGAAGATGGTAAAAAAGGAGAAAGCTTAACAAAAGGAATACTGGTAAAACACTAGCTGTTAACCAGCCCGGCAATATGATTGGCAGCTATCCAGCCGGTGGTCCAGGCATACTGAAAGTTATACCCGCCGGTTATACCATCCACATCAGTAATTTCGCCGGCAAAAAACAGGTTAGGTACCAACTTACTCATCATGGTATTGGCATCAATATCCTGTAGTTGTATACCGCCCGCTGTAACAAACTCTTCCTTATAGGTGGTTTTACCCTTTACCGGTAAACTGTAATTATTTAAAATAACGATCAGCCGGTTTAATAATTTAACAGGCACATCGGCCCATTTCATATCCTTACTTATACCAGCTTCGGTTATAAAAAAATCCCAAAGCCTGTTGGGTAGCTCAAAAGGATTACGGCCGGTTATTTTTTGTTGTTTTTGTTCTTCCTTTACCTGCAGCATCAGCTCCCTTAATTCCGGTTCTTTATATTGCGGCAGCCAGTTAATGAATACTTCGTAGTGCCAGTTTTTCTCCTGCAGCTCACGGGCGCCCCAGGCACTTAACTTTAATACGGCAGGTCCGCTTAACCCCCAATGGGTAATTAATACAGGGCCTTGTTGTTCCAGTTTGGTACCGGCTATTTTTACTTTTGCATCGGGCACGCTTACACCCATTAAGGCGGTAATAGGGTGCTGCGGAATATTAAACGTAAATAAAGAGGGAACGGGGTTGGCAATGGTATGACCGGTTTGTACCAGCCAGTCAAACATGGTTGATTTAGGATACCCGCCTGCAGCCACACATATATAATCGGCCAGCAGTTTTTCACCGTTGCGGGTAGTACATACAATCTGTTGCTGCTGTTGTTCTATACCGGTTACTTCTACGTTCATCCTAATATCCACCTGGTATTTATTGGCTTCTTTCAGTAAACAATCAATAATGGTTTGCGATGAATCGGTAACGGGGAACATGCGGCCGTCTTTCTCGGCTTTAATGTTTACGCCTCTTTCTTTAAACCAGGAAATGGTATCGGTTGTAAAAAACTGGTGAAATATTTTTTTTACAAAGTTCTTGCCCCGGGGATAACGGTTACTCATATCGTTGATATCAAAACAGGCATGGGTAACATTACACCTGCCACCACCGCTGATCTTTACCTTGGATAACAGCTTATTGCTTTTTTCCAGCATGATCACTTTCATCTGCGGCTGTAGCCTGGCCAGGTTAACGGCACAGAAAAAACCTGCTGCTCCGCCGCCGATGATGATGGTTGTTTTGGACAAGAGTTGGAGTATTTAGTATTGAGAATTGAGCTAGTATGTATACGGATAATCAATAGTGAGTAGTAAATCGGCTCACTCACTATTGACTACTCACTATTAATAACAGCTCAATATGATGATTAGCATTACTGCAGTACAAGTGTGCGACGCAAGGGACGATCAACCGTGTTACTGCAGCCGGTCAACAAAAAATTATACCGCTACGGCTTTTTTACGTACCGTGTATAAGTTAGGGTTATTCGCTTCAGCTTCCTCAATTATCGCATAGTTGGAAAGAATATCCGGCTTATCACTGCCTACACATACATCATGTTCAAAGTGTACGGAAGGTTTGCCGTCTTTTGTACGGATGGTCCAGCCGTCATCTTCGGTATATACTTCTTTTTTCCCCATATTGATCATAGGCTCAATGGCCAGTACCATGCCTGCTTTGAGTTTGGTACCCGTACCACGCTTACCATAGTTAGGCACCTGCGGATCTTCGTGCATGCTGCGGCCCAAACCGTGGCCTACCAGCTCACGCACCACACCATAGCCGTATTTCCGTTCAGTAGCATCCTGTATGGCAAAAGCAATATCACCTATACGGTTACCCGCTACGGCTTTTTCAATGCCCTTATATAAAGAAGCCTTGGTAGCTTCAATTAATTGTATGGTAGCTTCACCGGGATCACCGATGGCAAAAGTATAAGCATGATCGCCATGCCAGCCGTTCAGGTAAGCGCCAATATCAATAGAAATGATATCGCCTTCCTTCAGCTCCATTTTATTGGGAAAACCATGCACCACCACATCATTCACCGACATACAGGTATTAAAGGGGTAGCCATGAAAGTTTAAAAATGAAGGAGTTGCTTTATGGTCGGCCAGGAATTCACCGGCAAATTTATCCAGTGATAAGGTTGTGATACCCGGCTTTAAAATTTTAGCAATTTCCGTAAGTGTGGTGCTTACCAGCAATGCGCTTTGGCGCATCATTTCAATTTCTTCCTTGTTTTTCAAAAAAATCATACGCAAATATCGTAAAAAAAAGCCGGTAATTAATTACCGGCTTTATAATGAACTTGTAAATAGTTATTAAATCTGAACAGCAGAAGTGGTTTGACGCCCCTGTACACGACCGCTTTTCATCAGGCCGTCGTACTGGCGCATCAGCAACTGTGTTTCAATTTGTTGTAAAGTATCCAGGATTACACCTACCATGATCAGGATGGATGTACCACCGAAGAAGGTAGAGAAGCTTGGCTGCATACCTACAAATACCAGCTCGGCAATACCAGGTAAAATACCTACCAGGGCTAATAAAATAGCGCCGGGTAAAGTAATTCTGTCCATGATGGTACCAATATAATCGGCAGTAGGCTGACCAGGAGCTACACCCGGTACAAAACCATTATTCTGCTTCAGGTTATCGGCTATCTGGCGTGGATTAAATATCAGGGCAGTGTATAAAAAGGTAAAACCAATTACCACTACTGAGTAAATAACCATGTACCAGATATTCTTATGATCGGTAAATGCTTTACCAATAGAAGATGTGCTGCCTAAAGTAAATAAAGTAGGCAGGAACATGATAGCCTGGGCAAAGATGATAGGCATTACACCTGCACCATTCACCTTTAAGGGTAAAAACTGGCGGGCACCGCCAAATTGTTTGTTCCCGGTTAATTGCTTGGCATAGTTCACAGGCACTTTACGTACGCCCTGTACCAGTAAGATACAACCTAAGATAATGGCGATAAACACCGCTATTTCCACAATAAAGATCAGGATATTACCGGCACGTGTAGAACGGCTGGTTAACTCCTGGAAGAATGATTGTGGTAAACGGGCTAAGATACCCACCATGATAATTAAGGAAGTACCATTACCTAATCCTTTATCAGTGATCTTTTCACCCATCCACATTACCAGCATAGTACCGGCAGTTAGTGTAAGAATGGTAGAGATAGTGAAGAAGGCAGCACCGTAGTTTTCCATAATAGCAGGACCTGAGGTCTGACGTAAGTAACTTACGTAGGCAAAAGCCTGTACAATGGTAACGGCTACTGTTAAGTAACGGGTGTACTGGTTAATTTTTTTACGGCCGCTTTCACCGTCTTTCTGCATCTTCTGGAAAGTAGGAACCAGTACCGTCATCAGCTGCATAAAGATAGAGGCAGAGATATAAGGCATGATACCTAACGCAAAAATAGATGCCATGTTAAAGGCACCACCGGCAAATGTATTGATCAGGTCAAGGATACCATTATTGGCGTTGTTAGCATTTAACTGCTCCAGCCTGATGGGATCGATACCTGGTAACACGATGTGTGAACCAATACGATAAATAACAATAAGCAATAAAGTGAAAAGAATTTTTTGTCTTAACTCCTCTATGCTCCAAATATTCTTGAGTGTCTGTATAAACTTTTTCACGGAAATGTAATCAGTTTTTAAGGCCAAAAAAGCAAAAGACGCACTAAGTGCGTCGATGCAAATTAGTGAAAATTACTTAACAATTTCTACTGTACCGCCGGCAGCTTCTACAACACTCTTCGCTTTTGCACTGGCTGCGTTTACTTTTACAGTGAATTTTCCTTTTAATTCACCATTGCCTAACAACTTAATCTTATCGTTCTGGCCAATCAGGTTGTTAATATAAAGGTTTTCTAAAGAAAACTCGGTAAAACCATATTTTTCAGCGTATTGATCTAACTGACCAACATTCAATACTTTATACTCAACACGGTGAGGGTTGTTAAAACCTCTTTTAGGTACACGGCGCTGGATAGGCATCTGGCCACCTTCGTGTGCTAATTTACGTTTGTAACCGGCACGGCTCTGACCACCTTTTGTACCTTTTGTAGAGGTTCCACCATGTCCGGAACCATCACCACGACCAATTCTTTTTTCTTTGTGCGTTGCGCCTTTTGCAGGCTTTAATTCATGTAGTTTCATTGTGCTTTGTTTTTTACTTGGCGCTCCAAAAGCAGCTGGAGCTCGCTTATATGAACGAAAAAGTTTGCAATGTTACGAAAACATTGCAAACCTTACTATTTTATTTTAATTAAGCTTCCTCTACCTTAACCAGGTGCTCTACTTTACGCACCATACCTAAAACCTGAGGAGTAGCTTCAACTTCTTTAACAGAGTTGGTTTTGTTAAGTCCTAAAGCTTTTAAAGTCAGCTTCTGACGCTCGGGGCGGTCGATAGGGCTTTTAACTAACGTAATTTTTATCTTTTTCATGATATGTATAAGTTAATAGTTAAAGGTTAATAGTTATTGGTCAACATTCGATTAACTAATAACGATTAACAATTAACATTTATCCGTTAAATACTTTCTTTAATCCCAGGGTTCTTGTTTTGGCAACAGAAACCGGCTCACGTAATAAAGCCAAAGCTTTAAAAGTTGCTTTTACCACGTTGTGTGGGTTAGCAGATCCTAAAGATTTTGCTAATACGTCGGTAACACCTGCACTTTCCAGTACAGCACGCATGCTGCCACCGGCAATTACACCAGTACCATGAGCAGCGGGTTTAATTAAAACTTTAGCAGCACCTTCTTTAGCCCATTGGTCATGAGGGATAGTACCTTTCATTACCGGAACTTTGATCAGGTTTTTCTTTGCGTCTTCAATACCTTTTGTAATAGCTTCCTGAACTTCTTTAGCTTTACCTAAGCCATGACCTACCACACCTGCCTCGTTACCTACCACTACCAGTGCAGAAAAGCTAAAAGCACGACCACCTTTGGTAGTTTTAACCACACGGTTAATGGCAACTACTTTATCTTTTAATTCAAGGTCACCTGCTTTTACTCTGTTTAAATTTGCTTTTGACATTATTTCAGTTTTGAAACTTGCGTTGTTGAAAATTAGAATTGTAAACCACCTTCTCTTGCGCCTTCGGCTAAAGCTTTGATACGGCCATGGTATAAGTTACCACCACGGTCAAATACTACAGTCGTCACACCCAACTCACTGGCTTTGCGGGCTACGGCAGCACCAACTAATTTGCTTTTTTCAGTTTTATTGCCGGCCTGTGCTTTAATATCCTTGTCTTTAGAGGAAGCAGCTGTAATGGTAACACCGGTAGTGTCATCAATTAACTGTGCATAAATATCTGTGTTACTTCTAAAAACAGCCAACCTTGGCTTTGCAGCAGTTCCACTCAACTTCTGACGGATGCTGTAGCGGATTTTTTGCCTTCTGAGAGATTTTAAGTTTGACATCTTCTTTTATTTAATATCCTGATTCTGCCAGGATTGTATTCAATATTATTTCTTGTTACCTGCTTTTATTATTTACCAGCAGATTTACCAGCTTTCTTACGTACCACTTCACCCATGTAACGTACACCTTTTCCTTTGTACGGCTCTGGTTTACGTAAGCTGCGTAATTTAGCAGCAACCTGGCCAATTAATTGTTTGTCAATACCGTTTAAGGTAATGATCGGGTTCTGACCTTTTTCCTGTTGTGTGGCAACAGTTAATTCTTTAGGGATCTCGATAATAAAGTTGTGAGAATAACCTAAAGCCAGATCCAGTAAATTACCCTGGTTGGTAGCTTTAAAACCTACACCAATTAATTCCAGTTTACGCTCATACCCGTCAGTTACACCTTTAACCAGGTTAGCAATGAGGGCACGGTATAAACCGTGTAAAGCACGGTGTCTGATCTGATCTGTAGGACGGGCAAATGTAACTTCACCGTCTTTTACTTCTACAGTAATATCGCGATCAATAGCTTCTTTTAATTCGCCTTTTGGTCCTTTAACGGTGATTACATTGTCTTTACCAACGGTAACAGTAACACCAGCAGGAACAACAATCGGCTTTTTACCTATACGAGACATAATTTAAAATTGTATATGTTTAAAAAATCTGGACAATGTGTATTAAACGTGTTCAGTTTCCGTATAGAGAACTTTATATTATCGTTTAACACTTTTTATATCAGGCAGCCATTGTCATCATGCCTGAAAATATATTAATAAATGTAGCAAAGAACCTCGCCACCTACGTTTTGAGCTTTTGCTTCTTTATCGGTCATAACGCCTTTAGAAGTAGAAATAATAGCTACACCTAAACCGTTTTTAACACGTCTGAATTCAGCAGGAGATGCATACTGACGCAGACCCGGGCGGCTTACCCTCTCCAGGCTCTGGATAGCGGGTTGCTTGCTGGCAGCATCATATTTCAAGGCAATTTTAATAACGCCTTGTTTGTTATCATCTTCAAATTTGTATTTCAGAATATAGCCCTGATTGTACAAAATCTCGGTCATGCGCTTTTTAAGGTTTGACGCAGGTATTTCTACAATACGGTGTCCCGCCATCTGTGCATTCCTAATTCTTGTAAGGAAGTCTGCTATAGGATCTGTTACCATCTTTAAGTAAGTTGTGAATTGTTATTTGTAAATTGTTTCTGTTTGTCTTAACCAACGGGTTAAAGACCAACATTGTACTACCAGCTTGCTTTTTTCAATCCTGGTATTTTACCATTCAGTGCCATGTCACGCAAAGCAACCCTTGAAATACCAAAGTAGCGTACATAACCTTTTGGACGGCCTGTTAAACCGCAACGGTTTTTTAAACGTACTTTAGATGAATTTTTAGGAAGCTCGTCCAAAGCAGCCCAATTGCCCTCTTTCTTAAGCTCTTCCCTTTTAGCTGCATACTGCTCTACCAGTTTTTCCCTTTTACGTTGACGGGCTGATACTGAAGTTTTTGCCATATTATTATTTTATTTTAAAATCTGGTTAGTTCAGCAACGCTGCTTAACCAAATACCTTTACTTAATTAGAACTTTCTTTCTTAGCGTTTTTAAAAGGCATTCCCAATTCTTTCAGTAACTCATACGCTTCTTCATCAGTTTGCGCAGTAGTTACAAAAGTGATATCAAGACCGGTAATTTTATTTACCTTATCAATATCAATCTCAGGGAAAATAATTTGCTCGGTAACACCTAAGGTATAATTGCCACGGCCGTCAAAAGCCTTTTCGTTAATACCTTTAAAGTCACGTACACGAGGTAAAGACACAGCAATTAAACGATCTAAAAACTCGTACATTTTATCACCACGTAAAGTTACACGTGCACCAATGGGCATGTTTTTACGTAATTTAAAGTTTGAGATATCTTTTTTAGATATAGTTGCTACTGCTTTTTGACCAGTTATAGTTGTTAACTCATCAATAGCAATGTCTACTAATTTTTTATCACCCACAGCACCGTTAACACCACGGTTCAGGCAAATTTTTTCCAAACGTGGAGCCTGCATTACAGATTTGTAAGCAAACTTCTTAACTAAAGCCGGAACCACTTCTTTAGTGTATTTGTCCGACAATCTTGGGGTATATTTTGTAGTACTCATTTTCTAATGCTTTTAATACTGCTAAGAGATTATTATATAATTTCTCCTGATTTCTTTGACACACGCACAGTTTTCTTACCTTCTTCGCGTACGCGTTTAACCTTTGTAGGTGCCTTAGCTTTAGCATCCCACAACATAACGTTGCTAATTTGAATTGGCATTTCTTTTTTAACAATGCCACCCTGTGTGTTTTGTGCCGAAGGTTTAGTGTGTTTAGACACTACATTAACCCCCTCAACAATTACTTTACCGGCTTCCACCAGTACTTCTTTAACTACACGAGGTTTGTACTCAACCTTACCGTTATCATCTTTTCTGGGTTTAGCGGCACCGGTAATAACAATTACCAGGTCACCCTTCTTGATGTTGTATTTAGGTTTAAATCTGTTGCTCATTTTACTTGTTTTCTCTTGATGAGATATTTTTATTTGGTTTACCAGCTCTGGTAATTCTGTTCATCTTTGCTTGCGACGCTCCGTTCTGCGTCCCGTACGCTTATCAGCTGAGAGGTGATCCCTCCCCTGCCTTACAGTACTTCAGGGGCAAGTGATACAATTTTCATGTATCCTTTGTCACGCAATTCACGGGCAACCGGCCCAAAAATACGTGTGCCTCTCGGC
>CAYUMH010000097.1:0-16736 GCA_964445775.1 uncultured Terrimonas sp.
CTGTACTCAGGTGACCCTGCCAGCTTACTGAGCTCGGTTATAGCAGGCCTGAATGCCAACGATATTGAAGATATCTCCATTTTAAAAGACGGTTCAGCAACTGCCTTATACGGTACAAGGGCTGCCAATGGTATCGTTTCTATCACTACCAAAAAAGGATCGAAAGGTACCCTAGCTATTAATTTAAGTTCTGCCATTTCAGTGGGTTTGAAACCGGATATTACCAGGTTTAACTTAATGAACTCCAGCCAGCAGATTGACCTGGCTTATGACCTGTATAACTATGGTTACCTGTCTGTACTGAACTATCCTTCCGGTACAGGTGCATTTACCGATCCTTTTTTCCGCTATGCCGAAAATAAAATAAGCAAAGAGCAATTTAACAGGGAAGTGTATGACGCAAAGTATGCCAACACCAACTGGTTTGATGTTTTGTTTAAAAATAACGTATTACAGGAGCATTCGCTGTCACTTTCCGGTGGCGGTGATAAAGCTACCTATTATTTGTCGGGTAGTTTTGCCGGCGATAACGGCGCTGCCGTAGGTTATAACAATAAACGTTATACCACCGATATGCGCACCATCTTCAATATCAGCAGTAAATTCCTGGTAGATGTGGATATTACCGCTAACTTCCGTAATCAAATGACACCGGGTGCTTTTAACAGTACCGTTACCAATGGTGCTATAACCCGTCCTTTTGAGACCAACCCGTCCATCTATGCTACTACTACCAGCCGGGCTATGAGTCCTTATAACAGCGACGGCTCTTATAAATATTACAGGCGTAACTATGCTCCCTTCAATATTATGGAGGAGCTGAAAGAGAACTTTACCAAATTAGATAACCAGAGTATCTCTATTGTTGTAAAACCCTCCTATAAACTTACCAAACAGTTGACCCTGGAAACGGTAATGTCGTTCAGGAGAAATACCTCGCAGGTAGATCACGTGATGACAGAGTATTCCAATGTGGCCGAAGCTTACCGTGCCAGCTATAACGATGTGATCCGTGGTTTAAATCCTTATTTATTTAAAGATGTGACCAATCCTAACTCTATACCGGAAACCATTTTACCACGTGGTGGTATTTTAGATGTATTTAAAAACTCAGGTACAGAGTTGTACGGAAGGTTTACATTGGATTATAAGATCAACTTTACCGACAGGCACCGGGTGAATTTATTTGGTGGCTTTGACGCAAGATCCGGTACCAATGCTACTTCTAACACAAGAGGCTACGGTTATATGTACTATGGCGGCAAAATCATCTCCCCAAGCCAGCTGGCCATGACCAGGGCTATCCAGACCGATGAGCGTTATTATAATGAGGATGCTATTGAGGAAAGGGCCGTGGGTGGATTTGTAAATGGTCAATATACCTTTAACAACAAGTATAACTTTGACTTTACATTACGTGCAGATGCCAGTAACGTATTTGGTTCTTCGGTACGTTCCAAGTATTTACCTAACTACAACGTAGGTGTATCCTGGAACGTGGACCGTGAAGAGTTCTTCAGGAAACTGGATAAGAAAAATGTGATCGATCACCTGACTTTACGTGCCAGTTATGCACTTCGTGGTAATGCTTACCAGACCTCACCGATGTTAAATGCCCGTTTCTACAATGCCATCCGTATTGATGATGTGAACAGCGAAATAGGTATAAGGGTAGGTTCTCCTGAACTGTACAGCCTGGCCTGGGAAAAGGACTATATCACCAATATTGGCCTGGACATGTCATTCCTGAACCGTTTTAGTGTAATTGCGGAATACTATTCCCGTAAAAACCAGGACCTGATCGCCCCCAGCAGTATGCCTTTGGAAGAAGGTTTTACTACTAAAGTGATCAACTGGGCTTCTATGTCCAATAAAGGATTTGACTTTACTTTTAATGTATCGAATATCCTGAACTCCAAGAAATTCAGGTGGGGTGCAGGACTGATCTACAGTTATGTGAAAAACGAAATGGTAGATGGTGTATTACAATCGCCATTATTAACCAATGTAACAAACCCGGCCGGTTATGGTAAAATTGGTAACCCGCTGTACGGTTTATATGCTTATAATTTCGCTGGTCTTGATGCCAATGGTCAGCCGCTGTTCTCTTATGGTAGCGGTAAAGACGCACGTACCACAAACGGTATCTTGTTATCAAATACCAACGATTCCCTGGTTTCTTATATGGGCCCCCGTGAACCAACCACTACCGGCTCTATCAGCAATACCTTTGGTTATGGTCCATTTGAGTTAAGAATATTCTTTACTTACAGTTATGGTAATAAAGTATTCCGCTCACCCATGGTACAACGTAACTATGCCGATAACCTGGCAGTTGCACAGGATATAGATGCCCGCTGGCGTTCAAGCGGCGATGAGCTGGTAACAAATGTACCGGGTCTGGTGTCCAGTATTCAGGCTGCGTACTTATCTTCGGCTGGTATCCAGAACGAATTTGCCTATAACAGGAGCAGTGCCATGGTGGTAAATGCAAATGTGTTACGCTTGAACGAGGTGATGCTTTCTTACGAAGTAAATCCTAAAGCATTACAGCGTATCGGGGTAATCAAAAGTGTAAGGGTAATGGCTTCTGCCAACAATATCTATTATTGGGCAGATAAACGCTTAAGAGGGGTGGATCCTGAAACACTGATCACCGGTGTAAGTTTGCCTAACCCTAAAAGTTATTCGCTGAGATTAATTGCACAATTCTAAAAAACTTAATGAGCTACAGAAACATGAAAACAAGATATAAAATATTGGCCTTATCACTGGTAGTCCTGGTTTTCTCGGGCTGTAAAAAATTCCTGGATAAGTCCTACGATAACAGGATCAGCCCCACGCTTACCGAACATTTTGCCCAGCTGATGACCGATGGTTACCCGTTAAGGCATGAGCTGTTTACAGATATCCTGACCGACGATTACCAGTACTACGCCACATTGGCGCAGGCTTCCATCAACGACCGTTTTCTGCCGATGTACCTGTATAAGGACGAATATCCGCAGAACATCCCTACAGGCCCCGAGAATGCCTATGCCGAGTTTTATGCTAAAATTTACAGGGCAAACCTGGTAATAGAAGGTGTATTAAAATCGGAAAGAGGCAGCGATTCGTATAAATCGGCTGTAATGGGTGAAGCCCTGATGGTAAGAGCTTACTGTCATTTTTTACTGGTTAACTTATTTGGCCAGCATTATGATAAAGCCACAGCCGCTACCGACCTGGGTGTGGGTATAGTAACCCAGATTAGTAAAGAGAACCAGCAACTGGTTGCCCGCAGTACCGTACAACAGGTGTACGACCAGATTGAGAAGGATGCTGTTGCCGGTCTTGATTATATGAAAAAAGGAGAGGCTGATCAGTCAAAAAATCCTTATCACTTTTCACTGGCCAGCGCCTATGCGTTTATGACCAGAGTAAAACTGTATAAAGGAGAGTGGGAAGAAGCGGTTAAATATGCGGATGAAGTGATCAAAATCAAAGGCCGCGCTACCCGTAACCTGGCTGCAGACCTGGCATTGATCTCCCAGTTTAGCCGGGAGTATTATGCTACCATGTATATGGATCCTCCCTCACACCCGAATATCCTGTTAAGCAGCTATTCCACTAACCTGAGTGTGTTAACGCCTACCGGTTATACCTTATGCGGCTTCTTTCCTACCGACCAGTTAAGAGGTACTTTTACCAACACTGACCGTCGCAGAACTTTGCTGATCGCTGTGGGTACGGTAATTGACAACCAGGTTGTAGCTACCAAATACAATACCCAGCCTAATAACCCCAACAGTTTTGTAAGAACAGCACATTTTACCACCGATGAAGTATTGTTAAACAGGGCCGAAGCCGTGTTACGCAGTACCGCCGGTACAGTAGAAGATGCCCTGGCTGATGTAAATGTTTTCAGGGCTGCCAGGTATACCACTTATACACCAATAGCCGCTGCCGATGTTACCAAAGAGCAATTACTGGCCATTGTAATGGACGAGCGCAGGAAAGAATTTTTAAATGAAGGCCTTAGGTGGTTTGACGTAAAAAGGCTGAAAATAAAAGTGGAGCATGTATTGGGAAGAGGATTACCGGTAGCCGCTACTTTAGAGGCAACCGATCTTAAAAAAGCTTTACAGATTCCGTTAACAGAACAATTAGGTAATCCCGGTATACAGTTAAACCCGAGATAATACCTTACTGTTTTAAAATAAATTGAACCTTTAATAAAATGTATATGAAAAAAAATATTTACGGCTTAACCGGCTTTATGCTGATCATGGCAATAGTAGTATTTGTTAGTTGTACCAAAGAAGACAAACTGGTGAAAGAAGAACCGGTTGATTTTTTAGAGTTGCCGCAGAACGCCGTTAAAAACGGCCTGGACTCTCTTATTGATACCATCCAGCGGGATTATGGTGTAAAAGTGTATTACCAGTTTACACCCCGTGTAATTGATCCTACCACTTTTTTTACGCCTACCAGTTATGACCGTGCGGTAAGTTATACCAATATCATGATCAATAAATTATGGTTAGGTCCTTTAAAACAGCGGTTCCCTAAATTCTGGGCCAACGAGAAACCGATCGAGTTCTTAATTGTGGGTAGTGCCATTAAATTTAACAGTATCTCTTCCGGCGGTGCGGCTGGTGCAGGTTTAAACGGCCAGTTCTACCGTTTAGGTATGGGTGCAGTGGATAATTTAAGTTTTACCAATAAAACGGCTTTAAGGTCACATATAACTACCCTGTATCACGAACATGCACACCAGATGGACCATAAGTATGGCAGGGGATATGCTTACGACCGTGTTTCCCAGGGTAACTATTATGGTATTGCCTATAGCAGCAAAACCACTGCGCAGGCACAGGCTGATGGTTTCTTTGAGCCTTACGGGGGTTATGCTCCTGAAGAAGATTTCGCTACTACGGTAGGAGCTTGTCTTACGTTTACAAAAGACTCTGTACTGCGTATTGTAGCTAAAAATCCAAAACTGAAAACCAAGTACGAAATGATTTACCAAAAATACCTGAACATGGGCATGGACCTGCATGACATGAAAACCTATTTAGACTCGGCGGTTGCCAAGTTATAATGTCGGGTATAAAAAATATAAACTATTAATTTATTTCTAATGAAAAATAAAATAACAACTGCGGCACTGGCACTTACCATTATGGCCGCTTTGTGGGGTTGTCAGAAAAAAGACCTGCCGCTGGATGGTGGTATGGTAAAGGAAAGGCAGGAAGCCCTGGAATTGGATATTAAAAAAATGTTACAGGGTGCCGAATATGGTTTCCTGTTATACCCTGAGAGTTCAGCTACTTCTACTGTAGTGACCAGCTCGGCTAATTTTACTTTAAAGTTTGATACGGTTACTAACCAGGTAACCATGTCCAGCGGCCTTTCCAGTTATGCTGGTCCCGCCACCTCTTATTATACACTTTCGTCGGCAACGGGTATGCCCTTGTTAACCTTCTCTACCAGTTCTTTCATTTCCCGTATCTATGCAACAGGCGATAAAGGTATTACCGATTTCTTCTTTCGTGTAATGCGCATAAGCGGCGATACTATTAAAGTACAGCCTTACCGTAAAGGAAACATTTATGCGTCTGAGGGTGGTCCCGTATTTAATATGTTAAAGATCAAACCGAGTATTGATATCCCGGCCCGTTCAGGATTTGATACCCTGAATGTGTTAATGGCCAGGTACCCTGATAATTCGGTGAGCTTAAGAAACCCCGTAAAATTTGGTGCAGCCTTAAATATCGCGACTTACAGTAGCGCTGTTACGGCCGATCTGAGTGCCGATCTTTCCCTGGTAGATGCTTATAACCTGAAAAATAATACGCAATACAAGGCCTTCCCTGAAGGATCTTATGAGCTGGTGAAATCAAAGGCACAGATACCGGCAGGATCTAAATTCTCTATTGATAGTTTTGAAGTAAGTATAAAAAACTTTGCCGCTTTACAAACCGGCACAGCCTATATTTTACCGCTTAAAACTGTAGCGCCGGCACCATTTGTAATGGGACCTAAGTCAGTAGCGTATATTATTCTTCGTATCAGTAATATCGATCCGGCTAATGCTGCAATTACAACTGGTACGGTAGCCAGCCGTACAGGATGGTCAGTTACTGCCAGTGGCAGTTATTCCGCCAACCCTGTTGCGTTAGTACTTGATGGTAGTAACTCCACAGCCTGGTCATCAGAAGGCGGTATACCTGCCTGGATGCGCCTGGATATGGGAGCGGCTAAAACAGTGAGAGGCTTCAGGTTGGTTCCCAGCTATGCATACCGTAATGAAAACTGGTTACAGGTAAATGTTTCATCCAGTAACGATGGCAATACCTGGCAATATATAGGTACCTACAATGGTAGTGTTACCCTGGCCAGTTCTAATGCCACCAATCCCGATATCAAACACCTGAGTTTCTTATCACCGGTGAGCGCCAGGTATTTCCGTTTTGATATTGTACGCAGCTCCGATGCCAGTTACACCGGCCTGGGTGAGATCAATGCAATTGAATAATTTAAATGGAAAACTATATACAAAAAGCCGGCATTATGCCGGCTTTTGTTATTACATGATTTGAAGCCTGATCGCTTATTTCATCGCTTTCCTGATCTTCTCAGCCGCATCCAGGTGCGCCTGTAAAGTAGGTAAGGTGGCAGTGATAAATGTTTTTACTTCCGCATTCATCTCATCATCACTGGCGTCTTTAAATTCGTCAATCGTTTTTTTATGGTTGGATATCATCGCATCCATAAAATCCTTATCAAAATCTTTGGCTTTTTTATCCCTCAGGTCAGCCGCAGTTTTTTTATGTTCTTCCGAATAAGTAGCGGGCAATGTAATATTCAGTTTGGCGGCCAGGGCGCTTACTTCGCCGTTAGCTGCTGTATGGTCTTTCACCATCATGGCGGCAAAATCCTTTACTGATTGTTGTGTAGCCCGTTCTTCACCCAATTTAGCTAATTCAACTTCGGCCATGCCATGGTCGGCTGCCTTAACTAAAAATTTACTGGTGTTTTCTACTGATGCTGATTCCACCGGCATTTGGTCCTGTTTGGCCTCGTTCAGCGAATCTGCTTTTTCTACCGGGTTTGATGCTTCATTGTTACAGGCCGAGAAGAGCACAATCGTGCATCCTAAAATAAATATTGACTTTTTCATATAGTGAAGTTTTAAATGATACCAATGATGTATGCATACCATACCTGCTTTCCATATAATACAGTATATTTTATGGAGCAATACTTAATTTATAGTTGCATGTATCCTATATAACTAATAATAATGCCAAAAAAGTGTTTTAAAAGCAGATAAGATCAAAAGATGGAAAAGACGAAGGCGTTATGTATATGGCAAACAGTTACTTACAGTATAATATCAGAGCATGAAAAAAGGTGAATACAAGTATTCACCTTTTAATCAATAAACTGTTGCCGTATTATTTTTTAAACAATCGCCATTCGCTCAGCTGCAGATCACTGCTGCCGGCATTTGCCGTAATACGTAAGCGATAATACTTATAAGCTACTGTATTGGCGAAGTCAATTACCCTTATCTCATTCCTGTACATAAATGATTGATTGGTTTTGGTATCCAGTACCTGCCAGCTATTGCCATCAGCAGATCCTTCCAGTATCCAGTTTTTAGGATCACGTCCCGCAGCATCATTACCCGATGTAAGCAGGTAGCTATTAACAATGGCTGCTGCCGGTAATATTTGTTGTGCTGTAAAATCAGTTGTATAAGTACCTGTGTAAAACTTGGTATTATTATCCCTGTCAGTTAACTTCAGCGATCCTTCGGTTGCGTTGGCTCCCTGCGTATTCTCCCTGCTTACCTCGATGGTGGCATTGGCAGAAAGATCGGCACCATACGTATTATTGTTACTATAGGTAATACCCGGGAAAGCGGCTTTGGCTATAGTTAACTGGGCTTGCCAGTCCCTGCCTTCCTTATCCCTGGTGCCAAAACTCATCAGTGCTCGATAGGATAGGTCAACACCGGCTGCACCACTCCAGAAATGTATAAACTCTCCAAAGTTTAACGACCTCGCATAACTGGTAATGCCATTGCTTATTTTGGTCGGAAAATGTTTGGCCAGTAATTCAAAATACCGGTTCAGTACAACCGATCTGCCATGCTTTTCATAAATAGGAAAAAACCAATTCCTGAACCACGATGTATTGGCCCTCGGGTAATCGTCAGTAATAGGCATGCAGGTATTATATACTCTATCCCGGGCAGCGTTATTGCCAATGCCATCATGTACATCATATACAAATATCTCGGCCCACTTACTATCGCCCCATATACCAAATGCTGGCGACTCTTTAATGGCCTTACTTCCGCCTTCTACAATATGCGCAATTTCATGAATGATCACATCCGTTTCCCATGGAGTAATATTCTCCCAGGCATCCCATCCCGATCCTATATCAATCATATTCCTGAAGTCATGCGCGCCGTTCAGGTAGGTGTCCGGGTGTCCGCCTCCATACTTGCCGGTGTGGTACACGGCAAACAAACGGTTGGTGGTATCATTTTTACCAAAAGCCCCGTATACTTTTTTGGTATAAGCCCATACGGTATCTGTAAAATCAAATAACCAGCTGGCCTTATTACGGTTTACATCATCATCAAAATAAACGGCAATATTATCATTAAAATGTACCCGCTTTACCAGCAGGTTATGATCAAACCAATGTTCCTGCCAGGTATACGGCGGGTAGTGCGAAGTATCAGTTGCAGCAGGTGGGTTGGGCGTTACCGGCTCCGGTGTTGCACCGCCATAATTGCGTTTGTTGCAGGCAACCAGCAGGGGTAACATACTACAGAACAGGATCATTTTTTTTATTGTCATGTTAAGTGGATTACACAGTCATTAAATAGCACAGGCCCTGGTCCGGGCTTGTCCTGCAAAATATTTAATCTTACAAGCCTGTTGTACTAACAAAAAACGAATACATTGTTAATGAAAATTAAAGCGGTAAGAGAATCGGTGCAGGGGCTTTCAGCTATCGTGCAAACATCAGCTGCAGTTCCCGCTTTCCGCTATACCCCGGTCTTATATACCGGGGTGCCGCTGCAATCGGGCAGCCCTTCATCTTTATCTATTGTCCGGGCAATAAAATGGAGCAGTTGATAAATCTTATTCAACTATTATAAAATTCTTCGGTGTTTTTTAGTATTTTGACTGGCTAAATAACTAAAACGATTGCATAAACTATGGATAAAGAAACAGCCCGGAGAGGCTTCCTTAAAAAATTAATTCTTTCGTCTAGTGCTATTGTCGCCGGCAATTATTTGCATGCTTCTGATGCCGGTACACGAAAGATCATCGGTTTAACACGTAACCAGTTATTCGATGCAAATAACCAGGTGAATGTAGCACTTATCGGTGCAGGTGGCATGGGCGGCGCCGATCTTGATACGGCCCTCATGGTGCCCGGTGTAAAAGTAGTGGCAGTCTGCGACCTGTATACTACCCGGCTGGCCGATGCCAAAACCCGGTGGGGTGCCGGTATCTTTACTACAAGGGATTATAAAGAAATTTTAAACCGTAAAGATGTGGATGCGGTTATTATTGCCACACCCGATCACTGGCACCAGCAAATATCCATTGATGCCATGAACGCGGGTAAACATGTATACTGCGAAAAACCAATGGTGCATTCTGTGGAAGAAGGGCCAGCAGTAATTGCCGCACAAAACAAAACCGGTATGGTGTTCGAAGTGGGTAGCCAGGGTGTATCTTCTTTAGGTAATGAAAAAGCAAAACAATTATTAAAAGAAGGAGCTATTGGCGAACTCAACTATGCCGAAGGTTTCTGGGCCCGCCGTAACCCGGTATCTGTATGGCAATACCCCATACCAGCCGATGCCTCTCTAAAAACAGTGGATTGGGACGCCTATATCCGCAATACCACAAAAAGAACTTTCGACCCGATGCGTTTCTTCCGCTGGCGTAATTATAACGACTATGGCACCGGCATGGCAGGCGACTTATATGTACACCTGTTTTCCAGCCTGCATTTTATTACCGACTCACTGGGCCCTGATCGTGTATATTCAACCGGTGGCCTGCGCTTCTGGAACGATGGCCGTGAAGTACCCGACGTACAGCTGGGAGCTTTTGATTATCCCAAAACTGCCGCACATCCTGCATTTAACCTTTCTTTACGTTGCAACTTTGTTGATGGTACCAGCGGTACTACTTACTTAAAACTGGTAGGCAGCGAAGGCTCTATGGATGTTACCTGGGATGATGTGACCCTTAAAAAAAATAACATGTCGGCCCTGGGTGATCCTTTTCTTAAAGCGCAAAACGGGCAGGGTAATGAAGGCCGTAAAAAAATACTGCCGCCTTCCACACTGGTGTACAAAGCGGAAGAAGGTTACAAAGGTGGTCCTTACGATCATATGGTTAACTTCTTTACCGCTATCCGTAACCGTAACAACAAAACCATTGCCGAAGATGCGGCTTTTGGTTACCGTGCGGCCGCACCGGCATTATTATGTAACGACAGCCTGGTACAAAGAAAGCCTATAAACTGGGACCCGGTAAACATGAAAAAAACAGTATAACAACCCAATTATTATAAACCCTCACAACTTTTTTAACGTATTATGAAACAATTCTTTTTTGTATTGGTATCGGCCGGTTGCCTTATAGCCTGTGCCAACGACAACAAATCAACATCCGGTGAAACAGCAGGTACAACCACAAAGGACAGTGTTACGGATAATGCCGCATGGGAAACCCTGTTTGACGGTAAAACACTTAACGGCTGGCATGGCTTTAATAAGGATGGTGCCCCTATAAAAAACTGGACCATTATCGACGGCGCCCTGGTATGCCTGGGCCATGCCGAACATGATTCGGGCGGTGATATTGTTACGGACAAAGCCTATGAAAACTTTGAGCTGGAATGGGACTGGAAAGTAGATTCGGGCAGTAACAGCGGGGTAATGTACCATGTAATTGAAGATAAAAAATACAGTGCGCCTTATCAAACAGGTCCCGAATACCAGATCATTGATGATGTAAACTTTCCCGGTAAACTGGAGGACTGGCAAAAAGCCGGCGCTGATTATGCCATGCACCTGGCAGGTAGTAACAAAAAATTAAAACCGGTAGGAGAGTGGAACAACAGTAAAATCATCTTCAACAAAGGCAAGGTTGAACATTGGCTAAACGGTGAAAAAATTCTTGCCTTTGAAGCCTGGACACCTGAATGGAATAAATTACGCGAAACCGGTAAATGGAAAGACTTCCCTGATTATGGCAAAGCCGCTACAGGTTTAATTGCCTTGCAGGATCATGGTAATAAAGCCTACTATAAAAATATCCGCATCCGCAAATTATAATCGTTCCTAACAGTACTGCTGTTTACTATAACAAAGCAACCTATATATGTTAGTAAGAAAAACCCTGTCGTTCAGGGGTGTTATGTTCATTGCCGGTCACCATTTCTGGTGGCTGGCCGCATGGATGGCACTGATGACCTCCCTTTATCATTTTACTCATTGGAAAATGCTGGCCATTCCCTGGCTGCCGCTTTCCGTAGTGGGTACGTCTGTTGCTTTTTATGTTGGTTTTAAAAATAACCAGGCCTATGGCAGGTTATGGGAGGGACGTAAAATATGGGGCGGTATTGTTAACAGCAGCCGCATGTGGGCTTCCATGGTTAATGGTTTCCTGGGCAAGGCCAACAAAGCGGACACAGAAAAGCTGGTATACGGTTATATTGCATGGATCTACACCCTGAGGTTGCAATTACTGCAACCTACCAAATGGGAGCATGTAAGCCTGCGGCATCTTTTTGGCAGTTTTAATGTAAACAGGCGTAAAAACTTCGGCGTGGGCATGTATGAAGAAGAAGAGGCGGCAATAGAAATGAAAAAATACCTGCGGGATTTTGAGACCGGCGATCATTTTGCAAATGAAGCCACCCATATTCTCAACCAGCAAACACAAACGCTGAATACACTGTATGAGCAGGGTAAACTGGATGTGTTTAAGCAACTGGAATTACAACGGGTGGTTAACGATTGTTTCGAAAACCAGGGCAAGCTGGAACGGATCAAAAAATTTCCCTTACCCCGGCAGTACGGTAGCTTCAGTTTCCTGTTTGTATGCATCTTTATTTTTATGCTGCCCTTTGGCATAGTAGGCGAATTTGCTAAACTGGGCGATGCCTGGATCTGGCTGGCCATTCCCTTTGGTATGGTCATCGGCTGGGTATATGTGGTAATGGAGCTTATCGGCGATTATTCTGAAAACCCTTTTGAAGGGCTTCCCTACGATATTCCCATGCTCTCCATTTGTCGTACCATTGAAATAGACCTGCTGAATATTTTGGGCGAAACAGAAATACCTAAACCTATTCAACCTAAACGAGAGATACTCATGTAAGGTTTTTATACCGCATTTTTTTAAGGCAACATTTACTGTTGCCTTTCTTTTTGCTGCTGCAGCGTTAGTTAATAACAACAATAAAGCGTGATTGTAAATTTTACAATAGACTATTCATCTTTAAAAACCTGAAAGTCAGCGATGGTAATTGTCAACTCAACGAAAAGAGCGCAGCCGGCAAGGGTAAGTCAGGTATATTTGTCCTGGTTTTTCATAGGATATTGGATTTTAAAGCGGGGTGCATTTCTATGCACCCTTATTTTTTATACAACAATAAAAGAACGCATCTGTCATTACAAATGAAAACCCGGGAACAGGTTTGTTAAACAAAAATCCCGGCTACTTAAAGCAACCGGGACTTATTCAAAATCTGTCAACTTATTTCAGGGTCATTCAAATAGATCAAAAACTAATTATCAATACGGGTAAGCCGCATGTTGGTAACCGGCGCCACAATAAGCGGGAATTTCTCTACCGTTACATTCGCCAGATCCAGTCCAAAGCCTCTTTCCTCGCTCAGGCTATGTTCTTTTAACCAAAAATGGAACTTCATGATCACACGTTCAGTAAATGGTAACTCGTTATCCTGGCTCAGGTATTTTTCCATTACCATAAACTGGAAATCACCAACGGTATTGCTGCTTGCCAGGCTTTCGTAACGGCTGATAATATTAACCTCTTTATTAGCTACCAGGTCTTCCACCACTTTCCGGAACATCAGGTTGATCCTTGGCTCCATGCGGAAACCCAGCCTGAAATCAATGCGGATAATATCATTGGGGATAATGTGTTCCACCTTATACTCACAGGTATAGGGGTCATCCAATGTATCTACGTGCACAAACCAGTATATATCGGCCCTTTTAGGCTTTTTATTTAAGATCGAATAAATGATCTTATGTTCAATCTCTTTCGGGTTATTGGCACTGGTAAGGTAAATAAGGTGGGTGGCATACTTGGGCACCGATTTATCATTACTTAACTCCTGTATCTTGGGTATATAATGCTCCAGCCTTACAAACTCCACGTAACGGTTCTTAATCTTACGGGCCCGGTACCATATATACATTACCAGGAACATCAGGCCGCCCAACAGCACGGTAATATAACCGCCATGGGTAAACTTATCCAGCAGGGCAATGAAATAAGCTGTTTCTACAATAAAATAACTTACCAGGAACAGGTATATCCAGCGTTTTTTTACGCGGTGCAACACCAGGTAATTGGCAAACAGGATAGTGGTGGTCAGCATGGTAACAATAATGGCAAGGCCATAAGCCGCCTCCATCTCCGATGATTTTTGAAAGTACAATACAATACCTGTACAGCCCACATATAATAACAGGTTAATACCCGGTATAAACAACTGGCCCTTGGCTTCCGATGGATAACGGATCTTCAGTTTGGGCCACAGGTTCAAACGCATGGCTTCACTGATCAGGGTAAAAGCGCCCGATATCATGGCCTGGCTGGCAATAATAGCTGCCAGGGTGGCAATAATAACACCCGGTAAAATAAACCACTCGGGCATCAGGTTATAAAACGCGTTCAGCTGCGGCGCATTCTTATTCACAAAAGTGCCGTTGTAATGCGCTAACATATATGCTCCCTGGCCAAAATAATGCACCAGTAAACAGGTTTTTACATATATCCAGGCCATGCGGATATTAGCACGGCCACAATGCCCCAGGTCGCTGTACAAAGCTTCGGCACCGGTGGTACACAAAAATACGGCGCCCAGCAGCCAGAAACCTTCTTTATAGGTACTTAAAAACTCAATCGCGTAATAAGGGCTTAATGCCTTAAAAATGGTAAGGTCATCAAAAACGTGTGCCAGGCCCAGTACCAGTAACAGGGTGAACCAGATAAACATCAACGGTCCGAAAAACTTACCGATTGAGGATGTACCGAACTGTTGCATGAAAAAAAACAGGGCCAGAATGATCAGCACGATCACCATAATGGTATTGGTGGTCAGCGTTTCCTTTAAATAGGGAAGTTTGGAAAGCCCTTCAATGGCGGAGGTAATGGAAATAGGCGGGGTGATCATGCCATCGGCCAGCAAGGCGGCGCCTCCCAGCATGGCGGGTATCACCAGCCACTTTCGCCTGCGTCTTACCAGGGCATACAAAGCAAAGGTTCCACCCTCACCACGGTTGTCGGCCTTTAAAATAAGAATAACATACTTGATGGTGGTTTGTAAGGTAAGTGTCCAGATGATACAGGATAAAGTGCCTACGATCAGCAGCTCGTTGATCTCCCTGTCACCGATGATGGCATTAAAAACATAAAGTGGAGATGTGCCAATATCGCCAAAAATAATTCCCAGTGCTATAAGCAGTCCCGCGGCGGTGACTTTGTTCGTAGGTCCTTTCACTTGTTAAAATTTACGAAAAACAGTCGTGATTTAGTAATACTGTAATTCGACTCACAAAGTTATAAGTAAAACCGGCATACAAAAATTACAAGTCATTAACTTTTTTTTCACGAACTGTTAACCCGTTATTCTAATCCTGTTCTAATCTGTGGCACTGTTTTCATCTATTCCTGGTGGTCAGGGTGTGGGAAGACGGTTAATTCACTTAGTTTTTACACTTAATTACCGGGAAACAGGTCAACGGTAACTTAGTTGCCCGGCTGATTTAAGGTTTTTTTTATGATTAAAAGAGCAACTTTTCGATTTTTAAGCTCGTTATTAATGTAATGCCGCAACAAATTGCATCAGGTAAATACTATGTGGCTAACTATTTGTAACTTTAATACAAGGTAAATAAAGCGAATATGATGAATAAACGATTGTATCTGATAATCATGGTACTATTGGCCGGTTTTGGTGTTCAGGCACAGCAAATTGTGTACTCTGAGGCCGAAAAAGACGACAGCCACCGGATCAACTTTGAAGTGATCGGTAAAATGGGTAACAATTTCCTGATCTATAAAAGCAACAGGAGCCGTCACTGGGTATCGGTATTGGACAATGAAATGCTGCCCGTTGCCAAAAAGAATTTTGACTTTTTACCTAACGGCGACCGCGTTATTAATGTGGATATTGTGCCTTACCCCAGCTTTTTCTATGTTATTTATCAATACCAGCGTAAAGGCATTGTGTACTGCGAAGCGGCCCGCTTAAACGAGGTTGGCGACAAGGTAGGCGACGTTATGCTGCTGGATACTACCCGCATAGGGTATAATGCCGATAATAAGATCTACACCACGGTTACAAGTGAGGATAAAAGCAAAATACTCCTGTACAAAATAAACAGTAAGGATAAAAAATTATTCCGGCTCACAACCCGTTTGATGGATGATAACCTGCAAACTTTACAACTAAGCCGGTTAACCGTTCCTATGGAAGAGCGGGATTATTACCTGGGCGAGTTTACGGTGGATAATGACGGCGACCTGTTCTTTGCCCGTTTTAACCGTTTAAGTAACGAGAGTATAAGTAAGGTAGACCTGATACAAAAACCGGCTATGGAAGAAACTTTGATTGAAAGGCAGGTCAATATTGAAGGGATCTACCTGGATGATATTAAAGCCAAAGCCGATAATGTTAATAAACGCCTGGTACTGGTATCCTTTTATAATAAAACAAAGAGAGGCAATATCGAAGGGTATTACCTGTATGTATGGGATAAAAAGAGCGGCCAGGTGATCCGTGAAAAGGCATTGGCTTTTTCCGAAGCTTTGCGTAAGGAAGCAAAGGGGAATACCTCTATCAAAGCAGCTTTTGATGATAACTTTATCAAGAATATTATTTTAAAAGGCGACGGCGGTTTTATTATTGCCAGTGAAGCGGCTTATACCAGCTCAAGGGGCGGCGGGGCCTGGAATCGCTGGAACTACTGGGGTTCACCTTTTATGCGCCCGTTTGATTATTATTACTATTCTCCCTACTACTATAATTCCTACTGGGGAGGCATGAACCGCTGGGGGAACAATAACGATAATGTCCGTTACCAGGCCGATAATATTACTATCTCCTCTTTTGACAGCCAGGGCAATAACGAATGGAACAATGTAATTACCAAGGAGCAATTTAATGACCAGTCCGATAACCTCTTATCCTACCAGTTATTTATAACCGGGGGGCAATTGCACTTCCTGTTTAATACCCTGGAAACGAAAGCCCAGTTGTTAAGCGACTTTACCGTATCACCGGAAGGGGAAATGAAACGCAACCCCACATTGAAGAACCTGGACCGTGGCAGGGAGTTTATGCCCAGGTATGGTAAACAGGTTGGCCGTAATCAAATGATCATACCTTGTTTGTATGGCAATTGTATTTGTTTTGCTATAGTTTTTTTTCGCTAGTAT
>CAYUMH010000098.1:0-16616 GCA_964445775.1 uncultured Terrimonas sp.
TTTCTATTTCATAGTAAGCGGTATTCAACTCGGTTAAAGTGAACCACTTTACCAATGCACCTGTTGACAATTGTTCAACCGCTATACCGCCAAAGCTTACAGGTAAGGTGATTGCCGGAGAGCTGCATATCTGGGCCGAGCCATTGTAACCTGTAGTGGTACCCGTACCATCCGCTTTATCTGACACTGTAATACCATTGGTACCAATAGCAGCAACAAAGGAACCGCCACCACCCGGATGCCTGGATTCAGGTCCGCCGCCACCGCCGGAATAACCGCCGCCGCCGCCGCTTTCCTTATCATCGGCTCCGCCGCCACCTGACCAGCCCCATCCGCCATTAGTGCCAACTGCATCATCCAGTGAACCGGCACCACCGTCAGCACCGTTAATATTTCCCTGGCCACCGGACTGACCAGCATTCAGGTTGCCATTACCTAAACCTGCAGAAAGCAGGCCACCACCGCCACCGCCGCCATGCGGACAGTTAACTACCCACTCGCCATGATAACCGCCCTGCCCGGCTGTGCCGCCACGACCATTATTCACTGACGTTCCACAGCCCCCGGTACCTGCCGCGCCTGCATCATCCCCGCCGCTCACGCCATTTTCTGAAGCCGCTCCGCTGGCTCCGTTACCGGTATTATCTTCACCGCCACCGGCACCTGCCACCATGATCAATACACCATTTTTATATACAGCGCTCGAGCCACCGCCACCAGATTCTGTAGGACCGTTCGCCC
This sequence comes from uncultured Terrimonas sp., assembly GCA_964445775.1. Taxonomy (GTDB): domain Bacteria; phylum Bacteroidota; class Bacteroidia; order Chitinophagales; family Chitinophagaceae; genus Terrimonas. Next base: position 742 of record CAYUMH010000098.1, read on the forward strand.
CTTTTTGGCCAATAATAACACGGAACACATCACCCGGAACCACATCTATATAAGCATAAACCGTAGCGCCCCCGCCTGCCATATTTGCTATGGTAGTGGCCTGGCCACCGCTGGCGCCGGTAAGACTGATCCTTAATTGCGTAACACCTGCGGGTACCACAAAATTTTGTGGCGCCCCGGTGTACCCGATATTCGTTGTACTTAATCCCGCACAACTGAACTGGGCATTACTATACTGGAAAGAAAGGCTACTAATAAAAAGGAATACGATACCTGCTACAAATTGCCGGCCTGAGAAACCGGATTTCTCTACTGCGAAAGCATGCATTTGTTTATTCATATAGTTAGTTTACGATTTCGGCAAAGAAAATCTACTGACCGGCCGAAAAAAAGAATAGGCATAGCCGTTTTCCCGAAAACGGGCAGTAAATAACACTAACTATTTAAATACTAACAAATTACAAATTTATATTTTAAACTATTTGACACAGTATATCATGGCGGTAATGTAACGCAGTCAACCAGTTGTAATAATAAAATGTGTTAAACGATGTATTGCATGGACAACACCATTGATGCAAACAATCGTTCATTATTATTTTCGCTGATCCTTTTTTATGTTTTCAATGAAAGAAGAGGGTGATACACCGGTAACCAGTTTAAACGCTGCGGCAAACTTGCTATGGCTGGAAAAACCGCATTCTTCAGCCAGGTGGGAAATTTTATATTGCAGGTAATTTTTATCAAGCCTTAACTTATCAACAATATAGTTGATCCGCCATTCATTTACATACCCGTTAAAGTCTTTTTCCTTGTGTTTATTAATAGTAGCCGACAGGTATTTGGTATTGGTTTTTAAAATGCTGGCAATATAAGGCAGGGTAATATCTTTACCCAGATAGGTATGTGCCGCTTCTACCCTGCTTAGTCCGTCCAGCAAACGCTGTTCAGTTTCCTTTGGTATCACCAGGCCTTTCCGGGGTTCTGTGTCAGGCTCCATGCTTTCCTGCTCCTCCTCCACTTCCTGTTCAAAAGGCACCGGCTGATCACCCACCGCAATTCCTTCAAATAACGGAATGGTGTTTACGGGCTTACGGGCTTTTAGTTTATCCAGGTAGGCCAGGTATTTTTCTCTTTCCCTTTTCTTTATCCGTAAGGTGTACAGTACAAACAAAACCAATACAATTACCAATCCCACACAAATACCATACAGGATATAGTTATCTGTTGTTTTCCGCTTCAGTTCCTCGCCAAACCGTTCTATTAACTGGTTGGATACCCGGCTGGTTAAGGCAGTCTGCTGCTGTAACAGTTCTGTGTATTTCGACTGGAACTGCAAAGCGTTATTATGCTCGCCTTGTAAACTGTAATACTCCTGCAGGGTTTTGTAGGTGTACAGTTGTAAATTAAAATTTTCGGATGTGTTGATATACCCTGTTGCGCTGTCCAGGTAGCGCTTAGCTTCGGGGTAGGCTTTTTGGCGTAAAGCCAGTTCGCCAAGGTTTTGATAAATAAACCCTTTTAATTCTGTTTCCTGGTCGCCTAATAAGGCCAGGGACTGCTTCAGATAATGATCAGCCTGTACAAGGCTATCCAAACGTATATAACAAAAGCCTGCCAGCTGGTAACAGGTAGCAACAGGTATAATATTATGTTTTGCGCCGCCATCACCGGGAGGGGGTAATAAATTGATAGCCGCTATTATTTCCTGTAAAGCTTCCTTATACCTAAGATCATTAATGTCATAATAAGCTTTCTCCTGGTGAATGAAGAGCTTCATTAAAGGCGCATCCAGTTTGGTTTTACTCAGGGTTTCGGCAATTGCAATATACTTTTTACCCTCTGTTTTTAAACCCAGCTCGCGGAAGGTAGTAGATAAGAACCCGGAGATCCGTAAGCGCCATTCATCATTACCCGTTTTACCGGCCAATGCTTCACCCTGCATAGCCAGGGCCAATGCATCGGCAGACTGACCGGTACGTTTTTTTAAAGTAGCCAATAACATCAGGCTTCTTAATTTCTGCAAACTATCTGCCGATTGAAGCAGGAGGGAATCAGCCTGACGAATGGCCTGATCAATATGAGTAGCGGCAAGTGTGGTAGCTACATGATAATAAACGCTGTCAAATCCTTTCTGTTTTGTGTCACTCTTTTGTGCGAAGCTTACTAATGAAATCCCTAAACATATCATCAATAAAGCAGTCATTCGTCGTGTGGTGGCGTTAGTCATATAGCAAAAATAATGAATGCGTTTAATCCATTGATTTATTCTTTTGTATCTTTTTATTTATACCATCACCCGGTTGCTAAGAGCAGTAATTACTTTTTGATCATAAAAAAACTGCCGGCATATATACCGGCAGTTTTATCAACTTATATACATTTACTTTTTCATCATCCAGGGCGAGCTGGCCAATACCAGGGTTACATAAAACTGGCTGATCCTGTCCTCGGGAGCATTATCCAAAGACTGTCCTGCACTGCTTTTCCAGGCATGTTTTTTAAAACTACCTGTGTAACCTGCCTGCAGGCCGATGGAGCTGGAAGGATATTTGGGCGATTTAAATGCCACACCAATACCGGCACGGTATACAAAAAACCGGTTGTTGAATTTCACCGGCTCAATACTATTCCGTACAGTGGGCGATCCCAGCACATCATCAAAATCAACCGCAGAATTATCCCGGTAAAAAACAGCCTGGTAATGTTGTGCACCTAAGCCAACCAGTGGATATAAAGTTATTTTTTCACTTTTCAGCACATCATACCCGATGTTGGCATTAAAGCCGATATGGCGGATGGTGCTGCTTTGTTCATCGCGTTTGCGTGTCATGCTGCTACCTACCGTAAAGCCCATATCCGATACTACCCGGTTCATTTCCTTCATCCAGCCCAGCCCGAGTGTAAAAGCATAATCTTTTAAAGGATCATATTGTGGCTGCCCGGCCACCCTTGCATTAAGCCCGTCAAAGGATTGAAAACTAACACCGGCTGTGCGTGTCATAGCCGGCATAAACTGTTTCATTTTTTCTTTATCGTATTTTCTTTCTCGTTTATCGGTACCATCCTGCGCAAAGCTATTCATTGATAAGCCTATCAATAGAGCAAAAATTATTGGTTTCATATAGAAGGGTTTATACAACCCCTACAAATAAAGTGCCTGAATGAATGATAACCCCATCCTAATACTATGAACTACTGTTTAGTAACCTATTACCAAAGGTTTTATTTTTTGCTAGAGCCTCAGAACACAGTTCTTTTTCGCTTTCATCGCATCCTTATATACATTCTCAGAATAATGCGAATCCAATTACTCTCTATTTGCTATCTAACCAAGATGAGTCTTTTGTAACGTTGAAAAATAAATCGTTGTTTTTTATTCTTTGGTTTGGGATATTTTTTTGCAGAAACGGCATATTTAAAAATCACATCCTTCCCAAGAAGTCTAGTAGTATCGCCATGGATGAAAAAAAATAACCTATCAACACTGCTTATTTCTATAGCAGAAGCAGGACGCATTAAGTAAACTCCTTTTTTATCAACCGTAGTGTCTGAAGCTAACTGCTCAGAGTCATGTTTTAAAACCTGCGCATTAATTGACATTGAAGGATATACCCATTCATAAATTAATTGCTCGTTAACCTGACGGGGCATAATAGCTTTCTCCGGACCTCCGTTGTAGTTAACAAAAGGGCGAGTTATTATCGTTACTGTGTCCGTTGTCAGGTTAGCGATACCAATATTCATTCGGACAGGATAAGTAATTCTGGTACATCCAGACGTAAATAATAATACCAGAAAGAGAAATCTCTTTACAATCATGTACTCAAAAGGCTCTTTTTATAAAGATATAATAGTTTATTGATGAAGCACATAATAGAAAGACTAACAGGTAAAAAGAAAAAAAGGTCTGACAAGACCAGCTCATCAAACCTTTTTCATAATCTATTTATACTTACTACCTCGAAGCATCATAAGCCGCTTTTAACAGCGAATTGGCACCACGGGCATCCTGGGCAAACTCCCAGAACATGATACCGTTACCGCTGGTTTTAGCCAGCGTTGTTTTGGCTTTAATGGTATTGATGCCGTTATAATAATAGGTACTACCGCCAACGGTGAACTGGTCATCATTGGCATTGGCGCCATCGGCTAATAAGGTTACATAAGTCCTGGCTGTGTTGGCAGTGTTTTTACCATACAGGGGAACACCTAAAATGGCTTTTTCCTTCGGTAATCCTTTTTCATTTAACCAGATATTCAATACCCTTTCGGCCATATTGTAGGAAGAGTGATGATTGGGATTAGCCGCATCCGTACCAATACCATCATAGGCCATCAGGTTTACAAAGTCAACCGCAGCAATGGCTTCGGGTGTAATACCATCTTTAACGGGGCCTGCAAAAAGGCCTGCTGTTACCGCCATGCTCAGGTATTTATGCCAGGAGTGTAATTCGGCTGACAGTTCCTGCATGAACAGGCTGAAGGTTATATCGCTGCCATGATTGGCACGGGGATATTCCCAATCCAGGTCAATACCATCCAGGTCATAACGCACGGCAAAATCGACAATATTTTTAATGAGTATTTTACGCGTTTTTTCATTGGCGGCAATGGTGCGGTAAATCAATTCACTGCCGCTTAAAGAAATAGCGGTTTTCACACCTTTTTCTTTAGCCAGGTTCTTCAGCTTTTCAAAATTGGGAAAGTTGGTCAGGGTTTGCAGCGTACCACCTTCCTGCGGGTTTAAAAAGGCAAAGTGCATATGGGTGATATAGGCCAGCTTGGCCGTATCAAAAGTATTGATACTGTTGGTGTGGTAACAATAAGCTACCGATTTAAAGCTTTTATCGGCCACATAAGGACCATCCGGCTTTTTAACCTCCGCAGCACCATAATTATCAGGTACCCATATCACATCTTTTTTACAGGAGGTAAAAACGGTTACCAATAAAAGGCTGTATATAAAAAAGTTCTTGATCATAGTTTTTATTTTATCGTCAGCAAACGATGTAACTGGAACTAATGTTTATAATATTATCTTTTTACCTGGTCAATGGCCAGGCCATAAGGGGCATAACCTTTAAATAAGAATTCAGGAACATAACCACCTTTCAGCTTCACCCGTTTAATACCGGAGTTAGGGGCTGTGGTACTGATGGTAGCAGGATTACCCGAACCACTGATATCGGTATTGGAACGGTAGCCATAATACAGGTAACCATTACCGGATTCATCCACATCAATATCAATATTGGTGATATAAATAAATTCACCGGCCGCACCCTGGTTGCTGTAAGCGCCTACTGCTATCTTCATATCATTTGCTATATCCACCGCAACAATATTTGAACCGTCAATATCCGAACGGTATAACCCTACTGTTCTGCCCGCATCATCACGGTTAATAGCAAAGTAGATATGCTTGTTTACACTATCCACCACAAAAGTGCGGATAGCATGGCTTTGAATAGCAGTGGTGAATTTACCTTTATAAAGCCCATCATAGCCAAATTTATAAATGCCTTTTCCTGTAGTACCAGCATAAGAAACCCATAATTCATTACCTACTTCTTTAATATCAGAAGGGAAGTAAGTACTAACAGCTTCTCCGGCTATAGCAGCATCAATATTAAATTTAATTGCAGGATAAGTTGCATCCGGCTGGCTTGCATTTAAAACGCGTACTCCCCAGTTACGACAAGTCCACCAGATATTGCCATATTTATCAACAGTATGCATCCAAGGATCATCCCTGTAATCCAACGTAGTAGCTACGGGCCTGGTGATGATACTTTCACCTGTTCCATCTAAATTAAATGATTTTAGCATCCCATCTGCTGCAGAACCAACACCAGAAGTAAACCTAGTGCCCAATCCGGCTTCTGATAAATAGACTTTATTGCCTTTAACAGATAAGCCGAAGGTGTTATAACCTGTCGTAACACCTATCCATTCAACGGTCGAGGCAGACATTGTTTTTAGTTTATAACGATATATTCTCCTCGTAGTAGCATCTGCAAAGTATAATGTTTTAGCCAGCTCACCTTTTACATCAATGGTTACTTCGGTACTTAATGTTTCCTGGCCGTCATTAATGGTCAGTTTAACCAGGTGCGGCCCTTCTGTAGTAAAAGTAGCTTTAGGCTCGGCAAGGGTTGAAGGACCGGCTTCGCCCAGGTCCCAGCTATAGGTTACCGTGCCGCCGGGGTATTGAAACACTTTAGCGGAGAAGGTTACCTCAGTAAACACACCAATATTCTCCGGCACAATGATCTGTGGTTGCTGTTTCTCTATTACAATGGTTTTCGATACTTCTTTTTTATTACCATCGCCCTGCCAGGTGGTAAGTTTTACCTTATAGGTACCGGGGAGCGCATAGAATAAAGTATCCGGTGTCATTTTTTGCGAACTGGTATCATCCAGTATTTCCCCTTTATTGTTCAGGGTCTGCCCGCCACTGTACTCCCATAAAAATCTGTCAGCGTTTTTAGAGCGGTTGGTTAAAATCACCTTGGCAGGCGCCGACACTTTATAGGTAGGGAAATCAAAGTTGGCAATATACTCTCCCTCCTGGCCTATCGTGGTCATATCCTTTTTAGAACAACCCAATATAAACAAGACCAATAAGGATAGTATTAATATTTTTTTCTCTTTCATAATCTTACAGGTTATTATCAAAAGTTCTGGTTGTTGAAGTAGTAGCACCGGTTGGGGTAATAGCATCCACATCTATTTTAACGCTATACAATCCTATTTTAGCCGTGCTTTTTACAATGGGTAATAAAGCCGCCTTGGTAAGGTTAGCTCTTAAATTCTCCATACCCAATGCCGTTAAAGCATAAGTACCGCTGGTGGTAAAATGAGTAGCCGGCGATCCGGGAAATAAACTTAAATAATCGTCCTTGGTAATGCTGTAGGCCAGTATACCTTTTAATATGGCAAACTCATTATCGGGCAGTTTACCAATAAGGGTAACATCGTTAGGATAGACACCGGTTGCCTGTTGTACCTTGTAGTCTGCCCTTATTACATAGTTATTGCTAACTGTAACCCAGTAGTCATCCAGCTCGGTACGTTTTACTTCCTTCCAGGCTGTCTTGGTTTTAATAGTATCGGTAACCAGCAAGGTGGAGAAGGTTTCTTCTTTTGTTTTAATAGCTGTTCCTTTCATTAATTGCAGGTCAATACCAAAGGTTTCAAAAACGGTTTCCGAAAAAACCACTTTATCAAACCTGTCATCACGTTGTGAAACAGAAGCTGTCACAATCAGGGTATCATCAATGGCTGGCCGGGTATTATTATAACTTACCCTGAGTGTTGCCGCAAATTCCCCGTTGGTAGTACCCAGCTCCGTAATGGGATCATTTTTTTTGCAGGATGTGGCCACACTTACTACCAGCAGGCTACATATATATAATAGTATTCTATTCATAGCTGAAATGCATTAGTTTTTAAGTGTAGAATTAGCGGCCCACCAAACCGGGCTGAATACCCAGTCACGGGCAGCAGCGCCTAAACGGGCAATCTCTTTAGGGTTATAGATATATTCCGTTTGCGGATCGTAAGTAAAACGCTGGATATACCTGCCACCCCATTCAGCCAGTGCAAAGCGGGGATAGTACAGGTCAGGGTATGCACGGGTATTATAACCATAACGGCGCATATCCACCCAGGTTTCACCCTGCAGGTATAAGGCGATCCATTTCTGCATCATGATATGTGCAATGGTCAGCTGCGCAATATCCTGGGCCACTTTTGTTGAACCCATATAGTTAATGATCTGGCCTTCTTCCACACCTAAACGTCTTAAATTATGTTCAATGCCCAACCTGTAAGCACTTAATGCGCCCTCTTTATCATTGGAGTGGAACAAGGCTTCGGCTTTAATAAAGTACAGCTCTTCTTTAATCATATAAGGATAAGGTGAGTTATCCCTGGTCCAGTAGGCACTGTCCAGCCTGGCAAAGTCCTGGTAAGTAGTACCACCGGGCAAACCGGCATCTCTTAACCCTTCAGACATTTTTGCACCCAGGTATTTATTATTAGCTCCGGGTTTGGTAAGCTTGTATAAACGCGGATCGTATATATTGCTCGCAGCATTTACCGTTAAGGCCTTCATCAGCACATCGGTTGGCAGCGAGTTTACCAGGTCGTTACGGATATCCGCAAACTGCCATTCGGGGTTAGGCCTTGTGGGGCCCCACAGGTTTTTTTCCCAGCTGGATGCAGATGTTTCGGGGTATAAGAACATGGCATCAGAAAAACCGGCCAGTGCATCATTTACAATTGTTATCAGCTCGGTATAACCATTGGTAAAATTAGCGGTATGCAGTTTTAACCTGGCTTTAATAGCGATGGCAAATGATTTCCATTTTTCATAATCGCCACCATATACCAGGTCGGCCGTGGCAGGCATGGAAGCAGCGGAAGGACTCACTTTATTTAATTCAGTAACACCTTCTTCCAATAGCTTTTCAATGCCGGCATATATTTTCTCCTGCGAATCGTACAGGGGATTAAAAGAGCCGGAATAAGCCTGGTCATAAGGCATATCGCCAAATACATCGGTAGCGGTTAAATAACTCAGGGCCAATAGTATTTTACCCACGCCTGTGTAGTTATTAGAGCCCTCAGCGGCGGCCCTTACCAGCATACCGGCAGGACCGGCAATATTGGAACCCACATCAAAATAATGCCAGCGCCAGGCCCCCATACGGGTAATACTGTTATAGTTCCAGGTATCTGTTTGTGCATTGCTTTGCCCGGCACGGGTGGTTACATAGTAACTGTGGTAACTGGCATACCTTGCCTGTGCATATAAGGAATAAGCCATATTGGCCTGTATAGCAGGGAGGCGCATACGTGTAGGCACCGTTACCGGCTGTACCGGGTTACTGTTTATGTCCAGTTTATTACAGGAAACAGTAACCGTAATAAGCAGGATAAAGATGAAAAATTGTTGAATACTTCTCATATCAAAATAAGTTATAGTGAAATATTTAAACCAAAAGAAAACGAACGGGGCAATGGTATAGCACCATTATCTACGCCCATGGTACTGGCGCCACTGCCACCGGCATTAGGACCGGCACTGTTCACCTCAGGATCACCACCCGAATAGTTGGTGATCACAAAAGGATTTTGTGCTGAGAACTCAAGGCCCACATTGGCTAAGCCGATCCTGGAAGCCCAGGCTTTTGGCAGGTTATAACCCAGGGTAATAAAGCGCAGCCTTGACCAGTTGATGGTTTCCACAAAGTTGGTACCCACCTGGTAATAGTTGCCGGCAAAATAAGTATAGTCCAGTACAACAGGTTTTGTGTTTCTTATATAAGAACCATCCTGTTGTGCTACCACACCATTAAACACAAATTCTTTATCTCTCCACTCACCAATATCATACGCTGTACCTACCGACATCATACGCTGACGGCTGGCATTTAAGATATCGCCGCCAAAACGGAAATCCCAAAGAAAAGAAAGACTAAAATCCTTGTAGTTAAGGCGGTTTAAAATACCCATATTGAACTTCGGTTCTCGGTTACCAATGTTTCTTTCTATACCATCAATAACGGGGTAGCCATTGGCATCCACAATTACATAACCTTCCGGTGTACGTTTGTAATCGGTACCTACAATACCCAGTACAGGATCACCTAAAGTTGTAGCAGCACTACCACCATTTAACTGGGCATTGGTATATTTAAACGTAACAATATCGCCGGCAAACTGTGTCATTTTCGACATGTTTTTCCAGGCATTAACCGTAGCGCTCCAGGTAAAGTCTTTTGTTTTTACCGGTATTACATTTACCGAAGCTTCAAAGCCCCTGTTCCACAATGAACCGGCATTAAAGGTCATGATCACATAACCCGATGGTAAAGGCACACGTGGGGTCATGATCATATCGATGGTTGTACGTTTGTAGTAAGCAAGATCCACATTTACACGGCGTTTCCAGAAACTTAGTTCCGCTCCTATCTCCAGCTCCCTTGTTCTTTCAGGAACAAGATCAGGATTACCACCGGTAGCATCTACAACATAACCACCGCCATAAGCTATATACTGAAGTAAGTTGGTATTGGTTTTATAAATAGGCGCATCCTTACCTACCCTGGCATAACTGGCACGTAATTTACCGGTCCAGGCCCTGGTATCAAACAATTCGCTGAAAGTAAAACTTCCGGAATAAGAGTCTGAAAAGAATGATCTTGAATGAGCCGGCAGTGTGGACGATTTATCTATACGGCCCGTGATATTAAATGATAACAGGTTTTTATACGATATACCAAAATCACCATAATAAGAATAACGCTGACGACGTGGCAAGGCCTCCCTGGTAACCACTCTTTCGGCATTATTGGCTGAAGGAATATCCGGCACTAAAAAGTTTTCAGCTGTATAAGAAATACTATGCAATTCATAATATTCACTGGAAGTACCTAAGATGAGAGAAGTGCTGAAATCGCTCCAGAACTTTTTCTGCATGGTAGCATTAAAAGTAGAAGTGATAAATTTGGACTTACTGTTTGATTCAGATAAAAAACCCTTGAAATAATCGGCACTGGGTGTACCTGGTGTAATGATGGTTTTATATTGTGAGTTGGTATAATCCTGGCCCAGGCGATAGGATAAAGTCATCCAGTCAAAAGGTTTATAATCAAGGTTACCATTTACAATAAACCTTTCTACATTATTATTCCTTGGGTTACGCATTACGCCCCACATAGGTGATATACGGGCATTGCGGCCATCATCCTCGTCCTCTTTGTAAGCATATAAAGGCTCGCCATTAGGGTATTCGTATGACTTAATATCATAACGGCGCGGGTAAGTCAATATACTGTTGATCCATCCGCCGGCGCTGGCGCCACCTAAACCTTCCTGGATATTATTTTTAACATAGTTGGTCGATACCGTTAAACTCACTTTCTTGCTGAGTTTTGCAGTGGCTTTCATCAGCAGGTTTATTTTTTCCTGCTCGGTATTAGGAACCATGGCTGTTCCTTTACGGTAACCACCGGAAACATAGTATTGCAGTTTTTCTGTACCACCGGTTACATTCATGTTTACATCATGTGTAATACCGGTTTCAAAAAAGCGCTGCAGGTTATCATAAATCGTTTCGTCGTAACGGAATTTACGGCCCCAGGAGCTGCCCGATGCCTCATCATACACGCCACCGGTACCGGTGGTATAAATGCCCTGCTGGCGGGGCAAACGGCCCATGGTTTCCATAAAGGTTTTGTAGCTGCCATTTATTTTCATGGTGCCGGCTTTACCTTTTTTGGTATTAATGATAATGGCGCCCGAGGAGGCGTCGATACCATATAAGGCTGCTGCTGCCGCACCTTTCAGGATAGTGATATCTTCAATATCTTCGGGATTGATATCGGCCGCCCGGTTAACCGTAAAGTTGCTGGAAGAGTTATTGATACGTATACCATCCACGATCATCAGCGGCTGGTTATCGCCGGATAAAGTGGTGGAACCACGTAAAATAATTTCGGAAGGTAAACCCGGCGAACCACCCGAAGAGGATATCTGAGCACCGGCTACCTGGCCCTGCAGGGCATTGATCAGGTTGCCCTGGTTGGCCGAACGCAGGTCATCGCCTTTTACGGTTTGCACGGCGTAGGTCAGGTTCTTTTTATTACGCTCAATACCCAGGGCGGTAACTACTACCTCGCCCAGGTCGCCGTTGGCTGCATCCAGCGCCACATCAATTTCCAGTGTGTCGCCAATTACTTTCAGTACGGGTATCATACCTACTGCGGTAAAACGAAGGGTTTGCCCTTTGTTTGCTTTTAGTTCGTAACGCCCGGTAGAATCGGTGAAGGTGCCAAGTGCTGTTCCTTCGGCCTGTACGCTTGCTGCCGCTATGGGGAAGCCATCGATAGCCGAGGTCACTTTACCCCTTACAGTAACACTTTGCGCCTGTAATAAACTACCTGCAAAAAGCATTACAAGGAGTACCAGTAAGGTTCTTTTCATAAACAATTAAAATTTTGTAAGCCAGTTGTTAGTGTAAAACTTTATCAATTACCAATGGTGCTGTTTCTTATTATTTTGGTAACCGGCTGTAGTGCCCTGATTCCCCCAACCCCGGAGGGGCGGTTGGTTGCGACGCTCCGTTTAACTGCAGTAATACTAATGAGCATTATAAAAACTTTCGTCCAGAACCTATAACCCGTATACCTGAATAATATGGTCTACATACTTTAACCTGTATTGAAATGCCCAGCGTTTGCCGGCAGTTCAACCTGTTACTACTACGCTATAACCTATCCCACGATAACAAAAATGAACATTGTGCCTGAAGAAAATTTTCAAGAAGGACTATCTCATTTTCCCATAGCAAAGTTGTACAATCGTTAATAGCACTGGATAAAAATATGGTAATTTCGTGCAAAAAACAGCACAAAATTGCAAAATGTGGATAACTTTTACCGCAAAAACCTTAATAGTTGTAGGTTAACGATATAAAACGTGGATTTCCGCTTTTCCCCGATTTTTTATCCCCATTCTTTTGCGCCATTTTGGGTACTGCAGCCCAAAGGCTGCCCGATGGAAGCGGCATACCGGCCATTTTGCGCCGGTATACAGCGGACAGCGGGAACTGCTGCCGACCGGAGTTACTGCAGCCCACAGCCCCTAATAAAAAAGGCGGGCGCCCGAAGGCACCCACCAGGATTTGGTTTAAGGTTATGGCTTAGCTTAAGAGAAATATTTAATTAAAATTGTATGCGGTAGTTAAAGTTGGGCCAGAAGCCCAGCTGGTTCTGGGTACGTATTTTGGCAGACCGGCTATCGTACCATTGATTGAATACGTTTTTATGATTGGTCACATTTTGAAAGTCGATAAAGAACTCCTGCATATAGCCCTTACCGTTCATGCGGTAGGTTAGTTTAATATCCATCCTGAAATAAGCTTTTGTACGCTCTTCAAACGAACGGTCCTCATAGTAAATAACGCGGTTGGCCTGTTTGGATGCCGCTTCATTGATAGCCGTGTAACGTTTACCACCGGCCGCTGTTAGTTTCATATCCACTGCGATGGTATGTATGCCGCGCAATTTCCATTCCTTTCCGCCCAGGATGTTCGCAACATAATTGCCATTAAATGCTGTATTATGTTGTACCCCATTGCTGCCCTTGTATTTTGAATCGAACACAGATGCCGTACCTAAAAAGTAATAACCTTTGGCAAATGGTTTTTCAATTGTAAATTCAATACCATAGTTATAGCCTTTGCCTTTATTTACCAGGCTGTCCTCCAGGCCGGTTTCGTAACCCGCGCCAATGTTTATAGCCGACCAGTCAGTTAACCGGGTTTCTACCGGTATATTGTTTAATAACTGCGTATATGCTTCCAGCTTGTATTTCCAGTTGCCTTTTAACACCTGCTCCCACCCCGCTACTATATGGTTACTTTGGGTAAAACCCAGGTTGCGGTTGGTTTGTACAAAACTGCCGTTCACCGGTGTTTCGTGAAAGTAGGTCATGAGGGTTTGCATCTGGTGGTGGGTACCATAGGCCAGCGTAGCAGCACCGGTTGGCGTAAAGGCATAACGCATTCCTACACGCCCCTCGGCCACCGCCTTTTTGTTTAACCCAAGGTATTGCGCATACACACCCGTGTTAAGGGTAAAGCGGTTGGAAAAACGGTGTTGCCACTGCGCATAGCCCCTGAGTAATTCCGTATGATTTTTTTCCTCCAGCACCGGTATAAAACCATGGTCGGCATCACGCAGGCTATCAGTATAACTATAATGTAACTGATCAAGCGTAAGGCCAATAGTAAAACGGTCGCGTGCCGATATTTTTTTATTCAGCACCAGGCTGGCCATGTAACGCCATTCGTTGCCGTTTTGCCGGTAGTTTTTATGAGGCAGCCTGTCTGCATCCAGCGAATCCTGCCGGGTGGTTACATTAGTACCTGTTGCTGCCAGCGTGAATGTATAGGAAGTAGTATTGTTAAAGAAGTAAGTATGTTTTATACCGGCCACCCCCATTTTAGTACTGTTGTACAGGTTGCTGTACGGGTCGTTATAAAAGTTACTGGTATCTTTCAACTCACCTTTAAAATCAATTTTACTGTTACCGCCAATACCAAACAGGCTAAACTGCCCGGCTTTTTTAGTAGGCAGGTCCACTTTAAAACTAATATCCTGGTAAGCAGGTACGGCAGCGCCGGTACCCACATTAACGCCTAAGGATTTTAACAGCCCGGGAATACTGTACCGGTAATAGATAAGGTAGGAAGCCTTACTGTTTTTACTGAAAGGACCTTCGGCACCCAGCTCCAGCCCGTTAAAGCCTACCTGACCGGTAAATTCACGCCGGTTGCTGTTACCCTTGCGTAAAGAAAGATCGAACACCCCGGCAGTAGCATTGCCAAATTGTGCCGGGAAAGCGCCGGTGTAAAAAGCCGATTGCCCGATGACATTATTGTTGAGCATACCTACCGGACCACCTGTAGCACCCAGGTTACCAAAGTGGTTGGGGTTGGGAATATCCACACCTTCCAGGCGCCATAGTAAACCCAGGGGCGAATTACCCCGGATGATAATATCGTTACGCCCATCATTCACACTATTCACCCCGGCAAAGTTAGAGGCCATGCGGGCCACATCGTTACGGCTGCCGGCAAAACGACGGGTATCTTCCGCATTAAACCCCGTAGCACTCACTGTGGCCATTTGCCGGCCGGTAAGGCTTTCGCGCCTGCCGGTTATTACTACTTCATCCTGCGTAACGGTAAGTTTTTCCAGCAGTTCCAGTGTTAAAAAAGTTTCCTTGCCTGACTCCACTACAATATTATTAAGCTGTGCCGGCTCGTACCCGATATGGGATGCCTGGATAGCTATACGTCCTAATGGCACTTTGGCAATACTAAAACTGCCGGAGCTATCGGTTATGGCTGATAAGTAAGTGCCTGTTATAGTAACGGAGACAGCGGCAATACCTTTTTTTGATTGCTGGTCCGCCACAGTCCCTCTTACTGTTTGCGTTTGTTGTGCAGCCAGGTTACCGGTTAATACCAACATGCTTATAAACAACAATGCCAGTTTTTGCGGGCCGTAATTAATCCACATAGATCGCTTATTTAAAATTTGAGCGTCAAAATTAACCCGGCCCGGCAGCCCCGTTTTTTATTTGGGGCGAACAGCAACCAAATAGTGGCCAATAACAATATGGGATAAACGGCAAGGCTAAAAAGCGGGGATTATATAGATTTGGGGCGAAATACAGGGGCTCCGTCCCGCCTTTTTTTCGTTAAACCAAACCCAAAGCCTCATGTTCGCCCTTATTGCCAAACCATTTCCCATGAATACCTGGAGCTGGTATAAACAGCGGGGTATTGGTTTTGGACTCTTCATTTTTTTGTTCCTTTTTCTTTTTAAACCTTTTTACCTCCACCTGTTGGAAACAGGCAGGTTACTATCCATGGCAGCAAGCTATGGTTTAATTACAGCGCTGGTAATTATTGGAGGCGGACTGGTTTTTACCAAATGGATCAGCCCGCGGATAAACGAAGAAAAGTGGACCCTGGGTAAACAGGTATTATTGAATATGGTGCTGATGATCTGCATCGCTTTTTTTAATGTGTTTGTTACCCAACTCATCTACGGCATGCCGGTAGATTTTAGCTGGTACGGCTCCATGTTACAATGGGTGGTGATGATCGGCACCCTGCCCATTGCCATTGCCGAACTGATCTCCTATAATTATTATTTACGCAAAAACCTGGAGAGCGCCAGTGAGCTTACCCGTATAGCCAGGCTTCCTTACAAAGAGCCGGTAAAAGTTTTTCGCCCCGTTACAGTAAACGAACCTGCACTGGCAGGTGCCGGTTTGCAGTTTACCGG
>CAYUMH010000099.1:0-16386 GCA_964445775.1 uncultured Terrimonas sp.
GCAAACAAAACCGGGTCTAACGGTTCAACCGCCAGGTTCTTGCTATACATCACGTTCATTAACTAGCTCAGTGTAACCGTTGCGGTAACCAATGCATTTTGTGCAGCTATAATAGACAGCTGATCATTGGCATATTGTCCTTTCAGGTCGGTAAGGTCGGAAGGTTTTATAGCACCCTGTCCATCCAGCACCTGTAAACGTTCTACCTGTTTTAAGGTCAGCTGTACCTGGTTTTGCGCCTGGGTAAGCTGGTCGCTGCTGCTCAGTACATTCAGGTAGGCGAGTATCACGTTAATCGTTAAATTATCCTTCTCCTGCTGCAGGTCCATCTGGGCAGCCTTAAAAGTGTAGGCGTTCTGTTTAATATTATTGTGAATGGAAAAACCATTAAACAACACCACATTACTGCCAATGCCATAACTGGCCGAGTTAAAGGATTGTGTTACCGGCTGGTTGGTAAAGGGGTCAATATTACGGCCCTGGTTAAAATCGTGACCAAGGTTGGCATTCAGATCCGGAAAGCGGTTCAGTTTGGATTGTTTCCAGTTGGCCTCATCACTCTGCGCCTGTAAAGCCCTTTGCTGTACATCAAAATTATTATTCAGCGCTGTTTCCACGCAGTTGCGTAAACTCATCGGAGTTTGCGCCTGTAACCCTTTACACGACAGCATTACGGCTACTGCAAAAATTAATTTATGTTTCATTATAACTTACAACTTACTTCTTTAAACATTAGTTTTTCTCTACCATACCATCCAGCAGGTTAATGATGCGTTTGCCGTACTCGGCATTTTTTTCTGAGTGCGTTACCTGTATAATGGTTACTCCTTCTTTATTCAGCTCCGTAAACAGATCCATGATCTCTTCCCCCTGTTTGGAGTTTAAATTGCCGGTAGGTTCATCGGCCAGTAAAAGTTTGGGTCGGGCAATCAGGGCACGGGCAATACCCACCAGTTGTTGCTGGCCACCGGATAGCTGGGTAGGAAACAGGTCTTTTTTGCCCACAATATTAAAACGGTCCAGTATATCGGCAACCATGGCTTTACGCTCCGATGCTTTTATATCCTGGTACAACAGGGGTGTTTCAATATTTTCATAAACAGTCAGTTCATCAATCAGGTGATAAGCCTGGAATACAAAGCCGATATATTGTTTGTATAAAGCCGAGCGTTGTTTTTCTTTCAACTTGTGTACCTGCTCATGTAAAAACAAATACTCTCCTTCATCAAAACCGTCCAGCATGCCAATTACATTCAGCAGGGTAGATTTACCGGAACCCGATGGTCCCATGATGGACACAAAGTCGCCTTCGTTAATGGTCAGGTTAATATCCTTTAATAAAAAAGTACGGTTATTACCGCTGTTCACCCACTTGTAAATATGTTTTAATTCAATCATTGGTGTACTTGTATTTAAAATGTTTAAATTGTTTTCAATAGCTGTGCCAGATAATTATGGCAATGATAGTCAATTGTTTATAATGAAGTACGAAAACTTTTGTAGCAAATATGGACAACAGGTGTACGAAAACGGACAGTACCGTACACTTCATAAACAATGGACAATTGACAGTGGACAATGGTTAGGGCAGAAAGCCTAACGCTGAACGCCCAAAGCTACATTCATCATTCATAACTCATCATTCTTAATTCATAACTCATAATTCCTAAATCATAAATCTGCATTCATAACTATCTTTAATCCATGTTAAACATTACAAAAACCATCATTAAAACCCAACAGGCTTCTATTGCTTTACAGTCGGCCACGGATAAGCAGATCAAAAAAACATTAAACGATCTGGCAGCTGCATTGTTACAACATAGTGTTACTGTCTTAAGGGCCAATGCAAAAGATGTAGCTAAACAGGATGCGGCTAATCCGCGTACCGACCGTTTGCTGTTAACAACCGCCCGTATAAAAGCCATCAGCGATAGTATAAAAAAGGTGAGCCGGTTACCCATGCCGGGTGGTAAAAGACTGGACAGGCGGGTATTGAAGAATGGTTTAAAATTGCAACGTATTACTACGCCGCTGGGAGTAGTGGCAGCTATTTACGAATCCAGGCCCAATGTTACTTATGATATTGCAGCTTTATGTTTACGCAGTGGTAATGCCTGCCTACTCAAGGGCAGCAGTGAGGCCGATAACAGCAATAAAGCGGCCATTAAAATAATCAAACAGGTGTTAACCGATAACGGTTTACCGGCCGATGCGGTAAATCTCCTGCCTTCGGCCAGGGAAACAGTGAACCATTTATTTACGGCAACAAAATACATTGATGTTATCATTCCCCGCGGATCAAACGGGTTAATTGAATACGTACGCAAAAACAGCCTGGTACCGGTTATTGAAACCGGGGCCGGTGTTTGCCATGTATATGTACAGGAAGCAGCCGACCTGCAGATGGCTGCCGACATTGTGGTGAATGCTAAAACCTCCCGGCCATCGGTTTGTAACGCCATGGATACGGTGATCGTGGACAGATCCGTTGCCTCAGCATTTTTAGACATACTCGCACCCAGATTAAAGGAAAAAGGCGTAATAGCTTATGCTGATAAAACAGCGCATGCTATACTAAAAAATAAACTCACGGTGTATAAAGCCACGGCTAAACATTTTGCTACAGAGTTTTTATCTCTTCATTGTGCAATAAAAACCGTAAGTGGTATGGAGGAGGCGCTTAAGCATATACAAACCTACTCCACCAAACATTCGGAAGCTATTGTAACCAACGATAAAAAGCTGGCACAACAGTTTTTAAAAACGGTGGATGCCGCAGCTGTTTATCACAATGCTTCTACCCGTTTTACCGATGGAGAAGAATTTGGACTGGGTGCCGAAGTTGGTATATCCACCCAAAAGCTGCATGCCCGTGGCCCGTTTGCGCTGGAAAAACTGGTTACCGAAAAGTGGATTATAGAAGGCCGGGGACAGGTGCGTTAAAAAAATGTAAAGGATAAAATGAAAAGGTTGATGCTTGCGCACCAACCTTTTCTGACCTTGGAATACTTAGCCGAATTTTCATGTAGCGGGTAAGGTCATATATGAATCAACCGTCCTTCTGCTTAATTATAATAAAATACCGATTTGGTCTGGTGCGAAAACTGCCCCGTCAGGTAAGTGCGGTACTTGGTTATCAGTTGCGTGGGGTAACCCTCATCATCATATGTATACGTGTTTTCATACGGTATGGTTAAAGGAAATACGTTTTCAAATTCTTTCATACTGTTCACACGGTTGTGCTTCCAGCTGTTCTCAAAATAAAGATCCGGTATGTTTAAATGTATATATGGGTTGATACAAAAGTCATATTGATACCGGCCAACTATATAGTCACCGTGAGAGGTAGCCATATTATCTGTCAGAATAGAACCGCCATAAAACTCCATATTATAATACTGGGTATAATAATGCTGGGTAAAATTATATTCAACACCTGCTGTATAATGGTTGCCCAGTTCTGTATTTTCTACATATGGTGCATATCCAATGATAGCAGTGGTAACCCCGGCTGCTTCGGTGCGTTTAGCCGATTGCAGCCTGCCGTCGGAATCGTATTGAAAAAGATCTTCCTGGGTATCCCCGTTGGTTATTTGTTTGTGAATGCGCTGGATTTTCTGCTGAGGGTTATAAAAAAAGTTCTCAGTATATGCGACAATGGTTTCATAGTCATCATTCTTTTTGTAAGCGGTAACCTTTAATACATGGCCATTGGTGTATTCGTAATCTTTTTTCTCATAAGCCTTATAAATCCCGTTGCTTAAAATAGAGGTATTCACCGCTTTTAATTGCCGGGCTTGTTTCGCTCCGCCAAATACCAGGTTCATACCCTCGGTAATATCATCCCGTAACAATGTTATTTCGTCTGTAACTTTCCATTTGTCTACCGAAAAATGGAATTTTATGGCAGACTTGGGTAGCGCAATTTCATTTACTCCCGCTCTTAAGCTGATAAATGAAAGTAATGATTCATTAGGTGAGTTCCAGGTGACTAATCTGAGTGTAGCGGGGATACTATCGTAAACAATATTGCCCACCTTTATCACGGTTCTTATGTTCACTTTTAGGGTGGTGCTTTCATCAGCCGGAGGTGTAAACGTGCCGGCCGGGTAGCCAAATTGCTGAGGGGTATCACCTGTATTTACTATGGTTACATGTACCGGAATAACCGTGGTTGCGGCGTTTAGGTTAAAGCCAGCTGGAAGCGGGGTACTCACCTCATTTGCCTTGGTTGAGCCTGCAAGGGGGCTGGCATACAAAATTTTGTTCTTACTGCCATACACTAAAAATTTATTGATACGGTATTCTCCTTCCGCTAAGTTGATGACTGATGTGAAGTACTTATTTTGGTAAGTAAGCGGTATATCTTTATCGGTTAATACGGCGGTGCCCTGCTTATTGGTAATAGAAATAACGGCGGTCAGGTCTCCCTGTGGGGTAATCATACCCGGCAGGCTTTCCACACTTATTTTAAAGGTACGGGTCGGTGTGTCGGGGTCCTGCGGATCTGGTAATGGCGCAACGGGATCTTTTTTACAACTGCCTAAAAGCTGCAACAGCAGGCAGGCTATAATGATAAGGAGTGGTTTAAAATTGTTCATGACCTATAGTTTAAAAGTTAGAACAAAGATTCAACCTTCTGCTTACCTGTTCAATCGCATATCAATGTGAAAATATAAGGGCGGGAACGAAAATATGTGATGCTAATATCACATGCCCGGAGTATTATAATAATTTGTCTTTGAAAGCGCGGGCTACTGCCTCGCTTTTGCTGTTGACATGTAGTTTTTCGTAGATCTTTTTTATATGACTGCGAACAGTGTCTATGGCAATATACATTTCTGCAGCGATCATTTTATAACTATATCCGTCAGTCAGTAGCTGTAATACCTCTTTTTCCCGCTGGCTTAAATTGTAGCTCTCATTTTTGGGAATATTCACTTCCGAAAACATTTTTAATACCTGCGTGGCAATACTGGATGTCATAGGCGCTCCGCCTGTAGTGGCATCGGTAATAAACTCAAGCAGTTTTACCGGCGGCGTTTTTTTTAATATGTAACCATTGGCCCCGCTTTTAAGGGCTTCAAAAACATTTTTATTGTCATCAAATACGGTAAGCATTAACACTTTCACGGTTTCGTTTACCTGCCTGATTTTTCTCAGTCCATCAATGCCGTTTATGCCGGGCATATCAATATCCATCAATATCACATCCGGGTTCCAGGCATTTACCTGTGCTTCCACCTCTGTACAATCTTTATAGCCGGCCAATACTTTAAAGCCTTCACTGCTGTCTATTAACATGGTAAGCCCCTCACGCAGCTGGGGATTGTCCTCATATAAAAGTACTGTGATCATGCTTGTTGTTTAGGTCAAATGTAGGATCAATAAAAATATACCGTATCACATATTTATGTATTTATTCTAGGGGTACATACAGACGGATAACCGTTCCTTTTAATGGAGCCGATTCAATTTGTAATGTTCCTTTCAATGCATCGGCTCTTTTTCGCATATTGCCCAGGCCATTGCCGGTGTCGGTGTCAGCAGGTGAAAAGCCGATACCATTGTCCTTAATGGAAAGTATAAGCTGTTTGTAACTGCCCGCTATATTGATATGTACATGGGTACAATCCGCATATTTTGCAATATTGTTTACGGCTTCTTTAAATAACAGGAACAGGTCGCGCCGGGCTTCCATATCCAGGCGGATATTTTTGACAATATCCTCCACGGTAAAGTCCAGCTCGATCCCCTTTGCTTCCAATAAACTGGTTGCAAACTCACGCATACGCCCGGTTATTTTTTGCATGCTGTCGTTATCCGGTTTAATGGTCCATACAATATCATCCATTACTTCCATCATTTGCTGGCTGTTCTCACTTATCTTTTGAATGTATTCGCTGGTCTGTTGGGTATCGGTATTTATTTTTTTTCTGGCCATGGCACTCAGTATATTAATGGTACTGAGTGTTGACCCCATGTCATCATGAAGATCACGGGCAACCCTGGTCCTTAACTTTTCCAGTGCGAGTAAACGTTTGATACGCAAACGGTAAATTAAATACACGCCGGTTATTATTGCCGCAAACAAAAGGATCATAAACCACCAGGTTTTATAAAACGGAGGTTTAATATAAATAACCAGGGTGGTAACAGGGGATGATATGCCCTGCAGGTTTTCACATCTTACTTTAAAAGTATAATGCCCGGGTGGCAGGGCGGTATAGTTAACCTGTACACTGCGGTCACCGTATTGCCAGTCTTTGTCAATACCCTCCAGCATATGATAGTAAGTAAGTTTATCCTGCTGTAAAAAATTGAGTGTAGAGAAGTAAATACTGAAGGAATGTTCATTGTCCTGCAAGTTGATCCTTTTCAGTTGCAGCAAAGAATCAATGGGCAGGAACCTGTCCGATAACCTGAAATCGGTAATGGTAACCGGTGGCGGGGCTATTGCCGGCTTTAAAACTTCGGGATCTATACTTAACAGTATATTGCTGCCGCCCAGTAATAAAGTGCCATTGTTCAACACAAGCCTGGTGTTAATGGCTTCATCCGCATTTACAATACCATCATGCTGGTTATAGGAGGTAAACTGGTTTTTATTAAAGTCATAACTGCAAAGGCCATTATTGGTAATAAGCCAGATGGTGCCTTTTTTGTCGATGCTTACCTGGTAAACACGTGTACCGGGCAGGCCGGAATAACTGTTTTTGGTAACAACCTTTTTGGTATTGCTGTTAATAATGGCCAGCCCATCTGTGGCTACCAGGAGAATACTGTCATTATACTGAATAATATCTGCGGTCCTGTCACTGGCCAGTGAACCTGTTTCATTGGTACGTTGAAAATGATGAATTGGTTTCCCGCTTTCAGCATGGACAATATATACACCATGTTGTTCTGTTGTTAACCATAATTGTTGCCGCTTGTCTATAAGCATGCCGGTGATGCCGGAAGGGAAATATTGTATGGCTGTAAAGGCTTCCGGCTTATAATTACTGCCTGCTTTCCATTGTATCAGTTGCCCGCCGTCAGTGCCAAACCATATATTACCCTGGCGGTCTTCTACTGAATGATGTGTATTTTCTTTTTTAAAAACAGGAGGTGCGGGGCTCTGGTGAATTAGGTTTTTGGTAACCGGATCAATGATAGCCAGGGCCGATTGTGTAAAAGTGGCCCAGATATGACCGCCGGATCGTTGTTGTAACAGGCTCCCTACCCGGCGGTACAGGTGTTTCAAATGCCCGGTGTAGGATATTGGTTTAATGATCTGGCGGTAATTGCTGTCAAAATAGGTAATGCTTTTATCTGATGTACCAATCCATATTTCGTTATTGCTGATGGCTTTTAAAGCGGTAACATGCGTGTTTGCCGGGAAGACCAGGTTGGATATACCCGATTTGCCGGGGCCGGTCATAAACAGCCCGTTATCAGTACTCAGCCAGTAATTCTTTTCCCTGTCCTCATATAAATGATATACGGCTTTACAATCCAGTCCATAACCATAAGGCGAAGTTAACATGTGCTGGTAAAACAGTTTGTCCTTTGGTATGTAGCTGACCAGGTTTCCATTGCCTGCGATCCAGGTATCTCCATTGGCTGTTTGTACGATCTGGCTGATATTACCTTCTTTATTGCTGATATCGTTGTTTAATAAAGTATCGGTGACCACAAGGTTTTGTACGGGGTCATAATGCATCAGGCGGGTTGCAGCTTCGTCCGGCCGGTGGTAGGCGATCCAGTAATGCCTGTCACTACTCATAAAAAAATAACTGATCTGCTGCAGGTAAGGAATGGCAAATAAAGGATCTTTTCCTGCACCCCGGTAAACGGTTTGTTGTTTATTATGCCTTATTAAACCGCTGTCCCCGCTTAACCAATATTGCTGTTTTTCTTTATCCTCCAACAACTGTGTTACCGGCCAGTTAGCTGGTTTTTGAAAAGGCAGTTGACCGGTTATGAATTTTTGATGCTGATGATCGAAACTGAATATATGCGGAGTACCGGTGAGTAAAAAAGTATTTTTTTTACTGTCAATGTATAACCGGTAGCGCAGTTTGCCGGTCAGACCCGCAGGTGTTTCTACTTCCTGGTAGGTAAAACTATTACGGTCAAATAAACCGATCCTGGTTCCCTGCCTGATCCATAACAGGTGATTACCCGCGTCAAGTAACTGGTCTACCGGGCTGGCCGGAATTAACCCGGAAGGATCGGAGGCATAAAACTGTATAAACTTCCGGCCGTCAAAACGTTGTAAACCGTTCTCATGCCCGATCCATAAAAAGCCTTTCTCGTCCTGCCATACACAATTTATTTTATTGGTGGTCAGGCCCTCCGACATGGATAGCCGGCTAAAAACGAGTGCATATTGTGCCATGCAACCGAAACTGACCAGGAAGGAAAGGAAAGCAGTGATAACCTTTTGCAAGGAAAAAAATTTATGGTCAAATGTAGGGTAAAAGCCAGCAGCGTAAATCACATGTTTATGTGAGTGGTATAATGTATATACTGGCCGGGTACCCGTACGGGGTGTAAAACCGTATCAGCGGTACTGTATCAAAAGCGGACAGTTTTTGTTCGCTAACGAACGTCTTCGTAGATTTATTTGTTTTTAATATATTGATTATCAATGGTGTTCTTTCTGGCACGATGTTGCTAGAGCAATTGTACGGTGTAACAGGACTAACTGCTTATTGATTTTACACCGCAATAAAAATAGCAAGCAACACAGCGATTATGGACAGAGTTATTGAAAAAAAGAAATGGAGTAAAAAACGCATTTTAACCATTGCCGGTGTATTGGGATTGGCGGCATTAATTGCGGGCAGCATTTATTTTACATCGGGTAAAAGCAAATTGAATGTTGATGCCGAGCGTATCACCATCAGTGAGGTAAAACAAGGCATATTCCAGGAAAATATACCGGTTAACGGCATTGTACTGCCACTGACCACCATTTATATGGATGCGCAGGAAGGTGGCCGTGTAGAAGAAAAGTATGTAGAGGATGGCGCCATGATGAAAAAAGGTGAACCCATACTACGCTTATCCAATACGGATCTGCAGTTGAGTTTAGTAAACCAGGAAACACAGGTGTATAACCTGTTAACGCAAATGCAGATCGCGAAAAATGCGGCACGCCAGAATACCATTACCAACCTCAATCAGCAAACGGATGTTGACAACCAGCTGAAAGAAGCAGAACGTGTGTATAACCTGAATAAAAAATTATACGATCAAAAGGCCATCGGTCTGCAGGAGTTTAAACAAAGTGAGAACACCTACAATTACCAGATGGAAAAGAAAAAATTATCCAATCAAACTATTGACCAGGATAAAGTGGCCACTGCACAACAGGTTGACCAGGCAACACAATCTTACCAGGGCTCACAGAATGCGTTAAATGTAATGCGGAAAAAAGTGGGTGATCTTATTGTAAGAGCACCTATTGACGGACAGCTGACCTCTTTAGATGCGGAGATAGGACAAAGTAAAAATAAAGGCGAGCGACTAGGCCAGATAGATGTAATGTCAGGGTTTAAAGTAAGGGTAGATGTGGATGAACACTATATTTCCCGTATCTATAACGGACTGAAAGGCAGCTTCACATTTGCCGGTAAAGAATATAAACTGGAAATTAAAAAAGTATATACCCAGGTAACAGGCGGACGTTTCCAGGTTGATATGGAGTTTATTGGTGATGCACCACAAGGCATCCGTCGTGGTCAAACCCTGCAGATTGTATTAGCCCTGAGCGATGAAAGGCAGGCTTTATTATTACCTAAAGGCGGCTTTTACCAGCAAACCGGTGGTAACTGGATATTTAAAGTAAAAGAAAATGGCAGCGGCGCTTATAAAGTGGATATACAATTGGGTAACCAGAACAAGGATTATTTCGAGGTGGTGAATGGTCTGCAACCTGGTGATAAAGTAGTGACCAGCAGTTATGAGAACTATGGCAATATGCAGGAGTTGATTTTAAAGAAATAACCGGGAAGAATTCAGACGTCAGAATTCAGAAAAGGAGATAAAGGGTAGGTTAGATTTTGCGGTGGTAGGAAAAGATCATCTTTCGTAACTCAATTATTTTTTCGCTGAATAATCGAAACTGTTCACCGGTGCAATATTTTAAATCTTTTGCTAATATAAATTGATACTCTAATTCAGAAACAGAAGCCATGCTAATAACTAAGAATCGTTTGAGATCAGGTTTGGTACTTCTTCCGCAACCTTCAGCAATGTTGGTAGGAACGGAGGAGGCAGAGCGGCGCATTTGTGAAGTCAGGCCAAAGAGTTCTTCTTTGGGAAAGTGGGCAGTAAGCGCATATACTTCCAATACCAAAGCATGTGCTTTTTGCCAGATGGTGAGATTCTGAAAGTTTAGCATACTTAAATTTCCGATTTTTTATAATAAAAAACAACCAGAAATATTAACCTGACTTCCGAAATCTGAAATCTGACATCTGAAGTCTTAATTCTGAAATCTGAACCCAAACTAAAACCTTACAACTATGCTTTATAAAACATTTTACATCGCAACCACAGCACTCAGTGTAACCCTGTTTAACCTGCCGGGCTGTGATTCATTGTTGAAACCGTTCTTTCAAAAAAAAGAAATAAAAAAAGTACAGGCAAGTAACAAAAAGCAGCCTACAAACGTAACATATATTAGTCCGCTGCATTTTTCCGGTATATAATACCTTCTTCCTGGTAAATAACTATAACTAACAATATAAAACTTACAACACAACACTCATGATCAATATTACCAATCTTGAAAAGATCTACCGTACTGAAGAGGTAGAAACAGTAGCCTTAAACAAACTTACTTTTTCGGTAAAAGAGGGAGAATTTGTAGCGGTAATGGGACCATCCGGATGCGGCAAATCTACATTGCTGAACATCCTGGGTTTGTTAGACGATCCTGATGCCGGTAGTTTTATTTTTAATGGTATTGAAGTAGCAAAGTTTAACGAACGTAAACGTGCCGACCTGCGCAAGCATAATATCGGCTTCGTATTCCAGAGTTTTAACCTGATTGATGAACTGACCGTTTTTGAAAATGTAGAACTGCCCCTGATCTATACAGGTGTTAAAGCCGCCGACAGGAAAAAACGTGTGGATGAAGTACTGGAGAAAGTACAGATCATGCATCGCCGTAATCACTATCCCCAGCAATTATCGGGTGGTCAGCAACAACGTGTGGCAGTAGCCCGTGCCGTGGTTAATAAACCCAAGTTAATATTAGCGGATGAGCCAACCGGTAACCTGGACTCCTCAAACGGTAATGAGGTAATGGAAATGCTTACCGATCTGAATGAGCAGGGTACTACCATCATCATGGTTACGCACAGTGAACATGATGCACGCTACAGTCATCGTATCATTCGTATGCTGGATGGACAGACTGTGACAGAGAACATCCTGGTATAAGGAATTTTTAAATGACCATCTCATTACTACAGTAACATCATGTTTAAAAACTATTTCAAAATAGCCCTCAGGAATATCTTCAGGCATAAAGCTTATTCGGCCATTAATATTATTGGCTTATCCATAGGCATGGCTGCAAGTATATTTATCCTGTTATGGGTGAGTAATGAAAAAAGTTATGATCGTTTTCATGAGAAGGCTTCAAAGATCTATCGTATTACCGCAGATGCCGGTAATGATTTTAAAGCGGCAGTGAACCCGGCGCCGATGCCCCCGTTCCTGCAACAGAATATTCCGGCTATTGCTAATACCGTTCGCTTAAATAATCAGATAACAACGGTACTGCAGGTAGATGATAAAAAGTTTGAAGAAAAGAATGGTTTTTTTGTTGACTCCAGTTTTTTCCAGGTGTTCAACTTCCCGGTACTGAAAGGAAATGTAACACAGGCTTTAACACGCCCTGATGGTATTTTATTATCAGAGGCATTGGCAGTGAAATATTTTGGCAAAGAAGATGCGGTTGGTAAAGTGCTCCGGTTAAATAATAAATCGGATGTGTATGTTACCGCTGTTTTTAAAAATGTACCGGCCAACTCACATTTACAATTCGATTACCTGCGTCCCATGCTGGCAATTGCGCATACAAACCAGGATATTGTAGAGGAGAAATGGGATAATTTTAATTTTTACGGTTATATACAGCTGAATGACAATTTTAAAGCTACGGATGCGGCATTAGCCACATTGACGAAACAGATCAATGATATTTATAAGTCAAAAGTAGATGCTGCAAGCTTTAAGATTGATTTTGAGTTACAGCCTCTTACCGATATTCATTTGTATTCAAAATTACAGATTGATCTTCCGGGTCATGGCAATGGCCAGTACGTGAATATATTTTTCGGTGTAGCTGTTTTTATCCTTATAGTAGCCTGCATCAATTTTATGAACCTGGCCACAGCCCGCTCTGCCAGGAGGGCTAAAGAAGTGGGTCTGCGTAAAGTAGTTGGAGCAGGCCGCAGGCAGTTGATACTCCAGTTTCTGGGCGAGTCGGTAATGATCGCGGTTTTTTCATTGGTGATTGCCATACTGTTGGTATGGCTGGCCTTACCGGGCTTCAACTACCTGGCGGGAAAAGAACTGGCGATTAACTTATTTGATGGAAAATTGATCACCTTTTTGATCGGTATTGCTTTATTTACCGGCCTGGTTGCCGGTAGTTACCCCGCTTTATATTTATCCGGTTTTAAGCCGGTGCGTGTTTTAAAAGGCTCTATTAAATCTGTAGGCGCCAACCTGGTATTACGCAATGGTTTGGTGGTTACACAGTTTGTACTGTCTATTGTTTTGCTGGTAGGCACAATTGTCGTGTACCGCCAGCTTAACTATATTAAGACCATGAACCTGGGCTTTGATAAATCAAACCTGGTATATATGCCTATGAACGGTGAGATATGGAATAAACAGGAGGCGTATAAAACTTTATTAAAAACAAACCCGTTAACGGCTGATTATGCTATTACCAACGATGTGCCTACCAATCTCAGCAGTGGTACTATTAATGTACGCTGGGATGGAAAAGATCCGGGTAAACAGGTTGTAATACCGACTTTACAGGTAGACGAAGGTTTTTTTAATGTATTCCAGATGCAAATGCTTTCAGGCAGGGGCTTTTCTAAAGAGTTTAAAGGTGATAGCAGTAATTATGTGATCAATGAAAAAATGGCCGCTTTAATGGGGCTTAATACGGCTACTGCTGTTGGTAAAAATATTACTTTATGGGATGTGCCGGGTACTGTTATTGGCGTAGTAAAGGATTTTAATTTTAAACCTGTACAAACGAAGATCGAACCATTGATCATGAAGTTGAATACATGGGGCGGAATAGTAGTGGTGCGTACGCAACCTGGTAAAACCGAAGCAACACTCAAAGCATTGAGTGAGATGAATGCTTCCATAAATCCCGCATTTCCTTTTTCTTATAATTTTATCGACCAGGACCTGGATAATCAATATAAAGGCGAACAACGTGTAGGCAGCCTGTTTAACCTGTTTGCTATCCTGGCCATTTTTATATCCTGCCTGGGTTTGTATGGTTTATCTGCCTATATGACCGAGCAGCGCTCCAAAGAAATAGGTGTAAGAAAAGTATTAGGTGCTTCTGTATTCAATGTGGTGTACCTGTTGTCGCAAAAATTTACAAAACTCATTATTATCGCTATTATAATAGCTATTCCTTTATCCTGGTATATGATCAGTAGCTGGCTCAATGGCTTTGCTTATCGTATTGAGATCGGATGGACCGTTTTTGTACTGGCTTCAGTGGCAGCGGTATTCATTGCCTGGCTCACCGTCAGCTATGAGTCCATCAAAGCGGCTATAGCCAACCCCGTTAAGAGTATTAAGGCCGAATAGCCTATTTGAATAAATAATTGTTTAAGGATACCCAACTATGTTTACAACCTATATCAAAACGGCGTGGAGAAATATTACCCGTAATAAAGCGTTTGCCGCTTTAAATATTTTCGGGTTAGCTACCGGTATTGCTGCGGCTATGCTGTTATTTGTAGTGATAAAATATGAATTAAGTTATAATAAGTCTTTCCCTAATTATAAGGAGGTATACCATTTATATACCCATGAAAAACATTCAGAGGGTATTGGCTACAATCCCGGGGTTCCTTACCCGGCGCTGCAACACCTGCGTAATGATTTTAAAGATGTTACGGTGGGGGCTTTTGTTTCAGCTTCAGGCAGCCAGATAACTTTGTTATCAGATGATAGTACAGCTATTGCCAATAAAAAATTTATTGAAGAAACGGGGATGTTCTTTGCTGACCCCCAGTTTTTCCAGATTTTCCAATATAAGTGGTTATCCGGGAACGGTAATGTACTGGAAGCGCCTAATACAGTAGCCTTAACCAGGTCCGTTGCTGAAAAGTACTATGGTAACTGGCAGTCGGCGGTTGGCAAGTTAATGCAGATCGGTAATGCAATACCGCTGCGTGTAACGGGCATACTGGAAGATGTGCCTGTTAATACAGATTATAATTTGTCCGTTGTAGCGTCATTTGCCACTGTAAAAAACAACCTGGAACGTTATGACCTGGAGGATGACTGGGGTAGTTTGGGAAGCGATTTCCAGGTATTCATGTCCCTGCCACCCGGTCGCGAAAAAACAATGGCTTCGCAACTGGTAGATTTTACCAGGAAACGCTACGAGGCAAACGCCAATACGGTTCGTACCATTATGTTGCAGCCGTTAGCGGAGGTACATTATGATGCCAGGCTGGGCAATTTTGCCGACCATACGATCAGCATGTCCACCATCTGGACATTAGGATTGATCGGTGTTTTTATCCTGGTAATGGCCTGTATCAACTTTATTAACTTATCTACTGCACAGGCTATTAACCGGTCTAAAGAAATTGGTATACGTAAAGTTTTAGGTGGACAGCGCAGCAGCCTTTTTTGGCAGGTAATGGGCGAAACCGCCATGATCGTAGGCATAGCGTTTATTATTGCCATTGGTATTGCTGCCGCTTGTTTACCTTTTATCAGTCATGTTGCTTCCATTAAGGAAGAACTGACCCTGTTTGCTCCTGTTACTTTATTGTTTGCCCTGGTAATAGCGGTGCTGATCACGTTTTTATCCGGTAGTTATCCAGCATTAATTGTATCAGGATTTAAACCGATACTGGCTTTAAAAAATAAAATTACTTCTGCAACCATCGGTGGTATCTCCCTGCGCCGTGCTTTGGTTGTATTGCAATTTGCTATTTCCCAGGCCCTGATCATTGGAACCATTGTGGCCGTAACACAAATGAGTTT
The DNA here is from genome assembly GCA_964445775.1 of uncultured Terrimonas sp. Classification (GTDB taxonomy): domain Bacteria; phylum Bacteroidota; class Bacteroidia; order Chitinophagales; family Chitinophagaceae; genus Terrimonas. The sequence goes on from CAYUMH010000099.1 coordinate 15,274, forward strand.
TGTTAAAACAGCCGACCTTGGTTTTAATAAAGAAGCTGTATTGATGTTATCAGCTTCTGCAGATAGCACCATCCGTGCCCGGCAACCTGCTATGAAACAGGACCTGCTTAACCTGAGCGGGGTAGAATCGGTAAGCTTTAACAGTGATGCTCCTTCTTCAGATAATAACTGGGCAACCAATTTTGCTTTTGATCACCAGGATGATAAAGATTATGCCCTGTTCCTGAAATTCGGCGATGCCGATTACTTCAAAACTTTCGGGGTACAGTTTGCAGCCGGTACAGGTTATGCGGCTACTGATACGATAAAAGATGTAGTGATTAATGAGGCATTGAGTAAGAAATTAGGCCTGGCTTCTGCACAGGATGCAATTGGAAAAGATATCCGTATGGGACGTCAGCAATGGCGTAAAATAGTGGGGGTGGTAAAAGATTTTAAAACCAATTCTTTACGGGAAGAAGTGAAGCCGATGCTGATCGGTGCCCGTAAATCGGTGTACAATAATACGGCTATTAAAATAAACAGCAGTAACCTGGCCGCTACCAAAGAAGCGATACAAAAAGTATGGGATAAACATTTGCCGGCTTATGCCAATACAAGTTTTTATGTAGATGAGAATATAGAGAATTTTTACCGCCAGGAAACACAATTGTCTTTACTATACAAAATTTTTGCCGGCATTGCCATCTTCATTTCCTGTTTAGGTTTATACGGCCTGGTTTCGTTTATGGCGGCCCAGCGTAAAAAAGAGGTAGGTGTACGTAAAGTGTTGGGTGCGTCGGTAGGCAATATTGTCTATCTCTTCTCCAAAGAATTTACCATACTTATCCTTATCGCTTTTGTGATCGCGGCTCCTTTGGCCTGGTATATTATGAGTAACTGGTTAAACAATTTCGCTTACCGCATACATATTGGCGCGGGCATATTTGCGGCAGCCATGTTGCTCACCATTTTACTGGCCTGGTTAACAGTAGGGTATAAATCGGTAAAGGCCGCTATGGCTAACCCGGTAAAGAGCCTGCGCAGCGAATAGGCTGTGTGGATATGCAATAGTAATTTATAAATGACCGTTTTAGTTAGTTTCTATCAATTGATAAAAAAACAATCATGCTA
>CAYUMH010000100.1:0-16337 GCA_964445775.1 uncultured Terrimonas sp.
CTGGGTGTTACCAAACCCGGCATGACCATGGTTTGCGGCGATAGCCATACCAGCACCCATGGTGCTTTTGGCTCTATTGCCTTTGGTATTGGTACCAGTGAAGTGGAAATGGTAATGGCCACACAATGTTTAATGCAGAGCAAGCCAAAATTAATGCGTATTAATGTGGAAGGCAGTCTGAACAAAGGGGTAGTGAGTAAGGATATTGTATTGTATATACTTTCAGTAATATCGGCCAGTGGTGCTACCGGTTATGCCGTTGAGTTTGCAGGCAGTGCTATCCGTTCTTTAAGCATGGAAGCCCGCATGACCATTTGTAATATGAGTATTGAAATGGGTGCCCGTTGTGGTATGATAGCGCCTGACCAGATCACTTTTGATTATATGAAGGGCCGTACGTTTATGTACACCGGTGCCGAGTGGGATAAACACCTGGCCTACTGGCAAACATTATACAGCGATGCCGATGCGGTATTTGATGCCGAAGTAAATATTAAAGCAGAAGATATTACCCCGATGATCACGTACGGTACCAACCCGGGTATGGGTATTGGTGTATGTGGACATGTGCCGGCATTAAGCGAGATTGATGAAAAAGAAAAACCTTCTTTTGAAAAATCCATCGCCTATATGGGCTTAGAGGCCGGTGCAGATATTAAAGGTAAAAAAGTGGACTATGTGTTTATAGGCAGCTGTACCAATTCACGTATTGAAGACCTGCGCATGGTGGCCGATTTTGTAAAAGGCAAACAAAAGGCAGAAGATGTGGAAGTTTGGATTGTACCGGGTAGTAAGCAGGTAGAAGCGCAGGCCAAAGAAGAAGGCATTGATAAAATATTTGAAGAAGCCGGCTTTATGTTGCGTCAGCCGGGTTGCAGCGCCTGCCTGGGTATGAACGAGGACAAGATACCGGCCGGTAAATACTGTATCAGTACCAGCAACCGCAACTTTGAAGGCCGTCAGGGACCTAATGCCCGTACATTTTTAGCCAGTCCTTTAACAGCCGCACTGGCCGCTGTTACCGGAACCGTAGGTGATATTAGAGAACACTTATCCTGATAAGTATATGATAAAGTGGAATGCAGATTTATATGACGACAAACACAGTTTTGTAGCTAAATATGGCGAAGACCTGTTGAGCTGGTTAGATGCCAAAGCAGATGAAACCATATTGGACCTGGGTTGTGGTACCGGGCAACTCACCCACGAAATAACAAAAACCGGTGCAACAGTTACAGGGATGGATGCTTCGGCTGATATGATAGATAAAGCGACAGCCGCTTATCCCGACACGAAGTTCTTTGTAGGCGATGCCACCAGTTTTGAAACCAATACATCCTATGACGCTGTTTTTTCCAATGCTACCCTGCACTGGATCAACGACCAGGATGCGGCATTAACCGCGGTAAACAAGGCATTAAAACCCGGCGGCCGGTTTGTATTGGAAATGGGAGGCAAAAACAATATTAAAAGTATTGCCGATGCCGTAGTGACTACTTTACAGGAGCAGGAATTATTAGAAGGGAAGCCTTTCCAGTTTTGGTACTTTCCATCGGTAGCCACTTACACTACCCTGTTAGAGCAACATGGCTTTACGGTAGAAAGTGTTTTATATTTTAACCGCCCAACGCCCTTAACCGGTGAGGACGGTATGAAAAACTGGATAGATATGTTTGGTAGCTTTTTGTTCAGGAACATTGATGCGGCTAAAGCCGCAACCGTAACCCAGGAAGCAGTGGCCAAATTAAAAACTACCAATTACAGCACCGGCACCTGGTATGCCGATTATGTAAGGTTAAGAATTAAAGCAAGTAAAAATTAAACAATGAGCAAGCAGATAAATATTATTACATCATCGGCAGTTCCGGTAAATATTGAAAATACCGATACGGACCAGATCATACCCGCCCGTTTTTTAAAAGCTACCAGCCGCGACGGCTTTGGTAAAAACCTTTTCCGCGACTGGCGTTATGAGAATGATGATGAGAACCAGCCTAAAAAAGATTTTCCTTTAAACGACAGCCGTTACAGCGGTAATATCTTAATTGCTGCCAAGAACTTTGGTTGCGGCTCATCACGTGAACATGCGGCCTGGGCTATTAAGGATGCAGGCTTTGATGTAGTGGTAAGCAGTTTTTTTGCCGACATTTTCAAGAACAACTCTTTAAATAACTTTTTATTACCGGTAACCATCAGCGAGGATTTTTTACAACAGATTTTTGAAGCTATAGAGAAAAAACCCGCGACTACCATTGAAGTAAACTTACCGGAACAAACCATTACTGTTACTGACGCTGATTATACCGGCAGCATTAAACAGGAAAATTTCGAGATCAATAATTATAAGAAAACATGTTTATTAAATGGCTATGATGATATAGACTATTTATTAAGCATGAAACAGGAAATAGAACAATACGAAGCCAATAGAACATTATAAGCGGCAACGGCAAGTGTAGCATGAAGCAAGCAAGTATCATAGTAAACAACATTACGGCAAAACAGTTTGGTAAAACGGTATTGAACAATATCAGCTTTACTATTCATGAGCAGGAACAGTTAGCTATTGTTGGCCCCGGCGGCAGTGGCAAAACTTCCTTAGCCAAAGCAATAGCCGGTTTACTGTTTACTGCAGGCACGGTTCAGTTCTTTAAGAACAATACGGCGTACAAACCACTGATCGCCTATGTTGCGCAGTTAGAAACATTGAAGAACCTTTCCAATGTTACCGACTTTTATTACCAGCAACGTTTTAACAGTACAGAAAATGAAGACAGCCTGACCCTGTTACAGGAGTTAAGCCGTGATAATGATAACCCAAATGATATAACCTATTGGCTGGATACTTTTTCACTTAACCACCGCACCCATTCCCCTTTATTACAACTATCCAATGGTGAGTTAAAGAAAATGCAACTGATCAAACACCTGCTGAAACGCCCGGATGTATTGATCCTGGATAATGCATTTGTAGGCCTGGATGCAAATAGCCGTGAGCAACTGGAACTCCAATTAAGTAACCTGGCACAAAAAGGTTTACACATCATCAGTATATGCAGCGAACACCAGCTACCAGCTTACGTTACACATGTGGCCGTAATGCAGGAGGGCAACCTGCAACAGCTGGTTACCAAAAACAAATTTGTTCCGGCTCAAACCCGGCAACAATTCAGCACAGAGGGTCTGCCGGCCCTGCAACCTGTTAAATACGAAGGGGCGGTGATTGAAATGCACAATGTGTCTATCCGCTACGGACAAACACAAATACTGCAGCAAATTAACTGGAAGGTTAAAAGCGGGGAATGCTGGGCTTTAAAAGGTGCCAATGGTGCAGGTAAATCAACTTTATTAAGCCTGGTAACAGCTGATAATCCACAGGCCTACTCGCAAAATATTTCCCTGTTCGGTAAACGCCGTGGTACGGGCGAAAGCATCTGGGATATAAAAAGTAGAATTGGTTTTGTATCACCTGAGTTACACAAGTATTTCGACATTACCACCACCGCCTACAATGCCATTGGCTCCGGCTTTTTTGATACCATGGGTTTGTTCAGGCAGTTAAACGCCGAACAACACAAAGCTGTTGCCGCCTGGTTACATTATTTTAATTTAACGCCGGTACAACATAAATCGCTGTCCCTGTTATCGGCCAGCGAACAACGCCTGATATTAATTGCCAGGGCATTGGTAAAAAACCCCGTACTGCTGGTACTGGACGAGCCTACACAAGGCCTGGATGACGAACAGGTAGCGAGATTAATTAACCTGATCAATACCATTCATGCAGCCACCAAAGTAAGTATGGTGTTTACCAGCCATTATGCAGCAGAAACACCGGCCTGTGTATCGCATGTAATAGAATTAAAAAGTGGTAAAGCCTATTCTTATAGAGTAACTACCGAAAGTAAACAACACGAGCTAATAAAAGAACATATACCAACCTATTAAATAAAACACTGAAACATTTTTTATGCATAAGAATATAGCCATAATTGAAGGAGACGGAATCGGACCGGAAGTAACCAAACAATCTATCCGTGTATTAAACGCCATTGCGGAAACATTTAACCACAGTTTCGAGTACACCTATACGTTAATGGGTGCTGACGCCATTGATAAAACAGGCTCGCCCCTGCCCGATGAAACCTTAGAGGTTTGTTTGAAAAGTGATGGTATTTTATTTGGCGCTATTGGTCACCCCAAATACGATAACGACCCAACCGCCAAAGTACGTCCCGAGCAAGGCTTATTAAAACTTAGAAAATCATTAGGTCTTTTTGCCAATATCCGCCCGGTAACTACTTACCCGGCCTTACATCATTTATCGCCGTTAAAAACAAAGAATATTGAAGATGTTGATTTCATCATCTATCGTGAACTGACCGGCGGTATTTATTTTGGTAATAAATTAACGAACGAAGAAGGCACCCAGGCATCGGATGACTGTACCTATACCGCCGATGAGATCAGCCGCATTACCCACCTGGCCTTTAAAGCTGCGCAAAAAAGAAGAAAGAAATTAACCCTGGTTGATAAAGCCAATGTATTGGAAACATCACGCCTATGGCGCAAAGTGGTAAAAGAAATTGCCGCCGAATACCCTGATGTAACCCTTGACTTTTTATTTGTTGATAATGCCGCCATGCAGATCATATTAAATCCTAAACAATTTGACGTAGTACTGACGGAGAATATGTTTGGTGATATTATCAGCGACGAAGCCAGTGTTATTAGTGGCTCTTTAGGTTTATTGCCTTCTGCATCGGTAGGTAATGGAGTAGCTTTATTTGAACCTATTCATGGTTCTTACCCGCAGGCAGCCGGCCTGGATATTGCCAACCCTATCGGCTCTATTCTTTCCGCGGCCATGTTGTTGGATCATTTCAACTTAACTGAAGAAGCCAACCTGGTAAGAGAAGCGGTAACCTGGACATTACAAAGTGGTTTTGTAACCAAGGATATTGACCCTGTTAATTCTTATTTCACGTCAACAGTTGGCGAACTGATCAGCGATTATGTTTCCGGTAAAATTCCGGGCTCGGCCATGAGTGAGAATATTGAGTTGCGTAAGTCGACGATTATTTAATAGTATGTAGTATTAAGTATATAGTATTCAGACGCTACGGTCATTAGTTCTTTTTTTGTTATCAGCTGTTGTTGTACTGCTTATGGTTCGTGAGACACGAACCATAACATTGGTATATGAATTCATTTTGTTGATTCGTGAGACACGAACCATAACATGGATATATGAATTCATTTTGTTGGTTCGTGAGACACGAACCATGGCATTGGTGTTGAACTCATTGTCTTCCGGTCTTTCTGACCTTCCGACTTATTGACTTTTACTGCTGAATAACGATATATTGTACAAGTGTGCGACGCAAGGGACGACCATCCGTGTTACTACAGTCGACCAACAAACAACCATTAGTTCTTTAAAAAGTTTACCAAAGTCAGAAAAAAAATTTTGACAAGTTATATGGCCGGTGTATATTCGTTTTATACACGTCTCAAATGCATAACAAGAAATCATATATCACATCAGTAATGGCTGCATTAGTCATTATTATTGTCGTGATTATTATTCCTGCGTTGCATGGAGGCGGATAAGTTATAGTTTTTAACCAAAACAAACATACACACCCGCCAACACTGGCGGGTTTTTTTATGTAAATACAACACCGTTACCAACGGATAAATAAATAATTATGTGTGAATTAAATAAGTACTCCAAAACATTAACGCAGGATTCAACGCAACCGGCTGCCCAGGCCATGTTATACGGCATTGGTTTAACGGAAGAGGACCTGAAGAAACCACAGGTAGGTATTGCCAGCATGGGTTACGATGGCAACACCTGTAATATGCACCTGAATGACCTGGCTAAAATTGTAAAACAAGGCGTGTGGGATAATGATATGGTGGGTCTTATTTTTAATACCATCGGCATCAGTGATGGTATCAGTAACGGTACAGATGGTATGCGTTATTCACTGGTAAGCCGTGACCTGATTGCTGATAGTATTGAATCAGTATGCGGTGGCTTTTATTATGATGGAGTGATAACCTTACCGGGTTGTGATAAAAACATGCCAGGCAGCATTATGGCGATGGGCCGTTTAAACCGTCCGGGTATCATGGTGTATGGTGGTACTATTGCAGCGGGTCATTATAAAGGCCAGGAATTAAATATCATCTCCTCCTTTGAAGCATTGGGACAAAAAATTGCCGGCAATTTATCAGATGAAGACTTTAAAGGAATTGTAAAACATTCCTGCCCCGGCGCCGGTGCCTGTGGCGGTATGTATACGGCCAATACCATGGCCAGTGCTATTGAAGCATTAGGCATGAGCCTTCCCTACTCCTCCAGCAATCCAGCTTTAAGTGAGGAAAAGAAACAGGAATGTTTAGCAGCCGGTAAAGCCATTTTAAATTTATTAGAAAAAGATATCAAACCTACAGATATCATGACACTTGAGGCTTTTGAAAATGCCATCACCGTGATCATGGTATTGGGTGGTAGCACCAATGCCGTACTGCATTTAATTGCTATGGCAAAAAGTGTAGGCGTTACCTTAACGCAGGATGATTTTCAGCGCATCAGTGATAAAACACCGGTATTAGCCGACTTTAAACCCAGTGGCCGTTACCTGATGCATGAGTTACACAATCATGGCGGTTTACCTGCCGTAATGAAGTACCTGTTAAATGAAGGTATGTTACATGGTAATTGCATGACCGTAACCGGTAAAACCATTGCAGAAAACCTGGCAGATATTGCCCCGATTGATTTTGACAAACAGGACATCTTCCTGCCGCTTGATAAAGCCATCAAGGCAACCGGGCATTTACAAATATTATATGGCAACCTGGCCGAAAAAGGAAGCGTGGCCAAGATCAGTGGTAAAGAAGGCGAATACTTCAGTGGCCCGGCCCGCGTATTTGACGGCGAGAAGAAATTAATTGAAGGTATCTCTTCCGGTAAAGTAAAATCAGGTGATGTAGTAGTAATCAAAAATGAAGGACCAAAAGGTGCACCTGGTATGCCCGAGATGTTAAAGCCTACAGGCGCTATTATTGGCGCAGGCTTAGGCAAGTCAGTTGCGTTAATTACTGACGGCCGTTTCAGCGGCGGCACCCACGGTTTTGTGGTAGGCCATATTACACCCGAAGCCGTAGAAGGTGGTTTGATCGGTGTGGTAGAGGATAATGATATCATTGAAATTGATGCGGTCAATAACAAATTGGTATTAAAAGTGAGTGAAGAAGAAATTGCCAGGCGCAGGGCAGCATGGGTAAAACCGGTACCAAGAGTAACCAGAGGTGTTTTATTTAAATACGCCCGTACGGTTAAAGATGCCAGTGAAGGTTGCGTAACCGACGAAGAATAACAAACAGCAAACAACAATCAGCCAGTAGTAAATTAATATAAATCCTACATCATGGATACGATCATCGAAACAAAAAAGGACACACAAGCAAGTGAGCCCGAAGCAAGTAAGAAAACAACCATCTCCGGCTCCGTAGCGGTATTGGAAGCCTTTATTGCAGAAGGCGTCAGCACCATCTTTGGTTATCCCGGTGGCGCCATCATGCCCATCTATGATGCATTGTACGACTATAACGATAAATTAGAACATATACTGGTGCGTCACGAACAGGGTGCCATACATGCCGCACAGGGCTTTGCCCGCGTAAGTGGTAAAACCGGTATTGTATTCGCTACCAGTGGCCCCGGCGCTACCAACCTGGTAACCGGCCTTGCCGATGCCATGATTGACTCTACCCCGCTTGTATGCGTTACCGGCCAGGTATTTGCACACTTATTGGGTACAGATGCATTCCAGGAAACGGATGTGATCAATATCACTACACCTGTTACCAAATGGAACTACCAGGTAACGGACGCTACAGAGATTCCTGCTGTGCTGGCAAAAGCATTTTTTATCGCCGCCAGTGGTCGTCCCGGTCCGGTGTTGATCGATATTACCAAAAATGCACAAATGCAGCTGTTCGAATATGAAGGTTATAAAAAATGTAACCATATCCGCAGCTACCGTCCTAAACCTATTGTGCGCAAAGAATATATTGAAGAAGCAGCTCAATTGATCAACGAAGCAAAAAAACCCTTCGTTATTTTCGGCCAGGGTGTTATCCTGGGTAAGGCAGAAACAGAGTTCAAAGCTTTTATAGAAAAAGCCGGCCTGCCCGCTGCCTGGACCATCATGGGGATGAGTGCCATCCCTACCGATCACCCCTTAGGTGTTGGTATGTTAGGCATGCATGGTAATTATGGTCCGAATGTATTAACCAATGAATGTGACCTGTTAATTGCAATAGGTATGCGTTTTGATGACCGTGTTACCGGCCGCCTGGATAAATATGCCAAACAAGCGAAAGTGATCCACCTGGATATTGATCCGGCAGAAATTGATAAGAATGTAAAAGCCGATGTGGGCATCTGGGGCGATTGTAAAGAAACCCTTCCCCTGCTGACGCAATTAGTAGACAAAAAGGAACATAAGGACTGGCTGCAGTTATTTAAAGATTATGCACAGAAAGAAAAAACAAAAGTCATTGATGACGAGTTAAACCCAACTACTGATGTAATGACCATGGGTGAGGTAATTAAAACCCTGAATGAGTTAACCAAAGGCGATGCTATTATTGTAACCGATGTAGGACAACACCAGATGGTAGCCTGCCGTTATGCCCAATTCACTAAAAGTAAAAGTAATATTACCAGCGGTGGCCTGGGCACTATGGGCTTTGCCCTTCCAGCTGCTATCGGTACGGCGTTTGGCGATCCGTCCAGGCATACCGTAGCCGTTATTGGTGATGGCGGTTTCCAGATGACTTTACAGGAACTGGGTACGATTATGCAGTTCAAGCCAAAGGTTAAGATCATCATCCTTAACAACAGCTTTCTGGGTATGGTACGTCAATGGCAACAGTTGTTCCATGAAAAAAGATACTCGTTTGTAAATATTACCAGTCCCGATTTTGTACAGGTGGCGAAAGGTTTTGGGATTGCCGGTAAAAAAATCAGCGAGCGTAGTGATTTAAAACAATCCTTACAGGAAATGTTAGATCACGATGGCTGCTTTTTACTGGAAGTTGTCGTAGGTAAAGAAAATAATGTATTCCCGATGGTACCGCAGGGACGAGGTGTTGCGGAAATAGTTTTATCATCCGACGAGATATAAGTAAAAAAGTTAAAATTAAAAAGTCAAAAATGGAGCCTGATGATTTTTTGACAGTATACTATCGCGTTAAAGTCGGCCAATGAAACAAAATACCGGCTTTACTTATTGAAAGAAACATTATTAAAAAACAACGAACAAACAGTAATATTAATAAATGAAGTAAACGAAATATCAAAAATAATCGGGGCCATTATTGTTAATGCAAAAAAATAAAGCCTGAACAGTAACCCTTTTAATTTTTTCCTTTTTACTTTTTAATTATAACGTATGCAAAAGCAGGATTTCACCATAACCGTATATACCGAAAACCAGATTGGTATAATACCCCGTATCGCGATTATTTTTTCGCGCAGAAAAATTAATATAGAAACATTAAATACATCACCCAGCGAAATTGAGGGCATTCACCGTTTTACTATTGTGATTAATGAAACGGAAGAAGTGGTAAGAAAGCTGATTCGCCAGATTGAAAAACAGGTAGATATTTTAAGGGCATTTTACAATACCAATGATGAAATTACCTGGCAGGAAATGGGACTGTTTAAACTTTCAACCGATGAGGTAATTGACAAGATAAAAGTTGAACGCCTGTTACGTGAATACGGAGCAAGAGCCATCGCTATCCGTAAAGATTATACCGTTTTTGAAACAACCGGCCATGGTGAAGAAATTGACCGGCTGGTAAAAAAACTGGCTAATCACGGTCTCATCGAGTTTGTACGCAGCGCCCGTATTGCCATCATTAACAACAGTGAAGGTTTCCACAAACGGTTAAAAGAATTTGAATACCGTGAGCCGGGCACAGAACTGGTGGAGAATGAGTTCCTCAATGACAACGAGAAAGTATTTACCATGTAATGAAAATTATGAATAGCATTTTTGATTATACCAGGCAGACCAGGAAGATATTGTTAGCCCTTACAGAAGGGTTAACGACCGAACAGCTAAATAAAATACCAACCGGCTTCAATAATAATATAGCCTGGAACATAGGGCATTTGGCAGTGAGTACTCCGGTACTCTGTTATTTACGCAGCAGTGTACAACCCCAATATCATATACCCTACCTGGAAAAATATATGAAAGGTTCTAAACCGGAAGCCGGGATCAGTGCAGAAGAAATTGAACTGATGAAAGAGGAATTATTAAAAAGCATTGACAGGATAGAACAGGATTACCAGGCAAAAGCATTTGAGAACTTTGTACCGTTTGCTACTTCAACCTATAAGTATACGGTGCAAAATATTGATGAAATGTTATTGTGTTGCGTAGCGCACGATAATATGCACACCGGCCAGGTAAGCGCTTTACGCAAACTGGTACAACAATAAAGTCTTTATCTATACAAACAATAAACAAAGTTTTTAATCATTAAAAAGATAACAATGGCAAAATTAAACTTCGGGGGCGTAGAAGAAAACGTGGTAACCCGTGACGAATTCCCGCTTAGTAAAGCACAACAGGTATTAAGCAACGAAACTGTTGCTGTTATTGGTTACGGTGTGCAAGGACCCGGACAGGCATTAAACCAAAAAGACAATGGCATTAACGTAATTGTTGGCCAGCGTAAAAATTCAAAAACATGGGATAAAGCTATTGCTGACGGATTTGTACCCGGTGAAACTTTATTTGAAATTGAAGAAGCCTTACAGCGTGGTACCATCATTTGTTATTTATTAAGTGATGCTGCACAAATTGCCTTATGGCCTACTGTACAAAAACATTTAACACCAGGTAAAGCATTATACTTCTCTCATGGTTTCGGTATTACTTTTAATGAGCAAACCGGCATTGTTCCTCCAAAAGATGTAGACGTGTTTTTAGTAGCACCTAAAGGTAGCGGTACTTCTTTACGCCGTATGTTTTTACAGGGTCGTGGACTGAACAGCTCTTATGCTATTTTTCAGGACGCAACCGGTAAAGCTAAAGAAAGAGTAATTGCCTTAGGTATTGCCGTAGGTAGCGGTTACTTATTTGAAACCAACTTTAAAAAAGAAGTATTCTCTGATCTTACCGGCGAACGTGGTACATTAATGGGCGCCATCCAGGGTATTTTTGCTGCACAATACCAGGTATTACGTGATGCAGGCCACACACCTTCAGAAGCTTTCAACGAAACAGTTGAAGAGTTAACACAATCATTAATGCCATTGGTGGCCGAAAATGGTATGGACTGGATGTATGCCAACTGTTCTACCACAGCACAACGTGGTGCATTGGATTGGTGGAAAAAATTCAGGGATGCTACCGCTCCGGTATTTAAAGAATTATACGAAAGCGTTGCAACCGGTCAGGAATCTCAGCGTTCTATTGACAGCAACTCACAAGCCGACTACCGTGAGAAATTAGATGCTGAATTAAAAGAACTGAGAGAGAGTGAAATGTGGCAGGCTGGTAAAACAGTGCGTAGCTTACGCCCGGAGAACCAGGCGCCTAAAGCTGCTGATGCCGGTAGCGATTCTACCAAAGAAGTATTTGACCAGCTGACGCAAAAAACAGAATCAGTAGGTTAATCATTTTATTAAATAAGCCGTTACAATTTGTAACGGCTTATTTAAAATCATTTCATATCATTCAGCACCACTGCTTTGCACCGCATTTAAAAGAGATACAAATTGTATTCCCAATTTGTATGACCGCTAATACCTCCCGCATCAGGCGATCATTACCGGCTTATACAAAATAAATTCCGTCATATTATTAATTACTAATGCTTAATTATTAATTAATAACTCATCATTCATAATATCACTACAATGGAAGCATTAACTACATATTGGGATCAATTACAGGTAGATGTGGCAGCTGAAAGACTTAGATGTGTGGTAACCAAAACCCCTTTACAGTACAATGCTAACTTATCACGCCGGTACGGTTGTCATGTTTACTTAAAAAGAGAGGACCTCCAGGTAGTACGTTCTTATAAATTACGTGGTGCTTATAATATGATGAGCAGCCTGCCCAAAGAAGAACTACAAAAAGGAGTAGTATGTGCCAGCGCCGGTAACCATGCGCAGGGCTTTGCTTTCAGCTGTAAAAGTTTGCAGGTAAAAGGTGTGGTGTTTATGCCGGTTATTACGCCCAAACAAAAAGTACGTCAGACGCAAATGTTTGGCGATGGCAATATTGAAATAAAACTGGTGGGTGATACTTTTGATGATTGTGCCGTTGCAGCCAAAAAATATACGGAAGAAAACGGGATGACCTTTATTCCCCCTTTTGATGACCTGCGCATTATAGAAGGACAAGCTTCAGTAGCCAAAGAGATACTGGACGACCTGACCTATTCTAATATTACGGTTGATTATTTATTTGTTCCGATTGGTGGTGGTGGCTTAGCTGCCGGTACCGGAACCTATTTCAAACATGTTTCTCCCGCTACTACAATCATTGGTGTAGAACCGGAGGGAGCTCCTTCCATGACGGCCGCATTAGCTGCCGGGCACCCGGTTACACTCGACAGCATTGAACGTTTTGTTGATGGTGCTGCGGTTAAACGCATCGGTGACCTGACTTTTGATATATGTAAGGATGTGGTAGATAAAGTACAACTGGTACCCGAAGGAAAAGTTTGTACCAGTATTTTAAAACTATATAACGAAGATGCTATTGTTGCCGAACCCGCAGGTGCTTTATCCATAGCATCGCTGGATTTTTTTGCCGGCGAAATAAAAGGCAAAACCATTGTATGCATTGTAAGCGGCAGCAATAACGATATTGACCGTATGCAGGAAATAAAAGAACGCAGCCTGCAGTACGAAGGATTAAAACATTACTTTTTGATCAACTTTGCACAACGCCCCGGTGCATTGAAAGAATTTGTGAATAATGTATTAGGACCTAATGATGACATTACCCGTTTTGAATACATTCACAAAACCAATAAAGAAAACGGACCCGCGCTTGTAGGTATTGAACTACAGCGAAAAGAAGACTACAAGATATTCTTAGAAAAACTAAATGCTTTTGCAATTAATTATACGGAGTTAAACAAAAACGATACACTGTTTAGCTATTTAGTCTAACTATTGCAATAACAAGCGTTTGTATCAAACTTTTTTGAAAAAACCAACAGCAACATGATGGTTTTATTGAAGAAAGTTTGTAATTTAGACTGTTTGCCTGCCAATTTTTCCAACCTTTTGTTAGGTTTATTATAATTTATTCAAAACAACATTGTTTATGGTTCGTGCTACCGGATTATATGACCCGTCGTTTGAACATGATGCCTGCGGGATAGGTTTCGTTGCTAACATTAAAGGCAATAAAAATCACCAGACAATTGGTGATGCCTTAACCATTTTGGAAAACATGGAACACCGTGGCGCCTGTGGCCACGAGGCAAACACCGGCGATGGCGCCGGTATTATGATCCAGATACCCCATGAGTTTTTCTTTGATGAATGCCTCAAACAAGGCGTGCCCCTGCCCCGTTTTGAACGGTATGGTGTAGGCATGGTATTTTTTCCAAAAGAATTAAGGTTACGTGAAGAGTGCCGTGAAATTTTTGTACGGGCTGCAGAAAAGTTACGCCTGGAAGTATTATGCTGGCGTAAGGTACCGGTTAATAAATCGGATATCGGGCCTACCGCATTGAGTGTGGAACCGGAAATAGAACAGGTGTTTATTGCCTGCCCCGACCATATTACCAATGCCCTTGAATTTGAAAGAAAATTATTTGTGCTGCGCAATTATGCCACACATATTATTAATAATACGGTTAAAAAAGATGAGATCGGTTTTTACCTGGCTTCCTTATCTTATAAGACCATTGTTTACAAAGGACAGTTAACCAGTAACCAGGTACGTAATTACTTTACGGATCTGACCAACAAACGTGTGGTGAGCGCCTTTGGTTTGGTTCACTCCCGTTTTGCTACCAACACTTTCCCTTCGTGGAAGCTGGCTCAGCCCTTCCGTTATATTGCCCACAATGGTGAGATCAATACCTTACAGGGTAATTTAAACTGGCTGAAGACAAGTGAGCCCGGTTTTGAAACACCTTTCTTCAGCAAGGAAGAAATGGATATGTTATTACCGCTTGTAACCAGTAACCAGAGTGACTCGGCCTGTTTAGATAACATGATTGAGTTACTTACATTAACCGGCCGCTCATTACCGCATGTAATGATGATGCTGATACCGGAAGCATGGGATGGTAATGAAGATATGGACCCGGTTAAAAAAGCCTTCTACGAATTCCATGCCTGTTTAATGGAACCATGGGACGGCCCGGCTTCTATCTCTTTTACCGATGGAAAAATAATCGGTGCAACCCTTGACCGTAATGGCTTACGTCCTTCACGTTATTGTGTTACTACTGATGACCGTGTAATCATGGCATCAGAAACAGGTGCTTTACCCATTGATCAGAAACTGATCAAAGAGAAAGGCCGTTTACAACCTGGTAAAATGTTCATTGTTGATATGGAACAAGGCCGTATCATCAGCGACCAGGAAGTAAAACAAACCATCTGCTCTCAAAAACCTTACGACGAGTGGCTGAATAAATATAAAATCCGTTTAAACGAATTACCGCCGCCACGTATCATGTTCACACACCTTGAACATGACCAGGTGTTTAAATACCAGAAGGCGTTTGGTTATTCTACGGAAGACCTGGAACAAATTGTTTTACCCATGGCCATTGATGGTAAAGAACCGATCGGCTCGATGGGTACCGATACACCGCTGGCGATATTAAGCGATCAGCCGCAACATTTATCTTCTTATTTCAAACAATTATTTGCGCAGGTAACCAACCCTCCTATTGACCCCATTCGTGAAAAAAGAGTGATGTCATTGGTAACTTTTGTAGGTAACAACGGTAGCCTGTTGGTGGAAGATGAGCTGGATTGTCACGTAGTAGGCTTAAAACACCCGGTTTTAACCAATAAAGAACTGGAAACCTTACGCAGTATTGATACCGGTATTTTCCAGGCCAAAACATTACAATGTTATTTCCTGGCCGATGGCAAGCCCGGCAATTTAAAAAGAGGTATTGAACGCCTTTGCCGTTATGCCGAAGATGCGGTAAGAGATGGGTTCGAAGTATTGATATTACAGGACAGGGCTATTGATAGTGACCACGCTCCTATTCCTTCCTTACTGGCCACTTCAGCCGTACACCACCACTTAATACGTAAAGGTTTACGCGGCCAGGTTGGTATTGTGGTAGAAGCCGGCGATGTATGGGAAGTACATCACTTTGCCTGTTTATTAGGTTTCGGTGCTACTGCTATCAACCCCTATTTAGCCCTTTCTTCTATCCGCGATATGAAGGAAAGTGGCAAACTGCAATCCGCATTAAGCGAGGAGGAGTTAAAGAAAAATTATATTAAAGCCGTTAACGAAGGCTTGCTGAAAGTATTTTCAAAAATGGGTATCAGTACCCTGCAATCATACCAGGGTGCACAGATCTTCGAGATCATTGGTATCAGCAGATCGGTAGTAGATGCTTATTTTACCGGGGCAACCTCCCGTATTGAAGGTTTAGGCTTAGACGAAATTGCAAAAGAAGCCCTGGCCAAACATTTCTTCGCCTTCAGTAAAAAAGATATTCCGGTTGACCGTTTACCGGTAGGGGGTATTTATCAATGGAAACGTAAAGGCGAAGCACACTTGTTTAACCCGGAGAGTATTCACCTGTTGCAATATGCTACCCGTATGAACGATTACAGCATATTTAAAAAATATACCAAGTCCATCAACGATCAGCAGCACCGGGCCATTACCTTAAGAAGCTTATTAGATTTTAAACGCACCCGCCCTGCTATTTCTATTGATGAAGTAGAGCCGGCAGAAAATATATACAAACGTTTTGCTACCGGTGCCATGAGCTTTGGCAGTATTAGCTGGGAAGCACACACTACACTGGCTGTTGCCATGAACCGTTTAGGCGGTAAAAGTAATACCGGTGAAGGTGGTGAAGACGAACAACGTTATACCCCATTACCCAATGGCGACTCTATGCGCAGTGCCATTAAACAGGTAGCCAGTGCCCGTTTTGGTGTAACCAGTATTTATTTAACCGAAGCTGATGAGATACAAATTAAAATGGCACAGGGAGCCAAGCCCGGTGAAGGTGGCCAGCTGCCAGGGCATAAAGTGGATGACTGGATTGGTAAA
>CAYUMH010000101.1:0-16178 GCA_964445775.1 uncultured Terrimonas sp.
CCTCATCTGCGAAAATCAGCGGTGCATTTTTTCTGCGCCAATCTGCGGGACAAAACTACTATTCCGAATACATAATCTTGTCCGGTTTTTCACATAAAAAAAACACAGAACAAACTCTTATTCCGGCAATTAGGTATACCGTCAACAATTTGTTAAAAAAAGCTGGCATCAATATTGAATAAGGAGCCATGTATTGCAATACAACATATTTTAATCCTTAAAAATTTCTAACTAATGAAAAAGATACTAAGTATAATGGCAATCGTATTGCTTACCGTAAGCCTCTTTACTTCCTGTAAAAAAGATGATGATCCTGCAGATAATGACTTATTTGTTGGTACCTACCGTGGCAGCGTTTCCTATAACACCGACGGTGAAACCATATCAAAAGACAATGGTTCTGTAACCGTGGTTAAAATAGGCGACAAATATAATTTCGCTTTTTCAGATGCTATTCCTGATATCACCGGAGTGGAGTTTGCAAAAGAAAATGATAATACTTATATAAACATAGGTGGTGACGCCACCAGTTATATCAGGATCAACGCTTCCACTTTAAAAATTTTATATGTAAAAGATGGTAAGCGCTGGGGAGCGGATTGTACAAGATAATTGTTACCTTATGATCGATAACACCAGGGCTGTTGCAAAACAGCCCTTCTTTATGGATAGTCTTGTAAAAGGATGATCTGTATAAGAAAGGCCCGGTTAAACCGGGCCTTTTCTTTATTTCTTTTTCTGCTGCGTTTCACGCATTTTCTTTTGTTGTTCCTGCATCTCTTCTAACCTTTGCTGCCATTTGGATTTTTCCTTTGGCTTTTTACGGTTCTCCTGAATTTTCACCAGTATCTTATCGTGATCGATAATATAATTCTGGATCACAAACTGTAATGCCAGGGTAATTAAGTTAGATACGGTATAGTACCAGGTTAAGGCCGATGGCAGGCGGTTAAAGATAAATAATAAGAATACCGGGAAGATATAAGGCATCCACTTCAACAGCGGGTTGCTTTGATCGGGCGACATGCTCATACTGTAGATGGAGATCAGTAAGCTGGTCAGTACCGCGGTAATAGTAAACAGGCTTAAGTGATCACCCAGCAGCGGGATATGGAAACCAAATTTAATAGGCGCATCAAAGGCCGATAAATCGGTAGCCCATAAAAAGTCAGCACCACGCAGGTCAACACTCGAGTTAAAGAAACTATACAGGGCAAAGAAGATGGGGATCTGTAATAAAGCGGGGATACATCCTCCCAAAGGATTAACACCCGCTTCCCTGAACAGTTTCATCTGTTCCATACTCATCTGCTGCTGATCTGAACCAAATTTCTCACGCAGTTTCGCTATTTCGGGACGCAATGCTTTCATTTTTGCACCACTCAGATAACTTTTGTATGATAAAGGAGAAATTAATAAACGGATGAATAAAGTAAGCAGGGCGATTACCAGACCAAAACTGCCTACAAAACTTTTAATAAAGTTCCATACCGGTAATACAATATAACGGTTGATGGGCTCTACAAAAGCGTATGGTCCCTGGCCCAGGTTCACCAGGTCTTCAAAACCCTGGCCTTCTTTTTTCAGTATCTTAAAATCAGAAGGACCATAAAATAGCTGGAAAGGAATTTTTGCTTCATTACCCGCCGCTACTTTCAGCTTCATGTTAGCAGTAGATTTTACGACAGTCTGGTCTTTTTCACCATCAGGCACGGTCCATTCCATTTCACCTGAAGCAAACTTATCATTGGCCACTAAAAATGTATTGAAGAAACGCTGACGTACACCGATCCAGTTTACAGGACCATCATCAAATTTAATGCTGTTCCTGCGGATGATGGTATGATAATCAAAATCGCCATTCTCTACATAACCGATCTGTGTATTCTCCCTTTCAAAGCCAAGTGCCGTTTCCTGTTGGTGGGCAACATACTGCCAGGTAAGATTGAGGTTACCCTCTGTTAATAACTGGCCGGGCTGGTTTAATAACACATCAAAGCCAATCATATAATCGTTGGGCTTGATGGTATAACGATGTGTAATGGCGTTTACTTTATTGGCACTATCACCAGTGCTTAAAGTAAAGCTGATGGTCTGTAAGCCTTCCGCCAGTTTTTCTACCGTGCCTGTCTCAAAAAACAGGTTAGCCGTTTCGTTCGTTTGACCAGCAGCCGTATTGATCCGGTAGCTGATCTTATTGAATGCATCGGCCGCCAGTTTAACCGGCAGGCTGTCAATGCCTTTAAACTTCTTTAATTCAACACCCACCGGCTGACCGCCTTTATTTGAAAAGGAGATTTTAAATAATTCGTTTTCTACCGTGGTGATCGCTTCTGTTCCATTAGCCGCTTTATCAAATATACCCGCCTTCGCAATCTTTTGCTGCGAATCGGCTACAGCCTGTTGCTGACGTACAACGTTTGAGTCAACTGAAGTACCATTTTGACGTTGATTGGCTTTAATAATTGAATCCTCACGGGCTTTTTCTATACGTGCCTGGAGCTCATGCTCCTTCTGTTGTTTGTTATTGAAGTAAAAAAATAAAAAGAACAGTATGGCCAGTAACGAAAAGCCAATGACGGTATTACGATCAAATTTCATTTTTAGTTATTTAATGTCTACCACCATAGCACAAGACAGGGGTGGTATTTTTAAAGCCGCAAAGATAGGGAGTTTGGACGTAGGTTTTGTGTCCAAATGAAGTTTGGTAAATTGCCTAAACAAGTGGTAAACAAAGCCTTTCCCGGAAAAAATCCGGGAAAGGCCTTGCTAAAAAACTATTGTTTAGTTATTTATGGTTTCTGATGGTTTGCTTACCGAACCAGCCGTACTTTTTTCCTGCCTTTCTTTGGCCGCTTTAATAAAGCTTACAAAAATAGGTTGCGGATTTTCCACGGTACTTTTCAGTTCCGGGTGATACTGCACACCTATAAAGAACGGATGTTCAGGCAGTTCGATGATCTCTACGAGGCCGGTATCCGGGTTTTTACCGCTGGCTTTCATACCGGCTTCTTCAAAACGGCTTAAATAAGAGTTATTAAATTCCCAGCGGTGACGGTGACGCTCGCTGATAGGAGAATAACCATATATACTATGTGCCAGTGTACCAGGCTCCAGCTCACAAGGATAAGCACCCAGGCGCATGGTACCACCCATAGATTTTACTTTTTTCTGTTCTTCCATCAGGTCAATAACCGGGTCTTTTGTATCAGCCACCATTTCGGTAGAATGTGCTTCTTTCAGACCTATTACGTGACGGGCAAATTCAATCACCGCCATCTGCATACCCAAACAAATACCAAAGAAAGGCAGGCCATTTTCGCGGGCATATTTTACGGCAGATATTTTTCCTTCCACCCCGCGCAAACCAAAGCCCGGAGCTACTAACAGGCCATCCAGCCCGCCTAGTTTCTCCGCTGCATTATCGTCGGTTATATATTCGCTGTGTACATTTACAATCTGTACCTGGCACTCATTCATGGCTCCGGCGTGTACAAATGATTCCAGGATTGATTTATAGGCATCCTGTAACTCCAGGTATTTACCAATAAGGCCGATAGTAACCTTGCTTTTAGGGTATTTCAGTTTATCCAGTACCTCTTTCCATTTATTTAATTCCGGCTCTTTGTAAGAACTGATAGCAAATTTTTTAAGGCAGATCACATCCAGTTTTTCACGTAACATCAATAAGGGCACTTCATAAATAGTCGGTGCATCTATCGATTCAATTACGGCTTCAGGCTTTACATTACAGAATAAGGCAATTTTGCGACGGATCTCCGGCGTTAAAGGCCTTTCTGTACGGCATACAATAATATCCGGGTGCACGCCTTCCTGGCTTAACATCCGCACACTGTGTTGTGTGGGTTTGGTTTTTAGCTCTTTGGCGGCTTTCAGGTAAGGTATCAGGGTTAAGTGTACCACCACGGTATCTTCTTCCGGCAGTTCCCATTGTAACTGGCGCACGGCTTCCACAAAGGGTAAACTCTCAATATCACCCACAGTACCGCCAATTTCGGTGATCACAATATCATATTCGCCTTTCTGTCCTAATTGTAACATCCGGCGCTTGATCTCGTCGGTAATATGCGGTACTACCTGCACGGTTTTACCCAGGTAGGCCCCTTCCCTTTCTTTATTAATAACAGTTTGATAAATACGGCCGGTAGTAACATTATTGGCCTGGGAGGTAAAAATGTTCAAAAAACGCTCATAATGCCCCAGGTCAAGGTCGGTTTCGGCCCCATCCTCGGTTACATAACACTCTCCATGTTCGTACGGGTTTAAAGTTCCCGGATCCACGTTAATATACGGGTCAAATTTTTGAATAGTAACCCGCATACCCCTTGCCTGCAGCAGCTTTGCCAGCGATGCAGCAATAATTCCTTTACCCAACGACGATGTAACACCACCCGTTACAAAAATGTACTTAGCCATAATATTTATTTCAATACAAAAAATTCAATAAAATAAAAGCCCATCCGTATTACTACGATCAATTTAAAAAAGCTCAAAATTCAGGAAAATAAGGCCTATCTAACAGACCTACAGGATGTTATTAACAGGAAAAAATCTGTGAGGTCATGCAAAGCTACATGATATTATTTTCCTATAAAAATTTAGTTGCTAAAAAGGGAGTTCATCATTTATCATTCCAAATTATGAATGATGAGTGATGAATGATAAATAGAGCATGGGCTTGACGCTCAATAACGTATATCAAAAGACCGGTTTAAACATACGATTGCATGTTAACAGTCAAATTATTAATTATTAATTCATAATTATTGCCCCTACATGTCATTGGTAATCTTCCGGTAACTGGCTACTACCCCACGTATTAACGAGGAGCTAAAGCCCTGGTGTTCCATTTCATTCAGGCCGGCAATGGTACAGCCTTTCGGGGTGGTTACTTTATCAATTTCGTATTCGGGGTGGTTACCGTTTTTCAGCAGTAATTCGGCCGCGCCTTTTACGGTTTGTGCCGCTATGAGAGAGGCAGTAGCAGCATCAAACCCTATTTCAATACCACCTTGTATATTGGCCCGGATATAGCGCATGGCATAAGCTGTGCCGCAGGCGCCCAATACGGTGGCAGCATCCATCAGTTTTTCATCAATATTTACAACTTTACCCAGGGTGGTAAATAAATCATTCACCAGTTTGGTTTGCTCAGCAGTTGCCCGTAACTGGCAAATACAGGTAATACTCTCCTGTATGGCAATGGCGGTATTAGGCATGGCACGGAAAACGGCAATTTTATTTTTACCCAATATTTCGTCAATATCATTTACCGAAACACCGGTTACAACCGATATTAATATTTTAGGTTGTTTTAAGGCAGTCTTAAACTCCTGCAACACAGCCTGTACCTGGAAGGGTTTTACGGCCAGGATGATCACATCGCTTTGTTTCACAGCCGCCACATTATCCGATGTAACCGCTACCCCCAGCTTTTTAATAGCATCAGCAGTGGACACATTCCGTTTGGTAACCGTAACATCAGCCGGCTTACTGAATTTACTTTTTACCAGTCCCTGTGCAATGGCAGTACCTAAATTACCGCCGCCAATGATGGCTATTTTACTTGACATGATAGTATAAATTTGACAATTAGATAATTTGAAAATTTGCCAATGAGGTTTTATTACTTCTCAGTAGACTTGCACATTGCACAATAGAATTACTGAACGTACAAGTGAGTGACACAACAGACGATGATAGTAGTAATGCAGTTGGTAATAAAAAATATTCAGACGTTAGTATATAGATGTTAGTATGCAGACTGCCTACCAACTGTAAAAAATATAAAGTCTATTATCTATATACTAACATCTACATACTCCTCTACGCCTTCGCCAGCTTTTTACCAATGGCATTATCATAAATATTTTTCCAGCTGCTGATGGTTGCCCAGTCCTGCTGATCAACCAATACCTCACCGTTAGTTACCACACCCACTTTAGTGAATGGTGTACCTTGTACGGCTTTTTCAAAAGCTTCCTGCTGACCGGCAGTTACCGATACCACCACACGGCTCTGGCCTTCGCCAAATAACCAGGCATCGGTACGTATATCATTAGTAGTGTTTAATGTAAAGCCCAAACCACGGTTAAAACCTGCTTCACATAAAGTAACAAATAAGCCACCCTCACTTACATCGTGTGCAGATGCCACCAGTTTATTTTTGATTAAAGCGCTCAGGTTTTGCTGTAAAGCAAACTCCTCGTCTAAATTAAAATAAGGGGCGGTTGATTTTGTTACGCCATGAAAAGTATGCAGGTATTCGGAACAACCCAGGTCGTTGGTAATATTGCCCAATACATAAATCACATCACCGGCCTGTTTAAAATCCAGGGTCATTTTATCGGCAATATCTTCCAGCATACCCACCATACCAATGGTTGGTGTGGGGTTAACCGGTCCGTCGGGGTTTTGGTTATAAAAACTTACGTTACCACCAGTTACAGGCGTATCAAACTTACGGCAGGCATCACCCATACCTTTAATAGCGTTTACAAACTGGTAGTACACTTCAGGGTCGTAAGGGTTACCAAAGTTTAAACAATTGGTCACACCCAAAGGACTGCCACCACTGCACACAATATTACGGGCAGCTTCACTTACAGCGATCATGGCTCCTTTATAAGGATCGGCATATACATAACGGCTGTTACAATCTGTTGTAATGGCCACCGCCTTAGTAGTATTTTTTATGGCTACAATTGCCGCATCCGAAGGCTGGTTGGTAGAGGAGTTGGCAATACCTACCATGCTATCGTACTGGTTATATATCCATTGTTTGGAAGCAATGGTAGGTAAGGCCATCATTACTTCGGCCACCTGCTGCAGATCCTGCGGAACGGCAATATCATCAGCATTAAATTTTGCAATTTCGGCCAGGTATTTTGGCTCAGTGTATGCACGCTCGTATTGCGGAGCGCCGCCACCCAGTACCAGGTCATGTGCAGGAAGCTCAGCCTCCAGTTCTCCATGCATATAAAACTTCAATAAACCGTCATCGGTTACTTCACCAATTACAGAGCAAGGCAGGTCCCATTTTTCAAAAACGGCTTCTACCTCGGCTTCGCGGCCTTTCTGCGCCACCAGTAACATACGCTCCTGGCTTTCGCTTAATAACAGTTCCCAGGTTTTCATATTGGCCTGGCGGGTTGGCACCTTATCCAGGTCAATACGCATACCTACTCCACCTTTGGCACTCATTTCGGCGGTGGAACAGATAATACCGGCAGCACCCATATCCTGCATACCTACTACGGCACCGGTTTGTATCACTTCCAGGCAGGCTTCCAGCAATTTCTTCTCCTGGAAAGGGTCACCCACCTGTACAGCAGGTAATTCCTTAGTACTCTCTGCAGAAATATCGGCCGATGCAAAAGAAGCACCGCCAATACCGTCTTTACCGGTAGCACTACCCACAAACATTACCGGGTTACCCAAGCCTTCGGCAGTAGCCGAAACGGTTTCGCCGGCTTTTACAATACCCACGCTCATGGCGTTTACCAGCGGGTTAGTATGATAAGACTGATCAAAATAAATTTCGCCGCCTACGGTTGGTACACCAAAACAGTTACCGTAATGGCCAATACCGTGTACTACACCGGCCAGTAAATGTTTGGTTTTATCTTCTTCCAGTTTACCAAAACGTAATGAGTTAAGGGCCGCAATAGGACGGGCGCCCATGGTAAAAATATCGCGGTGAATACCACCTACACCGGTAGCAGCACCCTGAAAAGGCTCAATGGCCGAAGGGTGATTGTGTGATTCGATCTTGAATACCACGCCCAGGTTATCGCCAATATCCATTAAACCCGCATTCTCCTCACCGGCTTTTACCAGCATTTTACCACCTTCACGGGGCAGGGTTTTTAACCACTTGATAGAGTTTTTATAGCTACAGTGCTCACTCCACATACCCGAAAAGGCGCATAACTCGTTAAAATTGGGTACACGGCCCAGTTTTGTTTTTATTAATTCAAATTCCTCTTCGGTTAATCTTAATTGCTGCGCTGTTTTAGCTGTAATTTCCATTGTTTGTGAAGTTGTAGCGTTAATTGAGCTTTTTAAAAAGAAATGCAAAAGTACAAATGATGAGCGAATGGGCGTAAACAGTTATTAACTTTTTACACATACTCCGGTTTTTTTATTATACCAGCTGCGGTTTTTCATGGCATCTTCGTTGCGTCGCAATCCTTTCATCGTTCCCGCATTGATCATCTTTTTCAACCCGGTTACCGTAAAACCACTATACCTGTTCATACTTACCAAATAATATAGTTACTTTCGCTCGTTTAAAGCGTTTTTCTTGGAGCACCTGCTTTTTGCCACATACCTGGTTCTATTTGCCTGGCTGGTAACCAAAACCACTTTTTTTGCCAACTCGGGTTTAAGTAAGGCCCAGTTGGTCATGCTTTTTTTAATAAAAGTGCTCATGGGCATTTTTTACGGCTGGATGGGTATTTACTACGATGGCTATGCCCGTATGCTGGATACCTGGCTGCATCACCAGCATGGTCTGGAGGAATACCAGCTCCTCACCTCCGATCCCCTGGGTTATATCCAAAGCTTTACGCATGATCCTTACGAATCGTCCGAGGGAGTGGGTAAGTTTTTTGCTTCCTATAATTCTTACTGGAACGACCTCAAAGGGGTAATGTTCGCCAAGATCCTGTCCATCTTTGATCTGTTCAGCTTTGGTGAATACTATGTGAACGTGATTTTTTATAGCTTTTGCTCCTTTTTTGCCCCGGTGGCTTTTTTCAGGGTGGCCAACGATCTTTTTCCCGGTAAACGCACTACCAATATTATTGCCTGTTTTTTAATTCCCTCTTTTGTGTACTGGTCAAGCGGCATTCATAAAGAGGGCCTGCTGGCCGTAGGCATTGCCATTATTGTGTACCATGTGTATTTTGGACTTAAAACCAATACCTGGCCCGTTAAACGATGGTTAGCTTTTGCCATTGCGTTTATATTACTGTTTACCCTGCGCAATTTTATCCTGGTAGTATTGTTACCGGCCCTGCTGATTTGGGTAATTGCCAGCAAGCTAAAACGCAGGCACCTGCTTTTTTTTACCGGCGCTTATACCTTATTCATTGCACTGTTTTTTGGTCTTCGCCTCATCAGCAGTTCGCTCGATTTCCCGGCCGTGGTGGTGGAAAAACAAAAAGCCTTTATTGATAGTCCGGGTAATACCTCCATTGATATTACCGCTATGGAAGCCACTTTCAGCGATTTTGTAAAAACGGCTCCGCAGGCTATTTCCTTCACCACCCTTCGTCCTTTTCCTTCCGATGCCAACCATATATTATCATTGGCGGCGGTGGTAGAAATAATAAGCATCTGGTTATTAATACTGCTGTTTATCCTGTTCCCGGATATTAAAAATGTAAACAGGCCTTATCTTTTATTTGTCCTGTTCTTTTCCATTACTTTTTTACTGGCTATTGGCTATAGCGTTAATAACCTGGGCGCCATTGTGCGTTACCGCAGTCTCATCTTCCCTTTATTTATGGTTCCTATACTATCAGGTATTAACTGGCAGCAGGTAAAAACCAGACTAAACCTTTAAATATATATTTTTTATAATATGTATTTTTCTAACCAAATAGCCGAAAAAATAAACTAACACTTGTATTTTTTTGCAACTTATTCGCCAATTTTTCACAATTATGCTATGCATTCTAAAAAAAAATTTGAATTTATTAAATAATGATGTTGTTTTGTACAAAACACAAAACATATGTCCCTTCGTTTTCAAGCAATTTCCAACATCTCGGCTGCAGAAGATGCCAACCCTGGTAATTCGGGAAAGATCACAGGCAGTTTTGGCAGTAATGTATTTACCTTAAAAACAGCCCGCGAGTTTTTAAGTGATGAGGCTTATAAAAGCTTAGTTTCTTCTATTAAAAATGGTCAGAAAATTGACCGTTTCATGGCTAACCAGATCGCTACAGGCGTTAGGGCCTGGGCCGAAACCAAAGGTGTTACCCACTACACACACTGGTTTCAACCTTTAACCGGCAGCACAGCAGAGAAACATGACTCATTTTTCACTTTAAAGAGTGATGGCACCCCTATTGAACAATTTGAAGGCGACGCTTTAATACAACAGGAACCCGATGCTTCTTCTTTCCCCAACGGCGGATTGAGAGCAACTTTTGAAGCCCGTGGTTACACCGGCTGGGACCCTACTTCCCCACCCTTTATCATTGAAATTGGTGCAGGTAAAACCCTGTGCATTCCTACTATATTTATTTCATACACCGGTGAGTCTTTAGACTATAAAGCGCCATTGTTAAAAGCTATCGATGCTTTAAACAAAGCCGCTGTAGATGTATGTCATTATTTTGATAAAAACGTAAGCAAAGTAGCCCCTACCTTAGGCTGGGAGCAGGAGTATTTTGTGGTGGACGAGGGTTTATTTAATGCCCGTCCCGACCTGGTAATGTGTGGTCGTACCGTATACGGTCACAACTCGGCCCGTAACCAGCAACTGGAAGATCATTATTTTGGTTCTATTCCTGAGCGTGTGTATGCTTATATGCGCGACTTTGAGAACGAATCTTATAAACTGGGTATTCCTTTACGCACCCGTCACAATGAGGTAGCACCAGCCCAGTTTGAGTGCGCCCCTATTTTTGAAGAAGTAAGCGTGGCTGTTGACCATAACTCCTTATTAATGGATGTGATGGACCGTGTAGCCCGCCGTCATAAATTACGTGTATTACTACACGAAAAACCATTTGCCGGCATTAACGGTAGCGGTAAACACAATAACTGGAGTATGGCCACTGATACCGGTGTTAACTTATTAGCACCCGGTAAAACGCCAAAAACCAATTTAATGTTCCTTACATTCTTTGTAAACACCATTAAAGCGGTGCATGATTATGCCGATATTTTAAGGGCTTCTATCGCTTCTGCCTCTAACGATCACCGTTTAGGCGCCAACGAAGCTCCCCCTGCTATCATCTCTGTATTCATTGGCCAATACTTAAGCAAAGTATTAAACGATGTAAAAGAAAGAGTGGGCGATAATTTTGACGAGCAGGATGAAAGCATGCTGAAGATCGACATTCACAAAAGCATTCCTGAATTATTATTAGACAATACCGACCGTAACAGAACTTCTCCTTTTGCCTTTACCGGTAATAAATTTGAGTTCCGTGCCGTGGGTTCTACCGCAAACTGCGCCAATCCTATGACCGTGTTAAACACGATCATGGCCGCTACCCTGAAACAATTTAAAGTAGATGTGGATGCTTTAATTGAAAAAGGTGAGAAAAAAGAGATCGCTATCATGCACGTTATCCGTGAGTACATTGTAGCGAGTGAAAAAATTCTTTTTGAAGGCGACGGTTACAGTGAAAGCTGGGAAAAAGAAGCAGAAAAAAGAGGCTTGCCAAACGTGAAAACAACACCGTTGGCTTTAGATGGTATGGTAACTGATAAAGCAAAACAATTGTTCCATAGCTGTGGTATTTATACCCATTCCGAACTGGAAGCCCGCCACGAGATAGAGCTGGAGAAATACATTAAGAAAATCCAGATCGAAGGACGTTTAATGGGCGAATTAGCTACCAGCCATATCCTGCCTCCTTCTATCCGTTACCAAAACCTGTTAGCTTCTAATATTAAAGGTTTAAAGGATGCGGGCCTGACAGAAGCTGCATTCAGCAACCAAAAACAGATTCTGGACAAAATTTCCGAGCATATCAACAAAGCAAGCGACCTGGTAGAAAAAATGATCGAAGCCCGTAAAATATGCAACAATATGGAAGATACCCGCACCAAAGCTATCGCTTACCAGTCGCAGGTAAAAGATGCGTTCTTCGACGCTATCCGTTACCATGCTGATAAACTGGAATTACTGGTAGATGATCAAAACTGGTACCTGCCTAAATACCGTGAGTTATTGTTCTTAAGATAAGGTCTATTTGTTTTAGTATAATAAAACCCTGCTCCGGCAGGGTTTTTATTTTTATGGCATTAGCTGTGTTACTACTATCATCGTCCCTTGCGATCCGATAGGATCGGGATTTAATTTATTTCCAGTGGAAATGAATTAAATACTCCCTCTTCAACGTTCCGTTCGTTAATCAGCAATGGGCAAGCTACAAAAACGTATTGTCCTAACGATAATACATAATGTATAATGCTAATACGTTGGTTTTCATCATCTAATTTTTATTGTATATTGTGTGTGATAACGCCAATACGGGTGTTGTACGTAACTTTAAATCAACCATCTTCTCCGAATGAGAAATCAAAAAACGGACTGGCCATTAACTATTGCAATAATCTTAATGATACTTGGTGTAATTTCTATTTTCTTTCCATATACAGAAATTGACGGCTTTAGGATTTTTAAGTATAAAATTGAGATTGGTAAGTATGGTGAACTCGGTGACTTTGTAAACGGCATTTCTACTCCATTTATATCTGTTGCAGTTTTTATTTTGCTTTACAAGACCTATAAATCACAAAAGCAGGAGCTTCATGACACCAAAATATTATTATCGGAACAAAACGAGACTTTAACAAGCCAGCAGTTCGAAACAACTTTTTTTAACCTTGTTACTTTACATCACCAAATTGTCAATAATATAGACTTTGACAGTTCAATTGACGTGGAAATGTATGATAGAGAAACAGATGGCGAGCCGGAAATTTTAAAGGGGCGGGATTGCATTAGGAAGTTCTATCACATTTTCATTACTGACTATAGAAATTGGGAAAGTGATGAAAAGAAGACGCCCACAGAAAGGATTACATTTAAGGCTGAATTGGAAAAGGAATTAATTTCATCAGCATATAGTAGCTTTTATGACGAGCATGAGACCGACATAGGACATTACTTTAGAAATCTTGAAAGTCTTATTAAGCTGGTAGACCAGTCTAAAATTACTAACAAGGGCTTTTATATTGAACTTATCAATGCTCAATTATCTACCTATGAAATTCTTCTGTTGTTTTATTATTGCATGTGGACAGATGACAGTAATATGAAAAAGTTTGTCGTAAAGTATCATCTTCTTCGTGGAATAGACCACCAGTCACTTATACATATGGAGCATATAACGTTAATCGATAAAGAAGCGTATACCTAAAAGCTACATACAACATTGGGTTTGCTGCTATTCTGGCTGACGAATAAATCCTCATCTTTTATTTTGCCATCAGCAGAGGTTTGGTCGGACGTAATTCTATTAAGCTTTTGTTCTTATCTTCATCATCAGTAATTCTATTGGGCTTCAGTTCCGGGCTGGACGTTATAAAATTCCAGCACAGCAGCAGGCCCTGAACGTTAGCACAAATTTTTAAAAATAATGATTTCTAAACTCATATCATTTTTACTTTGTCTAAGTTTTATATCTTGTCAATCAAATAATACTTACGACATAGTTGGCTCTTGGACAATAACCAATATACCCGATAACACAGGATTAGATATAACTGACAAAGTTGACTTTAATTCGGACGGTACCTATGCGGTAACATTACTATCCCGAGGAGATTCTGTTGTAAAAGAAGAAAAAGGTACTTATGCAGAAGACAAAAATAGTCAGACGATAACTATTACGCTAAAAGACGTAAAGTTCACACATCAGATAACTGATTTAACTAAAAACCAACTAAAATTAACCACTTCCGAAGGAGAAAAATTAATTATGAAGAGAATAAAATAATCCATCCACAAAAATCTTGCATATTTTAACCTTTTGCATTTTGCGCATTCCCTGGTATTGTGTGTTTGTATTTTGTGGTAATAAAATCACCAAAAATTTGTAAAAGCCTCATTATCTCAACTGTTGAAGAAAGTTATGCAGCCCAAAGGCTGCCCGATGCGAAAGGTTTAGTACGGAGTGCAACGGTTTTTACAGGGGTGTCCGCCTAAATACTTTGAGCTATTGTTCTTAAGATAAGTTCTATTTGTTTTAGTATAATAAAACCCTGCTTCGGCAGGGTTTTTATTTTTATGTTACCAGCTGTAGTTCCCTAAGGTTTTCATCATTTACTTTTTTGTATATTGTGTGTGTGATAACGCCAATACAGGTGTCAGCGGTCAGGATATGCCCCCTGAAAAACCTAAAAAAATCTTAATGAATATGAGTGAATTACAACTGAAAAGAAAACCCGACCAAGAAGAAATAAATGACTTAAATAAACTACGTCTTGAATGCTTAGACCTGCAACAGGAAAATCATTTTCCTACAGACTTAAAAAAATCTAAACAAATTACTACATATCGTAATCCCGCCGAAACACGTTAGACAAGCTAATCAGAATAGATATGACAACCAAAGGATTCAAAGAAGATTTTCGAAAGAAAACTAAAAGCATAGCTAACATTATGATTGAAGCAATGTTCGGTGACTATGTTTTGTATAAAAACGGGAAGCGAATTGGTGTACTTTTCGATAACAAACTGCTGTTGGTTTCTACCGAAAACCTGAAAAAATTATTGCCTGATGCACCTGAAGAAACTTCTTTTGATTGGGGTTACTACAAATTAATGCACATTGAAGGTTTGGAAAACATAGTACTTTTGGAACAGACCATAAACACCACTTACAACGATTTGTATTTTGAGCAAGAGTTTGTGGCAGATCTATCTGCTATGATGGAAAGCTACGCTAGTTATCCCGATATCATGGCAAAAATATACAACCACCATATTACCTTTCTGCGCTTTTGCTACGAAAAAAAACTGCTTAAAAAACAGCCAGTCGATCAGCTGGGGCGTATCATCCGGATGTATTATACCAACAATGATTTAACTGAAAACGGTATAAAAACATTTGAGTATTTGTACGAAAAATGGCTTAGCTACAACGATAAAAACGACGATAAAACCGATGCAAGGGCGGTAGATACAAAAACGCTGGAAAAGTATTACACCAAAATTCTTGCAGAGCAAAATATGATATAATGATGGATTATTTAGAACAATCTATGGAAACACAAGAGACTTACATTACAGCGCTAAACGCGATGCTTGAAAAAGCTATAAAAAGAATGAATGAAGAGCATCCTAACTTTGTTATTTACACGGCAAGTGTTTGGACCGATAAAGACGCAAAAGTGAGCGCCATAAGTTTTGACAGCAAGGAAAATGCACTGCAAAAAATCGAAAAATCAAACGAATGGGATAGAAAAAAATATGAAAAATTTCTTGCTGAAGGAGATTTAGAACAGGCAGAGCTTTTTAAACCCGAAGAAAGCGAACGAATTTACAATCCCGCCGATTTTGAATGGGCAAGTTTTGAAGAGTGCCAACACGAAACAGTACCAGTAAAGTGGTATCTGGCGATTAAGAAATTTGGCAAATCGGCATTTGAAAAAATTGTCCAAACGGCAAATATTGATAACGAAAAATTTGAATTGGGTGTTAACAGCAACAACGATTGGTATGATAAATCGTGGAGCGTAAACAAGTAAGCCAATGGATTATTTAGAAAAGGCACAACAGTACATTGCTAACCAAAAGCACGGCTTCGCATATTTTGCGCTGGTGTTGGGGATTTTCTTTGCGTGGTCGGCAATTGGTAATTGGAACTGGTTTTACGACCCGCCTTACAACTCGATAAAAAACCCTATTGGTTATTGGCTGGGCCGCAAAGCATTTAGGGTAACCATTTTTATTTTCGGCATTGTTTTAATAGCCGGTTCTGTTTGGCTTTTAATGGGGAGTAAATAATAGTAGCAGATATGCAATTGTTTACAAAAATAGATATGAATGTTAAACAAAAAATAGCTTGACGAACTATGAACTTTTACACATTTGAAAACAAAAAAATGCCTTGGGGCGATTATGGAAATACCTTGTTTACAGGGTTATCTAAATAAGCTAATCGATACTGTAAGACTAAAATATGACTTTGAACTTTATGAAAGTTTGTATAAAACTCACTACTTATTGTTAAACTCAATTACCCTCGATGTCATACGCCCATAACCGGTAAGTACTAATTTGTCCGGGTAGAGTTCTACAACACCATATGCATTTTTATCACCGGTCTCCACCATTCCCTCTGCAATAATACAGGGTAGCCCGGCCTCATAACAAAACCCGCCTGCATGATGATGCCCCGCTATTAAAGCTTTCACCGATTTGTATTGAGCGATCATAGCCAATACCGCCTTGTCATTTA
>CAYUMH010000102.1:0-16079 GCA_964445775.1 uncultured Terrimonas sp.
TTTACAGAGATCATTTTCAGAAGGCAGCAGATCGCCTACTTTATACATGCCGGCGTCTAACTGGGTTTTCAGGTCTTCTAGTAACTTTTTGTATAATGGTGCGGTTACATTTTTTTTCATATGCATATCAATAATGTAAAAGTAGGAATAATTTCCTCTTTACCAGTAGATTTTAAATGCTGATATACTTGTATTTACAAGTTATACACTGTATATTAAGGGAAATGTTTAAAAAATATTTCAACTTGTGTATACATGTTATCTTTTTTATCCTATA
This sequence comes from uncultured Terrimonas sp., assembly GCA_964445775.1. Taxonomy (GTDB): domain Bacteria; phylum Bacteroidota; class Bacteroidia; order Chitinophagales; family Chitinophagaceae; genus Terrimonas. The sequence continues at coordinate 278 of CAYUMH010000102.1, forward strand.
TTTGGTTTCATATTTCAAAGATACCTGGTATCTGCTGATTGCTCACCATAAAGAAATCTATAATGAAAAAATGTAACCTGGGCGCTTTGCCCGATGGGTTAATTTGCCGGAAAAAGTTACTATTGTCTTTTTCCGCTTTAGTCCTTTCCTGCCTGACTGCTTTCGCTATGAACAAGGTTGGTGAATTTACAAACAGTACAGCTAATCATCATTTTCTTATTGCTGACCGCGAGATCAGGGGAACGGTGCTGGATAATGCCGGGCAACCGCTTGAAGGCGTTTCCATTACCATTAAAGGCACCAACACCGTTACCGCTACTGATGCTAACGGTAAGTTTACTATTACTGTTAATTCAGATGAACAGGTACTGGTGGTCAGTTTTTCGGGTATGAAAACCCAGGAAATTACGGTGGGTAAACAAAGCAGTTTTCAGCTAACCCTGGAACCCGATAGCAAAGGCATGGATGAAGTGGTGGTGGTAGGTTATGGCGCTGTAAAAAAGAGTGACCTGACAGGTAGTGTGGCATCTATCAAAGGTGAGAAAATTACACAATCCTCCGCAGGCAGTTTTGAGTCTTTATTACAGGGACGTGTTTCGGGTTTACAGGTAATTAACAGTGGCAATGACAATCCGCAGGGCGGTACTACGGTAAGGGTGCGAGGTGTAAGTTCCATTAACGGGTCTAATTCCCCGTTGGTGGTAATAGATGGTATTCCTTTGGGAGAGGCAGGAAACCTGAATGCCATTAACCCTAATATAATTGCTTCCGTGGAAGTGCTGAAAGACGCATCTGCTACCGCTATCTATGGTTCACGCGGCGCCAACGGGGTTATTATGGTTACTACCAAACGCGGCGCTAACAACAGGGCCAATGTATGGCTGAATCAAAAAACAAGCCTGGGCGTTTTCAGTAAGCCGCTGGATTATTGGAAAGATGCATTGACCATGTCAATACTGGAAGATGAATCGCTGGAAAACGCAGGTATAGAACCCCGCTATATTGGTAAGAGAGACCCTTCCGGGACTTATTATCCTTCCAGGGCTGAAATAAAAAACGGTGACTGGCCTTACAGAACGGATTGGACAAAATATGTATTTCGCCGGCCTTCTGTAACACAGGATTATAATGTAGGCGTAGAAGGCGGCAATAAAAACGGCCGTTATTATATCAGCCTGGGTTACCTGGATGCACAAGGTATGCAGGTGGGTGATGATTATGATAAAATAGCACTTGATCTCACTTATGACCACCGGGTATCTGAAAAACTGGGCATTAAAACAATGGCAGGTTTATGGAAAGCCAACCGGAATTTTAACTATGGTATGAATTATAGCCGTAACCCTCTATTCCCGGTATACAACGGTGACGGCAGTTATTATAAAATGAACCAGCAGGATTATGGCAATGTAGTGGCCATGACAAACGAGCGGGTTAGCAAGGCCTCTAATATGGATGGTTATGCTACGCTGGAAATGAACTGGGAGGTTTTAAAAGGATTGCAACTGGTATTAAGGGGAAATGCGAGAGCCGGAAGCAGTAATAATTTTACTTTCAATCCACCGGTATATACTTTTCCGGGTGACCTGTACAACGGGGAAGGAGGAATGGGCTCTTCTAACTATTTAAACATTACTTCAGACGCTTATCTCACCTACACCAAAAAGATACAATTACATAACCTGAGCGTGATGGGCGGTATTACTTACGAGAATAATGTAGGTACCGGTCTGCATGCGGTAGGACAGGGATTCGCCAATGTAATATTAAAAGAGGAAAATCTTTCCGGAGCAGAAAAGCAACTGGTGTTTAATTCAAGATCAGAAACCACTTTGGCTTCCGGGTATACAAGGTTGAACTATGCTTTTAACGATCGCTACTTATTCACTTTTACAGCGAGGGCTGATGGCAGCTCTAAATTCGGTGATGATAATAAATGGGGCTTCTTTCCATCGGGTGCCGCCAGCTGGAAAATGTCGGAAGAAGATTTTATTAAAAACCTGGATGTATTTGACCAGCTTAAGGTCCGTGCCAGTTATGGTATCTCCGGTAACCAGGGTATTTCTCCCTATCAATCTATCTCACAATTTGGCCAGGATTTTTACTACATGAATGGTAAAGAATATATTATTTATGGAGTGGGCAAGGAAATAGGCAGGGAAGGGGCGCAACGTGAGTATGTGCAGTTTGGTGGCATGGCCAATAAAAATCTTCGCTGGGAAAAAACAGCACAATTCGATATTGGTATTGATATGGAAATACTGGACCGCCGGCTGGCTATTACGGCAGATTTCTATCATAAAAAAACTTCTGACCTGTTAAGACGCCAGTTCCTGAATCCCAGTACCGGTTTTGACAGGGTATGGACCAATGATGGTAAAGTTGAGAACAAGGGTTTTGAACTGTCGCTGGATGGACGCATTATCAACAAAGGCAAATTGCAGTTCAATGCCGGCCTGATATTTAATATGAACCGGAATAAAGTAATTGACATTGGATCCCAGGAAAGCTCGGGTTATATTATTGATGCCAATGGCCTGCGCTTCGAACCTTATGGAGAAGGGATACTGAATGACGCTTATTTAAACGTGCTGGCTATCGGCCATCCTATTAACTCATTTTACGGGTACAGGGTAAATGGAATTATACAAAACAGAACCGGCAGCACCGCAAAAAATAATCAGCCCGGTGAATTTAATTATGTAGGACTGAAAGGTGATGGTGGCGTAGATCCTGCGGCCCGTACTATTATTGGTGATCCGAATCCTGACTTTACAGCCAGTCTTAACCTGCAGCTAACACATACTTCCGGTTTTGATTTAGCTGTGCTTTTATATGGTATGTATGGTAATGATATTTTTGCTACCCGTAAACTGGACAGGGCCTCTCTGCAAATAGAAAGATGGACCGGCGAAAATCCTACCAACGATCGCCCAAGCCTGCGGGCTGACAGGCAATATCTCGCTTCTTCCTGGTTTATTGAAGATGGCTCTTTCTTACGTATTCAGCATATTACATTGGGTTACCGTCTTCCTCCGGGAACATTAAAATTCCTTGATCAGGGCAGAATCTATTTAAATGTCAGTAATCCTGTAACCTGGTCTAAAACCAGTGAGTTTGATCCGGAAGTGGGAGAAAACGGCAGGGGCAGTGCTGCTTATCCCCGGATTACTGCTATTACCGCAGGTATTGAAATCAAATTTTAATTAAGGTTAAAAAAAGTATTTATGAAATTATTCATAACGATTATTGCTGTTGCCTTTGTTTCACTGAGCTCGTGTAAGCGTATGCTGGAAGAAAAACCTTATGGCGTATTTTCTAATAGTAACTATTATAATACGGAGCAGGATGCATTAAATGCGTTGTTATATGCATACGATCCCATTAATAATATCGAATATGCTGCAAGGTTTCTTTTTAACCTGGCCGATGTAACAACCAACCAGTATAAATCATACAACAGGGGACTGGCCACGCCTCTTTACAACTGGGATGTGAATCCGAATACAGATGAGTTCCTCTATTTTTTTAAATATGCTTACCTGGGTGTGAGCCGGGCTAATTCGGTACTGGAGAATGTGCCGGGGATGAAAAATATTTCCACTACCAGTAAAAAACAATTTCTTGCTGAAGCTCATTTTCTGCGTGCCTTTCATTACTTCATGCTGGTGCGAACCTATGGCGAAGTACCCCTGCATGAAAAAGTGGTAGAGAGTATCAGCCAGGCGAAAGCATCCTACGCTTCTATTGAACAGTTGTATGCTTTTATTATCAAGGACCTGGAGGCGGCAATTCCGGCCATGGGTATTGCTAAAATGCAAGGCCGTGCCGACAAGGTTGCGGCGCAGTTTCTCCTGTCTAAAGTTTACCTGACGCTTGCTTCCTCAAAAATGACAGGTGCTGAGGGGTATGAGTGGGTAAGTGATGCGGAGCAGATGTATGCAAAAGCTGCAGAATTCGCTGGTTTGGTCGTTAATAACCAAACAGCTTACAGCCTTGATCCTAATTTATTAAATGTATATGATGTCAATCACCAGGCAGATGGGGTTGAGCACATCTTTATCACTTCCATGTACCGGGATGGAAAAGCATACGAAGGTAATTTTTCACAATTACCCCAGATGTATGGCATCGGGCTGCCGGTTATTTATATCTCCAGTTCTATTACAGGTGGAGCCGGCGTGCAAAAAACAATTGAAGCTACTTCATCCTGGAGTTATTACAGGGTAGATAATGATTTTTATGACACCTATGCCGACAATGACCTCAGAAAAAAATTAATGGTGAGTACCATTTACAACGAAAACGGTACGGTACTGGCTACTTACTCGCCTGCTAATATCAATAGCGGCAATCCTACGCTGAATGCATTCTTTTATCCCTTTTGCCGTAAGTATACCGATCCGTATTCACTGGGTACACGTACCAGCGCCAACCTTTACCTGATGCGTTTTGCCGAAGCGGCGCTGATATACGCTGAAGCTGCGGGACCAACTACCGAAGGTTATGCATGGGTAAACAAGGTAAGGGCACGTGCGGGTTTAGATCCCTTGCCGGCAGGGCTTAGTCCGCAGGTATTCAGGGAACGGATCTGGCAGGAGCGCACCTGGGAACTGGCATTTGAAGGCCAAGGCATTTTTGAATTACGCAGGACCAACCGAGTAATACAGGGCATTACCAATAAAACAGTGAAACAGGAATATGCAAACTTCTTTCCTGTTCCTCAACGTGAAACTGATTTAAACCCTAAATAACTAAAGTATTAATCAACTGATATGAAATTTTTAATCAACTACAGGGCTTTTTTTAGTCTTATTGCAGCCATTGCTGTACTCTTTGTTGCCTGTCAGAAAACGGAGAACGAGCTGACAACAGGCGAAGATTATACCCTGACTTCACAGGCGGAAGTAAATGCCTTTAAAGTAGCGGGCGATATCCGTACCCTGACCATCAGTGGCGACGATATTACTGATCTGTCGCCGCTGCAATTTAAATCAGCGAAAAATATTGTTATCGAAAAAACCGGTTTAACGGATATCAATATGCACCAGTTAAGTGCAGTGACGGTTTCCTTCGTAATCCAGGATAACGACCTGCTGACCGACATCAAAGGATTGGATAATTTGAAATTCGTGAATGGCAGCATGCTCATTCAGAACAATCCTCTTTTAACAAACCTGGAAGGTTTATTAAACCTTAAAATATTCAAGGGCGATCTTACCATTACAGGCAATATTTCTTTAGGTGAAAATGCTCCCTGTATTAATGACCGGGAGGGATTTTGCGTGATCAAATACCTGATGAATAATAGCATTATTAACGGGTTGGTTATTTTGTCGAATAATCATCCGGGAGCGGTTTCCGACCCTGTACTGATCGGGGAAACGGGTAGCGGGAATATCATCAGTTATGTACTGGGTTCTAAAACCGATGTAGATAATTTTACACCTTTATCTGATACCGCACAGGACCTGCGCATTACAGGCATGGACATTACGGATGCAGTTATAGCCACCCTGAAAAATAAACTGAAGGGTGTAAAAGGTACGTTAACGCTGGAAGGCACGGCTGTTACCAATACAGAAAGTTTCTTTAACGGCGTGAAATGCCTGGGCAGTATTATTCTTAAAAATAACCCGGAGTTATTTAATCCCCAGGGCTTTGTTGCCTACACTGCTATTGGCGGCGACCTGGTAATTGAAAACTGTCCCAAACTGGCATTCTGGGGTTTCCCGCGGGGAGGAGCCAGTTTCTCCGGCATTACCCGGATAGAAGGCAACTTTAAAATTAACCCGGCTTCTTCATTGGGTGAAGGCGGAGCTGCCTTTGCTTCTTTAACTTATGTGGGCGGCAACTTTGAAATTACAGGAGATAAAACAGCAGGGGAAATGTGGAATATGGATACCTGGTATCAAACCGGCGGTGGTATCAGGCATATTGGCGGAGACCTGATTTATAAAAATCACTATAAAGTAAATGGGCTGGGCGGATTTGAAAACGTGGAGTACATAGGAGGGGACGTATATATCCTTGATAACGGAGGTCCTGATGGTTTTGTTCCTATCCTTAGTGTGGGTGCCAACCAGATTGGTTTTTGTATTGTAAAAAAATGGATCAATAACGGGGTATTGAAAAAGACGGACCCGGTTATTCAGCTGCGTGTTAAACAAGGTGATGCATTACTGGACATTGCCACCTTACCTGTTTGTAATTAATCTCAAAAAATTGCCATGAAAAAAGGACTATTCATATTGATCACTTTATTGGCTGGAATAACAGCCTGTAAAAAGGACGATACCAAAACGGTTGTTAAAAGACAGCCAATAGAAAGAAATTATACCTTCTCGGGTGGCGTGATGCCCCGTAATGTACTGGAGAGTTATCTTTCCCGCGCCATCTCCCTGACCGAATTTGTTAACTCAGACGGGTTTTACAGTGATGGACCTTACCTGGATAAGGAAGATGATAAACGTATGCTGAAAAATATCGGTGCAAAATTCATCAGCAGGGCCCTGTATTCATGGGGTGTTGAAGACCGTTTCAACAATCCTGCCTTCCTGAATAATGCCAAAGCTATTATGGCTGAAATGCACCAGTTTGATAATGATATAATTTTCCAGGGCGGCATTTTTGAAATAGTAACGCCCAGTGTCAACAATATACCGGTGCCAGCCTGGGTGTTTGAAGAATATGGCCTGCCGGTTGTCACCAGGAATTTTGTGTACAACAATATGATCAATTTACAGGGTAATGGCGTAGGTCAGTGGGGCACCGGTAGTGTGCCTGATATATCCAGAACAGAAACACAAATGTTTTTCTTTTTCCTGGCCAGGCAGTTTATGCAGGCTGGTATTGAGGCGCTTCACTTTGGCCAGGTGGAGTTAATGGCCATGGTAGACAGGAATAATAACTATGCGGGATGGAACAATTTGCTGACCAGGATCCGTAATGCTGCTAAAACCGTTGCACGCCGAGGTACAGTAATTTGTGACGGGCATATGGCCAGTGGCGGCATTGTTGCAGATGGTAAACTGGTATTTGATTTTGTAAGTTTTCCCATGCGTATAAAAGAAATCGGCGGTGAACCACAGAAAGGGGAGCTGAAGAAATTCTTTCTCGATGCTATTTACGGCATAACCAATGGTGGTATCACGCCGAGTGGATGGGCTTGCGAGCAGGTTCCTTATTTGGTGGAGTTTGACAACTATGGTATCAGCGATCATCCCAACGTATCCAGTATTGCTGATCATTGGGTATGGGGTTATGACGAAATAACCTGGTTCTATCACCAGCCCGAAGCGGAAAAGAATGAATTCCTTTCTTATGCGCATAACTGGATCCAACATATTGATAATATAGGTTATCTCTCTATGCCCGGTAGCCGTGTGGTGAGCCTGGGCGGCGGACAGATTACCCGCTACAGGGCCAATACCAAAAGTGCTACCAGCACCCAGGGACAGAACCAGGAAGAGACCATTAAAAAACTGTGGAGCAATGAACAAAATAATTAAACTATACCTGCTGCCCTTGCTGTTGGTACAGTTATTTGCCTGCGGGCAAACCGAAAAGAAATTGTCCTATCATATAGATGGTAAAGGTATTTCCAGGGAGGTGCTGGAAAACTATCTTAGCCGCGCTACTACGATGGCAGAATTTTTAACCGTTGACCCCTATGTTATTGATGCAACCTACCCCGGGAAAGAGGATGATATAAGGTTGATAAAAAACCTGGGTGTAAAATTTGTAGGTCGTGCTATCTATCGCTGGGGAAAAGAAAAAGCCCTGAATGATCCGGCTTATTTGCAGAATGCAAAAAAGTTGGCGGAGCGGGTACACCGGGAAGATAAGGATATCATCTTCCAGGGAGGCATCTTTGAAGCCGTTACCCCGGAAGTAAATCTCGTTGCCATACCGGCATGGACATTCGAAGCATTAGGCCTGCAGGCCGAGCAACGTAATTTCCGTTATGACTCGATGCTGAATCTTAAAAAAACATATGTGGATCATTGGGGACCTGGTTCCAGTGTGCCTGATATAACAAGGGTAGAAACAAAACTATGGATGATGTTCCTTGCGGGTTCCTATATCAATATTGGTTGTGAGGCATTACATTATGGGCAGATTGCATTAGTTGGTATGGAAGATGAAGGGTTTAAACATTGGAAAACCTATATGGAACAGGTGCGTCGTTATGCTGCCAAACATGCCCGGCGGCAATGGGTATTGCTGGATGCGCATACACCTTCCGGGGGCATGGTGGTTGATGGTGAAAGCCTGCTGGACTTTAATGCATATCCACTGCGTATAAAGGAAGTGGTGGATAAACCAATGGAAGGCATATTGGAAAAAGGTTATCTCGATGCTTTTTATGGCCGGAGCCAAGGTGGCATTGCACCATCAGGCTGGAAAGCAGATGCCTTGCCATACCTGCTTGAAGTAGATAATTTTGGTTGCAGTGCTAAACCCGGCGTGGCCGATACAACAGCACATTTTATATGGGGTTATGATGAGATCACCTGGTTTTGTTTGCAAAAGGAAGCTTACAGGAATGACTGGTTACGTTATGCATATACTTTTATCAGGGAAACAGATAAAAACGGTTTCCTGGCTATGCCGGTCTCCAGACTGATGGACAGGGGAAAAGGGTATCCTATTGTTAAAACCCGGGCTAATACGCCGAGTGCCGCCGTTCCGAATGGGCTTAACCTGGAAGAAACGATTAAAGATATCTGGAACAAAGAAACCCGTTAACAACTCACATCATGCAGAAAAAAAGATTATTCTTTCTCATATTATCCTACTTCAGTTTTATGTACACATTTGCGCAGGAAAAAAAAGAAATGCTTACATGGGAGATCGGCTATCATAAAAATGCCGGGGAAACACCGGCTAAATGGTTGCCGTCAACAGTGCCGGGAGCAGTGCAGCTGGATGTGATGAAGGGAGAAAATTATAAACAGCCCTACTGGTATGGTAATAATGTAGAACAGTTCGACTGGATGGAGGATTGGTATTTTACTTACAGGACAAAATTTAACAAGCCTGTATTGGGTGCCGGGCAAAAATTGTATTTCCATTCCAAAGGGATTGACTATCATTTTAAAGTACTCCTGAATGGTGTTGAGCTGCTGGAACAGGAAGGTATGTTTACGTATGTTGATATAGATATGACCAGCTTGTTGAAAGAAACGAATGAACTGAAAATTATATTACGTCCCATACCCAAAATTAAAGAAGCCGCCACTTTTGTAAAAGGAACAGAAACATACCGGCAAAATGCAAGAGAGAGTGCCAAGCCCGCTGTGAGTTATGGCTGGGACTGGCATCCGCGTTTAGTAACAAGGGGTATCTGGGACGAAACCTACCTGTCCATTCGTAATGAAGCCCATATTACAACAACCGATATTACTTATGAGTTAAATGAAGCACTTACTGCGGCACAGCTTAAGCTGAATGTGGAAGGCGCGTCGTTAACAGGGAAAAATTTTAAGTGGTTGCTGAAAGATAATAAAGGCAAAACCGTATTAGAGAAAACGGGCCAGCTGCAAACCGGGAAAGAGGTAATTACAGGTAAGCTGGATAATATAACACTATGGTGGCCGAACGGTTATGGGGATCCGGTATTATACACAAGTGAATTGGAATTATACAATACCGATAAAAAACTGCTTGATCGTAAGGTGAGCAAGATTGGTTTCCGTAAGGTGAAACTATTGATGAATGAAGGGGCCTGGGATGAACCGAATATTTTCCCGGTAACCAGGAATGTATCGCCATCCAGTTTCGAAATAAATGGCAAACGCATTTTTGCCAAAGGAACCAACTGGGTACATCCGGAAATATTTGTGGGCACTATTACTCCATCCCTCTACGAAACGCAGGTGAAGCTGGCCAAGGAAGCCAATATGAATATATTACGTGTATGGGGTGGCGGTATTACCAATAAAGAATCTTTTTATGATTACTGTGACCAGTATGGTATGCTGGTATGGCAGGAGTTCCCGCTGGCCTGTAATAATTATACCGATGATGCCGCTTATCTCAGGGTACTGGAGCAGGAAGCACGTTCTATTGTGAGCCGTATAAAACAACATGCTTCGCTGGTATTATGGAGCGGGGGTAATGAATTGTTCAATAGCTGGAGCCGTATGACGGACCAGTCACTGGCCCTGCGCCTGCTGAATAGTATCTGTTACCGGTTAGATCCTGCAACACCTTTTATTTATACCTCACCGCAGTTTGGAATGGGGCATGGATATTATGTTTTTGCAGATCTTGAAAAAAAAGAAGAGCTGTACCAATGGATGGCCAGGGCTAATAAAACAGCTTATACGGAATTTGGCGTACCAGGTGCAGCAAATATTGAAGTGTTGAAATCTTTTATTCCTTCAGCAGAGTTGTTCCCTCCGGCACTGAATACAGCCTGGGAATCGCATCATGGTCTTGGCGCCTGGGGTGATAAACGCTGGCTGGACATGCCGGTACTGGAACATTATTTTGGAAAAATTCAATCGCTGGAAGACCTGGTGAAGTACAGTCAGCTCACCCAATCAGAAGGATTACAATTTATTTATGAAGAAGCACGCCGGCAGAAGCCTTATTGCAGCATGGCGCTTAACTGGTGTTTCCAGGAACCATGGCCCAGTGCCGCCAATAACAGTTTATTAAACTGGCCCAATGTAATAAAGCCTGCTTACCATGCGGTAGCAAAAGCTTGCCGTCCCGTACTGGCAAGTGTACGGGCGCCTAAGTTTTCATGGACAAAAGGGGAGGCTTTTACGGGTGAAGTATTTATGTTGAATGATACACACCAGTCATTAGAAGCCGGAGAGCTGACCGTGTCCATTCTTTTTGATGGTAAAGAGCAAACCTTGTTAAACTGGGCATTTGCTACTACAAAGGCATTTGAAAACATAGCGGGGCCCACCGCGAGAATAATACTGCCGGCAATAAAGGAACAGTTTTTTAAAATAAAAGTAGCAGTAAAAGGTAAGCCTGAGTATACTTCAGTATATACCTTCCTGTTTAAAGATGCCGGTAAATAAAAAATTACCTGGTGTTTTGATAATAAGTAATTACAGATCTATACTAAAATGATGAGTATGAAAAAAATGTTGTTTGCACTTTTATTGATGTCTTCGCAAATAATTGCCCAGCAGTCTTCCCCGTTGTCGCTGGTGGATCCAACTATCGGTGGCGTAGGTGTACTGCTGGAGCCGATCAGGCCTACGGTGCATTTGCCAAATGCGATGCTACGGACGTATCCCATGAAACGTGACCAGATTGATGACCAGGTTGCGTATTTCCCACTGAACGTACCCTCGCACCGGCTTAACTGGGTATTTGGTTTCCTGCCGGTGAGCGGCCCGGTAACGGCGGGTAGCTGGACACAGAAGCTGACAATAGAAAAAGAGCAAACTACACCTTACTATTATCAGGTTGCTTCAGAAGATGCCGTGCATGATGTTGAATTTACCGTAGCCGAAAGAAGCGGTTATTTCCGTGTAGACTTCAGGAATAAAGAAGATCATTACCTGCGTTTTGGCACTTTGAACGGAAACGGTTCAATTGAAGTTACCGGCAAAAGAGTTATCACCGGCACCGAAAACTTCTTTGGTATGAAAGCCTATTTCTATGCGGAAACCGATGTGGATATCGTTTCGGTAGAAAAAGGGGAGCAGGGTAATAATAAATTGATATTGGCAAAGGTAGGAACAGGAACAAGGAAAGTGGGTATGCGTTATGGTATTTCCTATATAAGCATTGAACAGGCAAAACATAACCTGCAGCAGGAAATTAAAAACTGGGATTTTGCCGCTTTAAAAAATAATGCTGCTAAAGTATGGGAGAAAGCCCTGTCAAAAATCAAGGTGAGTGGCGGCAGCCCCGCACAACAACGGGTGTTTTACACATCGCTTTACCGCAGTTACGAACGCATGGTCAATATCAATGAATACGGAAAGTATTACAGTGCCTATGATCATGCCGTACATACATCGGATGCTCCCTTTTACGTGGACAATTGGTTATGGGATACCTATATTGCCCTGGAACCATTACATATGATCCTTGATCCTGAAAAAGAAGCGGAAAAGATCAGGTCATATATTACCATGTATGAACAAACCGGATGGATGCCTTCTTTCTCTACTGTATTTGGTGACTGGCCGGCAATGACCGGTAATAATGCCGCTATCTGGATGGCTGATGCCTGGTATAAAGGCATCCGTGATTTTGATATAAAGAAAGCCTACGCCGGCATGAGAAAAGGATCGCTTGAATCAACACTACTGCCCTGGAATAACGGACCTGCTACTTCCCTTGATTCGTTTTATAATAAACATGGTTATATGCCGGGGTTAAGGCCGGGCGAAAAAGAAACAGAACCGAGGGTGGATACCGGCTGGGAAAAACGACAGGCTGTTTCAGTGACCATTGATAACAGTTACAGCGACTGGTGTATTGCCATACTGGCTGCTGAAGCGGGAAGAGCGGAAGACCGTGACTTGTTTTTGAAAAGAGCAAAATATTATGAAAACGTTTTCCGTAAAGAGAAAGGCATTGTATGGCCAAAAGATAAAGATGGTAACTGGATAGAACCTTATAACCCCAGCTTGTCAGGACGTGAATATTTCACCGAGATCAATGCTTATAATTTTAACTGGTCTGCCAAACATGATTTTAAAGGATTGTTTGACTTAATGGGCGGTAAGCAGGCGACAGAAGCCAAACTGGATCAGTTGTACCGCGAAGACCTGGGGTTGCCCCGGTATAAATTCTGGCGTATACAGCCTGATGCTACCGGCCTGGTAGGACAGTTCGTGATGGGCAATGAACCCAGCCTGCATATACCATATTTGTATAACTATGTAGGAACTCCCTGGAAAACACAGAAGCGCATCCGTATGTTGCTGGACACCTGGTTTACGGATAACCTTTTTGGTATGCCCGGTGATGAAGATGGTGGCGGTATGAGTGCCTTTGTCGTATTCTCTATGATGGGTTTTTTCCCTGTAACACCCGGTATCCCCGTGTATACGATCGGCAGCCCGGTATTCAATAATATTTCCATGGCTTTACCAAATGGTAAACAATTTAAAATTACAGCCATCGATAATTCCGCAACGCATAAATACATTCAATCTGCTGTATTAAACGGTAAGCCATTAACTAAAACCTGGTTTACACATAAGGAATTGATGAAGGGCGGTGAACTGAAATTGATAATGGGCGCTAAGCCTAACAGGCTATGGGGTGCAGGACCGGATGATGCGCCACCATCCGCTTTGGATTACAGGCCATAATACATGAACAATCACGAATAAATTTAAACAGCATGAGCGCATTGCCGGGTACAGTTAATAAACCCAATAACAGCGGATATATAGTCCCTTTGTATACATTGATATCCCTGTTTTTTATGTGGGGTTTTATTACCTGTATGAACGATATACTGATACCACATTTGAAAGGATTATTTCAATTGAGTTACCTGGAATCCATGCTGGTCCAGTTCTGTTTCTTTGGTGCTTATTTTACCGGCTCACTAATCTACTTTTTAATATCATATTACAAAGGTGATCCGGTTAATAAAATTGGATACAAGAATGGTATTATTATCGGGCTGGTTATTTCTTCCATTGGCTGTTGTCTTTTTTATCCTGCGGCTACTTTGTCGCAGTACTGGATCTTCCTGGCAGCTTTATTTATCCTGGGCTTAGGTTTTACCTTGTTGCAGATCACGGCGAATGTATATGTGTCGTTATTGGGCCCTGCTGAAGGAGCTTCCAGCCGGTTAAACCTGGCGCAGGCGTTTAATTCTTTTGGGACTACCATTGCGCCGATCATTGGGGGCTTCCTCATCTTTGAAAAATTTGCAACCGAAGAACACCTGTCTGCCCAGGCCAGCCGTATACCGTATATCATCTTTGCCATAATTTTTTTGCTGGTCGGTATATTAATCTATAAAGTAAAATTACCGGTATTTAAAGCAGAAGCAATAGAGCGGAAAGGGCTGGGGGCTTTGGCGTTTCCACACCTGAAACTGGGTATATTGGGTATATTCTGTTATGTGGGCGCTGAAGTAGCGATCGGTAGTTTTATTATCAATTTCCTGGAACAGGAGAATGTTATGGGCTTAACGGAAGCAGTGAGTAAAAACTACCTCGCTATTTACTGGGGCGGCGCTATGATAGGAAGGTTCCTGGGAGCCATTTCACTGAACCATAAATTATCCGGTACAAAAAAGATGGCCTGGATGATATTTACCGCTGTGGCCGTGTTCCTGCTGATATTAAGTATTGTTAATCTTTCGTTTGACCAGGTAAAGTATTTCCTGTTGTTTATACTGCTTAACCTGGCAGGCTTTTTAACCGGCAAATCAAATCCTGCACGAACCTTATTGCTGTTCGCTTGCATGAATATTTTACTCGTAATGACGGGAATGTTCAGCAGTGGACCAGTGGCTATGTGGGTGATACTAAGTGTTGGTCTGTTCAATTCCATTATGTGGTCCAATATCTTCACTTTATCTATTACAGGACTGGGCAAACATACCAACCAGGGTTCTTCACTTTTAATTATGGCCATTTTAGGCGGAGCGCTTATCCCTTTATTACAGGGCGGTTTAGCCGATATGATCGGTATCCAGTATTCATTTGTTTTACCGGTGCTTTGTTATGGGTATGTGGCTTTCTTTGGCTTATACTGTATGCGTAAGTTAAAGGGTACAGACGAAGTAACGACTGTAATGGGTGGTCATTAAAAATAAATAAAATAATTTTCAACTTGTATATACAAGTTGATTAAAATGTATATATTTGAGTTATGAAAACATACAAACTAAACAGACTATTTAATCAGCAATCAGGTAAGTGTTTTGATGTAGCCATTGATCATGGTTTTTTCAATGAGTTTGGTTTCCTTAAAGGAATTGAGAATGTTGAGAAAGCCGTGAAAGTATTGGTGGAAGCGGCTCCTGATGCTATTCAGTTAACAGTAGGACAGGCACATTACCTGCAATCGATATTAGGACGTCAGAAACCTTCGTTGGTATTGCGTACCGATGTAGCCAATGTATATGGTACACAGTTACCACGTACTTTATTCAGCCGGATGATAGAAGATCCTGTTGAGCAGGCTATACGTGTTGATGCGGCCTGTGTAGTGGTAAACCTGTTCCGTATTCCGGGTGAGCCGGAAGTATGGGACCAGTGTATCCAGAATATATTGAAGATAAAGCCCGTTTGTGAAAGGTATGCGATGCCATTGATGATTGAGCCCCTGGTGTTCCGTCCCAATAACGAAGCCGGTGGCTATAACGTGGATGGCGATGTAACCAAGATCGTTCCCCTGGTAAGACAGGCAGTTGAACTGGGTGCCGATATTATCAAAGCCGACCCTACTGATGATATCAACGAGTATCACCAGGTAATAGAAACGGCGGGTAATATCCCGGTATTGGTGCGTGGTGGCGGACGTGCTACAGATGAAGAAATACTCAACCGTACGTATGGTTTGATGGAGCAGGGAGCAAAAGGAATTGTATACGGACGTAATGTAATCCAGCATGCAAATCCGGCGGGGATGACGAAGGCACTGATGGCAATAGTGCATGAAGACGCCAGACCTGAAGAAGTAATTGGATTATTAAGTGAAAAAGCTACAGTATCATGAAAACAATTAATATCGGTATCATCGGCGGTGGCCTGATGGGTAAAGAAGCGGCAAGTGCTTTCGGGAGATGGTTTGTATTAAACGACTTTCCCGTTAAAGTTGTATTGAAAGCGGTTTGTGACCTGCA
>CAYUMH010000103.1:0-16074 GCA_964445775.1 uncultured Terrimonas sp.
CAAAAATATTCAAAAAGACCTCCGTGAAGTTATTATGGGATTTTCTGAGTTACCAACAGGTACCGAGGACACAACCCATATTGTTCAGGGTGGGGTATGGATTATGATTTAAATAGTATTTTAATAGAGAATGTATATGATTAAAATTTTATTGCCAGTATTTCTATTAGTAAGTATATCATGCGTTTTTTCGCAAACAGATCCAACAAACTATAACAGAACTGACTTAATACCTAACTCACCAACTGCTAGCAGTCTTGCAAAGGTGGGCGAAATTCCTGTTAATTTGTATACAGGGGTACCAAATGTTTCCTTTCCGATACATAGTATAACAGACGGAAGTCTGAGTCTGCCAATAACTTTGTCATACAGTTTTGATGGTTTTAAACCAGCCAGTGCAAGCAGTTGGGTGGGTCTTGGATGGAATATAAATGCAGGAGGTGTAATTACCCGTAATATTAGAGATAAGCCTGATGATGGAGCTGGTGCAGCGGCTGGGACGTTTGATACAATTACGCATATTTTAACATTGGCTTCGGAGGATCAAACTTTTTTGAAGAATATTGTTACTGACGGTATCATAGATGGAGAACCGGACTTATATAGTTATAACTTTCTTGGTTATTCCGGTAAGTTTGTTATAGTAAGAGAAAAAATATATCTATTACCAGATAAAAAGCTAAAAATAGTTGCTTCCCCAGGAGGTTTTGTAATAACAACTCCTGATGGAAATAAATTTTCATTTTTTGCTACGGAACTAACGACTCCGCATCCTTCTCCCGGGTCTTCATATACTATATCCTCTTATATATCATCTTTTTACCTAACAAAAATTGAAAACGCAGCTGGTACGGAAGAAATTAATCTCACTTACACCAGTGAGGGTGAGATTTTGCAGCATGGTCCAACTATGCAAAGTTATAAATATATTCATCCGTTTCAGGGCGATAACCAGGGCGCATATCAGCAATCATCACAGGTTTTTCAAAAAAAAGGCCCGTTACCTACAACAGTCGGTAGTATTCGGCTAAGTTCTATTTATACAAGAAATTGTAACATAAGCTTTATACCAGAGGAAACGTCAAGAAGGGATATTAATCAATATTTATCTGGAGACTCAAGAGCATTAAAAGAGATTTCAGTAACAGGTTCGGGAATCGGAGCAATTAAAAATTTCAAGCTAATACATCATTACAAAGAAAGTACAGGCTTCAACGGGCGGATACTTTATTTAGATTCGCTTTATGAAATATCTACCCGCGACGAAGGGATTAAAACCCTAAAGTATGGTTACGAATATAATGCTATTAATAATTTATTAACAAAAACAGATGCGGCAGTAGATTACTATGGATATTATTTGGGAAATGGTGATTTTGGGAATATAATACTTCCATCTGCAAGAGTTCCAGAAGTATTAAACACGGCACCTAATCGTGAACCTAATGGAAGTGCAACACAAGGGGCATTACGAAAAATAACTTATCCTACGGGAGGCAAGGTTGAGTTAGAATATGAACCGAATCGTTATTATACAGGAGACCATTATCAACAGGTTAGTACAACTGAAGAGTGTGAGGTTACGGGCAGTCCTAGCTATGGACAAACGAATAGCTCCTCCAATATATATTTTAGTATTGGGTATAATCAAAATGTAGAGGTACAGTTGTCCCGGGTAGCTCATTCGCCATTTGCAGATGGAAATGCACGTAACTTGTATACAGATTTCAGGATTACTTATGATGACGGTGACGTTGCATATGTTGCTTATGAGGGTCAGATTGACCTTGAGGCAGACAATGGTGGAAAGTTTTTTTCCATTCCCTTAACGGCGGGGGACTATTACATTACAACATTTATTGATGGAAGGGAGACAGAAATGCAAGCCCTAGTGACTTTTTTTGAAAATGGCTCACCAGTTTTGGGTGAGTATGGAGCAGGAATCAGGATTAAACAAATCACTTCTACACCTGGATTAGGAATACCAGTTACAAAAAAATATCATTATACAAATGAAGCTGGATTCAGTAGCGGCGCTATGAACGTTTTACCACTATTTGAACAAAAAGAATACACAGACGAAGTGGCAGAAATAGATGCATTTAGACAAATACACTCTACAATATATACATCCAGTTTAAGCGATTTTTATGGAATTGGTACACCTCACTATTATACAAGTGTGGTGGAGGAGGTTTTTTCAGAAACGGGAGGGCTCCGTTCACGCCACAACTTTGTTTCCATGGAATCTGAGGGTGCTTTTTTAGGAATTGAACCTACTGCAGTTATAAATTACAAACAGGTGGGTAATAGTTGGCAGCCGGTAAATCGTGTTGAATACGATTATTATGAGGCTACTGACACTATTATTCATGCTATTAAGGCTTATTTAAGATCAAAAGTAATACCAGCAGGGGGGTTATACCTTCCTCCGGATGAAAAGTTTTCCTTTGAGCCCTATTATTTGCGAAAAATGTGGAGCGCTGTAAAATCCCAGAAAGAGGTTATATATAATGGGACCAATATATTAGAAAGTACAACCCAATACATTTATGATGACAACCGGAACTTAAAGTTAGTACTTACACAAGATTCAAAAGGGAATCACTTTACCAAAAAGCTAAAATACCCGGAAGATTATTTAGCCGCACTTAGTTCCAACTTTCTTGACGCACATGTATTGTCAATACCCTGGGAAGAGCAGGTATGGAAAAAATCGGGTATATCTGATTCGGTGTTGATTTCTGGAAAGATTACAAAATTCAATAATCATTATCTGCCAGATACCATATTTGCACTTGAAATTGGGACCCCGATTACAGGATTAGACAATGAGTCTTTAAGTGACGGTTTATATAATACGCTAATAAGTTCTTCTTTGTATAAACCACAAATCTCCTTCAAGTATGATAATCAGGATAAACTATTAACTCAGAAACCGGAAAAAAATAACCCCATTTCATATATGTGGGGATATGAAGGAGTGTACCCCATTGCGGAAGTGGTAAATGCAAATGACGGTCAATTTGCTTACGCGGGTTTTGATGCCGGCAATACGGGTGGATGGAGCTATTCGGGCAATACAACTGACGATTATAACTCACCAACTTTTCAACCTGTGTATATGCTTTCAAGCGGAGGTATAACCAAAACGGGGTTGATCAATACTACTACGTATGTTCTTACTTTATGGACAAATGCGTATCCTGGCCCTGTAGTAACAGGTAGTATGGGTGCAAGTATTTCTTCGCCAATAGAGCTACGATCTCAAAATGGATGGAAGCTGATCAAATTTGTAATATCTAATTCTACTGTGGTAAATATTACTGGTACGGTAAATATTGACGATGTGCGTTTGTACCCGGAACAAGCAATAATGAAAACCTATTCTTATTTTCCTTTAATAGGATTAGCAGCTGAAACGTCACCCACAGGGAAAACTATTTTTTATGAGTACGATAGTTTTAACCGTCTTCATTTGGTAAAAGACGATGAGGGTAATATATTAAAGCGTATTTGTTATAATTATGCTGGCCAGGTAGAGGATTGCGGTGTTGAAATAAATACTACGCCTTTATGGGAGTCTACCAGTCTTACCCGTTGCCAGCCTTGTCCTGCTAATAACAGCTATGTTTCCAATATACAGGAGCATCAGGAAAAGGATAATAACCCCCATAGTCCAACTTACAATACTTACCGTTGGATATCTGATGGTGTTAACAGTAATTGTACACCCCCAGCCGACTGGCAAAATACCGCTACAGCGATCCGGTGCAAAAAAGATGGTACTAACCAAAATACCGGCGAACAAGAAAGAGAACAAAGAGATATGAACCCCTGCTCTCCCACTTATAACCAGCTTCGGTGGATAGTTACCGGTACCAACACGACGGCCTGCCCCTTACCCTATGTATGTAGTAGCGGCAACTGCTGGCAGGAAGGTTATAAATGTGTATATGGTAACTGTGAACTGGGCGTGCGTATTTGTGTCAGTTCGGCCTATGACTGGGAAACCGGAATGTATGCCAACACTTACCGGTATGAATGGAGCGATGGAAGCTGGTCGAGCAACTTTATTGAAATGGCACATTTTGCCTGTGCTTTTTCCGAATTTTAACTAACAGGTATAATTAATTATAAGCATGAAAAAAATATATTATTTACTGCTGATGCTGGTTTTCATTATCAATAAAGAGACCAGCGCTCAATCAAATACTTCCTCACAACTGTCAACACGTATTGCAGACAGGTTAAAGGACTCTTTAACGTTGACATCTGTACAGCGGGATAGTATTTACCAGGTCAATCAAAAACTAGCCCTGCAAAAAGCTACAGTGCGGCAAACCGTAACAGGCGATTCATTACGGGCAAGGATACAAAAGATTGAGAACACCAGAGACAGTTTGTATAAACCCATCCTGGGCCAAGAAAAATATTTACTATATAAGTCGAAAAAAATAACCCTTCTTAATAATAATTAAGGTGGAACATTTTATTTATATCAAATAAGCTTGTGATGATCAAAAGATATTCTTATTTAATACTTGCTCTATTATTAACTGCAGCAGGTACTGGCCTTCATGCGCAGCGTGCTACACCGGCTACCTATAGCGGTACAGCTCCAGTGAACTATGTGCGTACCTGGGACGTAGTAAAGCCTACGACTAATGTAGCGGAGCTGACGACAACGACGCCGATAACAACGGCGAAGATGACCACGCAGTATATAGATGGTTTAGGCCGTCCTATCCAGACGGTGGTAAAACAAGGCTCTTTGGTTACCGGGCCATCGAACACTGCTGTGGACATGATCGATATGACGGAGTACGATGAGTTTGGCAGGGAGGTACATAAATACCTACCCACCCCGGCCAACAACACCGGCGGTAATACGCATATTAATGATGGTTTATTTAAGCTTAACCCTTTTGCCCAACAACAGGCCTTTTATAGCAATATAAGCGGCCCCTTAGCCGGCCAGGGCGAAACTTATTTTTACAGTAAAACCAACTTCGAGGCATCTCCCTTAAACAGGCCATTGGAGGGCTATGCTCCTGGTGTAAGCTGGGTAGGCTCAGAGAGCACGACAAAAAAATCGGTAAAAACCAGCTACTGGATCAATACAGCCACAGACGCGGTAAGGATCTGGACGGTAACAGACGGCAGCACAGGCAGTTTTGGCACTTATGCTACTACCACAACCTACCCAGCCGGCGAACTATACAAAACCGCTACGGAGGATGAAGAGGGCAAACAGGTAATAGAATTTAAGGACAAAAGCGGCCTGGTGATCTTAAAGAAGGTACAACTTACAGCGCTCAAAGACGATGGAATAACGGGCCAAAACCACGATGGCTGGTTATGCACTTACTATATTTATGATGATCTGAACCGGCTAAGAGCCGTTATCCAGCCGGAGGGTGTGAAAGCGCTCAGCGGCGCAAGCTGGACACTGACCACCACCTTACTGGATGAACAAACATTCCGATATGAATACGACCACCGCAGCAGGATGATCATGAAGAAGGTACCGGGAGCGGGTGAAGCGTATATGGTGTATGATAAATGGGACCGTCTTTTGCTTACGCAGGATGCTAAACAGCGGCCTAACTACGAGTACTTGTTTACCAAGTATGACGCCTTGAACAGGCCTGTGATGACAGGTGTTTATATCTTTTACGGTACTATAGGAGAAGCACGTGACATAGCAGAAACCTTTGCACCCTATCGTTTTGAAGAAAGACTTAGCTCCGGAGGCATTGGCAGTGGCTATACCACTCGTTGCTGGCCAGATGTAAATATTGATATACTTACGGCCACTTATTATGACAACTATGATTGGCTAAGTAGCCAGGGCAATCCCTTTTCTTCTTCCCGCAATACCGATTTTGATAACTCATTTCATACTGCCAGTGGAACAGTTTTTCCTTATCCGCAGGCGCTTAGCCAGAGCAATGCGATAAAAGGGATGGTAACCGGTACCAAAACGAGGGTATTAAACTCTTCAGACTTTTTATACGCCATCAATTACTACGACGATAAGGGTCGCGTAATACAGACTCAGAACAAGAATATATCTGGGGGGGTAGATATACTGACCACCCAGTATTCCTTTTCTGGATTAACACTGATGACATATCAAAAGCTCCAGAAGTTGGGTACCAATCCGCAGGCGCACTATATTATTACCTATAACGAATACGATGAGTTAAGCCGGTTAGTGAATATAAAGAAGACACAGAGTAGTAATATTAATGGTCTGGTGATAAATAAGGCACAGACAGAAATCGTCCGTCAGGAATACGATGCATTAGGCCAGTTAAAGAAAAAAATATTGGCCCCGGACTATGACGGCGGCGATGGTTTAGAAACACTGGTCTATGACTACAATATCCGCGGCTGGTTACTGGGTGTGAACCGTGATTATGCCCGTGAAGACAACGACAGCCGCTACTTTGGTTTTGACCTGGGTTATGACAAGCAAAACAACCAGTTGATAGGAAGCCAGAGCTATACCAAAGCGCAATACAATGGTAATATCAGTGGGATGGTCTGGAAAAGCAAGGGAAGTGGAGTGATAAGAAAATATGACTTTGACTATGATGCGGCCAATCGTTTACTCAAAGGCGACTTTACCCAGTATACAGGGTCCTCGTTCAACACCACGGCCGGTGTGAACTACGATATTAAAATGGGCGATGGCACCCAAATAAACGTGAATGATGCCTACGATTACAATGGCAATATCAAAAGGATGCAGCAATGGGGCCTGAAGGTAGGTGGCAGTGAACAGATAGACGACCTGCGTTATACTTATATACCCGGCACTAACAAACTAAAAAGTGTCACTGACCTGAACAATGATGCGGACACCAAACTGGGTGACTTCAGAACAGCGGCCACCCATAGTCAGGCAACAGCTAAATCAGCCCTGACAGCGGGGAGTGCTCTATCAGCTTTTGAGGCTATTACCGACTATGCTTATGACAACAACGGAAACCTGACTACGGATAACAACAAAGCCATTAGCAGCATTGCTTACAATCATTTAAACCTTCCGCAGACGATCACCGTAACGGGTAAGGGGACGATCACCTATACTTATGATGCTGGAGGCAACAAACTACAAAAAACCACAACAGAGACAGGTGCGACTGTAGACGGTTTTACGACCAATATCACCACCACGACGAGCTATATCGGCGGCACAGTATACGAAAGTAAAACTTACAGCCATGCCTCCTTAAGTGCAAAGAACCAGCCGGACAAGCTGCAGTTCATTGGCATGGAGGAAGGAAGGATCCGGGTAAGAGAAACGGATAATACGTTCCATTATGACTATATGCTGAAGGACCATTTAGGTAATGTAAGAATGGTACTGACGGATGAAGAAAAAACCAACTACTATCCTGCAGCCACCCTGGAAGGCACATTTAGCGCAACCGGTACAACACAGGCTGCCAGCATGGTCAACTACGAGAAGCAATTTTACAATATTGACAATACCAAAATAAAACCAGAAAGCAGCATTGCATCCTGGGGAACAGAAACTACGGGTAATACCAAACTCTATTATAATAATAATGGCAACCCACCAGCCAATTTGAGTTATCCTTCCGGTACAACACCTGCTCAAACAGCAGGAAGCAATAATTTATATGAGCTGGATGCCAATAACAATAAAACAGGACTGGAATTTGTGATGAAGGTAATGGCAGGGGATAAAGTGGATATTTTTGGGAAGTCTTACTTCCTGAATACAGCCACGGTAAGCGATGCCAACTCCTCTGCATTGGATATTCTTAACCTGATGACCAGCTTACTGGGAGCGCCGGCCAATGCGGTAGGAGCCAAAGGAATAACGGTTGCGCAGCTAAACAGTATCAACAGCAGCCTGATACCACCGAGCTTTATCCGGGGTAATAACGGTGAAATTACCACCATCCCCAAAGCCTATATTAACTACATCATACTCGATGAACAGTTCAAATATGTAAAAGGAGGAGCCAGCAGGGTAGGTACCAGCGGGCAGGTAAAAAATCATTGGGATGCAGATGCTATACTAAGAGAAATAACAATAGACAAAAATGGTTATATCTTTGTGTATGTCAGCAATGAGACTAAGCTGCCGGTGTTCTTTGATAATTTACAGGTGATCCATAAACCGGGACCGATACTGGAAGAAACCCATTATTACCCATTTGGGTTGACAATGGCGGGGATAAGTTCAAAGGCTTTGAATGGGATTATAGGGAACAAAAATTGGTTTAATGGCAACGAGTTACAGAGTAAAGAGTTTAATGATGAAAACGGCTTAGATTTTTATGATTTTAATGCAAGGACCTATGATCCACAACTTGGACGTTTTATGCAAATAGATCCAATGGCTGATGAGGAAAATCAAGAATCTTTTACTCCGTATAACTATACTTATAATAACCCAATACTATACAATGACCCTGACGGCAAATGTCCCTGCCTTATAGTTCCATTTTTGGTAATGGCTGCTGAATCTGCTGGAGCTGCCGCAGTAACAACTACAGTCGTTACATTAACAGTTGCAGGGACTGCAGATTTAATAAATAATTCTAAGGGTAGAACAGCCACTGGTAATACGTATACGAGCGGCAGTCCTTTAGGAGTTACAACGGGAACTGCCTACGCAAAATTAAACTCAGGAAACGGTGCAAAAAGCGCGTCGCAGGGAACTGCGAGTAGCTCACTGCCAGAGTTTAAAAAGAAAGTTCCTAACCCGGATGGTGCAAAAGGCAAGCCAGATCACCAGGATAAAGTAAAAGAGCTAACTGAGAAGGCTAAATCCGAGGCGAAACCAGGAGAGCAGGTTTTAAGTGAACAGAAAATTCAAGGGCATGATTCTAGGAGAAGACCAGATTCACAAATTGTTGATGAAAAGGGTGTAACTCGTAAAACATTTGAAGCAGAAAGAAAACCGAATAGTCAACGAAACAAAAAACGAGAAGCCGAATATAAAAAATTAGGTGTTGAAACAGAAACACATAAAGTAGGAAATTAACTATGCCACAAATAGATTTTTTTTTAGACAAAAAAGATAAATTATTATTAGCAGATTGTATATTTAAATCAGGGGCAAGAATGGTTGTAGAAGAAAATTATGACAGTCAGAGTTTTAAAACTTTATCAACCCTTGATAATTATGAAGAATATGCAATGAATAACGTTTTATTGTTTATTCTTCATCCAGAAGCGGTGGAGCATTCCTTAGAGTGGGGCGATTTTGAAAAGGAAAATGTTAAAAAATATTTTTTGCGTCAAAAATACGGTGGACCTACAATAGATTTTTATTCGCCAGGTATAATAGAAAAAAGGGATAAGTTAATCGGCCCAGGGTTTTTATCAAGCCATTCCTTTTATTATTCTGGTAAAGAAAAACTTTATCCAAATGAAGCGTACAAGGATTTATTTAAAAAATTTTCTAACTACATCAAAAAAAATTCAGTTTCAGTTAAATTGAAGAAAAGGACATATTGGGTGGGAAATAACGCTATTAACTCCTGTAAAGAAAATGGGTACAATTTTGTAGAAATTGGAGGGTTTAACATACTTAACTTGATTTTAAAAAAATAGAGAGTTTTTATCAGTTTTCGGAGTAAGTGAACGAGTAAAGTATCCCAGTTGTTCTGAGTATATTAACCAATAAGGTATTTTTAAATTATAGGAAAGTTGTTCATTGTTTGTAACAATGAACTGCAAACTCATCTGGCGCGAGTCTTCCGTAGGGAGTCTCGTGTCGTTTATAGTAGTCCTGATTTTATCAGGATTTTTGCACAAAAGTTTACACATTACTTAGCTATTAAGCTATTCGAAACTTGTAGTTTCTCGCAATCATCATGCTATCGCCTTTGCCGATAAAAGTTGATAATTACAAAAGCCGGCAAAACTTTAAAAAGTAAAGATTTGCTGTTGAAATAATATCGATGCTGTTTTCTTATGTATATTTTTCGGCATTCATTTACAAGGAATGACAATTTTCATAACCCCCGATAAGTACGATAATAAGGGAGAGTTAAAAGGTATTAGTGCAGAACTTAGACAAAAAAAAATTGACGGACGTATAAAATCTTTGGAAAAACAAGTTAGAAAAAATCAGGGAGAATTAAATAAAGCAGAAAAGAAATTGCAACAAAAAAGAGAAGAGCTAGAAAATGTAATTAAACAAATACAAAACCCTTGCTATTCGAAACTTGTAGTTTCGCAATAATTATGTTGTCCAGCTATTCGAAGCTTGTAGCTTCGTAATATTATTTCGTCGCCTTTGGCGATAAAATGATGATTGCAAAAGTCGTATTTACTTATTCGGAGAACTATCATGGTATTGCCAAAGCTCGACTATTCGAAACTACAAGTTTCGAAATAATTATGCTATCCCGGTTGGGGAAGTTATCAACCACCATCTGGCGCGAGTCTTCCGCAGGGAGACTCGTGTCGATTATACTAGTCCTGATTTTATCAGGATTTTGCTATTCGAAACTTGTAATTCCCACATTCGTCGTAGTATTCCAATATGTAGAAGTTAAGATAACAGGCTGGTTATGCTTTGTTTTTACAATAAACCCTGTATGGATAGAATGCTGGAATAATATCACAAATATTTTTACTGTAACTTGATGCCTAATAAAAAACTCAGCTATTCGAAACTTGTAGTTTCGTAATAACTATGCTGTCGCCTTTGGCGATAAAATGATGATTGCAAAAGCTGTATTTACTTATGCAACGAACTATCATGGTATTGCCAAAGTACATTAATGATCTTCCACTGGCCGTTTAGTTTTACCAGGTGCATATAATCGATCCATTCATCGGCAATGAGTTTAACGGAGGCGGTTTTGTCGGATACATCCAGCAACTTTACTTCCTTTTTTGGATTGGCCGGGAACTTATCGCCTTTTTTGTTATAGCTCTCCGCCAGGATGACCATGGATTCGGTATTCGTCTCCCGCACATAATCTTTATTAGTGGCTTTATCGGTCCAGAAGGTACGTTTTACCATGCGCGGATGTAAAGCCCTTTCCATCTGGCCGGGGTTTGGTGTATGCTGTGATTCAATATAATCCAGCGCTGCCTGCTGAATGGCCAGGCTATCGGCACCGGTCTGGGAGAAAACGCTGATACTGCCTAAAAGAAAAAAAGCGATAAAAATGTATTTCATGACAATCGTTTTATAAGGTGTTATTGAAACGCCGGCTTCTTTCTCCTCTATTTACTGCCGGGAAGAAAATAAAGAACTGGTCTTGTCTTTGGCTGCACCCCCGGCTACCACGGCAAAAACCCAAAACTTCCTGCGGTAATCAATCAAAAGGTCTGTACCTGTCTTGCCGATCCTGGCTTTCTGAAAATGATAACCAAATAGGATAGGAAGCGGGTAAATGATGTTTTTACCCCGGACATAAAAGTAGCCTTTTTTATACCGGCCTTTTATTGCCTTGGCATAGATGAAGCGGTCTTGCTGATACAGGCTGACCAATATCTTTTTAGGGTTTAATGCTTCCAGTATGACCCTCTTCTCACTTTGCGGGATGATACTATCGTTATACCAGCGGGCCTTGAGTGGGATATGCCTAAAAAAATGATCCAGTAATTCCAGGTCATGATTATCATTGAAGGAGTAATGATAACCAAATGTAGTGTCCGCCTCATTGTTGTATACGCCATTGAGTGCCCGGTAGTCTTTCGGAGATAAAGAATCAACGGTATAATGGTCACCAGCCATGTTCCGGAGCGGCTTACAGCCGGTGATCATTCCAAGGATGGCAATAGCGCAAAAGAATTATGTATTTCATGGTTTGTTAATGGCGTTAAATGAAGAAGTAGTAACTAACGGAACTGCTAATAACGAGGAACAGTAAAACTGCATACAGGATATTTATTTTATGCCTACTGTCGTTTTCAGCAGCAAATTTTTCCAGGGGATTTTTTATGAGCTCGTCCGGGAAAAAATGATGGGTCAGTGATTTTAAAAAATGACTATAGGATTTAAATATTACTTTAATCATTACCAGCAGGATAACAATATCCAATATCAACACAACATAAAACCATTTCATTACCTAATGATGCTTTTGATGCCGGTAAGATAACAAATTTTGAGTAGCAGTTTATTGTTGACGGGCTGCCCGATGTGCAGGGGCAGTGCGCAGCACCGGAGCGATAGCGGAGCCCGGAACAGCGGGGACCGGAGCCGGGTAGTATTACTGCAGCTGACAGCCCCAACAAATTAAATAATTTGATAATGAGATAGTTGAAAATGGTAGGAATTACCTGCTCTCCGCTTTTGGCCTTCCGCTTTCCGCCTTTCCCAAAAATAATTATCTAAAATTATTAGTTTGATATTGCTAAATGATTTAGTTTTGGTTGTTCAAAAAACTTTTAAGACAGGATACGCATAAATACTAATTTTGGCTATGGCAAAAACAGAAAAAAACACTGAAATTATGGAAAGCAACAGCGAAAAATTGAAGGCCCTGAAGCTGACAATGGACAAGATTGACAAGGATTTTGGTAAGGGAAGTGTGATGATGATGAACGAGAAGCCTATAGTAGCGCAATCGGTGGTATCTACCGGCTCCATTGGCCTGGATATTGCCCTGGGCATCGGCGGCCTGCCACGTGGCAGGGTGATCGAGATCTACGGGCCGGAATCTTCGGGTAAAACAACCGTGGCCACCCACGTAATTGCCGAAGCACAAAAAAAAGGCGGCATGTGCGCCATTATAGATGCGGAACATGCTTTTGATAGCGCTTATGCGCAAAAGTTGGGGGTAGATGTAGATAATTTATTAATATCCCAACCCGATTATGGCGAGCAGGCCCTGGAGATTGCCGACCGCCTGATCCTTTCCGGCGCCCTGGACGTGGTGGTGATCGACTCAGTAGCGGCCCTGGTACCCAAAGGTGAGCTGGAAGGTGAAATGGGCGACAGCAAGATGGGTTTACAGGCCCGTTTAATGAGCCAGGCTTTAAGAAAATTAACGGCTACCATTGCCAAAACCAATACCATCTGCATCTTCATTAACCAGTTAAGGGAGAAGATCGGGGTAATGTTTGGTAACCCCGAAACCACCACCGGTGGTAATGCCTTAAAGTTCTATGCATCAGTAAGGCTGGATATCCGCCGCAGCACCCAGATCAAGGACGGTGACGAAGCCATAGGTAATCGTGTAAAAGTGAAAGTGGTGAAAAATAAAGTAGCCCCTCCTTTCCGCTCTACCGAGTTTGATATCATTTTTGGCCAGGGTATTTCCAAAACCGGTGAAATTATTGATATGGGCGTGGAACTAGGCGTGATCCAGAAAAGCGGTAGCTGGTTCAGCTATAACAGCGACAAACTGGGCCAGGGCCGTGATGCGGTGAAACAATTGCTGACCGACAACCCCGAACTGTCCGCCGAACTCGAAGGAAAGATCCGCGAGAAAGTGAAAGAAATGCAGGAAGCATCATAAATTTTTAGTTTTTTAGTAAACGATGGGTTAGTAAGTATGCCGCTTTATATCTATAGAGCGGCTTTTTTATTACTTAACCTATATCAACAGCTGACAAATAAAAATCCCACTATTTTTGTGGAGTAAATTTTACCGCATGAGTCAACCGGATACAAAAAGTAATCAGCACAGGGCCCTGCCCGGTACACGTATGATAGTATTATTAAGTGTGCTGCTGCTGGCCTCTTTTTTTCTTAACTGGACAGTTTGGGATACCAGCAAGATAAGTGGTTACCATTTTCCAACCGGTGATTTTTTTGCAGTAGGCGAGACCAAGTTCGGACTGGCCAACCCGGTTCCCGAATTAAATGTGGCCAATAATATATTCTGGCTGATACCGGTACTGGCACTTATAACAGCTGTGCTGGCTTTTTTGAAAAAGGGAAATGTATTACTCCCGGTAATTGCGGGTATACTCACCCTTAGCCTGGCCACGGTATTTGTATTATTTACCGACCTGCTGGTGATGCTGGGAGCGGTAAAATCGGTAACCGCAGCCCTGATGCCCTTCTTTTACCTGGCGGTGGTAACCGCGGTATTATTGATACTGGTTTCGCTGTGGCGCAGGAATATGTTTCTGGCAATTGTGGCTTTATTGATCGGCCCCTTTGCAACCTGGGCGGCCTTTGCCTTCGTCACCAACCAGGAAATGAACAAAACATTTGAGGGAACCGAGAGCCTGAAGCCGGATTATACTGTGAATGCCCTGGACCTGATAAAGGAAGTAACCGCCAATGATACGGCCAGCAGCCGGAAGTATAAGGATAAGATACTGGAGGTAAACGGCCGGATAACAACCATTGAAAACGCCAATGATTCGACCATTAACCTGCAAATGGCAGATACCACAACGGGCTCTTATATTGTTTTTCCGTTTTATAATAAAACTTTATCGCAGGTTAAAACGTTACAGGAAGGCGACAGCGTTTCCATAAAAGGCGCTTTTACCGGCAGCATGTACAGCGAAATACTGGAAACCACCATCATCAATTTTGAAAGGAACACCTTAAACAAACAAAACAAATAAAAGAACAATTAACATGAAAAAGACAATTTTATTCCTGGCCTTAGCAGCACTTACCGGTAGCGTTTTTGCTCAAAAGAAAACCACTACGGCTGCAGTTGTAGCTTTTGACGCTACTACTCCAAAAGACAAATTCCCTAAAGCAGAGAACAAAACCGGTATTGCCAGCATTGATACCAAAAGCGGTGCTATTGCTTTTGAAGTTGCCGTAGCCAACTTTGCTTTTGAAAACCCAAAGATCCAGGAGCATTTTAACAGCGAAAGATGGTTAAATTCTGCCGCTTTTAAATCGTTCAGCTACAAAGGAAAATTAAAAAACCCTAAAGCAGTGAATTTTGCTAAAGACGGTACTTATACCGCTGAAGCGGAAGGTGAGTTAACTGTAAAAGATAAAAAACAGACCATCACTACCCCTGTAACTATCGTAGTTGCCGGTAAAAACATCAAAGCTACTTCAGAGTTTAACCTGACCCTGGCTGATTATGGTGTAATGGCAGATGGCGAAAAGATATCAAAAACACCTAAAGTAACTGTGAACGCTGAGTTTAAATAATTAAGAGCCCTCAACAAGGATAAAAGGCCAACGTGAATAACGTTGGCTTTTTTGTTATATAACGGAAAAGCTTCAACTAAAATCCGGTAAGCCATTTTACCGGCAATTTCATTTACAAATTGTCAAATTATCAAATTGCCTCATTAACTTACCTTTGCAGGCAATGGCACAGAAAAAATTAGTACGTTTTGCGGAACTCACCACGTTTAGCAATGTGTTGCAATACCCCGAGGGTATGCCCGGCAACTGGCATAATTTCTTTAAAAATAATAACCCCATTACACTGGAACTTGCCTGTGGCAAGGGAGAATATGCGGTAGGACTGGGCCAGCTATATCCCGATCAGAATTTTTTGGGTGTTGACCTCAAGGGCAACCGTATCTGGGTAGGGGCCAAAAAAGCATTGAATAATGGTTTGACCAATGTGGGCTTTTTACGTACCCAGATCGATCATATTACCCAATACTTTGCACCAGGCGAAGTACAAAATATCTGGATCACTTTCCCCGATCCGCAATTACGTTTATCCAAGGCCAAAAAAAGGTTAACCCATCCCCGTTTTTTACGGTTGTACCAGCAAATACTGGCCAAGGACGGGTTTATTAATTTAAAAACAGATAGTCCCGACCTGTATCATTTTACCAAACTGGTAATTGACATGTACGGTTGCACCATTCATGAAGATATAGATAACCTGTATGCCTTGCCGGAAAGAAGCGAAGCCCTGCAGATTAAAACGCATTATGAAGGCCTGGATATTGCACAAAGTAACCGTATACATTATATAAGGTTTAGCCTGCCGGCAGGGATTGATGGACCGGAGAAGGACAAAGCCTTACAACAATTGCTGCAACATGAGCAAGCTGACTGAAGGAATACATTTTTACTTTAATGAAGCGGGACTGATGGTATTGACGCGTACTTTTTATTTATAGCGTGGCTACTGTTGTGGTTTGGGATGTTTGGATTGTTTTTTTGAT
>CAYUMH010000104.1:0-15949 GCA_964445775.1 uncultured Terrimonas sp.
CTGGCGACCGGTTACGTTTTTACCGGTTAAGGCAGCCGTACTGTCGAACAACTGAATATTGGTAGCCGGTTGTGCTAACCTGATGGCAAAGAACACCCGCTGATCAGGCGCCCAGCCCTTTGAAAAACGGAAACCCAGGATGGTGGAATCGTTCACCACGTTAAAGCCTGTTTCCATGGGTTTATCCCAGCCCATGGCATAAGCCAGGTCAACCATTATATGGGCGCTATCGGTTTTATCAAATTTGTATTCATGAAAACCGGCTCTTTCGGTAGCGGTCAGCTGCGCCTGTACTTTATATTTATCCAGGTACACACTGTAATAACCCGGCGCTACTTTTTCATTTTCTTTTTTAAAAGTGGAGCCATAACCCGAAGCTTCGTTCTCAAACTTCATAGGGGTTAAAGCAGGCGCGCCGTTTGCCGGCAATACCAGTATATCATTCAGGTCGCTGATACCGGTACCGCTTAAATGCGTATGGGCAAAACCCAGTATTTCTTTACTGATATAGTTGTAGCCGCTGCACCAGTCCCAGCCATTGAATTTATCCCAGGTTTGCATAATATTTACCGGGCCCAGTTGTACCGCACCATAAGGCACATTGGCGCCAACAAATACGTGACCATGTCCTTCGGAGCCGATATAGGGGTTTACATATTGGGTGTAGTTATTGTCCGAACCGGTTGTTTTTGCCGTGCCGCCACAGGCGTTTAACAGTATCGTTACCGAGGCTGCCGATGCAACCCATAAAGCTTTAGACCATTTATTTTTCATTCCGCTGTTTTTAGTTTGTTATACCGCGATGCTTTCTTATTTATGTCCATATTTATGATGCACATCCCAGAGCGATTTTATTTTTATCTGAACCGGCTTGCCTTTTAATGCTTTAAGGTCGAAAGTAATTTTCTTTTCCTCACCGGGTTGCAGGTCAAAATAGTTATCGCTTAATCTTTCCAGGTTACCGGCTATATCTACATATACATATTTGGCAAAAGCGCTTGCTTTTAACGTAATAGTATTGCCGCTTACCTTATAAGTAATATTGGGATTTTGTAATTGCAGGTCTTTCGGACGCACTTTATCCCTGGGCGGTAAGTTATCGCTGTAAGTATGTTTTACCGCGTACCAGGCAGCCTTGGGCGCCCGGTTATAATAATCGGTAATACTCCAGCTGGCAACCGGCCAGCAATCATTCATTTGCCATAGTAAGGTACCCATATTGTAAGGCTGGTGACTGCGGTGTATAAGTATCATGTTTTTAAACCCGTAGTACTGTACACATTGGGTTAAATAGGTATAGTCTTCCACCGACATTTTATCGATCACCGCACTGTCGATCATATAGCCTTTTAAATAGTTGTTCAGCTTCCAGAATCCCCGGCCTGCTTTCTGGTGATGTTCCAGTACATCGGAGTACAGGTAACGTTCCTGCGGTTGGGTATACCATAATACACTGCTATAGTTAGGCATGGCCTGCATACCATATTCGCTGATAAATCGGCCGGTTTTTGTTTCAAATACCTCAAAGTCTTCTCCACCCCACCATGTACCCCAGTAATGACTATCGCCTTCGGTTATACTGGCCGGCACCGACCAATGGTAACGCGGTGAAGTAGATACATAAGGTCTTTGTGGATCGAGCTCTTTTACCCAGGCCGCAATACTGTCTTTAAACAGTCTTTCATAATCACGTATCAATCTTACCGAATCCTGTTTGGAGATACGGAAACTCTGGTGCCAGCCCCATTTGTAAAAGGCTTCTTCCATTTCATTGTTACCGCACCAGATCACAATGCTTTTATATTTGCGTAAGCGTTTAACCTGGTATTTTACTTCTTCTTTTACATTATCAAAAAAGGCTTTATCACCGGGTACCATGGTACCGGCAAACATAAAGTCCTGCCATACATATATACCTAAAGAGTCGCAAAGCTCATAGAAGTAATCATTCTCATAAATACCACCGCCCCAGATACGTAACATATTCATGTTAGATTCCTTGGCCATGATGAGCATTTTACGGTAATCATCTTTGGTGGTACGGGTAACAAAAGCATCCATGGGTATATAGTTGGCGCCTTTCATATAGGTAGGCTTGCCATCTATCTGTAAATAAAAACTGGTGCCTTTATCATCCGGCTTTTCTATCAAAGCCACATCTACCGGTACTTTATAAGGTTTTTCGGCAGGATAAGTATCATAGGCTTCAACGCGGATAGGTTGCCAGATACCGGCCGTGGTTAATTTTGGACCCCAGTCCCAGCCAAAATGATATTGCGCCTTGCGTACATAAGCACGGGGATTATCGGGTATTACATAAGGCAGATCGGCCTTGGCCATAGAATCTACCCGGTTTTGCGCCGAGTAAAAAACAATATGCAGTTTGTTATTTGTTTTTTGCAAAAAGGGCTTGATATTCACCCGCCACTGCCGGAACATGTTATCGGCAGATAATATGAGCTGGTTATTTAAATAAACAGCGGCATAGGTATCCAGGCCATCAAAAACCAGGTCAATGTTTTTTGCAGCCATGATAGCCGCGTTGGTCACATTAAAACTGGTGTTGTACTCCCAGTTCACCCTTTCTACCCATTGTACTTTTTTTTCGTTATCCCGGTAATAAGGATCTGGGATCACTTTATGCTGCATCAGGTCCAGGTGTATTTCACCGGGCACTTTAGCACTTAACCAGGCGGCATCGTCCTTTTGGCGGAAAAACCATTTTTGACCGGACCCGGTAAGCTGCTGTACCTGCACCTGGCCATATGCCCATTGAAAACTGAGAGCAAAGAGTAAGAAAAAACAAGCAATACTTTTTTGTAACATATTATTTGCGTGATTTAGCGATTTTGCCGGGGCAAACAGGTTAAAACAACGGTTCAAGATATTAAAAAATACCGAACCGGTGGCTTTATTTGAACGGTTGGACAGCCCCTGTTTTTTGTTTAAAAAGTAGCCCGTTCCTTACCGCCCTGTTAAACATGCCTTGAGCCCGGTAATGTAGAAAACGTTTAAAAGTAATAATCGGGGGGATAGGGGGGAAATTTGGAAATGAAATAAGCCCCCTGGCCATGATATTTTGCAGTAAGGATAAAATAATAAAAAAAAGCCCTGCTTTCTTCAGAAAGCAGGGCGAACAAACAAACCGCAAAAAATCCTCCCTTAATTATAAAGCCATACTTATACATGTTTGGGGGTAAAGCCGTCCTCACTTAACTGGCGGTGCTCGTAATCGGCCACCATCAGTTCGTCAATCGACTGTGGCTTTTTACCCTTATTGAATTTTGCTATCAGTTTATCAAAAATGGCGTACATCACCGGCACAACGATCAGGGTCAGGAATAAAGAACTGAGCAGACCACCAATGATCACCCAGGCCAGGCCGTTTTTCCATTCGGCGCCGGCGCCACTGGCTAAGGCAATGGGTAACATACCTATCACCATCGCAATGGTGGTCATCAAAATAGGACGTAACCTCGCATGGTTGGCCTGTATCAATGCATTATAAGTTGTTTCCCCTTCGGCTTTACGCTGGTTGGTAAAGTCAACCAGGATGATGGCGTTCTTCGCTACCAGTCCAATTAACATGATCAGACCAAGTATGGTGAAGATGTTCAGTGAATTGTTGGTTAACGCCAGGGCTAATAAGGCGCCGATGATAGATAATGGAATGGAGAACAGTACCACAAAAGGATACACAAAGTTATTGTACAAAGCCACCATGATCAGGTATACCAATACAATGGCCGCTAATAACGCAATACCCAGTGAACCGAAACCTTCGCTCTGGTTTTCCATATCACCACCCCATACATAATTCACGCCGGTAGGACGGGTCAGCTTATCTACTTTCTCTCCCCACTCTGCCGCAATGGTACCGGTTGGGCGACCCACGGCCTGCGCCTGCACTGTTACCGAAGTACTTTTATCCCTGCGCTCCAGCATACTGGGGCCTGAACTTTCGGTTACGGTGGCAAATTGTGATAATTTTATCTGTGCACCGTTATCATTTACAAATAACAGGTTGTTTACATCATCCACACTCTGACGGTTAAACTGGTTAAACCTGATATTAATATCATATTCATATTCGCCCGCACGGTATTTACCATTGGTATTACCACTGAAGGCCGTTTGCATGGTAGCACCCACCGTTTGCAGCGATAAACCCAGGGAGGCCATCTTATCCCTGTCCACCTGTACACGGATCTCGGGGTTACCGGCTTCCACAGATAATTTGATCTCCGATGCACCTTTGATCTGTGATAAAGCATTCATCGATGTTTTGGCAAAACTCATTACACTATCCAGGTTAGGGCCCGTTACCACTAAGGCAAGCGGCGCCTGCTCCGCAGAACCTAATATACTTACAGGTACGGTTTTCACTTTAGCACCTACCAGTACATTTTCAATCTCGCGTTTGATCTTGGCGGCATAGATATAAGAGTCGTCCTTACGATCTTTCTTCTCTACCAGCTGTACACTGATCTCTGCTTTGTAAGCAGTTGCCTGGGAAGCGCCCATACCACCATCACTGGACTGTCCCACCGTAGAAATAATTCTTACTACCTCCGGTTTGGTACGCAGGAAGGCTTCTGCTTTCTGCGCCATCAGGTTGGTTTGTTCCAGGGATACATCCTTCGGCATTTCAATTTGCACCAAAAATTCACCACGGTCACTTTTTGCAAAAAACTCCGTACCAATAAAGCCTGCACCAATCAACATAAAAGAGCCGATCAGTAAGGCAAATACAGTGGCCAGGGTTGTTTTTTTATACTTCAATGCCCATTTTAAAATGCCGGTAATAAAGTCGGTGAACTTGTTCAATCCTTTTTCAAAACCCAGGATAATTTTTCCAAAAAGTCCCTTGCCTGTAATATGTTCCAGTTTACCAAAACGGGAAGATAACCAGGGAACAATGGTAAAGGATGATAAGAGTGATAATAAGGTAGCAATAGATACGGTTACACAAAACTCTTTCAATATATCAGCGGCTAATCCCGTGCTTAAAGCAATAGGAATAAACACCACCACAATTACCAGGGTAATAGATACAACAGTAAAGCCGATCTCCTGGGTAGCGTCAAAAGCGGCCCTCACACGGTTCTTACCCATCTCCATGTGGCGGTATATATTTTCCAGTACCACAATGGCATCATCCACCAATATACCTACCACCAGCGATAAACCTAATAAGGACATCAGGTTTAAAGAGTAGCCCAGCAAATTCATACCAATAAAAGTGGCGATCAACGATGCCGGGATAGCCACCATTACGATCAGGGCATTCCGGATACTGTGCAGGAAGAATAACATTACTATCGCCACCAGGATGATCGCCAACACCAGGTCAAAAATTACCGCGTTAGCCGATTCCAATGTATACACCGAACTGTCATTCGCGATACTTAGTTTTAAATCAGCCGATGCATATTCGGTATGTAAGCGTTCAATAATTTTTTGTACCCCCTCACTCACGCTCACGGCATTGGCATCCGATTGTTTCATGATCTGTACCGCAATAGCGCTCTCCTGGTTCACCCTCGCGATCTTCTCCACATCTTTTTGCGCATCTTGCACATCAGCCACATCACTTAACCTTACCTGGCCACCGGCCGGGCTGGTTGCTACTACCAGGTTCCTTAACTCATCAATGGTTTTAAATTTACCGGCCAGGCGGATCAGTACATCCTGGTTACGGGTTTGCACACTGCCGGTAGGGAAATCGAGGTTCGCCGCTAAAATAGCCTGCTGCACCTGTAATACCGAAAGGCCGTTGGCTTCAAGCTTGGCAGCATCCATGCTTACCTGTATCTCACGTTCCTGGCCACCAATCAGGTTTACCTGGGCCACACCCGGCACCCTTGAAATAACAGGGCCCACACGTTTGTCCATCAGGTCAAAAAATGCCGCTTCGTCCAGTTTAGCCGATGCCGAAATAGTCATTACCGGTAAATCGTCCAGCGAGAATTTATTCAACGAGGGAGGATCCACATCCTCCGGCAGATCTTTTAAAATAGCATTTACTTTCCGTTGTGCATCATTCAATGCAAGGTCTACATCGGTACCACTGTTCAGCGTAATAATTACCGATGATAAACTTTCATATGATTTTGATTCCAGTTTTTTGATGTTCTCCATAGAAGAAACGGCATCTTCAATTTTCCTGGAAACCGTGTTCTCCACCTCACTGGGCGATGCACCAGGGTATACCGTTGTTACCGATACCACCGAAGGGGAGAACTTGGGTAATAGTTCATAATTGAGCGAGGTATAACTGAGTATACCGCCCAATATCAGCACCGTAAACAGTACAATTACCAGTGCCGGCTTTTTTATTGATATTTCAGCAATTTTCATTCTTGTATCTTTTATTAACCCGCTAAAACGGGTGATTAATTTAGTTGCCCTATAGTTATACCCTATCCCTACATCTTACACCTTACATCTTACACCTCATACCTTACACCAGCAGCTCCATTTCTGCCGGTAACTATATTTCGCTTAAACGCTCCTTATTTAATAATGGTAATAGTACTGCCATCGGCCAGGTTTATCTGCCCGCTGATCACTACCTGCTCTCCTTCCTGTAAACCACTTACCACTTCCACCTGCTCACCGGCAATGCGTCCTGATACCACCGTACGTAACTGTACTTTGTTATTGGCATCGGCCACAAATACCTGGTTATTACTCACACTACCCACAAAAGCGCTGCGGGGTACCAGTATCACCGGTTGTTGCTGCGGGAAACTGAACTCAGCAATACCATACATACCGGCTTTTAAAGATTTAGCCGTATTATTGGTAATTTCTATTTTAACCGGGAAGTTCAGGCTGGCATCTGCTTTAGGTGCAATAAATTTTACTTTACCCTTAAATTCCTGGTCGGGTAATACACTTGCTTTTACTACTACAGCATCACCTACTTTTAAATTAGCTACCTGTGCTTCGGTAACAGCAACATCCAGGGTTAAGGTTGATACGTCAACAATTTCGAACAACTGTGTACCTGGAGCTAATACTGATCCGGGTTCTATCATTCTTTTATTTACAATACCATTAATAGAGGCCCTGATATTGGCATCCGCTACACGGATATTCGCCTGCTTTACTTTTGCTTCTGCATTGGTTAATGCCAGTTCGGCCTGGTCAACCTGCTGTTGGGTAACACCACCGGTTTTAAATGCATTCTCGTAACGTTGTTTATCTTTTAAAGCATTCTGGTAAGCGTCTTTGGCGGTTTGTACATCCACTGATAAGTTCTCAGTTTTAATCACTGCCAGGGTCTGGCCTTTTCTTACTGCACTTCCTTCATCTACCAGTACACTGATCACACGGCCTGCCGTCTCTGCCGAGAAATTTAGTTCCTGGCCCGGGGCAAATTTTCCGTTTGCTAAAAAATCAAGACTTAAAGGTATTTTTTCCACTTTGCTTACCCGTACCGCAATGGCCGAATTGGTCTGTGCCACCACGGCCGTTTTCTCTTCATTCTTCTTTTTATTATTTGTCATTACAAAGCCTGCGGTTGCAACAAGGCCGGCGATAATAACGACGGTTAATAAAATTTTTACAGTCTTTTTCATGTAGTATCTGTTTTCGGTTTATTTGTTTGTTTCTTAAAAATTAATTCAATAAGCTTCTTAACTGGCCTTTTGATTTGATCAGTTTAACCTCGGCTATGCGGTAATCCAGCAAGCTAACCGTGTAGGTGTTCTGTGCATCATACAAAGCTGTTTGGGCATCCAGCAGATCGGTTAAAGTAGCCAGTCCCTGCTGGTAATTATTCTGGGTATTGTCCATTACCTTTTGTGCCAGTTCAATATTTTTTTGCTGACTGTTAAGAATGATGATGGAGTTTTTGATCTGTGTTTTGGCATTGTCATAATCCAGGTTCAGGTTTTGCGTGGTAGCATACATATCTTCTTTCAGTTTGCCTATTTCTATATCCACCTGTTTTGTCCTTGCCTTTGTACCATTACCATTAAAGATGGGAACCTTTAAATTCAACCCCACCGTACTTACATCAAACCAGTTGGCTCCCTGTGAAGCGCCTTTAAAAATGGGAAAGTCGTCAGACAGGCCCTGGTAACTGTAATTACCCGTTAAAGAAAGGCTGGGATAATACTCAGCCAGTATAGATTGTCTTTTCTGTTTTAATAACTCGTGTTGTTTTTCCAGTACCAGTACATTTGTGCGGTTACCCGTAGCAATGGTATCCGGCAGGTCAATGGCAAACACGTCAACGGTTTTGCTTTCCATATCCGGGATGGTAATAGCCGTACCAATTGGCATGCCTATAAAAAACTTTAACTGGTTTTCGTATTGTGCTACAGCGTTTAACTGTTGCTGCCGCTGGCTTTGCAGGTTAGATAATTTTACATCCAGCCTGTCCACATCAATCTTTTTACCCAGGCCGTTTTCAAACTGGCCCAGTATCACGTTACGTACTTTTTGTGTGGTTTGGATATTACTGTCGGTAGTAGCTATCTGCTGGCGCTGTACCAATACCTGGTAATAAGCGGTAGCCACTTTTTCCAATACCTGCTCCTCGGTTAACTGGGCATTCAGCTGGTAAAACTCTTTGGTGGTTTTTGCGGCTTTCAGCCCCACAAATACCGATTGGTCAAATAAGTTTTGTGTAAGCGATACACCTACATTCGCATTCCATTTCTGGCCAAAAGCTACCAGTAAGGTCTGCCCGGGGTTAACCGGGTTTAGTTCACCTGGTAAGGCGCTCATTTGTAACAGGGGGTTATAGTTCAGCCCGCCCGATCCGCTGATCTGCGGCAGGGCCCTTGCTCTTACTTCATCTACCTGGTATTGCGAATTGGTAATATCCAGTTTTGCTTTGCGGGCATCGGTATAATGCGCCAGGGCATAGTTCAATGCATTCTTCAGGGTCAGCGCTTCGGTATCCTGGGCCTTGCTTGCCGGTATAAATACCGCTATGGCCAGTAAGCTGAACACCGTTTTGCGAAATAGATCTCTTATCATCTTGTTTCAGGTTATTTACTGTTAATTATTATAAGTGAGGTTGTTTGTTGTTGTATTATCCACCAGTTTTTTGCCATCCGGTGTGGTTAAGCTGTAGAGTATAAACTTTACCAGCTGTTGTTTGATATGCCTTTTTGAATTATCCTGTAACAGGGCGGTTGGCATTTTATTAATGTATTCCAGCTGGTACACGGTATGTGCCGCAAACAGGTCGCTGTTGATCGTATCGTTGTATAA
This sequence comes from uncultured Terrimonas sp., assembly GCA_964445775.1. Lineage (GTDB taxonomy): Bacteria > Bacteroidota > Bacteroidia > Chitinophagales > Chitinophagaceae > Terrimonas. The sequence continues at coordinate 9,235 of CAYUMH010000104.1, forward strand.
ATTTTCGCGGATGCCTCTTTCTATGTTATAGGAAAGGATAGTCGGTAAAAAAAGATTCCTGAAAACTTTATACTCGCGATAGGTACTGTAGTAAAACCTTTTCAGTTCACTGATCACCGTAGGATTAAAATGTTTATTTAAAGCGATAATGGTTTTACAAATGTTTTTGTACTCGGTTACCGCATTATCACCTTTATCGTTAATATCCAGTAAACGTTTTTCCGTATGGTTGATGATATGCTTATACACGGCATCCACAAAGGCCGTTTTATCGGTATAGGACTTATAAATTGTTTTTTTGGAGATGCCGCTTCGTTGTGCTATTTCGTCTAAAGTAATGCTGTGCGGACCTTTTTGCATGAACAATATCATCGCGTTCATTAAGATATTATTATTTTCCATATAAACATTTATGTTTAACATTTTTGTCAATTTTGGTACAAAAAAAACTACTTTTTGAACAGTGTTTTTAAAATTGCCCCCTTGCGTTCGGCTATTAACTTGCTATATGATTTTTTACTTAAGGCCAGCCCTTTTTCCAGCAGGGGGCGCATGGTCAGCGGATAGGATACCAGGGATATAATATTCAGCAAAAACTGGTAAGGGTCCATTTGCGGGATGCTTCCCTTGTCCATCTCCACCTGCATTTCCGCAAAAAAGCTTTCCACCAGCTTGCTGTCCGGGCGGCCTTTGGCATGTATATTATCCACCATCTCACTGTTATGGATCTGGGAAGCCAGGTAAGCATCCAGGTAAGGATACTTTTTGGCATGTTCCATCCATATATCAATGATCTCACCTACTTTATCCTTGAAACTGATATTCGGGTCAATTTTCTCAGACATTTTCTGTTTAAACTCCTGCTGCCCCTCTATAACTACCTTCTCCAGCAAAATATCACGGGAACGGAAATAATAATGCAACAGGGTACGGTTAACCCCGGCCGCATCGGCAATTTCCTGCGTGGTGGCATGAAACTTGCCCTCAGCAAAGAAGATCCGCTTGGCGGTCTCTTTGATCAGTTCTTCCGTTCCTTTATCTTTTGCGCTCATGCCGGGTTAACATTAATGTTTGACAAAATTGTAAAACAAAATTAGTACTAATTCCCACATTGTCAAATTATTTTTTAGTGTTTGGATTTTTTTAACAGGAATTCAAAAGCTAACAATTGTTAGCAAAATAGGAAACAAGCCTTTTCTTCTGGGATTTTATTGATTGTTACCGGCTGCCGTACTGTTGGCATCGCCTGTTGCCACGCTCGCTTATACGTCCCGCCCATTACCCGGCTTTTCGCAGTTTTTCGGCCTGGCAAACAGGCCAATAACCATCCATCATAATATAGGCGGCTAATCACCGGCCCACTCACCGTTTCAATATATTTGTATACTAATAACCAACCCGATGGCAAAGGAGCTGATAGCATTTTTATCAAAAATTGATGCATTTACACCGGAAGAAATTACCGAACTGGCCAGCCAGATCATAGTGCGGGAAGTAAAAAAAGATACCATATTGGTACACCAGGGAAAGGTTTGCCGCCTCTGTTATTTTGTATTAAAAGGATGCCTGAGACAATATACACTGGAAGATGGTATAGAGAAAACAATCGCTTTTTATACCGAAGACCAGGCCATTAATTTTTTTACCAGCAAAAACAACCAGACACCTTCCCGTAGTTCCCTGGTTACTTTAGAAGATGCGCTCATCCTGGTAGGCAACCCGGAAGAAGAGCGGGCCATGTATGCAAAATACCCAAAACTGGAACGTATAGCCCAGGCCATGGTGGAGCAGGATTTTGGTAAAACCCAGGACGCTTTTGCCAGCTTTATCACCTCCTCACCTGAACAACGTTACCTCAACCTGCTCAACGAAAGACCCGACCTGGTACAAAGAGTGCCGCAACGTTTACTGGCCAGTTACCTGGGTATGACACCTGAATCATTAAGCCGCATCAGGAAACGCATCACTGCCAAATAATTGATATACTGTCTCAATCATTTACAGTTTGTGGTTTATTGCAGCAGCTAAGGATTAGTTATTACTTTATTCCACTAACGATAACCTCATTCAGATAGTTTGCACTTCACTCCTGGTATACCCTACAACTTATTTTTACCCTAAAGCCAGAAGGTATACTTTCTATTTGTACTATAATTCGTTCTTTATCGCCAAAGGCGAAAGAATAGTATTACGAAACTACAAGTTTCCTATAGCCCGGGATAGCCAGGGAACAACTATTCCTGCTGTTCACCTATTAATACCCAAATATTCCGCTGCCCCCTACTTTCTTTTTAGCTGCACCTATCTGGCGAATATTATAGGTAAAAGTTGCCATAAAATATCGACCCAGTACATTTGTTTGCGTTGCAGAAATAATATTGCGATTAGTAACTAAACCAATGCTGCTGTTTTGATTTAATAAATCCCATACACTTAGTTTTAATACTCCTTTCTCCTCTTTTAACATGGTAAAATTTACAGCCATACTTAAACGGGTAACATTTTTAGGAATCCCGGCCGGCACATTGCCATTGTTTTCGTACTGCAACACCGATTCCCAAATTACATGTTTAGGCATTCGGACAATTAACTCAGTTGAAACTGATTTTTGATTGGTTTTTAGTGTTGAAAAATTACTGCTGGTAAATGTAGATTGGTAATTGCTCAAAGATATATCGTTATTCCATTCTACCCTGTCGTTAAAATTTAAGTTAACGCCTGCCCAATGTTCCAGGTTAAAATTGTTTTGCCAACTTGTTTCGCCGTTATACAAAAGTTTATTTTTATTTAAACCATACCAGCCGCCGGCATTCCAGCCAAAGGTAAATTTAGCATTGTACTTATATTGCTTGTTAATATTGTAGTTAACAGTGGCATTTTTACTACCATTTGCATTTACGGGTGTACTGGTTTGAATGCCGGATTTATCTACCACAATATCCTGGACAACATCGTTCCGGGTAAGTGTTGCGGTAGCATATAAGCTGAGGTTTAAATTTTTCTTGCTATTGTTATGGTAATAATTAATTCTGAAATTGTCTCTTTCCGCCGGCTTTAAATCGGGATTGCCATTGGTTAAGTAATACGGATTGGTATTGTTTAATGCAGGAATTAAATTGGTGTAGGCCGGTAAAGAGACATCCTTATTATAGTTAAAATTAAACTCCTTAAACACAATAGCTAAAGCCGGTAAAAAGTTAAACTGACTTTTTGTAATAGCATTGTTTAACGATAATAACCGATTATCATATTGTTGCCATAATGCTGTAACACCAGGCGTAATGGTCAATTTTTTATAAATGTATTGTAAACCTACGTAGTTATTGGAGCGATGAAACTCCCGGTTAAATGTATTACTTAATAAAGGATTTAGTTGATTGTATTGTTTATCACCATCCGCATCAAAAGTGTTTACTTTATTGTTCAGCTTATTGTAATCGTATCTTGCTGATGCAGTTACAGCAAAGCTGTTATTTAACGGCAACCGATAAACCAGGGCACCATAAATATTGGTACGGGGAACACGTTCTGCACGTAACTGTTGTAACGTACTGTCAAATAAGACAGGATACAAAATATTGGTAAGCGAATTGGTGGTAAAATCGGCCCGGGTGTTTGATATATCCAAACCGTGCGTAGCCGTAAAGCGAGCTCCCTTTTTTCGTTTTGATAACCTGGTAACGGTAAAATAATGACTGTAATTGTATGTATTATTTACATTATCCTGTTCAATGTTACCATTACTTAAATTGCCCAACTTATTATTACTGCTGCTGATATTTGTATTTCTTATTTCATCTTGTAAGCCTAAAGTATAGGTAGCATTTGCAATAATAGTTGTAACAGAATCGGGCTTTAGTTTAGTGCCCAGACCAAAGTTATGGGCGTTGGAAATAATATCTGCGGTAGTTAAATTATCCTGCACAATAATTGTGTCTTCATTAAATTGTTTGGTATTTACTTTACGCCATTGATCCACTCTTATATTGCCAAAAAAATATTGCCCAAAAATGGATTGTTTATTGTTGGGTGAATGATTAATGTTTATACCTGCGCCTTTACTGTTAGAAATACCACCTCCCCTATGCGCACCGCCAAAATTCACCCCATTTACCACAATATTACTTCCGCCTGAACTATACCGGGATGTAGTGGTACTGGTACTGTTCAGGTTACCCATACTCCGGCTAAGTCCTCCTGCCTGCATCAGTTCGCCATAGGTAAACCCTGTTTTATTCAGGTTATTGGCATACCCTAACAAGCTTATTTGTAATGTATCCCTGAACATGTTTACAATACCTCCTCCTTCAAAACGTTTATCCGTACCGCCACCCGCATAAAGCTTTCCAAACAATCCTTTTTTAACCCCTTTTTTCAAGGTAATATTTACTACTTTGCCAACATTAGACAGGTTGTTATCGGCATTCCTTTCCAGTTCTTCTTTATCATCTGTTACCTGTACTTTATCAATTATGTTTGCCGGTAAATTTCTGCTTGCCATTTTAGGGTCTGTTCCAAAGAAATTTTTCCCATCTACCAGTATCCTGTTTACCGGCTTCCCGTTTACCATTATGTTGCCTTCTTTATCAACAAATACACCCGGCAGTTTTTTCAACAAATCTTCTACTAAAGCATTGGGTAATGTTTTAAATGAGTTTGCGTTAAATTCAATGGTATCATTCTTAATAGTCACCGGTGGACGTTCTGACATAATTATTACTTCATCTAACTCCCGTGTTGTAGGTACCATCCATATATTTTCAATGGCAATATCCTGTTGACCGGCGCTTAATGTAAATTCTTTTCTAAATGCTTCGTACCCGGAATAAGTAATTACACAACGCAATGTTTCGTTCAATGGTAAACCCGGTACCTTAAATTTACCTTCCTCATCACTTAACCTGTATGTTACTATGCTGGTATCTTTTGCTTTAAATACCGAAATAGTTGCCAGCGGAATATTTTTGTTCAGGGTACTATCTTTTATTATACCTGTAATACTTCCTTTTTGGGCATATGTAGCCGAGGCAATGCATAGCAATGCCAGTAAGAATAATCTTCTCATTTATAGGTTTGTTATTGTAAGTGTTGAAAGACGATTTTATCTAAAATCCGTCGTGCAGTGTGGACAAGTTATCCTTATATTCAGGCTACCGGAACCAGTTGTTTTTTTATAAATTTTCTCATTATTAACACGTTCTTCCACAATATCTGCCATTCCAATGAGGCTGGAGAAAGTTCCGCTGGTTTCCAGTTTGTAGTTATTCATGTTTTGCAGCGGTATGTTGATTGTCGCAAATTTGTTGGTAATATCTATATTTTTTATTGTTGATGCCAGGTTGAATATTTTAACCTCCGTATTTGCGGCCTTGAGTTTTAGGTCATTTTTCAAATTTGTAACACGCAGGGTACCAAACGATTGTTCCAATTCCGTTAGTCCAGCTGTTATAATATCAAAATTACTTGAATTACCACGACCCGTAATTTTATCTACTGATTTAATATTTACATTGGCAAAGTCGGCTTTAAGCCCAAGTGTTCCGGCGTCTCTGATATTAAGAGAGCCACTTTTAATTTCCAGGTCACCATTTTTAATATTACTGGCCGAAATATTAGAAAACTCACTTTTTATTTTCACTGTTTCTACATCCGGTAATTCCAATGAGGAGCTTATCAGATCAAAATCGAAGTAGTTTTTATTTCCGGTCACGATAATATTACCATACTTACTTTTAATAACAACACTTTTACCCGCCGGCAACTCTAATTCTATATCGTTAACTTGTAACCTATTAATAAACTCATCATCATCTTCTGTTGTTGTAGCCGCATCTACAATTTGCATCACGGTACGTTTACTACTATCCCTTGTCATAATAGTGTGACTATTTCCGGCTGATGCGACTATGTCCATATTCGCATTTTTACTATCAGAAGTTACCGTACTTGTAGAAGTTGTAGTTGTACTTTGTGTATTACTATAACCAGATGATGTAGTGCCGGATGCCCTGGCAGTAGTACTATAGTACTCGCCTTTATTGTTTATGATTGCTTCATTCCCGATAATCATATTTTTCCAGGGAAAGTTTTTATCCCTGAACTGTGCCGTACTTCCAATTTGTAATTGCAGTACATTTTTATTTTTAACCTGTACAATATTCGCCTGTTTAATATACACTTCATCAGCCAATATTGGTTTGCTTTCGTCGTAGTACACCGTAGTAGCAATTCTTACTTTATTATCTTTTGAGGGCTTAATGGTAAGCCTTCTCATAAAGTTTACTATTTGTATCGTATCTATTCCATTAGCCGATGCTTCTCCAACCACATTTTTTGCTTTCAAATTGGTTTTTACAACATCGTTAATTTTAATCACCGTATCTAGTATTTCCTTACCGTTTACAGTAGATGACTGAATAGTGATTTCCATTTTCCGTTTGTTCTGTGCAGTAACCGTACCTGCTGCTATCAAAAGCAAGAAGACTGTTATAATATTTTTGTATATCATGATTGCGTTTTTTTATATAAAAACATGTACCTACATTTTTAAGTACTGTTGTTTATTTTTTTGCTGTGGAGGCATATTGTTATTTACTTTATTAATTTCAACTTGCAAGCTCTTTAATAAGTTTAGCTTTTGTTGATTGATAAATATTAGTTGTTGTTTTAATTGCTCTTCTATGCCAAAGTTTTCTTTATCAGCTTTCAATTGCTT
>CAYUMH010000105.1:0-15808 GCA_964445775.1 uncultured Terrimonas sp.
CCTCCCTTGATTGGGCTTTAGTTGCGTCGCACACTTCAGCTGCACCAACGCTATTGAGCATTGGGTAAGTCTCTTTTCAATATTGTAAACCTTCATTTCCAAATCACCAAATCCTCAAATTTTCAAATTCTCTTTTAATCAAGTCTTTCTTTACGTAACTTGCCGTTTATCAATTCTAAAATATCATTTCTTCATGAGAAAATTGCTTTGTCTTTTCTTCCTGTTCTCGGGTTTTGTATCCTTTGCCCAGTTACAATCGCCTGAACAATTCTTAGGTTATAAAATTGGAACCCGTTACACCCCGCACTGGCAGGTAGTGAACTACTTTAAACATGTGGCGCAAAATACTTCGGCCAATGTAAAACTGCAGCAATATGGTGTTACCAACGAACACCGTCCCTTATACCTGGCTTTCATTTCCACTGCCGAAAATATTACCAACCTGGAAAACATCAGGTTAAACAACCTGCGTTTGGCTAACCTGGCAAAAGACCGGATGGCCCCGCAGGAAAATGCGCCGGCCATTGTATGGTTAAGCTACAATGTACATGGCAATGAAACCTCTTCATCGGAAGCAGCTATGCTCACCATATTTGCCCTGGTTGACCCGGCTAACAGCCAGACAAAAGAATGGCTGAAAAACACCGTGGTGATCATGGACCCCTGCGTAAACCCCGATGGCAGGGACCGTTATGTAAACTGGTTCAACAGCGTGGTAGGCACACAATACAACCCGCGTTTAGATGCCCGTGAGCACAGGGAGCCCTGGCCCGGCGGACGCAGTAACCACTACAACTTTGACCTTAACCGCGACTGGGCCTGGCAAACACAGGTAGAAAGCCAGCAGCGTATTGTACAATATAATCAATGGATGCCGCAGGTACATGTGGATTACCACGAGCAGGGCATTAACCAGCCTTACTACTTTGCACCTGCCGCACAACCATACCATGAGGCCATTACCAAATGGCAGCGCGATTTCCAGGTAACCATTGGTAAAAACCATGCAAAATACTTTGACCGTAATGGCTGGTTATACTTTACCAAAGAAATCTTTGACCTGTTCTATCCTTCCTACGGCGATACCTACCCGTTATACAACGGCGCTATCGGTATGACCTATGAGCAGGGTGGTGGTCCAGCCGGTGGCCTGGGTGCTGATACGGATGAAGGTGATACCCTTACTTTATACGACAGGGCCATTCACCATTACACAACCGGTTTAAGCACTATTGAGATCTCTTCGCAAAATGCCGGTAACCTGATTAAAGAATACAGGTCCTTCTTCAATATGGCCGTTAGCGGTGGTATTGGCGAGTACAAATCTTATGTTATTAAAAATGGCCCGGCAGATAATGAAAAAGTAAAAGCTTTATTAGAGCTGTTAGATAAAAACGGTATTCAATATGGTTCCGGCTCCGGCAATGGAAAAGGTTATAACTACCATACCGGCAAGGAGGAAGCTTTTAGTATTGCAGGCAATGATGTGGTTATTTCCGGCTCACAGCCAAGGGCTACCATGGTGAAGGTTTTATTTGAACCTAACTCCAAACTGGTGGATTCATTAACCTATGATATTACTGCCTGGTCATTACCCTATGTATATGGCTTAACCGCTTTTGCCAGTAAAGCCAATATTACTGTTGGCGCTAAACAACCTGCAACAGCCATAGCTAATACAGCTGCCGATGCCTACGGATATGTATTAAAATGGGAAGGAGTGTATACCGCAAAAGCAGTTGCGGCATTGTTACAAAAAGGCGTGAAGCTGCGTTACAGCGAAACCCCGTTCACTATTAAAGACCAAATCTTTGCCGCTGGCTCGGTTATCATTCTTAAAAAAGGGAATGAAAACCTGGGCAATAAACTCTGGGATATAGTGAGCCAGGTTTGTAACAGCAAAAATGTACAGCTGCATGCCGTTAACACGGGTATGGTGGACAAAGGTTTTGATTTTGGCAGTTCCAGGGTGCATATGATCAAAGCGCCGAAAGTGGCTTTATTAACCGGCGAAGGCGTATCATCTAATGCTGCCGGTGAAGTATGGCATTTTATGGAAAAGGAATTAGGTTATCCTGTTACACTGATCAATGCTACTGACTTTGGAAGGGCTGACTGGAGTAATATTGATGTGCTGGTACTGCCAAGTGGTAGCTACCGGTTTTTAAATGATAAAAATGCAGCTGAAGAACTGGCCGGCTGGATCAGGAAAGGTGGCCGTTTAGTGGCATTGGAAAGCGCCGTATTACAACTTTCCAGGCAGGACTGGAGCGTGATCAAACAACGCAAGGATGAAGATACGGTGAATAAAAAAGATCCTTACCGTTCCTTATTTGTGTACGAAAACAGGGAGTCCGACGCTATACCGGGCACTACACCCGGTTCCATCTTTAAAGTAACCGTGGATAATTCTCATCCTTTAATGTTCGGTTATCCTAATTATTACTACACATTAAAGCAGGACGATATTGTGTATGACTATATTAAAGATGGTGGCTGGAATGTAGGCGTGATCAAAAAATTTGACCAGTTAGCCGGCTTTGTAGGCCATAAACTAAAAGATAAACTGAAAGACGGGTTGGTATTTGGTGTACAGGATATGGGACGTGGTACGGTTACTTACTTTACCGATAATGTACTGTTCCGTAACTTCTGGCAAAATGGTAAACTAATGTTTTGTAATGCCATTTTCTTTGTAGGCCAATAAAGAACTTATATACGTTTTTACAAGCGGGTGCATCCAGGTGCACCCGCTTTTTTATTGCCATTACCCCAACGGCAATTGCAGCCAACTACATCATTTTAAGTATTTCCCCGGCCTTTCCTAAGTGCTAATCTTGCAATAGCAATCAAGGATAAGGAACAATGCAGCCAGGTAATTTTTGTTATACGATGACATTTTTCCTCTCCGTTCGATGTATTAACTGAAGCCCGTTTTTTTAATCCCATTCCGCTGAAAACTACTGCTGACCCTGAGATCATTTCATTCTCTTAACCGTCAAAAAAAATAAAAAAATGAGCAACCAAACACAGATCCTCCTACGCCACATTGATGGCAGTAAAGCAGGACAAGTTGAAAAGTTTATCGTATCAAACGACCTGGAAATTAAAATTGGCCGTGGCCAGGCAAACAATATTGCCTACGACCTGGCCGATGACAGCATCAGCCGTGAGCACTGCCGCATTAAAGTAAACAGTCTTTTACCCGACACCTATGAAATAACCGACCTGCAAAGCAAAAACGGCACTTTTGTCAATGGTAAAGCCATTACCGAAAAAACCGTACTCTTTGCCGGTGATATTATCCGCCTGGGTAAAGAAGGTCCTACACTGGAATTTGACCTCGATCCGAAACCCGCCTCGCATATTAAAAAAACAAGGGTAATTGATGCACCGGAAATACCTTCCAAAGAAACAAAAGTGCATACAACAGCCGCTGCTAATATGACTGGCATTAAAACAACGCCTGTAAAAGAAACCATTGGTAAACAAACCATGCAGCATATCATCCAGGAATCGGAAAAGAAAGGCAAAAAAAGAATGGCCGTTATTTCCATTGCCTTATTATTGATATTAGGAACCGGCGCCTGGCTGGTATACGCCAATAAACCGGTTAAAGAGATCATTCATGAAAAAGGAAAGGACTCCGTTGTGGTAATTGGTGATACCTCTAAAAAAATATCGCCGGTACAAATAACAAAAGACAACAGTAAAAATGTTGTGTTCATTGAAATTGGCTGGAACTTAAAAATGACCAACGGCGAGCAGCTTTACCATGTAAAAGTGCCCGTGAAAGAAAGTGGTGTTATTAACTACTATGCGGCTTATACCACCAATAGCCTGGGCGCCATTGAACCTTTATTATGTGCCAAAGGCGAGGAGCCTGCAGGAGCCATTCTTGACCCTATTGGCGGCTTTGGTAGCGGTACCGGCTTCGTGGTTGATCCAAGAGGGTTTATCGTTACCAACCGCCACGTAGCAGCACCCTGGGAAACTACCTACAACTTCAAACCCGATGATTTTCCAGGCCGTTTATACACACTGAACAGCAAAGGCGGTTTCACCCATGTTGCAGGCAGGTTAGTAATGCCCCAGGATGTAGAAACATGGATACCAGCCAATGCCATGAACTTAAACTTATTAAATGTAGAATCGGGTGTAACGGTGATCAAAGGCGAATCTACCTATATGGATGTAACTTTTGCCAACAACTCTATCCGTATTCCTGCCGGTAAAGTAACGCCTTCACCATCACATGATGTGGCCATTTTTAAAATTGAAATAGTGGAAGAACTAAGTGCGGTAAAACTGCTGAACAATTACAATGAAATTGAGACCGGCAGCGAGGTTACTGTAATGGGTTATCCCGGTATGTCGCCCGACCAGTATGTAGCCACTGCTTCCAACGACTTCTTTAACCGTAATGCAAAAGTGGTGAAAGTACCTGTACCCACTGTAAGCGCAGGTATTGTAGGCCGCCTGGTTAAAGCAAATGCCGGCACTGAAAAAGTAGCAGGTTACTTCAATGCTATGGGCGATTACTACCAGTTAACCATTAACTCTACCGGTCCTGGTAACAGCGGTGGCCCTATGTTCGACAACCAGGGTAATGTTATCGGTATTTACTCGGCCGGTAATGCAAAAATGTCCTTTGCCATTCCTATCAAATATGCCCTGGAATTAATGGGCAGGGAAGATGTGATCAACTAATATAAAACGCCCTAAAAATAGCTCTACTTTTTGACGGGCCTGCTAAACTACCGACTGCCCTCCGGGGCAGCGGTTTAGCAGTTTATATCCATTCATATCACCACTACAATAAGTCCACATGAACTTTCTCTGGAAAAAAAAGAAACCCGTTATTATTACTGCACAGGCAGAACCGGTAATAACCACTGATGAAACGGCAGTAAGCCCGGATCAGCAAGCCGGTACATTGGCTTATACCATACAGGCGATATCGGAAACAGGCCCCAGCCGCCAGGATAACGAAGACAGTATTACCTATTTCTACCCGGCATCTGGTAAAGATGTTGTATTTGCTATGGTAGCCGATGGAATGGGCGGGCACAATGCCGGTGAAGTAGCCAGCAACCTGGCCTGCCAGACAGCAAAAAACTATATCGGCAGGCAATATACCCTGGCCAATACTCCGGCCATGCTGGAAATACTAATGCAGCAAATGCACCAGCATATCCGCACAGCTTCACAGGAAAACAGCCAGTACGCCGGCATGGGTACTACAGCCGTTGCTATTTTTATTAAAGAACAACAGGCCTTTTTTGCTTCAGTAGGTGATAGCCGCATTTACCATTACCGTAACCGGCAATTGACACAGTTAACAACCGACCAGACATTGGTAAACCAGATGATCAGCGAAGGGAAAATAACAAAAGAAGGAGGGCTGCACCACGAAATGAAACATGTACTGTTACAGGCATTGGGAACCGTGGTACAGGTGAAGCCGGAGGTTAGCAGCCAGGGTTTACAGCTACAGGCAGGTGATAAACTCTTCCTCTGCTCTGATGGTATTTATGATATGTTATCTGACCCGGAACTGGCGCAACTATTCGGCCTCGCTTCCATCAACCTGGCAATGGAAATAATAAAAGCCCTCTGTATGCAACGCCGGGCAAGAGACAACTTCTCCGCCATATTGTTGGAGGTATTGCCCTACAATGAAAGTGAAAACAATTTGGAAACCAAAGAACAAAATATTTTTGTATGAGTTTCAATCCATCCGATCAATACAATATCATCCAGAAAATTGGAGAAGGCGGCATGGGTACGGTTTACCTGGCCGAGGACAAACTGATACAACGGCTTGTCGCCATTAAATCACTCAACAAATCGGTGACCAATTCTTCTGAATCAATGGAAGGGCGTTTTCAGCAGGAAGCCCTGGCCCTTGCCAAACTCAACCATCCTAATATAACCCACCTGTATGCTTTTATTCCACGCAATGAATCGTACTGGATGGTGATGGAATATGTGGAAGGCAATACCCTGGAAAACTGGCTAAAGCAAAAAGGTAAAATCTCGTCTTTACTGGCCTGCAGTATTGCCGTGCAGATCCTGGATGGTTTAGACCATGCCCATAAAAAAGGGATCATTCACCGTGATCTGAAACCCGCCAACGTAATGGTATCTGCGGAGGGTGAGGTAAAGATCATGGATTTCGGCATTGCCCGTATCCGCAATTCACAACGTTTAACCCAGCATGGAAAATCGGTAGGTACCCTGGAATATATGGCGCCCGAACAAATACAGGGAAAAGAAGGTGATGAACTCACCGATGTATATGCCGTGGGGAATATTTTATACGAACTATTGACAGGTCAGACACCTTTTTCTTCGGATACCGATTACCAGTTAATGAAACGCAAGCTGGAAGAAAAAGCGCCCGTTACAGCTTCGCTCACCAATGCCGCCACACCTGCTTTACAAAAAGTGGTTACCACCGCATTGGAAAGAAACCCGCAAAAAAGATATGCGTCTGTTCGTATGTTTAAAGATGCTTTACTAAAATGCGTGAACTATGCGGTATTCCAGGAGCAGCAACTGGTACAGGCTTTACAAACGGACAGGCCCGTACACTCAGGTGAACATAAACTGGCCGTAACCGGCGAGATGGAGCCACCAAAACTTAAACTCTCTTTAAGCGCTATTGGTCATCTTTTCTCACACTATATGCTGCGCCTGAAATGGCCTGCTAATGTGCGTTTACCCCAATTAGCCAACTGGTTCCGGAACAGGCCCAAATGGTTGCAGGATAAATCGGTACTGGTGCTGGTCATCATAGCATTCATATGTTTATGCCTTATACTGGGCAATACCCTGATCAATAAAAACAATAAGGATGAAATGGTTGGCCCCGATGTTACACCGGCGGAAAAAGAAATGGCCGGAGAAAACGTTCAACCCGAAAAGAAACCTGTAAAAGACCAGGTAACACCCCAGGACAACAATGTAATAAACACCAACCTGGTTGTTCCGCCGCCGGCTGGTAACAAAGAAAAAAATATACCGGTTGATACCAAACCCAAAGAGAACAAGACAAAGGACACAAAAAAGAAAGATGATAATACCGTAGTTACACCCAAAGATCCGGAGCCACCCAAGCCACCAAGAGAAGACAAAACAGTGATCAATGATAAACCGGTAAAAGTACCGGCTGGTAAAACGGTAAAAGTCATACTCGATCAAACCCTGAGTTCCGAAGAACGTTCAAAAGATGGCAGTACGGTACGCCTGCATATAGCCGAAGCGGTTATTGTGGATGGCAAAACCCTTATCCGTGCAGGAGCGCCTGTTACCGGTAAAATAGTGGATGTAGTACCCTCCGGCACCCGTAAAAAAGCACTGATCGGCTTTGTGATACAACAGGTGCAGGCTACCGATGGCAGTATGATCCGTTTACACTCCGAACGTTTCCGCTTATTCTCAGTCGGTTTAAACGAACAGGCCACTTATAACAGCGGCACCAGCTTTAGTGTGCAACTGGGCAGGGGAGTGGTAAAATAAAAGCGGTATATAATTTATATACCGCTTTATACATTTATGTAAACACTGTCTTTATTCACGGACAGTCACTGTATTATTTTTTTAACTCTTCCAGCGCTTTTTGAAAAACAGTATCGTCGGAGTTCAACACCTGTAAAAAGCCGTTGGTACGCCATTTAAAACGTGCCAGCTGCGCTTCCAGTCTATGTAACAAAGTTTTTTGCTGCTCCGGTGTTAAAGCCGCAGGGTTAATGGAATCCTTGGCTGTATACTGTAAAAAATCTTTCCATATCTGGTTATCACCTTTATAATTCTGTATATACTCAGCCGGTGTTTTATACTGGTTCAGCTGTTGCTGGTGTGCCAGGTAATATTGATACACAAAACTATCAAAGCTGCCGCTGATAAATAACTTATTAATAAACGAAGGATAAGCCGATGTATCCAGTGATACAAATACATCCGGCATAATAGCACCACCGCCATACAAGGTTCTGCCGCCCGGGGTTGTATACTGTTTACCACCGGTTACTTTATTGGAATCAGCATAAAATACCTCGCCGTTGTTATACCGTTCCCACAATTCATCCATATACACTTTTTTACCCTTATCGTACGGACGTTGAATACTGCGCCCCAACGGTGTATAATAACGGGATACGGTTAAACGCAGTGCCGAGCCGTCACTTAACGGGAACTGTTTCTGCACCAGTCCTTTACCAAAAGTACGGCGGCCAATAATGGTCGCCCTGTCCCAATCCTGTAAAGCGCCTGCCACTACTTCACTGGCACTTGCCGATAACTCATCAACCAATACCACCAGCTTGCCGGTTTCAAAAAGACCCGGGCGTTTACCACGGTACTCCTCACGGCGGCTGTTCACCCCTTCGGTATAAACGATCAGTTTATCATCCGATAAAAACTCGTCAATCATCTCTACGGCTTCATTCATATAGCCACCGCCATTTCCGCGCAGGTCAAATATCAATTCTTTTAACCCTTGTTTCTTCAGCTCTTCCAGTGCTATCATAAACTCACGGTAACTATTCTCTGCAAACTTGGTAAGTTTCATATAACCAATACCGGGGCTTACCATATAGGCCGCTTCCAGGGAAGGCACGGGTATATTACCCCTGGTAACTGCAATCTTTTGCGGTTTGCCATCTCTTAAAATGGTTAAATTAGCCACCGACCCGCGTTTTCCGCGGATCAGTTCCCTGATACGCGTATAGGTTACTTTGCCAACCAGCGTAGAATCATCTACGGCTAATACCTTATCACCTATTTTTAATCCCGCTTTTTCACTGGGGCCGTTCGGAAAAACATAAATAATATTTACCGTATCGGAGAACACATTGTACTGTACACCAATACCATCAAAACCACCGGACAGCTCTTCATTGGCCTGCTTCAGTTCAACCGGCGGAAGGTATACCGAATGCGGATCCAGTTTATACATCATTTCCTTAATGGCACTGGATTCCAGCGAATCAAGCGATAAAGAATCAACATATTTTAAACGGATAATATCCAGCGCTTCCTGTAAAGAAGTATGATTATTTTTTCCAAAAAAGCCGTTTTTATTGCCGGTTTTGTTTAACTTATATCCTAAAAACATTCCCACTGTTAACACGGCTGATAAAAGCAACGGCAACCAAACTTGAAATTTTTTATTTCCCATCTTTTAACTTTACTGTAATTTGGCGCAAATTATCGAAAAGTTATAAGTAATTATCTATCAGATAATTTTTAACGCGGCAAAATTTCTCTTTAAGATCATTTTTAGCTTAGTTTTTGTTAGAAAGGCAAAACATAAACCAGAATCATTATGACAGCAAGTATTTTAATAGCTGATAGCGGAGCTACAAAGGCCGAATGGAGCCTGGTAACCAATGGAAAAACCAAAACCATCAACACCCAGGGAATCAGTCCGTATTTTTTAAATACACAACAGATCGAAGAGCTATTAAAAAAAGAATTACTGTCCAAATTAAAAAACGCCAATATTTCCGATATCTACTATTACGGTACCGGCTGTGCCAATCCCGAAAATGCCAAATCAGTAAAAAAGGCCATTTCCAGGACATTTGACGGTGCGCAGGTAGCGGTAACCCACGACCTGATGGCGGCCGCCCGTGCCTTATGCGGTCACGAAAAGGGTATTGCCTGTATCCTGGGTACCGGTGCCAACTCCTGTTCCTATAATGGAAGAACAATTATTAAAAACAGTCCCGGCTTGGGCTATGTACTGGGCGATGAAGGCAGCGGCGCTTACCTCGGGCGTAAAGTAATTCAATACTACCTGTACAATACATTTGATGATGAACTGCGCGGCCGTTTTGATATTACCTACAATACCAATTCCGCCGAAATTTTGAACAATGTCTACAAAATGCCGTTACCTAACAAATATCTGGCCTCTTTTGCCCTCTTCCTTGCAGAAAACCGCGGTCATTACATGATCGAGAACATTATTGAAGACGGTTTGAACGATTTCTTTTTCACACACCTGTGTAAATACCGTGAAAGTTGGAAACACCCTGTTAACTTTGTGGGCAGTGTAGCACATGGCTTTAAAGATGTATTGAACCAGCTCTGTCATAGTTATGAATTTGAACTGGGTACCGTACATAAAAAGCCCATGCAGGGTTTGATTAAGTATCATACAGCATAGTAATAAAAGTATGTTACCGGCTTTAGTCCCTGGCTGGGCTGATCCTGTTCCCACAGTATGGTGGCGGACTCGTTCAACCGCATGAATGCTATTGAACAAATAGCGTTGCAAAACTTTGATCCGTTAATGAAAACAACATAGCAATTACCATTAAATAAAATGTATTTCGTTTAATTTCGCGTCTGCATTTTGCCTTAAGATTAAAAATAGATATATGCCTTTTGAAAGAATTACAGAACAAGCAAGTGGATACAGGCATCTGGAAAAAATGTCACTGAACGAGTTGCTTACCAATATCAATAAGGAAGACCAGATCGTTCCGGCCGCCGTACAAAAGGCCATTCCCCAAATTGAAAAATTATTGGAAGTAGTGAGTGATAAAATGCTCATGGGAGGCAGGTTATTTTATATAGGTGCCGGTACCAGCGGCCGCCTGGCTGTTGTTGATGCCAGCGAATGTCCGCCAACCTACGGTGTTCCTTACGGATTGGTAATTGCGGTAATTGCAGGAGGTGAAAAAGCCATTACAACGGCAGTAGAATTTGCAGAGGATGATGAAACCCAGGGCTGGAAAGACCTTGCTGTGCACAATGTAAACGAAAATGATGTAGTAATAGGTATTGCCGCCAGCGGCACCACACCTTATGTAATAGGCGCTTTAAACGAATGCAAAAAACATGGTATTGCTACCGGCAGTATCTCCTGTAACCCCGATACACCTTTAAGCGCTGCAGCCGACTATCCCATTGAGGTAGTGGTAGGCCCCGAATTTGTAACCGGCAGTACCCGTATGAAAAGCGGTACGGCACAAAAACTGGTACTGAACATGATCTCTACTTCGGCCATGATACAACTGGGCAGGGTAGAAGATAACAAAATGGTGAACATGCAGCTGACCAACGATAAACTGGTTGACAGGGGCACCCGCATGTTAATGGAACGTAACCAGCTTACTGATTATGAACAGGCAAAAGCCTTACTATTAAAACATGGCAGTGTTAAAAAAGCGACTGATTTTTTAAAAACATCACCGGTAAACTAACTACCGTAAGTTCATAAAACCGACGTCCTTACTGCATTTCAGAAAAAAATATTCAAAAAAAAAGCGCTGAATATAATTTTGGCCTTATCTTGTACACCTATACAAAAAGTGCTGTACAATAATAACCATATTATTTCTTTGATGCCGGCAAACACTCCTGTTGCCGCAACAGCCTTTATTTCCATTATTACCATTACAACAACAATCCGCTAACGCGGATTAACTTGTTTATATCACCCCCTGGGCAATGGCCGCATAAAATAGTAAACTACTATTGGCATTTCACAATCCTTTCAGGCACATTTATAAAATTAACATGATACAGGTTTTAAAATTTGGTGGCACTTCCGTAGCCAATGCAGAAAATATAAATAAGGTAATCAGCATCGTCAATAACAAACACAAGCAGGTTGCTGACAATAACGGAACAACTATTGTCGTAGTATCGGCCTTAGGTGGTATAACGGACTTACTTTTAACTGCCGCACAACTGGCATCTGCCGGTGATGAAACATATAAAGAAAAATTGGCCCTTATTGAACAACGTCATATGGAGGCGGTAAAACAACTGATACCCGTTGTAAATCAAAGCGGGTTATTAAGCCTGGTAAAAAAGGCCTGCAACGAAATTGAAGACATTTGCAACGGTATATTTTTATTAAAAGAATTTACACCCCGCTCCCGCGACCGGGTAGCCAGTTACGGTGAATGGTTATCTTCTAAAATTATCGTAGCGGCTTTCAACAAAGAACAAGGAAAAGCAATATGGCAGGATGCTAAAGAACTGCTGGTAACCAATTCCAACTTCACCCAGGCACAGCTTGATGTAGCGGTTACCCATAAAAACATCAATAACTTTTATCATGCGCTTCCAGCTCATAGCCTGGTGGTTGTACCCGGTTTTATTGCGGCCAATGCCGATGGCGTTACCACTACCTTAGGCCGTGGCGGCTCCGACTATACCGCCGCTGTATTTGCTGCCGCTTTACAGGCCGATACCCTGGAAATATGGACCGATGTAAGCGGCATGATGACCGCTGATCCACGCCTGGCCACCAATGCTCGTATCATACCGCGTATTTCTTATCACGAGGCCATGGAACTGTCGCATTTCGGCGCTAAAGTTATCTATCCGCCAACCATACAACCGGTAATGGCCAAAGGCATCCCGGTATGGATCAAAAACACTTTTGCACCCGAAGATGAGGGCACCCTGATCGAATTGCACGGGGCCAAAACCGGCGATATTGTACGGGGCATTTCCAGCATCAACAATATAGCGCTGATAAGCCTGGAAGGAAGTGGCATGGTAGGTATTCCCGGCTTTTCCAAACGTTTATTTGAAGCCCTGAGTAATGAACAGATCAATGTTATCCTCATCACCCAGAGTTCATCCGAACATTCCATATCGGTAGCCATTGATGCCAGCATGGCCTACAAAGCCAAACAGGCGGTGGACACGGCTTTTGCCAACGAAATTGCTTTGCAGAAAGTGGAGCCCTTATTTGTGGAGACCGAGCTTTCTATTGCTGCCCTGGTAGGCGAGAATATGAAAAGTCACCCGGGTATCAGCGGCCGTATGTTCAGTGCGCTGGGTAAAAACGGGGTTAATATCAGGGCCATTGCACAGGGCTCTTCAGAAAAAAACATATCTACTGTTATTGCTACCAAGGATGTAAAAAAAGCCATCAATGTACTACATGAAGAATTCTTTGGTACCAGTTATAAACAGGTACACCTCTTTGTGGCTGGTACCGGTAATGTAGGAGCAAAACTATTAGGCCAATTGCAGCAACAGGTACAATACCTCAAAGAAAGAATGCATGTGGTGGTAAAAGTAATTGGTGTGGCCAACAGCCGTAATATGGTTTTTAATGAAAACGGGATTGACCTGCAAAACTGGCAGCAGGAATTACAAAATGGCGAAACATCCGATCTGCAGCACTTTGTGTACCAGGTTATCAACCGTAACCTGCGTAATTCCATCTTTGTGGATGTAACAGCCAATGAAAAGGTAGCCGGCATTTACGACCAGTTATTACACAAAACCATATCCGTTGTAGCCTGTAATAAAATTGCTGCTGCTTCGGCTTATAATAACTATAAAAAGTTAAAACAATTATCAGAAGAATTCCATGGCCAGTTCCTCTTTGAAACCAATGTGGGCGCTGCATTACCGGTTATCGGCACTTTAAACGATCTTACCCGTAGTGGTGACACGGTACATAAAATGCAGGCGGTACTAAGCGGTACACTGAACTTTGTTTTTAATAACTACGATGGCAGCCGTCCTTTTGCCGATGTGGTAAAACAGGCCCAGGACGAAGGTTATACAGAGCCTGATCCACGCTTAGACCTTAGCGGTACCGATGTGATGCGTAAAATAATGATACTGGCCCGTGAAGCCGGCGACCAGATGGAGATGGAAGATATCACCAATAACTCCTTCCTGCCTGCATCATGCATGCAGGGGTCGGTGGATGATTTTTACAAAGCCATGGCTGCAGAAGAAGCCCATTTCAACAAACTATACCAGGAAGCAAAAGCAGCCGGTTGTATCTTAAAATTTGTGGCTTCCTATGAAAATGGTAAAGCATCGGTTGGTTTACAACATATCAAACCGGAGCACGATCTCTATCATTTATATGGTAAGGACAATATCGTATTATTTTATACCGACCGCTACAAAGAACAACCATTGGTAGTAAAAGGCGCCGGAGCCGGAGCCGAAGTAACTGCAAGCGGCGTTTTTGCCGATATTATCCGTGCGACCAAAGCTTAATCTACGATGCACAAACTAAAATAAAAGAATGAAAAATAACACTTGTATTGTACACTGTCCCGGAACCGTTGCTAACCTGGTTTGTGGCTTCGATATCTTAGGCCTGGCGCTGGAAGCGCCTTATGATATTATGCATGTACAACTGATTGATGAACCGGTTGTACGGATTAAAAACCTGGATGATTATAACCTGCCCACCGACCCCGAAAAAAATGTGGCCGGTGTGGTATTACTGGAAGCTATGAAAAAAACGGATGGCACCGTTGGCTTTGAAATAGCGATTGATAAACGCATTAAACCCGGCAGCGGCATTGGTTCCAGTGCCGCCAGTGCGGCCGGGGCTGCGGCCGCTGCTAACTATTTATTAGGAAATATATTTGACAGGGACGAACTGATACAGCTGGCCATGCACGGTGAAAAACTGGCGGCCGGTGTAAAACATGCCGATAATATTGCGCCCTGCCTGCTGGGTGGCGTAACACTAATACGCAGTATTCATCCTTTAGATGTACTATCCATTCCTTCACCTGATCTGTTTGTTACCGTAGTTCATCCGCAGGTAGAAGTAAAAACATCTGATGCCCGGCAGATCCTGCGTACACAGGTACCATTGAAAGATGCCATTAAACAATGGGGCAATATCGCGGGACTGGTAACCGGCTTTTTTCAAAACGACCTGGAACTGATCGGGCGTTCACTGGAAGATGTCATTGTAGAACCCATCCGCAGTATCCTGATACCCGGCTTTGACGAAGTGAAAAAGCAAAGCAAAGCAGCCGGGGCCTTAGGTGGGGGCATTTCGGGTTCGGGGCCTTCCATCTTTATGCTCAGTGCCGATAAAACAACTGCAGATAAAGTGGCAGCTGTTATGCATGGTATTTATGAAGACATAGGTATTGCCCATCATGTATATGTTACCACCATCGGTAAACAGGGGGTTAAAGTTATGCCCGGAGAATTCCCGGCACTTTAATATACAGTAAAACAATTTTCGAAAATCTGCGCTGCCTGATCATCTGCGACAATCAGCGGGATAACACTTAAAAACAAAACCTTGAAATACTATAGTACCAACAAACAATCACCTGCTGTTGATTTTAAACAGGCCGCCATTGCCGGCCAGGCGCCGGATAAGGGATTGTATTTTCCGGAACAGTTACCAACAGTCAGTACTGACCTGATCCGGGATATTGAAAGCTTAAGTAATGAATCAATAGCCTGGGAGGTCATCAAACCCTATGTAGGCGATAGTATACCGGCCGGTGTATTACAGCAGATCGTATCAGAAACCGTAAACTTTCCTTTACCCCTGGTGCCGGTAACCGATACCATCTCTTCGCTGGAATTATTCCACGGGCCTACATTAGCTTTTAAAGATATCGGCGCCCGTTTTATGAGCCGTTGCCTGGGTTATTTTTTAAAGGATGAAACAAAAAAAGTAACTGTACTGGTAGCCACCAGCGGTGATACCGGCGGGGCCGTGGCCAATGGCTTTTACGGTGTAGAAGGAGTGGAGGTAGTTATATTGTATCCATCCGGTAAAGTAAGCCCGGTACAGGAAAAACAATTAACCGGATTAGGCGGCAATATACATGCGTTGGAAGTGAATGGCAGTTTTGATGATTGCCAGCAATTGGTAAAAGAAGCTTTTGCCGATGAGGACCTGCGCAGCCGGGTATTCCTTACCTCGGCCAACTCTATTAATGTAGCCCGCTGCCTGCCCCAGCAGTTTTATTATTTCTTTGCCCGGAAGCAGTGGACCAATAAAAACAATCCGCCTGTAATAGCCGTGCCCAGTGGTAATTTC
>CAYUMH010000106.1:0-15792 GCA_964445775.1 uncultured Terrimonas sp.
GCCATGCCGGATCCCGATACTTCCGGCTGGACCGAGCCTGCTGCCATTTCTGATATTATTTATGCTGATTGTATCAATGCTGTTGATAATGGTAAAAGAAAGATACATGTATAAACACAGCTAACACTATACCGTTATACAGAACAGCTATCAACTTGTTAAATAAGCCCGGATGCTTGACATTCTGGCTTTATATTTGCAATTTTGTATATAACGCCCTGTATATGCGGCTTTTGTCCGCCTGAACCACCAATAATATTACCGGTATTTTTCATGGGTAATATTCCTGTTAATCATAAAAATCACTTTGTAATAATGAAGAAACGGTTAAAAAAAATACTAAAGATATCAGGCATTAGTTTACTGGTATTAGTGGCTTTGGCATTTATTATTCCCATTGTTTTTAAAAAACAAATTACCAACCTGGTTAAAAAAGAGATCAATAAAGCCTTAACGGCAAAAGTTGATTTTAAGGATGCAAGCCTTTCTTTATTCCGTCATTTTCCCCGGGTGGCTATCAGCGTGAGCGATATAAGTATAGTAGGTAATCAGACTTTTACCGGTGATACTTTACTCTCGGCCAGGTCAATAGATGTATCGGCCAATCTTATCAGTATTATTAAAGGAGAGGATATAAAAGTAGGTGGTGTGTATATAGAGTCGCCACGCATTTTTGCAAAAGTAAATAAGGAGGGTCAGCCCAACTGGGATATTGTACGCAGTGATGGCGATACTACCAATCTTGATCCTGCAGATACGACTACATCCCCCTTCTCTTTACATTTAAAAGAATATGCCATCAGCGACGGGTATATTAAATACTCAGATGATGTAAGCGGCATGTATGCCGAAATAACGGGCCTGAACCATAAAGGCAGTGGCGATTTTAACCAGGATGCTTTTACCCTGTTTACGGATACCAGGACGGATGCGGTTAATTTTACCTACGCCGGTGTGCCTTACCTGGTTAATACCAAAACCAGTATTGATGCTGATATAGCTATTGAAAGCAATAATAATAAATACAGTTTTAAGACGGATGATATTGCTTTAAATAACCTGAAATTATCTGCCGGTGGATTTATCCAGCTGGTAAACGACAGCACCTATAATATGGATATTAACTTTAAAACTCCGTCCAACGAGTTTAAAGATATACTATCGCTGATCCCTGCTATTTATAAAACCGATTTTGATAAAATTAAAACAGATGGTAAAGCTGCGTTTGAAGGTTTTGCAAAAGGCATATACAGCCCCACACAATTACCGGCCTATGATGTAAAGCTGCAGGTAACCGATGGTTCCTTTCAATACCCCGACCTGCCTAAGCCGGTGAAAAATATCCAGATCGCCTTACATGCCAGTAACCCGGATGGTCAATTGGATAATACAGTAATTGATCTTTCAAAAGGACACCTGGAGATGGATAATGCACCTTTTGATTTCAGGTTTTTATTAAAGCAGCCCGAGACAGTACAATATATTGATGCGGCTGCAAAAGGAAACCTTGACCTGGCACAATTGAGCCAGTTCATAAAACTGGAAGGCAATACAAAACTATCCGGTAAAGTGAATGCCGACATTTTTGCGAAAGGGGCGATGAAGGCTTTAACCACGCAGAGCGGGAATTTTACAGCCGGTGGTTTTTTAGATGTAGCAAATCTATTTTACAGCTCTGCTGATTTTCCGCAGCCTATCAGTAATGGTAATATGAAAATACAGGTTAACAATACCGGCGGAGTGGCGGATAATACTTCGGTTGATATTACAAATGGTCATATACAGGTGGGTCAGGATCCCATACAGTTTAACCTGCAGGTGAACCAGCCTATGTCGGTGCTGAACTTTAAGGGTAATGCCAAAGGACGTTTTACCCTGGATAATGTAAAACAATTTGTGAGTTTTGAACCGGGCACCAGCTTAAGCGGTTTGTTAAATGCCGATGTACAATTTGCGGGTAACAAAACTGCCATTGATAAAGGCGAATATGATAAAATTAACCTGGGTGGTACCGCCTCTTTGCAAAATGTAAACTATACCGCGCCTGATTATCCTACGGGTATTAAAATACCGGTGATGAATGCCAGCTTTAATCCGCAGAACGTAAATATATCGCAGTTAACAGCGCAATACCTGGGCTCAAACTTTAATGCCAGCGCCCTGATCCATAATTTAATAGGATATGCTTTAAAAGATGAACCTTTAAAAGGTACGGCACAGGTGAACGTGGATAAGATGAACTTAAACCAGTGGATGGGCGATGAAACACCTGCAACGACTAAAGAAGAAACGAACTCTGCCACAGGCAGCAGCACTGCTTTTGTAGTACCGGGTAATTTAAACCTGGCCCTGCAGGCAAAAGTAGGAGAGGTGAATTATGATAAAGTGGCGTATAAAAATGTAAATGGCCAGGTAAATATTGCCGATCAGACTATTCGTTTACAACAACTACGCACCGAGGCTTTAGATGGTGTGGTAACGGTCAATGGTTCCTACTCAACCAAAACAGATAAAAAAGAGCCGGATATTGCCATTAGCTATGATGTGAAGGACGTGGATATTCAAAAGACATTTTTTGCTTTTAATACGGTACAGAAATTAATGCCCATTGGCCAGTTCCTGGCAGGTAAACTAAATTCACAGTTAAGTATGACCGGCAACTTAACCAGTGGCATGATGCCCGACCTCAGCAGCCTGACAGGTAACGGTAACCTGTTATTACTGGAAGGTGCTTTGCGAAAATTTGCCCCGCTGGAAAAACTGGCAAATACTTTACAGATTAAAGAACTGCAGTCTATAACCCTGAAGGATATTAAGAACACATTTGAGTTTGATCATGGTAAAGTATTTATAAAACCATTTACCGTGAAAGTACAGGATATTGAAATGCAGATAGGCGGTATGCATGGCATTGATCAGACCATTGATTATATTATTGCCTTAAAAGTACCCCGTAAATACATTGGTAAGGATGCCAATAACCTGGTGAATGGCCTGATCTCGCAAGCGGTAAAAAAAGGTATACCTCTTAATAACAGCGAGATCATTAACCTGAATGTAAAAATGGGTGGTAGTTTAACAAACCCTACCATAAAAACAGATTTAAAGGAGGTGGCTGGCGATGCTATTGCCGATATGAAAGAACAGGCTACCGAATTTGCACAGGCAAAAGTTGACAGTGCTAAAGCTACTATCCGGGATTCGGTGAATGCCATTAAAAACCAGGTGATAAAGGATGTGAAGGACGAAGCCATTAAACAGATACTGGGTAATAAGGATACGGTAAAAAGTGGCGGGGTAGGTGATACCAAGAAAGCCGCTGAAAAAACAATTAAAAATACCCTTGATAAGTTATTAAATAAAAAGAAAAAGACCGAGCCGGCTGATACGGTGAAGAAGGAGTAATATAAAAGTGAAGCCCCTTGGTAACAAGGGGCTTCACTTTTATAATGAGATGGTTGTTATTGTTTACATTCTTTCCGGCACCCTGATGCCTAATAAATGCATTGTACTGGCAATTACACCAGCTGTTAATTGACTTATTTGTAAACGCAGGTGTTTCTTTTCTTCCGACTCAGCATTCAAAATAGATAATTCGGCATATAAAGTATTGAATGCTTTAGCAATTTCAAAAGCATACATGGCCAGTAAAGAAGGATTGTGTTCCTGTGCAGCCTGTAAAGCAATGGTGTCGTACTGCTCTAACAATACTACCAGTGCTTTCTCTTTAGGTAAAAGACTGGTACTGTCTTTTGTTATATTGGCATCGGCAAACTCTTTGCGTAACATGGATTTGATACGGGCATGTGTGTATTGTACAAATGGTCCGGTAAATCCGTGGAACTCGATGCTTTCCTCGGGGTTAAAGATCATTTTCTTTTTAGGATCAACCCTTAACAGGAAGAATTTCAAGGCACCTAAACCAATAGTTTCATATAGTTCCTGTAATTCCGCTTCGGTAAAATCTTTTACTTTACCCAGTTCTTCGGTTTTTGTTTTGGCTACCAGGTTCATTTCGTCCATAATATCATCGGCATCCACTACGGTGCCTTCACGGCTTTTCATACGGCCGCTGGGCAGTTCTACCATGCCATAACTCAGGTGAAAAATACCATCGGCATAAGGCTTGCCCAGTTTTTGCAGGATGAGCTTCAATACTTTCATATGGTAATTCTGCTCATCAGCAATTACATAACTGCTTTCGTCGTACTTAAAGTCATCATACTTTTCCTGTGCCAGGCCCAGGTCCTGTGTAATATATACGGAAGTGCCGTTGCCACGTAATAATAATTTTTCGTCCAGTCCATCAGGCGTAAGATCCACCCAGGTACTGTTATCTTCTTTCTTGTAAAAAATGCCTTGTTCCAGGCCGGCTTCCACAAATTTTTTACCGGGCAGGTAGGTTTCACTTTCATAATAAGTTTTGGCAAAGTCAGCGCCAATACGGTTATACGTTGCGTCAAAACCTTCGTACACCCAGCCGTTCATTTTTTTCCAGAGCGATAGTACGGCTTCATCGCCCGCCTCCCATTGCTGTAACATGGCTTTGGCCTGTTGCATAATAGGGGTCTGGTTACGGGCAATCTCTTTTATGTCGTCTTTTATCTTGTTTTGTTTTTCTTCATCTGCAGCTTTTGATAAAGCCGTGGTTAGTTTTTGCAACTGGGTAGTGGTGGCTTCGTCGTAACCGCTGATATCGCCAGCAATAATTTTATCAATAATGGGCTGGGCTTCGGCCTTTAATTCATTTTCGAACAGTACATAGTAGTGTCCCACAAAATGGTCGCCTTTCATATTAGTTGATTCCGGGGTAGCCCCGTTGGCCAGCTTTTGCCAGGCCAGCATGGATTTACAGATATGGATGCCCCTGTCGTTCACAATGCAGGTCTTTACCACATCATGGCCGCAGTGTTGTAAAATCTCGGCCATGCTCCAACCCAGGAATATATTTCTTAAATGTCCTAAATGCAGGGGTTTGTTGGTATTGGGTGATGCATATTCCAGGACTATTTTTTTTGCCTTTGCCTGGGGAATAGTAAAAGTGGTTTTGGCAAAATTGTGTTGCAAATACCCGATCCAGTAAACATCGGTCACCACCAGGTTCAAAAAACCTTTAATCACATTGTAGCTGCTGTAAAATTCGGGGAACTGCTGCACCATGCTTTGTCCCAGTGCCTCACCAATTTGTTCCGGCGATTTGCGCAGTTGTTTAACAAATGAAAATAATACAAGGGTATAATCGCCCTCAAACTCGGGTTTGGTACTGTTAACGGTAAGCAGTTCATAACCCACTTCCTGTTCAAAAACATTTTTTATAGCTTGCTGCGCATGTTCTTTTATCTGGTCTACAATGTTCATCCTTAACTAATTTGCGCAAAAATACGGAAACGGATTTTAACCCTGTAAGCCCAATCCTGTTAAGTTACACGGACGCCTACCCGCTTTTGATTGTCGGCCATAGTACTCCGGTAGCCGTCCCTTGCGTGGTGCCCCAACAGTATTGCTGCGGGTTGGACACTTTAGCTGCAGGAATACAGCCGGGCAAAGGCGGTTTTACCAGGTGAACTCATTACCGGGCATCCCCATCATCCTGTTAACAAATTAGCCTTGCCGGGAACATTCAATTATTTTTGTGTAAAATATATCCAATAACAGCTTTGTTACATTATTTTTGAAGCTATACATGAAACAGCTGATACATAGCACCCGCAATTTTATTATTCCTGTGATTGATTTTTTTTACCCGCCTTTTAAAAAGATCATGAACCTGCAGACTTTCCGTTATGCAGCGGCCGGCGGGGGAAATGCCTTGCTGGGCTTTATTATTTATGCGGTCAGTTATAAGTATATTTTGCACGAGCAGGACCTGGACCTGGGTTTTATGGCTTTTAAAGCGCACGTGGCAGCCCTGTTTTTCAGTTTTTGTATTTGTTTTCCCATCGGATTTTTTATGGCCAGGTATGTGGTCTTCTCCGACTCCAATGTGCGTTGGGGGGTGCAGATGGTCCGCTATTTAATGGTATGGGTTTTTAATCTCTTCCTCAACTATATTTTACTGAAAGTACTGGTAGAGCAATTACATATATACGCCATCTTTGCCCAGGTTTTTACAACCGGTGTTGTAATTGTAGTGAGCTATCTTGCGCAACGTAATTTTTCTTTTAAAGTAACCAATCCTATTGCCGAGGATAAGGATATTACATAGCAAAATCAATTGACTCCACTTTAACGGCAAGTTCGCCGTTACAGTTGGCACGTACCACCAGTTGTTTACTCATGGGATAAATAGCAATCAGTTCCACCAGGTTTATTTTACCTTCTGTGCGTACACCCTTTACCCATTCCTGGTTAAGTTGCGCATCAATGGTTTGTTTGGATGAATCGATCAATGCACCAAGATCGTACCGGGCAAATTTGCTTATTTCGCTGGTAATACGTTTGTTGAACAACCAATCGGCTCCTTTCAATAAGGCATCCCTTGTTTTAATATCAAAATCAATATCTGCGATCTCCAGTTTGCGAGTGGCTTTATCATATACAGGCGTGCCTTTCATATAAATGGTGCCCTTGTCGGAGCCTGAAAATTTAACTTCCAGTAATAATTTTTCCTTATCAGTTCCAATTACTTTACAACTGTTAAAAACAAAACGTTTTTTGATGATACCTTTTTTAAAAGCAAACTCCTGGCCTTTGATCTGCTCGCTCAGGATATTGCTTAAAGAGTCGTAATCAAGAACAGCGTCGGTGTAAATATTAAACCCTTTGTGATCGGTGAACTTGGCAATATTAGGCACCCATGAAGTTTTGTCTTTGGGTTTCTCCAGCTGCACTACCGGCCTTGCGGAAAGACCCAGGTTAATATGTAGCGAATCACCCTTTACCAATAAAGAGTTTACCCTGATCTTTTCAGGGTTAACCTGTAACCAACCCATACCATACACACCTACGGGTTTGTTTAACAGATCCCATACCTGTTGAAACTGTGGTTTCAGATCGATGGTCCCAAAATTCTTGTCCAGTTCGGCCTTTGCCGCGTCAAGCTCGGCAATTAAACCACTTAGTACGTCTTTTGTAATATCCTGGCCCCAGAAACAAACTTCGCATTTATCCAGCGGCCGGGGTGCATCACGGTTAATGGTCAGTTTTACTTTATAATCGGGGTATAGGGTGAAATAGTTGGTAAAGGAAACATTCACTTTTCTTTCAGGTTCATCAAAGCCGCATTTACAGGCGGGTGTCCATGGCGATACAGCTGTGCCGCTTACACAGGCACGTGTAGAACCAATGATCTTGTAATAGCCGGTAAACCACAGGTTGAGCATATTGTCTTTACCGCTTAATTGTAGAAGACTTCTCCTGAAACTGTATTTGTAACGGGTGTCGCAACCTGCCTGTACCCAATCGTTAGGATAATTAGGCGATGTAAAAACAAGGTCCACATTCTTTTCGGCCATGGCATAAACCGGCTTCAGGCTTACCTGTATGGGGATATCAATCTCTGACAAGGGTAAACTATCCAGGTTATAGGTATTAACGGTTTGCTGTGGCTTTTCGGCCTCAATAGTTTGCGCAAAACAGCCAATAGCCGCACTAAATAAGGATAAAAGAAACAGGACTGCGTACTTCATAGTTTGATAGTAGAAAACGGATATGTTTTCACAGCGCTAAAATAAGTAAAGCTTTGATAAGTAAATGTGAAATCAGCATTCAGCGTTCAGCGTTCAGAATTCTCAAATCTCAAATCTCAATTCTCAAATCTGAAATCTCAAATCCCCAACCCTACATTCCTCAAATCGTTTTAATAAGATAATACAGCATTAAAAAACACAGGATCAATTTAAGCAGGGAGCCGAACAGGAAGCCTACAAAAGAACCCCAGGCAGCTTTTAATGATTGGTTAGTGGTTTGACCGGCAATACTTTCACCAATAAAAGCACCGATAAAAGGCCCGGCGATCACGCCGATAGGGCCCATCCAGAAAGCGAGTAGGAAGCCCAGGGTACAACCCCATACGCCGTATTTGGTGCCACCATATCTTTTGGTGCCCCATATTGGTATCATATAATCCAGTACCAATGATACGATGATAACAGCGGCCCAGATCCATAGAAACTCGCTGCTAAAAGGGTTGGGACTTCTGAACTGTTGAATAAGCAGGCCAACATAGGCAATTGGCGGACCGGGTAATAAGGGTAATATACTGCCGGCAATGCCGGTAATAATTAATATAATGCCTAAGATGATCCATAACCATTCCATACAATAAATGTATAACAGTTTTTATAAATGAAACAAAATACCCTGCTAAGGGTAGTGTGTATGGAAAAGTCGCATATTATGTTTGGGTTATCAAAAAACCATAGTATGAAAAAAAATAACCTGTTATTACCTTTTGTAATTTGTATTAGCCTGTTATCGGTCTTTACGGCCTGTTCCAAATCAGGTGTGGATGGCGGATTATCCAAAGGACAGTGTGAAATAACGGCTACGTACAGCGGGGCTGCCAGCGGTGATTTTAAATCGTCAGTTACCCTGAGTACATCGGTAAAAGTGGATCCGTTGATCGTGTTAACGGCCGCATCAGTTAAACTGCCGCCACAAACCTGCCAGTTATCACTCCCGGCCATCATTACAAAAGGGGTACACAATCAATCGGGTGGAACAGCCAATGGTATTACTATTTTGTTTAGTGATGGCACAAACGGTTATGCTATAGGGGGAGATGGCGCTACCGGTTTTTCGGTAACTGTGGACGAAATAAGTGATGGGGAAATAAGAGGCAGCTTCAGCGGACAGTTGGGCAATGATTCCAAAAAGACAAAAATAATGATCAGTAACGGCCGTTTTTCGGCAAAGTATTAAGTGAGGAAAGGAAAAGTGGTAAAGCAGGCCCCGGGCCTGCTTTTTGCATTTTGTATAACAGGTGTTAAGGCCCGGACTATTGTTTTCGTAGTTTTTATGATATCCCCTATCTTTACCCCTTTCAAAAAAACGCAAACCTTATAGCATGTTGCATTTAACAAAACCGCTTGCTTTCATTGATTTAGAGACTACAGGTATCAACCTGGGTACAGACAGGATATTGGAAATAGCTATTGTAAAAATTTTACCTGACGGAACAAAGACGGTAAAACGTAAACTGATCAATCCTGAAATGGCCATTCCAAAAAGCTCATCCGATATTCATGGTATTACTGATGAAATGGTGAAAGATGCGCCTACCTTTAAACAAGTGGCGCAGGAGCTGAAGCAAATGCTGGATGGTTGCGATTTAGGCGGTTATAATTCGAACCGTTTTGATATTCCTTTGTTAAATGAAGAGTTTTTGCGTGCAGGTGTAGTATTTGAAATGAAGGGCCGTAAGATGGTGGATGTACAAAATGTTTTTCACAAGATGGAACAGCGTACATTAAGCGCCGCTTATAAGTTTTATTGTAACAAAACCCTGGAGAATGCGCATAGTGCGGAAGCTGACGCAACGGCTACCTACGAAATATTATTGGCGCAATTGGACAGGTATCCCGAATTAGGACGGACCCTGGAAACCATTAATAAAACCATAGGAGAGGAGGTGATTGTAGACTTTGCACGGCGGTTTGTGATGGAAAACGGGGTAGAGATATTTAATTTCGGAAAATACAAAGGTAGATCTGTAGCCGATGTGCTTACGGCTGAACCTCAATACTATGACTGGATGATGCGTGGTGATTTTCCACAAAATACCAAACAGAAACTGACGGAAATTTTCACGAGAATTAAACTGAAGAAAGGATAATTTTTTATTTTTATAAATAGTAAGGTTAAGGAAGGATACAAAAATTAACAATATCCACCTTTTTATTAGAGTATTTTTGTAACAGATATCCAGTTAAGCGTTTTGGAAAAAATTGTTATCATACCAACTTATAATGAAAGAGAGAATATCTCTAACATTCTGCATGCTATTTTTAACCTGCATGAAGGCTTTCATGTGTTGGTAATTGATGATGGCTCACCGGATGGCACTGCACAAATTGTACAGGAATTGCAACAGAAATTTGCAGGCCAGCTTTTCCTGGAACAGCGTACCGGTAAATTAGGATTAGGCACAGCTTATATTCATGGTTTTAAATGGTGTATCAGGAAAGGGTACGAATTTATTTTTGAAATGGACGCCGACTTTTCACATAATCCTGCCGATCTGCCGCGTTTGTATGATGCCTGTAAAAATAACGGAGCTGATGTTGCCGTTGGTTCAAGATATGTAAAAGGTGGCGGTGTGGTAAACTGGCCAACCAACAGGATTGTATTATCGAAAGGAGCTTCTTTTTATACCCGTTTAATTACCTGGATGCCGGTGAAAGATGCTACCGCAGGCTTTGTCTGTTATAGGAAAAGAGTTTTAGAAACAATCAATTTAGATGAGATAAGATTTGTGGGATATGCTTTCCAGATTGAGATGAAGTTTGCAGCCTGGAAACTTGGATTTAAAATTAAAGAAGTCCCTATTATTTTCCAGGACCGTACCTATGGTGTTTCTAAAATGAATAAAGGCATTATCAAAGAAGGTATTTTAGGTGTTTTGAGATTAAAATGGCAAAGTCATTTTAAAAACTACCGTAACAGGGTAGCTAATAATACCTCGGCCGACCAGAATATCAGTTTTAGCCGTAAAAGTGAAACCTCGTATATTGAAACAACAAAGCGGTAACGACGATAAAAAATAATTGAAGAATAAAAAAGGACGGTTATTGACCGTCCTTTTATTTTATTTAGCCTGTATCAGGTAATAATTCCTTCTTCCTTTTTGCACCAGGATATATTTTTCGTGAAGTAAATGGCTATCTGTAATGGTAGCCTGTATATCATCTACTTTCTGGCGGTTAATACTTACTCCGCCGCCCTGGACCATTTTCCTGGCTTCGCCCTTGCTGGCAAAAACACCGGTTTCGGCCAGTAAGGAAACAATGTTGATACCTTCTTTTATTTTGGCGGCCTCATAATCGGCTTTAACAATACCCTCAATATTTTCCAGGTCTTCTAATGTGAGCTCGCTGTCATTGTCAGTATTTTTAGAAAATAGCTTTTGTGTGGTGGCTACTGCCTGGTCGTATTTTTCACGGCCATGTACCAGTACGGTCACTTCTTCTGCTAATTTCTTTTGTAATAACCGGTCAGCCGGGTTTTGTTCATGTGCGGCCAGCAAGCTATCCACCTCTTCTTTGGTTAGGAAGGTAAAGATCTTGATCCAGTTGGCGGCATCTACATCACTGGCATTTAACCAGAATTGGTAAAACTGGTAAGGGGTAGTTCTTTCAGCATCCAGCCATACGTTACCGGCTTCGGTTTTACCAAATTTGGTGCCATCGGCTTTTTTAATCAGCGGGCAGGTAAACGCAAAAGCTTCTTTTCCTGATTTGCGTCTTACCAGTTCGGTACCTGTGGTGATATTACCCCACTGGTCACTGCCACCCATTTGTAGTTTACAGTTTTTGTTTTCGCTAAGCCAATAGTAATCATAGCCTTGCATTAATTGGTAGGCAAATTCGGTATAGCTGATGCCGACTTCTCCTTCAAAACGTTTTTTTACGCTATCCTTGGCCATCATATAGTTAACCGTGATATGTTTACCGGTATCGCGTAAAAAGTCGATGAAACTGATATTTTTAAACCAGGTATAGTTGTTAACAATTTCGGCGGCATTGGGCAGGTTACTGTCAAAATTTAAAAAACGCTCCAACTGTGCCTTAATGCCGGCTACATTTTGTTCTAATGTGTTTTCATCCAGTAAGTTACGTTCTTCACTTTTACCGCTGGGGTCGCCAATCATACCGGTAGCACCACCAATCAGGGCCAGGGGTTTATGACCGGCTTTCTGCAGGTGCATTAATAATAATATGGGAACCAGGCTGCCAATATGCAGGCTGGTAGCCGTGGGATCAAAGCCGATATAACCAGTAGTAACTTCCTTTTTCAGTTGTTCATCGGTTCCGGGCATCATATCCTGGATCATTCCCCGCCAGCTTAATTCTTCAATGATATTCATTGTGTTATCTACTTTTTTGGCAAAAGTACATTTTCGGCGGCTAGGAAAATAGCCTGCGTGCAATATTTTCCTAATCAATTCGTTATCAATACTTCGTTTTCTCAGGTGAAAAATGCATAAAAGCCTGTGAAAAATATTAGTTTTGCATGTTGATCTTGTAACCCTAATAGCTTTACAAAAAATTGCTTATAAGAAAATTATCCGAATGAAACTTCGAAAGGTATACCTGTATTTACTCCTGATTTTGATCTGTAGCCGGACTGAGGCGCAGTTTAGAAAATACTCCAATGAATTTTTAAATATTGGCGCCGGCGCACGTGGATTGGCGATGGGCAGTTCGCAGGTGGCAACCTCAGATGATGGTACCGCCGCTTACTGGAACCCGGCCGGCCTGGCAAATATTAAAGATAATCCCCAGGTGAATTTAATGCACTCCGAATACTTTGCTGGTATAGGAAAATACGA
Organism: uncultured Terrimonas sp.; assembly: GCA_964445775.1. Lineage (GTDB taxonomy): Bacteria > Bacteroidota > Bacteroidia > Chitinophagales > Chitinophagaceae > Terrimonas. Next base: position 12,491 of record CAYUMH010000106.1, read on the forward strand.
TTTCGTCAATATTGCTATTCCTTCGGCCAATAATAAAAGAACGATTGGTATTACCGGTTTACGTTTTGCGGTGGATGATATTATGAATACCTTATTCCTGGTAGAGCCGGATGGCACCATTAACTATAATAATATCCAGGAATTTTCTTCGGCTGATTATGCGTTTCTTTTATCCTTTGCACAGAAAATAAAAGACACGGAAAAGAAGAAGATCAACTTTGGCCTGAATGCAAAAGTTATCCATCGCAATGTAGGTAAGTTTGCCAGGGCCTGGGGTTTTGGTCTGGATGCGGGCCTGCAAATTGTACAGAACAAATGGCGATTTGGTATTGTTGGGCGTGATATTACCAGCACTTTCAATACCTGGGCATTCAGCTTTACAGAAAGAGAGAAAGAAGCCCTGTATTTAACCAACAATGATATACCGGTAAAATCCACTGAAATGACGGCACCCCGGTTAGTATTGGGTGTTGCCCATGAGTTTAAGATCAGTAAAAAAACTTCTCTGCTGGCTGAAGTGAATACTGATATAACTTTTGATGGTAAAAGAAATACCGTGATTGTAGGTGATCCGGTGAGTGTGGATCCCAAGATCGGGCTGGAATGTAATGTAAACGATGTGTTTTATATACGTGCAGGTATTAACAACTTTCAAAAAGCATTGTCAGACGGCGATACCCTGAACCAGAAAAAAGTATGGATATACCAGCCCAGCGCCGGAGCAGGATTTAAGATACAGAACGTAACCATTGACTATGCATTTGCCAACCTGGCCAACCAATCAAACCCCCTCTTCACCCATGTTTTTTCACTACGCCTGGTGCTTGCAGGTGATAAAAACAAAAAGAAAAAATAATATTTTAAACGAACCTTTATGAAAAGATTTTTACTCTTTTTATTTGTTTTTATAGTATTGAAGACCGGGGCACAAACGTATAATAACGAGTGGATCGATTATTCAAAAACCTATTATAAATTAAAAATAGCCACTACCGGGCTTTACAGGATCAACCAGTCAACCCTGGCTGGTATTGGTTTATCCGGGGCTGATGTAAATAGTTTTCAGTTATGGCGTAATGGGGTTGAAGTGCCCATTTATACTTCCAAACAAAGTGGTACTTTGAGCGCCGGTGATTACATAGAATTCTGGGGTGAAATGAATGATGGTAAAGTAGATAATGCACTTTACCGGGTGGCCGATTTCCAGATAAACGATCGATGGAGTTTACAAACTGATACTGCCTCATTTTTTCTGACTTTAAATCCCGGTGCTGCTAATAAGCGCCTGGTGCCTGTTGAGAGTGTTATACCTGGCGGAGCGGTGGCAGAAAGCTTTTTCATGTATACAGCCGGAAAATATTACCGCGAAAAAAGGCATGGTGGTTTCTCTTCGCAAATTGAAAGCGACTATACTTACTCATCTTCTTATGACCAGGCGGAAGGGTGGACATCCGCAGCCATTGCTAACGGAGCAACAATTGCAACAACTTTTTCTGATCTCTTTGTATCAAATGATGCAGGTGCACCGGGGATACGTGTTAACCTGAACCTGGCAGGGGATGCTAATAAAACAAGGCGGTTTGCTGCTACTTTAAACGGCACAGAAATATTTAACCAGGAGCTGAGTTTTTATAACTACCTTAAATTATCTGCTTCTTTTGATAAAAGTCTGGTTGCTACTAATAGTGCTGCTTTTGTTATTAAAAACAATACAGCGGAAACCGGTTCGGACAGGATGGTGATAGGTAAAATTGAGTTAACTTATCCCCGACAATTTAATTTTGGCGGAACATCTGTTCAGAATTTTGCTTTTGAACTTACTGCATCTGGTTCGGCACGCTATTTAGATATTACAGGGTTTAGCAGTAATGGGGGAATGCCGGTATTACTGGACCTCACTAACGGACGCCGCTATACTGCTGCTGTTACCAGCACAGGCACAAGTTTTAAATATTATATCGATCCTTCAGCGGTAACTGCGAAGATGGTATTGGTAAGTGCTGCGGCATCAAATTTCGGGACTATCAATGCGATAGAAAGACGTGATTTTGTTAACTATGCTTTAGCCGCTAACCAGGGCGATTATTTAATTATCTCAAATGAACTGTTAAACAATAACTCCTCATCCGGGACCAACCCGTTACAGGACTACAAATCTTACCGGAGTTCTGTAACAGGCGGCGGATACAGGGCCAATATTTATATGATTGACCAACTGGTTGACCAGTTTGCATTTGGTATAAAAAAACACCCGCTTTCGGTGCGGAACTTTATTTTATGGGTCAGGGCTAATTATGCATTACCGTTAAAGAATGTTTTATTGATAGGGCGTGGAATGGATTATATCAACTATAACGCCTACCAGTCTGCCGCGGCTGCAGAAACATTAAACATGGTACCTACATTTGGCTGGCCGGCTTCCGATAATTTGTTTACAGCAAATCCCGGGCGCTCAGTTCCTTTAACACCAATAGGCCGCCTCTCTGTTGTTAATAGTAATGAAGTGGCTACTTATCTTAACAAGGTAAAACAGTATGAACAATGGTATAGCTTTAATTCGCCGACGATTGCTGATAAGTCCTGGATGAAGAATGTAGTGCATGTGATAGGAGCGGGCTCCATTGATCTGACTACCTTATTACTGGGGTCGTTAAATAACCATGCCAGGATAGTAAAAGATTCTTTATTTGCCGGTAACGTTACCACTTTTGTTAAAAGTACTGCGGATGCTGTTCAGCAATTAAGCAGTTCGCATCTTGCCAAATTAATGAATGAAGGTGTTGGTTTACTTACCTATTTCGGGCACTCATCAGCTACTACACTTGAGTTTAACTTAGATAATCCTGCCAATTATAATAACGTGGGGAAATATCCCATTTTTAATGTGTTAGGATGTAACGCCGGCAGCTTTTTTAGTTATAGCCCCAACCGGTTATTGACGCACGAAACCTTATCAGAAAAATATGTACTAGCGCCGGAAAAAGGGTCGATTGCTTTTTTAGCAAGTACCCATTTTGGTATTGTACATTATCTGGACATATATAATCAAAATCATTATAACGCTTTATCCAGGACAAAATACGGAGCTACGCTGGGAGAAATACTGGATGAAGGGATCAAAAATATGTTTAATGTATTGACAGAAAACGATTTCTATGCCCGTTTTCAGTGCGAACAATATACTTTGCATGGTGATCCTGCGATAAGGTATTATGCCGGTGCGAAACCTGATTATGCGATAGAAGACCAGTTGGTTAAAATAACCCCTGGTTTTGTTTCCCTGGCCGAAACCAATTTTACGG
>CAYUMH010000107.1:0-15604 GCA_964445775.1 uncultured Terrimonas sp.
AGGCCAAAGTCCACATTATGCGCAAACTCGTGTACCATGATACTTTCAAAAGGATAACGTTCGGTGTACCCTGGAATTTTTACAATATTCTCTTCACCACAGGACATTACCGGTAAAAACTCTGTAGCACCATAACCACGGCCCCTGGCATCCCAGTCGGTGCCGGGCCACCACTCGTTCATCTTCCTGTTCTCTGGTAAGTCCGTTACATTTTCATAAGCGCCTATTACCCCTACACGGAAATTGGCTGTTAACATGGCTGCTTTGGCATCCGGTATCCTGGTCAGCATATGTACCACGATCTTTTTTGTCTGTACCAATGCCGAATCGGATACAAAACGGGAAGCGACAATCGGGAACCCTTCGGCATCAATATACTTTCTGTAATAGGTATCCAGGTCGCTGATAACGTAGTTAAGCGATTGTTTTAATGTTGCCGGAGGCAGCGTAATGCCAGAAGGGTTAGGGGTGAAGGTCCTGGTTCCCCAGTTTGCCTGCAGTACCGCAAAACCTGCAGCGTCAAATCTTTCCAGTTCATGATAGTCAAACGGAAAGAAGTTATTAGTTGCTAAATAGGCTTCGGTATTTTCAGCAAAATAATCAGTTACGCTTTTAGACGCATCCGATACCTGGTCTCTTACCAGTTTAATACCATTGGTGCCATATACTTTTTTGTATTTTGCGTTAACACTGCCAAAATGGGTGGCTAAGCTTGTTTTTGCCTCAGCTGATAAATATTTTGCATAATACTGCCGGGCTAAGTAATTAAACAATAACCCGGGCTGGTTATTCTTTACCTGGTCGTAATAGGCCACTACATTGCCCACTACTACCGAACCGGCATGTTCCCGGTCAGTTGCTTCTTCAAATTTTATAGCGGGGCCATGATCTTCTACCCACAGCGTATCTTTTGAAAATTTACCTAAAGCAGTACTGCTGACAGTAGCTTCAAACTGTGCCAGGTTTTCTTTGATCAGTTTAATAGCTAACAATGCATTACCACCGCGATTGGCTTCATCTTTATGTACAGCCAGGGTCATGCCACCTTCTTTGCTGAAATTATATTTACTGGTGGGTGTTACGGGTTCGGGAGGCGTTACCGGAGGGGGATTTGTCTCCTTATCTTTTTTACACGATGACAGTGTCATGAACAACACTGCTAATAAAAGTACAGGTTTCATATACATTAATTTTGGTTCAGTTTTTAATTAAAATAGTAAGAACAAATCTATCCGTATTGAAAATGTATATAAGCACTGATATTGGCTATTACTTATCTCATTTTGATATTAACAATAGATAAATGGTTATGAAGCCAGCCCGTAAATACAAAAGCTCCTTCGGGTGATCAGAAGGAGCTTTTGGTGTACAACTATTTAGTTTACTTAGTGAGTGAAATAGTTGTGTTTTTGGTGGCTAATGGAATAGTGTAAACGCCACGTTCTTCTTTATTGTAATTATTAAGTTTATACCTGCTTGCTTCGCCCTTGCTGTTCTCTACACGTAAATAAGCAGTAGGGGTAAATTCATTGGCAGGTAACAATGTAGCTTTAATTTCACCTGTTTTTGTATTGTAAGATACTTCGTCAAACTTACCGGCATCTAATTGTAACCATACACCAACCGGTGCAATAAATACACGTGATTTACCGGCAGTGGTTACGGTAGTGTTTATCCAGTTTCCTTTTTGCGATAAGTTACCGCTAAAGGCCAGCCAACCAAATTCCGGGTGTTGTGTAATGAAAGTGGCGGAGTTAACGGCATAACCATAAAAGCCGGAGCCATAATCGCCGGATATACCGTCAATGGCCAGGGTAGAAGGATAAGAGTGAAAAGCGGCCGGACCAAAACCATCCTGGGTGATATTGGCCAAAGCACCTAATGTACCTGCATGACCGGTGCGTAACAGGTACAGATCATCGGGCTTGTCTTTGTAAGCAGCAATCACAGGGATTGCATTTAAGGCCGAGCCGTAATGGTGCAGCTGCCTTTCAATACGTGATAGTTTACCGCCATATACAAAGTCCCAGTAACGGCGGGCACTGCCATTGTATCCCCAATGCGGTAAGGTAGGCATATAGGCCAATATGGCGTTTAAGGTTACAGCTGCTTTATCATCGTAACCAAAATAACTTGACCACAGGTATACTTCTTCCTGGCCCGTGGAGTCCCAGGGCATTTCACTGCCGAAGGGATAGTTAAGGGTGCGCCAGTGATCGGCCCTTTTGCGCATGGCCGTTTCCAGTTCCATGGCCTGGTAGCTTAACCCTTCGCGTTTCAGGTCTTTTAAAATATATACAAATATGGAACCTTCCATTTGTCCGAACTGCGCATAATAGGGCGCTAAACGTACCATGGCTATTGCTGTCTGGAAAGCATCTTCCAGGTATTTCTTCCATTCATGTTCAGTTACCAGGCCTTTGTAATTACGGGCCAGCCGGTACATTACCCAATGGGCAGCTGCCACATGCGGGTAATTATATGAGCGGCCTACATTGTTGGCTTCTTTCTTTGGCCATGCCGACCATACTTTCCAGTTCAGTGAAGTATCGTAAGTTCCTTTTGGCATTGAGTCGGGCTCATAATAAAATAAACTTTTTACTACACCATATTTTTTGGGGCCTTCGGTAAGTTGTATCCGTCCCGACAGGGTTTCATGCACAAAACGTTTCAGTTTATCAATCTCTTTGCTATCGGGTTGCACATACTGTTTCATCATGGCCGCTAACCAGCTGGCAGCGCCTGCTTCATCGCTTAAGCCGGCAAACCAGGCACGGTTCTCCTGGGTAACCACGGCTTTTTTATCATAATCATAAGTGATAACCGATGGAGCTCTTTTAAATGCATCCTGCTTGTTATCGTACCATTGTTCAGTAGTTAAAAAATTACCCAGGTCGCTTACGGTCTCTGCCTCTGATTTAATCACTTTATAATTGATGGTTTGTGTAAGGCCGTCAGCATAGGTAACAGTAACACGGGCCCTTCCCCAGGTATTGCCGGTAATATGATAAGTGGCCCATCCGTTCGGTGTAGCTTTTCCCTTTGTTATCTGCAGGGCATTGGCCGGTTCTGCTGTAATGGTTTTAACTGCTTTGTTATATTTAAGCTGTAACCGGGCACTTACATTTGCAGGTATTACATAACCCGGTAAGCCTACGGCTACGGGCCGGTTATAGTTCAGTAAAGTTTGCTCTATGGCTTTAATGGAAGGCGATAATACAAATTTCAGTGCGTAGGACTTTTGCTGACCAGGGGCAAGTGTAACGGAGGTAGGTATATTCCAGGGGTCTGCGTTTTTCCATTCTTTGTCAGCAAAAGCTTTACTGTGTATCAGCCATTCATGAAAACCTTCAAACACAATACCTCTCGGACTAGGATCATCATTTAACGGGTTATAGGCTTCAAATGAAGCGTTTTCACCGGGTAAAACCAGCAGGCTTACACCTTTACCATGTAAACGGTTTACCTGTAAATATCCGGCATCTTTACCAATATAGGGGTCAAAAAAAACATTGTGTTTATGTGCCTGGTCCAGGTTTTTACCTTCCAGTATATTATTAAAGATCATCGGAATGCCCAATGCGCCTATCTCAACCGGCTCATTGGTTTTATTGGTTAATTCAAACCGTAACTGGATGCCGTTATTTATTTTTTCCCAGTAGCGTTTAATGGTTACCGGGCTTTTTTCATCAATGGTATTCGAAAGATCTGCCGCCGCCAGTACATTGCCCGAAGCCGGTAGCGCCTGTACAATATTTCTTTTTTTGGCACTGGATAATTTCAGCCATTCATGGCTGCCGCTTGTTTTCACCTGCAGGTTAATATCACCCAGGTGGTAAAGCCCGTCTTTATCCCTTCCTTTTAAACGGTCCGAAGGCGTATAGTCAAAATCCTTTTCTGTATTCAGCACCAGGCCGGCTGCTGTCTGCGACCCGTTCACCAGTTTTAAAATAAAGGAACCGTTGGTGTACTCCTGTATGCCTTTATCAAGACCCAGGGTAGAAGGGCGTGCTGCAATTCTGTCCCAGGGCGATTGCTGTTGCTGGGCCAGTACCGGTGTGGTACTATGTAACGTTATACCCAGTAATAAACCGGCAATTCCACCGGCCGTGATTCTTTTTTGTATCATGGTTGTTATATATTCTGAACTTGAAATGTTAAGCGAACTATGTTTGGTTAATATTTTAAACTTTTTCTTTGGGGCTCTCAACTGTATATCGCTATGCAGCTGCAGTTCCCCGCCCGGCTCCAATCTTTATGCTTCCCTCCCGCACTGCTACCCGCCGCATAAAGGATTTTCACCTAAGCGGGGCAGCCCTTGGGCCTGGTCAAATGTTTTTGTGATAACAATATTCACCGGAGTGATCAATTAACAGCATAGCACATCTGCAAATATTGCTATCTGTCCTGGTAATTATGGTAATTAAAGAAAAGAAAGAGAGGTGTTGTCAGGTTGAAGTCTATAGTGCAATAAAGATAGGAATAGAATCACGGAAAAAAGCTGTAAAACGCCATTTTATTTCAGGGTGAACAAATGTTTAAATAACAGTTAATTTTTGCTTTTTACTGAGCAAAATCCGGTTAATGATGTGTTAAAACCAGTTCTATATTTGTTTGCGTCATATGAAAGTCTTGATAGTTATTGGTTCTACAGGTGAATAATAAAGAACAGGGAAGGTTAAGGTTAGAAATTAAGGTAGCTGTTGATGTCTATAGTAATGATTGATGTGCCTGCAACGAAATCATTTTAATTAACAATCACAAAAAACTGATAATGCCTGCTAAATAAAAATACAACTGCAATACTCACAGGTCTTTTGGCCATATTTTTTTATACCAACATTTATTCACTAACTACAAAACAACTTATGAGATATTTACTGCTATCTCTTATTGGGCTCATTTTTACGGTCTCGGCTGTTGCACAAACAGTAACCGGGACGGTAAATGATGATAAGGGCTTGCCTCTTGATGGGGTAACCGTATCGGTTAAGGGTACCAAAGTATCCACATCTACAAACGACAAAGGTAAATTCAGCATTGTAGCGGCAGCGACTGCTACGCTGGAGTTTACAAATATTGGTTATGAAACAAAGGTAGTACCTGTTAATAACCAGACTGACCTGACCGTACAACTTACCGTAACTGATAGCCGTATGGATGAAGTGGTGGTTATTGGTTACCAGAAGGTGATCAGGAAAAAAAATACCGCTGCTGTTTCCAGTATTTCCGGTAAGGAAATTGCCAACCTGCCTGCGGCCAGTTTTGACCAGCTGATGCAGGGCCGTTTAGCCGGTGTAAACGTTCAGAACTTTACCGGTGAGCCGGGCGCATCGCCATCTGTACAGGTAAGGGGTACTACTTCTATCAGCAGGGATTATGATGGTAATGTTATTATCAATCAGCCCTTATATGTGGTGGATGGTATTCCACAGCCGGCACAGGATAACTATTCGCCTGGTCAGGGAACCGGTACCAACTTTATTGCCGGCATTAACCCGCAGGATATTGAAAGTATCGACGTTTTACGTGATGCCTCCGCTGCTGCTATTTATGGTTCCAGGGCGGCAAATGGCGTAATCTTAATTACAACAAAAAGAGGGCAGAACACAGCGCCAAAAGTTAACCTGTCCTTTTTCACAGGTTTTACGCAAAGGCCTGAACTGCGTAACACTACTTTAGGCGTAACAGAAAGAAGGCAGAAAATGGCATTATTAAATGACCTGTATGCAACCAGCAGGCTGGATAATAACCAGATGCGTAATATGCCTATTCTGTTAACGGACAGTCTTAACCCCGCCTTTAACGGTAATACCGACTGGCAGGATATGTTTTACAGGGTGGGCCGTATTAACAATGCCGATTTAAGTTTAAGCGGTGGCGGCGCAGGTGGTATGAACTACCGTTTCAGCACCGGTTATTATAATGAAGAAGGTATTGTAAGGGCTACAGGCTTTACACGTTACTCTTTACGTTTAAACTTAATGGCCAAAGCCTTAAATCAAAAATTAAGTATCAATCCTATTATCGCTTATTCCCGTACCGACAGGTCCAGGGGTAACGGCGGTGCAGTTGGTTTAAATGCTACCAATATGCCATCGTCACTGTTTAACCTTGACCCGGTGAGAAAGGAGTTTATGCTGGGCGCTTACGATAAAAACCTTGACCAGAACCAAAACGGTCAGTTAAGTGTGAACCTGAACCTGGGACTTGAATTTACCAAGCACCTGAACTTCATGTCACAATCATCTTATATTGTTACAAACAGCCGGAGAGATCAAAGCCGCAGCAGTGCTTTAAATGGAGGAGCTGGTAACTCTGCCAGCTCATTTGCTGATGTCTCCATAAGTACCCGTACCTCTAACTTCTTGACGTATAGTAATGAATTCGGTAAGCACAATGTAACTGGCATGGCAGGTATGGATATTGAATACAACCAGTATAAACCAATTTCTGTTAGTGGTTATGGCGGTGTTTCCGACCAGATACAGGTAGTTGACGGTTTCATCAGGCAAAATATGAGTGGCGGAACTGATTACCAGGCTTATGGTATGGTATCTTATTATGGCCGTTTGGTGTATGATTATGATAGCCGTTACATGCTTTCTGCGGTAATAAGAAGAGATGGATCGTCACGCTTTGGTACAAACAACCAGTGGGGTAATTTTCCCTCTGCTTCAGCAGGCTGGTTAATTTCCGAAGAGTCTTTTATGAAGGATAAGCTTTCTGCTTTAACCTTATTAAAACTCAGAGGTAGTTATGGTACTTCCGGTAAATTACCCGGGTTGAATTACCTGGCTTATAATCTTTATAGTGTAAATGCGGGAGGCTACCTGGGTAGCGATGCGGCTTCTTATAACGGTGTACCTGCCATCATGCCCAACTTTAACAATGGGGTGGCACAACCTAATATCAGCTGGGAAAAAGCAAAAGAGTGGAACGTAGGATTGGAAGCAGAGTTTTTAAATGGTAAGTACCAGGTAATGTTTGATGTTTATAACCGTGAGGGATCCAAGATCTTCATGGATGTATTATTGCCTTTAACCACCGGTTATAATGTAGCAAAAACCAACTCCATTGGTATGCGTAACTATGGTGCCGAGCTGGTACTTGCTGCTTCACCACTTAAACGTGACGCAGCCATCAACTGGTTTAGCCGCCTGAACGTATCGTTAAACAGGAACCAGGTAACGGCATTGCCTAACTCAGGCCGTGATATTATTTTCTCAGCAGGTTCTTTTGATAAAACACATATACTAACGGTAGGCCGCCCGGTTAATACGTTTTACATGTACCAGACAAGAGGCATATTCTCTACTGTAAATGATATTCCGGTTAACCCGCTTACGGGTGAAAGACTGGGTGTACCCGGTGAATACAAAGCGGGTGATATGTGGTTTGTTGACCTGGATGGTGACTACCTGATCAATCCTTTTGAAACGGATGTTAATCCTGATAAATTACCCCACGGTGATCCTAACCCCAGGTTTACCGGTGGCTGGACCAATAACTTTACCTACAAAAATTTCTCATTAGGTATTTTTACCACCTTCCTTTTCGGACGTGATGTATTGAACACCTTTGATTCGGATATATTTGAAAACGTGGCCGGCAGTGGCGATATGGCTTTGTTTGCCCGTTTATCAACACCCGACTTCAGCAAAATAAATATGTGGCGCAAACCGGGCGACAGGGCCGATTTCCCTGCTTACCCGATGAACTCTTACCGTTATTATTATGTACGCGGTCAAACTTTCTGGTTAGAAAGCGGCAATTATGTACGTATAAAAAGTATTAACCTTTCTTACGATTTACCTAGAAAAATAATAGACAAATGGAAATTAGGACAGGCCCGTATTTACGGCGTGTTGGATAATGTGTTAATGTTCCAGAAATCTGATCGCCTGCCGGATGCGGAAGCAGTAGATTATTACGGACAATACTCAGGCGGAGGCTATCCGATTCCTAAAAAATTCACAATTGGTGTGCAACTACAATTTTAACAAGTGAAACTAAGTTTATGAAAAAAGGTAAAAATATAATACTATTAACAGGCCTGGCATTATCAATGCTGCTGTCAGTATCCTGTAAAAAGATTTTGGACCAGGAGCCGCGCAACTCTACTTATGGTGAGGCTTTCTGGAAAGATCCTAATGCCGGCACTACAGCTGTGGCAGGTAACTATGCTTTAATGCGTGATATGCTGTCTACCGGTATGATCAATACCAATAACCGCTACTATGCATACGGTGAAACAGCGGCTAACCTGGGTTATACCATGTTTTCGGCAGATGGCTATGGCAATATGGATATCCAGAACGGCAATTTTGCGCATAACTATGTAGCAGCCAGCCTGGGCGATTGGACAGCCTATTACAAAACAATCGCTATGGCCAATATCATTTTGAAACAAATGAGTGCCGTTCCTGAATCTGTACTGGCGGTGCATGATAATCCTGAAAATTACAGGAACAATGTATTGGGCCAGGCACTGTTTATCCGTGCATTAACCTACTTTATGCTGGTACGTACCTGGGGCGATGTTCCTATGGTTACCGAAGCCTATGAAGATCCTATCAGGGCGCCGCATTTGGGACGTACACCCAAACTGGAAGTAATGGCCCAGATTGAAAAAGACTGTAAAGATGCCCTGACTTATTTGAAATGGGAATATAATAACAGCTCTGAAAAACCGGTTACCGCCAACAAAGGTGCGGTAAACGCGTTACTGGCGCATTTGTACCTGTGGCGTGCTACGGTAAGCAATTTAACTACTAATACGCCTATAATGGCCGATGTGGATAAGGCTGCAGATGCAATCTTTGAAATTGAAACCAGGGGCAGTTATGCATTAACCGATACGGCCAATTACTACCAGACTTTTATCGGGCGCTCTACTGAAAGTATTTTCGAGATCAATAAAAGCGAGAATACATTAGAAGGTACCAACACACATATTGCCAATTTATTCCTGAACAGGGATTATATTAATGGTTATGGTATCAATCCTTTTTACAGGGTTAACCAAAGTTACCTGAATAGCCATTTTTATAAGGTAGAAACAGTGACCGCCTGGGCATGGTATTGGGATCCCCCGGGCCAGTGGGTATGGCGTGAAGGGACCACTACCACTAAAAGTCCCGACAACAGCGATATCCGTCGCAGGAAAAACTTTACACTTTCTGAGAATAATGTTGACATGTGTATCAAATACAGCAATGTTATTTACAGGAATCCCGGTCAGAAATTAGACCACCGTATCAGTAACAACATGCCTATTTTCAGGCTGGCTGATATGAAATTATTAAAAGCAGAGATAGCTATTTACAAAAACCAGGATCCGGTGGCCGTTGATATTATTAATGGTTTCAGAAAAAGAAACAATGCGCATGCTTCACAATTGTTAACCGCAGCAGCTCCCCGCGATTCTGTGATGAATGCTTACGTAGAAGAGCGTTACAAAGAACTTTTCCTGGAAGGACATATTTTTTATGATTTAATTAGAACAAGAAAATGTTTTGATATCATAGGTTGGTTGTCTCCAACATCGAACAGGTTTGCACAGGAAGGATTTTACTGGCCTGTTGCTCCGGCTTTGTTTAAAGAAAATAAATACCTGGTACAAACGCAGTATTGGAGAGGTAAAATCTAATGGCTGACAAATTAAAAATTGAATCATGCGAATAACAATAAAATACTTTTTAACGATCTTACTATTAAGCGCAGTTTTTATTTCCTGTAAAAAGGATAAATATAAAAACGATGGCGGTGTTCACTCGCCCAATGTGAACATGACCACCTACGATTACCTGAAGCAGCACGGATCGTTCGATTCTTTAATTGCGGTAATTGACCTGGCGGGCCTGAAGGATATGGTGAACAACAGTAAAACCTTCTTTGCAGTTCCTGACTGGGGTATTAACGATTATGTAAAGGCAAAAAAACAAAAGAAGATCATTGAAACAGGAGATGAGAATATTACCTTTTCTGTAAAAGATCTTGATGTATATACCTTACGCGACTCTTTAAAAATGTACATGTACCCCGAACTGATCAACCGTCAAAACTTAACGGTTACCGGTAAGGAATATGCCAGTGCGTTTGGCCCAATGGCCAATAACACCAGGATGTATATACGTTTACGCCGTATTGCTAATTATAACAGCTATGTGGGCACAGTTGATTTTATCAATTTTGGTCAGGTGATAGGGACACTGGATACAGAAGAACCGGATGTAAACGCCATACCCGTAAACCAGAGAGATAAAACAGTTGATTGCCAGACTTCCGGTATTATTACCACAACAGGTACTTTACATGTTGTTAATAATTTTCACCGGTTGTTCTTCAACAATGAACCATTGCCTTAATATTAAATTACCATTTAACAAAAGTTGTTATGAATAAAAAACGTTTTCTATATATACTGGCTTTTATCGCTTTTATCTTTGGCTGTTCCAAAGTAAGGGAAGGTTTTTTAAGCGATACTATTCGTTATAAGGACAGGGTGCTGTATGCAAAAAAAGGTATGACCTTAACACAGTCTGACCGTATCAATGCGGATGGCTCTACACCGCCACTTACTTTCAAAATGTCCAACTTACGGGACATCGCTACCGGTGCGCCTGCCCCTAAGGAGTTCTTTACGGAATACGAGGTCCTGGTATTTAAAACAGGCGAAGTATTTAACCCGGATACGGATACAACCGTGGCACTCTTAAATAAAAAAAGGGAGTTGCAGAAAATGACGCCGATGCATTTTAACGAGATCAGCGGTCAGCTTTCTTTTAACCGTGCTTCCAGTAACTTACCGGTTGGTCAATATACTTTTGATATCCAGGCAAATAATGTTTGGGGTACCAAACAATACCCGTCTTTTGCCGATATACATGTGGTAGAGCCTACTACTGAAGATGTGTTTGAATTAATTTATACCGCTTCCAGCGCATCTAACTCCAGTGAAGTGTTTACCACTTTAAGAGCGCCTATTGTAACTGCCAAAAGGGTTTCAGGTGATGGTGCCAGGGTGATCTTGAAATACGTAGATAAAAATGGCCGTACGTTTAACCCGGCCCAGGGACATGTTGTTAAAAGAGGTGACAGGCCTTTCTTCGAAACTTATGCTAAGTTTAACCCGGTACAATACACCGATACGGCAATGGTCTGCGACTTTGAAGTAGCGCCTTTCCCTTTACAAAAATATGTAACACCGGCAACTGACTGGGGTTACCTGATCTATTACCGTATCCCGATGGCGTTTGTTGCTCCGGACGGATTGGCAAATCATAATGTAAACCCTGTGGTATCATTCCGCTTAAAAATGGAAGGTACATATGTGGTTACGGTGCAGCTTCCGGATGTTTCCCGTATTAACTAATCATATTTTTAATAAATGCATGACCTCAACCGCAGGTCATGCATTTGCTTTTATACACTTTAACCATTTTTACCAGATACTATTTAATAAGAGCAACGCTTAACATCATGATGACAAATAAAATTTTTCTTTCTTTCGTTACTGCTGCATTGCTAACCGGGGCCAACCTGTTTGGCCAGGGTACTGCTGCCGATTATAAACGTTCTGCTGACTATGGTAAAATGGTGGCGGACAAAGTGACCAATAATCCTTTTGCCGTTCAATGGGTTGATAAAGAACAACGTTTATGGTATGTGAACAATACAGTAAAGGGCAGGGAATATATAGTAGTGGATGCCAATAGCGCCAGGAAAGAAAAAGCTTTTGATCATACGAGGCTGGCAGAAGCATTGGCCAAAGCCAGTGGTGAGAAAGTAAATGCAGATAGTTTGCCCATAAGTGGGTTAGAGTTCAAATCAAATAACAATATCGAATTCCAGGCTTTCCGGAAAAAATGGGCGGTACAATTATCGGATTATCGCATCCAGGACAAAGGAACTGCTGCTACTGACGACAGGCGTGGTGGCCGTGGTGGTGGTGGCTACTGGGGACAACGTCGCGATGATTCGCAGGGCGAACCCATTACTTCACCGGATAGTGCCTGGGTAGCGTATGTTAAAAACAACAATGTTTTTGTTTATCCCAAAGGTAAACCCGCCGAAGAAGTACAGTTAAGTTTTGATGGTTCGCCGGGTGAATACTATGCAGGTTATTTATCCTGGTCGCCTGACTCAAAAAAACTGGCTACACATAAAATAAGACCTAATACACCACGTACTATTTACTTTATTCAATCATCACCTGTTGACCAGCTACAGCCAAAACTGGAATCAAGAAACTATTTAAAACCGGGTGATGCCTTACCGCAGAAACAACCGGTATTATTTATTCCTCAAACCAGGAAAGTATATGCCGTTGATCCGGCCCTGATCCCTGAGCAATACGATGTATCCTGGATGCAATGGCGTAAGGACAGCCGTGCTTTTACTTTTGAATACAACCAGCGTGGCCACCAGCAATACGCGGTATATAGTGTAGATGCTAACACCGGTGTGACCAAAGCGTTGATTGACGAACGCAGTAAAACTTTTGTAGAATACAGTGGTAAGAAATACCGGAAAGATATTAATGATGGCAAAGAAATTATATGGGCCTCGGAAAGAGATGGCTGGAATCATTTATACTTATACGATGGTGAAACCGGTAAGGTGAAGAACCAGATCACCAAAGGGAACTGGGTAGTAAGAAGGGTGGTGCATGTGGATGAAGAAAAACGTTTCCTGATCTTTGAGGGCAGTGGCCGTGAGGCAGGCCAGGATCCTTACCTGATCCAGTATTACCGGGTGAATTTTGATGGTAAAGGATTTACCGCTTTAACTACCGAGAACGGGAACCATAGTGCAGTATTCTCGTCAGACTTCAGCAAATTTGTAGATACTTATTCGCGTGTGGACATGCCGCCGGTAAAAGTATTACGCAGTGCAACAGATGGTAAGGTTATCCTGGAGCTGGAAAAAGCCGATATCAGTGCTTTACAGCAAACTGCCTGGAAACAAACAGAAGTATTTACAGCCAAAGCCCGTGACGGGGTAACGGATATCTGGGGTATCATTGCCCGTCCTTCTAACTTTGATCCTAACAAAAAATACCCGGTTATCGAATATATCTATGCCGGGCCGCAAAGTTCCTTTGTTCCAAAATCATTCAGCACCAATCCTTCGGGCTTGAATACGGTAGCAGAGTTAGGCTTTATTGTTGTGCAAATAGATGGCATGGGTACTTCTAACCGTTCCAAGGCTTTTCATGATGTTGCCTGGAAAAATTTAAAAGATGCCGGCTTTCCTGACCGGATCTTATGGATGAAGGAAGCCGCAAAAAAATATCCCTATATGGACATTAGCCGGGTGGGCATATTCGGTACCTCTGCCGGTGGACAAAATGCAGCCGGGGCGGTATTATTTCATCCGGAGTTTTATAAAGTAGCAGTGGCCGCCTGTGGCTGTCATGATAACCGTATGGATAAAATGTGGTGGAACGAACAGTGGATGGGATATCCAATCGGTGAGCATTATGCGGAATGCTCCAATATTGTAAATGCCCATAAACTGGAAGGTAAATTAATGCTGATTGTTGGTGAGATGGATGACAACGTGGATCCTTCCTCTACCTATCAGTTTGTAAATGCCTTGATCAAAGCAAAGAAAGATCATGAATTTATTATGGTACCCGGTATGGGGCACTCCAATGGCGGTCCTTATGGCGTGCGTAAAACGCATGATTTCTTTGTAAAAAATTTACTGGGGGTAAACCCGCCGGTATGGGAAGGGCAGAAAGAAGTGTTTTAATGAGCTGATTCGCTGCCATGGTTCGTGTCTCACGAACCAACAAGTGAAAAACTCACAGCCATGGTTCGTGTCTCACGAACCAGCAAGTAGAATTTCGATGTCATGGTTCGTGTCTCACGAACCGGCAAATGAAACCATACAGTCTATTTTTAATTCTTAATAATCGAATCCAGTTAATGAAACAGGTTGCGGTTCAAAAATTTTTTCTTTTTTGCGTTTTTGTTCTAACAATGTCTTTTGCCCAGGCAAAGGACATTGTTCTTTTATCACCTGATAAAAAGATACAGGTAAAAATTGCTATTGAAGATACCGTAAGATGGTCTTTACAGGTAAATGGTGAACAGTTGTTAAACCCCGGAGCTATCTGGCTAAAGCTGGGGAATGGTAATATTTTAGGTTTAGCACCTAAATTACTAAAGCATAAAATAACAGCTTATGATAAAACCATTACAGCAATAATACCCATCAAACAAAAACAAATACAGGATGTGTACAATGAACTGGTGATGGATTTTAAAGATGATTACAGTATCGTGTTCCGGGTTTACAATGATGGGATGGCTTATCGTTTTATCACCAGGCTGAAACAAAACGGATTAACGATCACGGACGAAAAAGTGTCTTATAACTTTCCTGCGGATTACCGGGTATTCTGGTCAGGTGAAAAAAGCCCTACTTTCCAGTCACATTTTGAGAACCTGTATCCCGATAGTACCATGAGTGCTATTAAAGCAGGTGATTATGCTGCCCTGCCTTTGCTGGTACAAAATAAAAACGGTATTAACTTATTATTCAGTGAAACTGATCTGTACGATTATCCTAACCTGTTTTTGGCTGCCGATGGCCGGGGTGGTTTGCAGTCAGTTTTTCCCAAAGTAATTACCGAAAGCAAGCCGGTACGGGACAGGGATATCCGTATTACCAAAACACAGGATTATATAGCGGCAACAGCCAGCCCCCGTAAATTTCCCTGGCGTACAGTGGTTATTGCAACACAGGATAAGGATTTATTAGTGAATCAACTCAACTATAAACTGGCAACACCGCCTGCAGCCGGTAATTATGATTGGATCAAACCCGGACAGGTGGCCTGGGATTGGTGGAATGCCAATAACATTTATGGTGTCAATTTTAAATCGGGCATCAATACCGAAACCTATAAATACTATATTGACTTTGCGGCTAAGTTTGGTATTGAA
This sequence comes from uncultured Terrimonas sp., assembly GCA_964445775.1. GTDB lineage: Bacteria > Bacteroidota > Bacteroidia > Chitinophagales > Chitinophagaceae > Terrimonas. The sequence continues at coordinate 14,961 of CAYUMH010000107.1, forward strand.
TATATTATGCTGGATGAGGGCTGGACAAGAACAACGACTGATCTTTTGCACATGAATCCCGATATTGATGTAAAGGCGTTGATCGATTATGGTGCTACAAAAAATGTAGGCGTATGGTTATGGTGTTTGTGGGAGCCGCTGGATAAGGACATGGACAAAATACTGGATCAATATGTGGCCTGGGGAGCAAAAGGTATTAAGGTCGATTTTATGGCCCGTGCCGAGCAGTATATGGTAAATTATTATGAAAGGGTAGCCAAAGCCTGTTTGCAGCGTAAACTGATGGTAGACCTGCACGGCGCTTATAAACCTGTGGGACTGCATTACCAGTATCCCAATGTATTAACCTACGAAGGAGTAAGAGGCTTAGAAAATAATAAATGGGAGAAAACAATTACCCCTAAACATAATGTTACCTTACCTTTTACGCGTATGGTGCCCGGTCCGATGGATTATACACCGGGTGCTATGATCAATGCCACGGCTGCTAACTTTAATATCGTGTTTACCCAACCCATGAGTATGGGTACCCGTGCGCACCAGGTAGCCATGTATGTTGTGTATGAAAGTCCTTTACAGATGCTGGCCGATAACCCTTCTAACTTATTAAAAGAATCAGCTACAACTGGTTTTATTACTAAAAT
>CAYUMH010000108.1:0-15448 GCA_964445775.1 uncultured Terrimonas sp.
TGTTTTTGCCAGGTCACGGAAGGTTTCGTTATCCAGTACCATAATATCCCGGGCCTTCAGTGCAGCAAATCCTTTTACCGAGCGGGCATCTACTTCCAGCTGTTCATTCAACAGGCCCGTTCCTCTTACACTGAACTGCGCCTTGCCTTCAAAATATTTTATCATGGGCAATAGTGTATCCATTCCGGGCGCCAGCCGGTGCAGGTTATTCATATCTATATTACGGATGTCGAGCGCAAATATTAAACGGGCATTTTTTTCATCAACCGGTATATAACGCAACTTTGTATCCAGGTCAGCGGCCAGTGTTTTCAGGTGAAAGCCCTTTAAATCAAGATGCCCTTCCTTTACTTCCAGGTTACCCTGTATGTCCCTCAGATCAAGGGTACCGAATAATACATGATCAATTGTTGTTTCCAGTTGCAGGTCCAGGTTTGCCGGTATGGCAAACACGGCTTTCCCGGTATCAGGTAATGCTGCTGCAACAAGCTCCGGCTCTTCAGTGCCGGTAAAGGTTTCCTTGTAAAACTCCTGCCCCTTATGCATGGCCGTCATTAGTTCATTGGCATCAATGTATTTTCCTTTTAACTTCAGCTTCCCTCTTGTAATCTGTTTGTCTTTCGGAAAAAGATGCGATACAAAACCACTGAGATAGATATCCGATTTTCCGAATACGATATGGGTATTTCTTAAGCCGATTTTCTGGTCATCAAAGGTTATTTTTGATTGCAGCAGTTTTAATGGCATGCCTATACCGGGAGAATAAGCCATGATATGATCAAACTCAATAAAACCTTTGGGTGTCCAGCCATTCAGGCTATCATGCAACAGGTTAATATCATAACTTCCTTTACGAATACCCACAAAATTTTTACCCGACAAAGCATATAAACTATCGGCAGTAAAAGTGCTTGTTATAGCAGCCGGCCTGCTCCATGTTTTACCAGGGGTTACAAAGGCATGGGCTACCATATTTACGGCCGCTACTTTATCACCTGTCTTGTTATTGTATTTCATACCCTGCAAAGTAGCATCGGCCTTCAGCCGTGCATCCTGCAAAGCCCCCTTGCCTTTACCTACACTAACTTTGGCCAGGCCTATCTCCACGGCATGATCGGTTTTATACCCGGCTTTAATAGCAGATAATTCTAATTCTGCCTTCATCCTGTCTTTTACAGAACGCCGGAAATTAAAGTCCCCGTTTTGAATAGCGAGGTCAATCGTATCCTGTTCCGCTTTCACCTGTAATTCCCTGAAGGAAGCAGTTCCTTTTGCTTCCAGGTTTTTAATATCCATCGATGTCAGTGAAGCCCTTGCCTCCAGCGCATTTACTGCCAGCATTTCCTGCGCAGCGCTTTTGTATTCAAGCCCGCCTATACTGAGCTTTGCCGCAACCGGAGTCTGGTTGCCGCTGAGTTTTCCTCTTTTCATACCCACTTCACCCTGTTGCAATTGTATATAATGTTCATTTTTATACTGCGCCTGCAACCCGGCAAGTTTTGTCTTTATCATCCCTTTGTTTGTACCATCACGATGGCTGCTCACCAACCCTTCTTTTATTTCCAGTTGTACGCTATCTGCTGCCGCCTGCAGGGAAATATTCTGTAAAGTAATATCGCCTTCCACATCCAGGTTATTATAATCGCCTGCAATTATTTTTTTAAGCTCTCCCTTTGCTTCTACCGCCAAGCCTGCTTTGCCGGCCAGGCTCATGCCTTTGGGTAAAGGGAATATTTCTTTTATTTTCGAGATATCCAGGTCCGCGTTTATAACGGCATTCATTACCTGGGCCGACATCGGCTGTTTTAAGCAGGCAGTAGCATGCGCTTTCACACCGGTACCTTCCAGTTTAAATTGTTCAACGTTGATATAGGAATTTTTATCAGCAATAAAATCGATGTAAGCCTTAGCCCTGGTTTCCAGCAAACTTATTTTACCAGGGAATTGATGGTAGGCCACGGCTCCTTTTTCAATAGTCAGGTCCACTGTGGCCACTGGTAACTGACCGGCTCCATACACGCCTTTACTGGTCAGCGTCATGTTTGCATTGCCACTTACCGTTACGTCTTTTGTCATGGTCAGTTCTTCCGGTAGTATTTGCCAGATACTGCTTAACGAGGGTACTTTTAGCCTGGCCTCTATTGCTACATCCAGTGTTCGCTGTTCTTTGTTTCCTTTCAGATCCCCGTCCACCACAAAATCAACATCGTTTAATTTCAGCGCACTTTGGGTAAACACCAGGTGTTTTGTTTTTTTGTCAAAAGTTATATCTGCCTGCATGGCCGTTTTTAAATCGCGCAGATAATGTATACTATCATAAGCAAAATTCAGTTTTTCAATGGCAGACTCCAGCTTTAGCTTCATTTTTCCGGGCGTATCAGCTGCTTTTATTTTCAGGTTCAGGTTATCGGCATGCGATATAAAGCCGGTGCTTTCATCTGTAAAATCAATAGCAGCCTGTTCAATAGCCAGGTTCCGTATAAATATTTTCTTTAAATGAAAGCCACTACCTGTATCTGATACAACAGCAGTAGCTGTATCTCCTTTCAGGATATTAAAATTACTTCTGCCCTCTTTATCTATAAAAACGTGAATGGCCGGTTGTTTGAGTACTACTTCTTTTACATCCAATATATCCTTGAACATCAGTTTGCGGATATTAAAAGAGGCATCACAGGAGGCAAAGGAAAGTATGGTATCCCGGCCGGCCATTGCCTTTTCTTTTTGCAGCAACTGACCATTTTTAATATGCAGCTCAAAGTGTGGGAAAGAAGAGAAGAAAGTCAGTTCAATTTTATCAAACTGTACCCGCGCTTCCAGGTTTTCGTTGAGCAGGCGTGTCGCCAGCGGTGTTAATTTTGCCGGTGTAAAAACAATATTCAGTACAATAGCGATACCGGTAAGCAGCAGTACCAATAAAGCTGATACAGGGATGACCAGGTATTTTATGATCCTTTTTTTTGTTCTTTTTGTCATAAGGTAGCGTAATTTAAACAGGCAACCTATACCAACCTATTATTATCGTTCAGCGCAACTGCCGTTTAAAGCCTGCTAATTAATAAAAAATAGTAAGCAGGCCAACGGAAACCTGTTAAAAAAGTACCAGCGGTAAAACACTTTTAAGCCGCAAAAAGTATATAACGTGTTTTACTTCTCCGAGATGTTGAGTGGACTAACTGCACAAGGAGTTACAGGTATACTTATTCAGTAATATGATCCGGTATTTTGCAGCTTGCATTCCCTTAGACCGGTTTTGCTACAATCAGTCATAAGTTTTACTTTCGTGCTGCATGAATATTTACACTACCCCTGGTGCCGTTACTATTACCTGTCATAAACGAACAATGCCTTACCTGGAACAGGAGGTAAAGGAACTGGGCTTTACGCCTATGGAAACTTTTATTACGGGTGTAAAGTTAAAAGCAACGGTGAATGAGTGTATCAGGCTCAACCTGAACCTGCGCTGCGCCAGCCAGGTATTATACAGCCTGCAATCGTTTAAAGCAAATAATGCCGATGAGGTATATAAAAACCTGCTCGGCTATCCCTGGGAAAATATTTTGCCGCGCGGAGCTTATTTTTCCATTACCAGCAATGTTAGTAACAGCACTATTAATAACAGCATGTATGCCAACCTCCGGGTAAAGGATGCCATTATTGACAGGCTGCGTGATAAAACAGGAACAAGGCCTTCTACCGGCTCCGACTTAACAGGCGCCGTTATCCATTTATTCTGGAAAGAGGATCATGCTGAAATTTTTGTAGATACTTCAGGCGATTCGCTGGCCCGTCACGGCTACCGGAAAATTCCGGGCCAGGCGCCAATGCTGGAATCACTGGCCGCTGCTACTATTTATGCTACCCGCTGGGACAGGGTTAGTCCTTTTGTTAATCCCATGTGTGGCTCGGGCACTATTGCCATAGAAGCCGCTATGATTGCGACCAACCGCAGGCCCGGTTTGTTCAGAACCAACTATGCCTTTATGCACCTGCAGGGTTATGATGAAAAAATATACCTGAAAGAGGATGCCCGGCTGGAAAAGCAGATTAAAGAAGTACCGGGCCTTACAATTATTGCTACGGATTACAGCGCCAGGGCCATTGAAAATGCCCGTAAAAATGCTGTAGCCGCAGGAGTAGCTAACCTGATAGATTTTTCCGTTTGTGATTTTGCTGATACAGATGTACCACCTAACCAGCCGGGTATTTTTTATGTGAACCCTGAGTATGGCGACCGGTTAGGAGAAATAGCAGCCTTAGAAAAGACCTATGCACGTATTGGTGATTTTATGAAACAGAAATGTGGTGGCTATTTTGGTTACATTTTTACCGGCAACCTTGATCTTGCCAAAAAAATTGGCCTGAAAGCAAAACGGCGGATAGAATTTTATACCAGCACTATTGACTGCCGGCTGTTAGAATATGAGCTGTACAGTGGAACCCGTTCAAAATCTGCAGCGGAATAATCCTGCAACACATATTAAATACGCTAGCGCTAGCGTAAAAACAAAAGAATGAAGAACGGAACAAGACTGTCCATCTCTTTTTTATGGTTAACGGGTTTTACCGGGTTATTTTTCTGTTATTTTCAATGTATTTTTTTAAAGCACCATTAGCCCCTTTAAAAAGCTGATTCCAGGTAGTTTTACCAACACTTTTTTCAATCGTCTTTGTTGTTTTCCTGCGGCTTCTATTTACCGATTTACGGTAATCCCCGTCCTGAAAAAATAAATAATGTTTATTAATTATATCTTTAGGCAAGATTTGTCCCAATAACTATGCTGCATCATCATTTCCGTTTCCGTTTAAACAGGGTAATAACAGGCTTAATTTTACTTCTTTATTTTTGCCCGGCTGTGCTTCAGGCGCAATCCAATCAATATATACTTAACCAATATAACTCGGAAAACGGGCTGCCGCAGAACACCGTTAAATCCATAAAGTTTGATCAGAATGGTTTTTGCTGGCTGGCTACTGAGATGGCAATAGTCCGGTTTGATAACCGCAATTTCAAGTCATACGGAAGTGACCAGGTGAAAGGACTTACCAATGAGCGTATCTCGACAATGATGACAGATACTGCCGGAAATATCTTCATTCAAACAATCAACTATAAAAACTTTAAGATCAGCGGTTCCTCCTCTTTGAATTCATCAGTGCCCATACTAACGAATAACGATTTTAATTTTGTAAGTACAGGGTATATTATAAGGAGTACAGAACTGGACAGTCTCTGGGGAGCCATCAGCAGGGAATCAACTATTCCAATCCTGAAAAAACCCGGAGGGCTCAGGAACGGCGATATTTATCTTTTCTTCGGAGATCATGCTTACCTTATCAGCAGTACCACTATCACCCCGCTTCTGCCTTACAAAACGGAGCCAACAGGCAGCTTAATACTTCATGACAGGTATTATTTGCAATTATGGAAAAACAACGAGGTTAAGGTCTGGCATAACGGTATTGGACAAACTACACAGTTAGAAGGTGATATTGTTAATAATAAAGCGTACCAGGAAGGTTTTTTCCATGCGTTATGGTGTGAACAAGGAGCTTATATATATGCAGGAGGCAGTCTCTATGAACTGGTTTATTTAAACGGAAGTGTAAAAAGTAAACTTATTGTCAGTAATTTAAACATAGAGGTACCGCTTTGTATTGCCTACAGGCCGGATACAAAAACCTATTTTATCGGTACCGGCACCCAGGGTTTTTTCACCATTAAACTGTCCGATTTTACTTATCCCGCTATACCTAAGGAATCGGGGGCAGAAAACTACTATACGATTGCTAAAACGTCAAAAGATGAAATTATTGTAACGAATGCGCTGGTCAATCCCGACAACGCTTCACGCTACCTTGCTTTATACAACAACGACAGCAGGGCAAGCTATACCGATTCGGCAGACAATGTTTATTATGAAAGTTATTTTTCTTTATCCCGTTACCAGGCCCGAACCGGCAAAATAGACAGGAATCTACTTGTACTGGATGAACGATTGCTGGATATTGTACCTGACGAAAAGGATGGAACCCTGCTTTTATGCACCCATACCTCATTATATAAGATAAAACCTGACGGCACTGTTATCTGGCAAAAAAAATTCCCTCCCGACATGAAAGCAACAGGGTTATTGCCGGTAAATAATGCAGAATACCTGTTATACAGTTCGGCCGGATTAAAGTGGTATAATGCCGATAAACATGAGATCACCAAAACCATACTTGATTCTTTTCAAATACGCAACATCTATCGCGATAAAGAAGAGAGATTATGGATCGGCACTGACGGGAAGGGTTCCTTTTTGTATGTCAATAACAAATTACACAGGTTGCCTGACGGTCCGAGGGGCGCATTCCAATCCATTCATTCATTTATCGAAGATGAGGGGTATTTCTGGATGCCCACAAATAACGGGTTGTACAAGGTTGACATCAATGCATTTGCTGCTTTTGCTACCGGCGCAACCAAAAACGTTTTCTGGTTTACATTTAATCACCGCAACGGGTTAAGAACAACGGAGTTCAATGGTGGTGCAAATCCTACTTTCCAATGGTTGAAGGACGGAGCGCTGGTACTACCTTCTATTAACGGACTGGTTAAGTTTTATCCCAATCAACTAGAGATGGACTTTCCAAAAGAAAGGATATTTATTGATGAAATAACAATTGACGGGCATCCGCTGGCACTGAACAGCCAGGGAAAGATCAGGTTAAAGCCAACGTTCCAGGTGCTGAATATTAAAGTAAGCTGCCCTTATTTTGGTAATACCGAAAACCTGAAACTGGAATATAAAATAGGTACAGGCGAAGGAGAATGGGTGCCGGTGCCTTCTACCGGAGTTATTTCTATTAACCGGTTACCTGCCAATGATTATACCTTAACCATCCGAAAAGCAGGCAGTCAGGATTTTACGCCTTATGGCAGTATTACCTTAAAAGTGGTAGTCAATCCTTTTTTCTATCAAACAATCTGGTTCTTCCTGGGCATATTGTTTTTAATCATCTGCGGCGGTTATTGGTATTCCAGGAGACGGGTGGTTAAACTGGAGCAGGAGAAGCTGAAGATTGAAAAAATTGTTGACACCCGAACTACGGAACTGAGTACTGCGGTACAACAGCTTGAGGAGTCCAGAACCGCTTTAAAAAAGAGTAACGAGGTAAAAGAACAGATCATTGCTACGGTTTTACATGACCTCAAATCACCACTGTACTCTATGCGGGTTACCGGAAAATCCCTGGTAAAGAACTGGAACGCCAACAACGAGGAAAACCTGAACCAGGTAAAAGGGCTGAACCAGATAATAGGAGAATTAAGCAGGTTTACCGACCAGTTTTTCTCCTGGGCCGCCAGCCAGCAGGAGCACTTTAAAGTGGAGAAAACGTTTTTTCCGTTGCAACAGCTCTTCAATGATATTGAAGCCTTGTTTAAAGAAATATTACTGGTCAATAATAATAAACTATTTATCCCTGCCAGTGACATTGAATGTTTCACTGACAAAAATATACTCATCTTAATCCTCCGCAACCTGGTGGATAATGCCAATAAAAACACAGAGAACGGGACCATCAGCATTGAAGCGTCTGAGATACCAACCGGCTTTAAAATACAGGTATCGGATACCGGTAAAGGGTTAAACGATTTTCAGATTGAGAACTTTTTAAATAAAGATAAAGCAGTAAAAAACGGTCGGATGGGCAGCGTTATCATCCTGGAAATGCTGAGTAATATTAACGGGGAATTATTTGTAGAATCGGAACCCGGCAAGGGCGCTGTTTTTACCATACATGTAAATGCTTCCTGAGTACGAAGTTTTAAACAAGTAGTTAGCAGTTATTAATACAATGGGCGAATGAGCAATCGCATCATCATAGAAAGGATATAGCCGGGTAAAGCTGCAACAAGCTCCTTATACTTTTAAGGTAATTCATTGCCGTACAAAACCAGCTGTTTCCTGTTATTCATTTTCAAAAAAAGCGGTAACCGCATCCCAGTCATCGAATCTGGGATGATGGTTTTGCGACTGGTTATGAAATGCGGCAAACATAATGGCTTTACCCTGGCAAAAGTCTAAATTCTTGGCATGGTCATCAATCATATAATCCGTCTTTATCACACTTTTATCACCACAGAAAATAATATTACGCCAGGAAATGTCAGGAAAATATTCAGCCAGCCATTCCCGCTTTTCCGGAAGTGATTGTGGAAATTCCATAGCAGCCGAAACAATATAAATGATGAAGTTTTCGGAAAGCTTTTTTATAGCCTCTATGGCACCCGGCATTACCGGTACTTCCCTGAAGAAGCCTTTTTCTCTTACCAATTTGTAAAACAGTCCGTCCGGTAACATTTCTGCTTCCTGTCGCCCCTCAATATCCTTTTTTGTTAACAGGATACCTGATTGTTTATAGTATAAATTTAATGCATGCGCTTCTACATCGGCCAAAACACCGTCCATATCTACTGCTATCGTTTTTTGCATATTCCTTTCTGTTATTTTGCCTGCAAATTTACAGATGCAAAAAGATTACATTTAAGAAATAACATAGCCTTCACAATAACACTTATTTCTTTATACTAGGTAAGGGTGACTAAAATTTCACCTTTATATTGCAGCAGCATTCTTCGCATATTTTTAAGCGCGCCGGACATATAGTCTTTGACCGTCTCAGGGCTTATCTTCAATGTTTTAGCAATGGCCGCATAAGACATGCCCTCGCCCCTGCTTAACCTGTATACCTGCTGCTGACGAAGTGGTAAGGTATTAATAATAGCTTCTATCCTTTCTCTCTTTTGCTTGTTTAAGATCCGGCTTAACGGAGTATCATGTTCCTCTTCAAACCTTTCTTTTATATAATTCATATAAGCCCGCCTGTACACCTCTTTTCTTACAACATTTGTGGCTTCGTTACGGGCAACGGTCCATAACCAGGATTCCCCTTTGTCAATACTCATTAATGTGGACCTCTTTTTCCAGACAACAAAAAAAACATGCTGGGCAATATCCTCCGCTACGGTCTTCATCTTACAGTATTGTAATGCGGTAGAAAATACCAGTCCATAATACTGCTGATACAGGGTTGTGAAGGAAGGTTCATGCCCTGCCGATATTAATTTAAATAGTGAGGAGACATTATGAGATGGCGGCGGTTGTGAGTTTACATCAGCTTTTCCAGGTAACAATCCATAGAAATTTTAAAGGTTATAAAACTAGCTTACTATTGCAAATGATAAATAAAGGGAGAACCTGGACAAGTCCTCCCATCTTGCTCTAACTGCTTACGAAAAGATTTATATACGATACCTGTACAAATCCCTGGTTTATATGCATGTAAATATTCATTAAACAATTGTGTGACTGTTGGCAACGTTGCGTAAAACAGGCATATGCCAATTCTAATCTACCGCATTGAGTTCTGCCATACCTGCGTATGACCCATCAGTTGTTTTTGTAATATTAAACTTGAAATACCTGGCTGTTACCGGCATAATGAAACGAACATTTTTGATATCCGGATTGGCCGCCGTAGAACCGGCACTGGTCGTTGTTCCAACATAATACCCCTCCAGTTTCCATGTTGTACCATTGTTGCTGGAATACACTTCCATATTAATAAAATTATCGTTCCGGTATTCATAACTGGGTACAATCGGAAAGCCTTTTACGGTTTTACTTGCGCCCATATCAAGCTGTACCCAGGCCGGCATACGTCCGTCAGAATCCCAGGCAGTAGCATTATTACCGTCCAGTATACGGGTTATTGCATTACCTGAATAGCTACCACTTGCAGTAACTGTCCAGCCACTACGGCTTATAGCGGTACCCGTAACAGTACTATTGGCCGGATCAATATTGTTTTCAACAACCGAAACCTGGATATAAACCACTTTTTTTGTATCGTCTGCAGGAATATCGGTAGATTGATTTTTAGCACTCTTTAACTGAATGGGGAGCAGGTAATCGTTCCCGGTTTGAAATAGTTGCAGGTTGGGTAAACTGATCACTATACTATCGGCACTGGTAGTGGCACTTGCTGCAATGGTAACGGACGGTTTCTGCAATTGGTAGGAGGAAGCCGGCATTAATATATAATTTTTACCGGTTTGCTGGTTATAAGCAGCAAGCAGAGATCGCGCTTCTTCTACCGTTATTTGTGTGCTGCCGGATAACTGGTCGTTCAGGTTACCCTTTACATAAAGTGCATTCGGACCAGTAACCGTATTACCGGCCTTATTTAAAACAAGTGAAATAGTATTGGTATTGGTCAATGAACTGATACCGGCTTTGATTACTTTTAACTGGGTTTTGACAAAAATAATATTACGGGATGCACTTACCGGCACGCCATTGTTAGCATTGGTAATTACTACGGGGATGATATAAGTAGTGCCTTCGGTTAACAGGCTGGCGTTTTTCAGTTCAACCTGCGCAGATGCAGCGGATGTGGTTTGTCCCGCCGGTATGGTAATTAAACCGTCTTGTTGTAAACCAAATGCACCAACCGGTAATTTAGCCGATGGAGTGGTTAACTTATTAATACTGTCATACAAACGTATAAGAGAAGTATCAATGGAAATATTCACCTGTATATCCCTGTCCACAGCTCTTGAGAGTAAAACGGGAAATGAGGTGCCGGGACCGGCAACTACCTGGGTGCCGAGCACATTAAAATTACCCTGTATAATATTATAGGCCACAGTACCGGGAGCGGCGTACACATGCAGCTCTGAGGTACTGAATGAATCGTTTTTGTCGCAGGCATTCAGCAGGGACAAGAGTCCTGTTGCAATAAATAAATATATTCGTTTGATAAACTGCATGATGGTAGTTTTAATGTAAGCAAATAGTTTTTGTGGTTCTCAATGGTAGGTTTAGTTACAACGTACATTGGGTATCCAGGTAATGGCCCGGTTGGCAATAGCATCATAACCATGACCGCTGACATCCGTAACCGTATTACCTGTACCTTGATTGAATTTCCAGTAAGCCAGCAGGCCGTTGCTGGCAGGATCAACCACGCACATACCATTATTGATCTCGGCCTGTGTCAATGCTTTGGTCCATACCCTCGCTTCGCTGATGGAGCCGTTTAACAGCCGTCCGTTAGCAGAACGGCCGATCTGGAATCCGTCTGACCAGGTATTGGTCAGGTCAATAGTACGTACCGCATCTTTAGTGGCCGCTAATTCGCCATTTACGTATACCCTTAACTGACTTCCGTTATAAACCGCAGCAAGGTGGTACCATGTGCCGGTTGAAAATTCGGTGCTTACATTGGTAGCCGTAGGGCCGCCGGCCACCTGCAACTGGTTAGGCTTTACAGTTACATCGCCAAAGCGTAATAAAAAAGTTTCTTCAATGCCCATAACGCTGCTGATAAAAGGCGAACCGGCCTGGAAACTATTCACCATGATCCGGGCTTCTAAACTCAGGCTGGTCAGGGATTTTAAGGCATCTCCACCTTTGGCAAAATCTACTTTAAGGTAATTATTGGCAATAGACGCCACTGTGGCAATAATAACCTTGTTAATAATAATGTACAAGGTTTTTGACGCCTCCAGAATGGAGGTATTACCTCCGGAAACAGATTGAATACGGACTGGTATCATATAGGATTTCCCATCTTCAAAATTGGCTACAGAAGTAATCTTTAAACTTACTTTATCAGAAATATTGGTTCCGGCTGCAATAGTTTGGGTTTCGGCACTCAGTTCATAACTGTTTGCAGGAAGAGGAGAGTAATGTTTGTTATTTTGCTCGTTATAGGCATCTATGAGTGTATTGTCCGCTACCACTTTAATGCTTACCGGTGATGATACCGGTTTGGACGATTTGGAGAGAATAACAAATTCACCTCCTGTATTCTCCACCGTAAGCGTGGTTACATTGTTGGTTTCTGCCGCAGCAAGGTAGACTACGTTTTTATTGAGGTCGTTTTTCTTACAGGCATATAGGGCAATCAAAAGAAGAAAAAAGACCGGTATGTATTTTAAGTATTTCATATAAAAAATATGGTTAGTTATCTTATTACAGGTATGGTTTATTTTGCTGCGGGGTTCATGATCTGAATGGCCCGCCTTGTGTAATAGTAATCTGGTGTTAAAGCGTATTCATATTCGGTATGATAGGAGCCGATGCCGGCTTTCTGTTTTCCTGTGGGTTGCCAGTAAGCAAAACCGAATAAAGAAGGTATGGTGCCACGTAAGGGGTCGTTGAAGTTTACACCGCCGTTGCGCCAGTAATCTTCAAAATTTTCACAAGGCACAAATTTTTCTGCCGGTATACCGCCTCCGCCGTATTGTTGTAACCGGTTTTGTAAATTACTACCGGAAGAAGCGCCATAAGCCTGTTGCATAAAGTAGCTAATGTATTCACCAATACCTACATCACCCTGGCCATCAATGATCAGTACTTTGTCTGTACCCGATTTGGGGCCCATATATTGTGAAAGTGCTTTGAATAATCTTTGTGTATGTTCGTCGTTGGTAGCACTGCCACCGCTGTCACCGAATATACTGTTATCGCCAAAGGCAGGTTCATAATCCAGGTCAAACCCGTCGATATTATATTTCGCTACTGTATCAGCTATAGCTTTAGCTACTTTATCAATAGCTGCCATTACATCACTTTGAAACAGGGCATTGTCATTTTTTTTCATCAGTTGTTCTACACCGCTGCCAAACAAACAAAAAACAAATTTCGTGGCTTTCTGTGTCCGGGTTTTCTGCAGAAGGTTGTGGTTATAGCTACCTAAAGGAGGAATGCCACCCCAAAGGCTAACAATATCCACACTGTCAGGGATGCCGTCCAGCACACCTGGAAAATCGGGACTTCCCGGTGTACCTGTTCCGCCAAACCAGCCAAAGTAAATCTGATGCGGTGATTTTTTATAGGCCCTTAAGTTGGCAAAGTAATCATTGGAACGTTGTAGTTGTATAGCTACATCCAGGGGAGCCGGTTCATTTTGTTTTGTGCAGGCAGCAATCAAAACAATGAATATAAATGCATTTATAAAATTTAAAAACCTATTCATGCTAATGTTTTTTTTAACTGTATTATTCTGTGTTTTTCTTCAAATAATATTAAGGCAAATGTTACCGTGGAATGTTGGTGTTTTTGTCCCACCATAACCTGACTCCACCGTTATCAGGACCTCCCAATAAGGAAACACCTTTAGCAACCTGCGCTGGGTTTTGGTTATACTGTGCCTGCGGGTAAGGGAGCCGGCGAACCTGGAATAGTGTAACTACAGCCCCGGAACTCCTGTTTTGTAATACGGGTAAAATACGCGGAAAGCCGGTGCGCCTGTATTCTGCCCAACCTTCCGGTCCGTTCAGGTATAAAGCGATCCATTTTTGCATAATGATGCGGTGTAGTTTGGTTTGAAAGTTGGCGGCTTCATCCCATTTAATGGTCCATTTGGTAACACCGGTTACAGCTGCGGTGCTGGCATAATCGAGATCTGTACTGTTTCCTCCGGGTGCAGGATCAACATATTTAACCGGCACAGCAGCGTCATCTCCAAGGTAAGTTGCGGGCAATATTACACCTGCTTCTTCAAACGCGGCTTTAATACCTGCTTCATAAAGTTCCTTAGCATTTCCTCCCATATTCCAGCCTCGAATACTGCCTTCTGCTTTTAAAAAATATACTTCAGAGGCCCGCATCCAGGGTAATGGCGTGCCTGTGGTTACGTTCAGCTCTGAAAAAGGCTGGTAGTTAGGCCTTACAATATTAATACCGCTTCTTACCCCTATCACCTCCGTGGTACGGCCGGTCAGTGTGGAATTTTTAAAATAAGCACGCAAACGCGGATCATTGTATCCTGTAAGTATACTTACAATAGAAGCGCCTGCGCGGGCTTCCTGGTAGTTTTGTGTTAAGGTAACCAGCGGATTATTAAAACTAAACTGACCATTACCGGCTTTTAAACTATGCACGGCATTATCAGCGCCGGTGGTTAATAACCCCGCAGGATGATTAGCAGCTTCCTCTGCGTATTCTTTTGCCTTTACCGCATCCACATAGGCAATACGGATAGCCAGTCTTAATATCAGTGAATTGGCATAACGTGCCCATTTTAAATAATCGCCTTCATAGATCATATCATAGGCCTGTAAGGGCCTTCCTGCTGCTGCACCCAAACGAAATAAGGTATTGCGGGCTCTAATAAGATCAGTAAAAGCGCTGGCATAAATACTTTCCTGGCTGTCATAGGAAGGAGTAGCGGTTCCTGTTATGATAGCTGTATAAGGTATAGGGCCATAACTATCAGTAGCACGGATAATACCGGTTACTTTTATAATATCGGCCACAGAAAATTGCAGTGAATCTTTCGATTGATCAGTAAAGAATTTAATACTATTCCAGGCACGCATTAAAGCGCCTGTTAAATTAAACTGTTCGTTCACCCAGCCGGTATTAAAAGCGTAAGTAAGGTTGTTATTATTGGTATTCCAATCTCCTGCCTGGCCCATATAACCGGAGAAACAATCTGCAGCCAGGTTAAATGCCACCTGGTAACTGTTGGCAAAGTCAGTTAATCCGGGTGCGTCACCTGCGGGCGTAACCGCATTGATCATGGCCACAAAATTAGCTCCGGTGGAATAGTTATCCGGGTTTTGCTGGCCCGGTGTAGGCCGGTAAGGATTGGTATTGATCTTATCAAACCGTTTGGTACAGGCTGCTCCAAGCAGTACAACTGCCAGTAAAACAATAAGCCTTTTAACGGTATATAGTAATTTGAATTTGTACATGATGCAATAGTTTTAATTATTGTGCCGGTAACGGGTTTTATATACTCCCGGGTCCGGCTTTGAAAGTAGTACCGGCAGTTTCTGCCGGTTTAAACAAATGATCTAAAACCGGGCTCTCAGACTAAACCCAAAACTGCGGTAGCTGGGCTGACGGAAATAATCGATCCCCTGGTAATAAGTTCCGGTTGATGAAGCGGATTCCGGATCAAACGGCGCTTTATTATAAAACATGAACAGGTTACGACCGGTCACACTTATTTTAATATCATCTATACGTCCGTTAAATAAACTGCCGGGTAAGGTATAACCCAGGGCCGCCTCCCGTAAACGCACATTGGTAGCACTGTATTGATAATAAGCAGCCATTCCTACCTGTCCGCCCGAGGCACCGCCAATGGTAGCATAGTAGTTTTTAACATCGGCATATCTTTTTCCATATACGGCTACGCCGCCGTTATCACGGTCCTTCGCCGACTGTTCAGATACACCATATGCATCCATAATGGCCTGTGTATAAGAGATACCGATACCACCTACGCGGGCATCTACCAGGAAAGTCAGATCAAAATTTTTATAGCTGATGGTATTGCTCCATCCCAGGTTATAATCCGGGGCGGCCCTCCCAATAAAACGGGCCGGGATATTTACTTTTTCAATCCCATTTGATTGTGGGTTCACCCATAAGTTACC
>CAYUMH010000109.1:0-10989 GCA_964445775.1 uncultured Terrimonas sp.
CTGAAAAAAACCAGGTGATGTCGCCACTTTACAACGTATTGATATACCAAGGCGGTTTACTTCGAAAGATATACAGGATGCGGCCTTTATGCGTTTAAGAAACCTGAGGCTGAATTATAGCGTACCTGCTGCATTATTAAACAAAGTAAAAGTTTTAAAATCTGTTGACATTTTTGTTCAGGGACAGAATCTATTTACCTGGACATCATGGAGAGGATTGGATCCTGAAAATAACAGGGTGTACGGTCGTTTTGAATATCCCAATGCCCGTAAATACACAGGCGGAATTAGTGTTAACTTTTAATTTGAAATTTTATGAATATCAAGAATATATTTATCCTACTACTATCAACCGGTGCTGTTTTCCAGTCATGTAAAAAACTGGATACACCGCCTAATGATTCTATCGACCCTTCCAGGGCTTTTCGTAACCTGAATGATGTGAATATGGGTGTGCTGGGTGCTTATGCGCCATTAGGTTCAACCCTTATTGAAGCAGGCGCTATTGTTTCTGATGAAGTAATGTTCCCCACCGAAAATACGGTATCAAATACGGAGCAACACAGGTGGTTGTATAATTCCGGTTCGGGTTCAGTAACATCGGCCTGGTACGAATATTATAATGTGATTGACCGGGCCAACAGGGTAATAGAAGCATTACCCAATGTTCCGGTAAATGCAAATACACAGTCATTATTAAACCAGTATCATGGCGAGCTGCTGGCGGTAAAAGCGTATAGTCATTTTGAATTGCTGAGGGCCTATGCGTCTTCCTATAATCCTGATGGCATGGGCGTTCCTTATATGAAAGAACGTAAAGTTGGATCACCGGCCCGGGAAACAGTAAAATCAAACTTTGATAATATCAATGCTGATCTGAAAGCGGCGAAAGAGTTGATACCTGCCGGTTTTAATGATAATACAAGGATCACCAGGACTGCGATAGCTGCCATACAGGCAAGGGTAGCACTTTACGAAAAAAACTGGCCTGATGCCATTACCTATGCTGCAGAAGTAATAGCAAGTGAACCACTGGCCCCTAAAAATGATTTTGATAAAATATGGACCGATAACAGTCAGTCCGAAGTAGTATGGAGGCTGGGAAGAATAGTGGGTGATGGGGCCATGGGAGCTATATTTTTCCGCCAGACAGGTGATATTGTTTTATATGCGCCTTCCTTCAAATTGATCAACACGTTTAATCGTACCGATGATATCAGGTTCAATTCCTATATCACCTATAACCAGGCAAGGCAGGATAATTCCGGTGGCGTGAAATCGGCATACCTGGTTAAAAAATATGTGGGTGGCAATCCTGTTACCAACCCGGGTCTTACAGCCGTTAAACTTTTTCGTACCGGTGAAATGTACCTGATCAAAGCAGAAGCTGAACTGGAAAATAATAATACCCCTGCCGGTATCACGGCTGCAGCACAAACATTGAACGAGTTAAGAAGAGCCAGGATCTATAACTATACCGACCAGGCTTTCGCTGATAAAGCAAGTCTTGTTACCGCTATTTATACCGAAAGGTTTAAAGAACTGGCTTTTGAAGGACATCGTTTCTTTGACCTGAAGCGCAGGAACTTACCGGTTGAACGCACTGCCCAGGATGCGGTAAATACATCAGGCGCTATTAAACTGGAAACAACTGCCGCACAGTACTGCTTTCCTATAGCGTTACTTGAAATGAATGTGAATAAGAATATGCGTCAAAACCCTAATTACCAGTAATACAGTTATTGTAATGATGAAAAGATTTGGTTCTCTGTTTATCGGGTTTGTGTTATTGACCGGCTGCAGTAAATCGGACTCTATGAATCCGTTTGAGCCTGGTGTGCCAACGCCTGGTAATCCTGTTGCCCGGCCATCTTCTATCGGGGTGGTGGGTGATACGGCCGATGTGCAAACCACCACTAAAGCAGGCCTGGTGATCATGGGCGGTGGTACAGATGTGGATGCTGCCTTTCAATGGATGATAAGCAGAAGTGGTGGCGGTGATGTGGTGATCATAAGAGCAACCGGAACCGATGCCTATAATCCTTATGTAAAAGGCCTGGGTACCGTTAACTCGGTTGAAACCCTGAAGATTGATTCCCGTAAACTGGCGGATGATGATGGTGTTGCCCGTATTATCAGGAATGCTGAAATGTTGTTTATTGCCGGTGGCGACCAGTCCGATTATACCGGGTACTGGAAAGGTACCAAAGTAATGGCTGCTATTAATTACCTGTTGAACGAAAAGAAAGTACCGGTAGGCGGAACAAGCGCCGGCGCTGCTATTCTGAGCAATTATTATTATACCGGTGAAAGAGGCAGTGTTACTTCTGCAGAGGCCCTGGCCAATCCTTATGCGCAAACTATCACTATTGGAAGGGACGATTTTTTACAGGCGCCTTTTTTGCAGAACGTTATTACCGACCAGCACTTTTCACAACGCACCCGTGAGGGCCGTTCAGCGGTTTTCTTGGGGCGCATTATGAAAGACTGGAGTAAGACACCCAATGCCATTGCGGTGGATGAAAGAACCGCGGTTTGTATTGATGAAAATGGTATGGCTGAAGTGTTAGGTACAAACAAAGCTTTTTTTCTGAAAACTAGTACAGGTAAAACACCGGAAACGCTTAATGCCAACCAGGCTGTTACCTGGAATAACGATGGTAAAGCCATTCATGCTTCGGTTATATCGGCTGCTGTAAGAAATAATCAATTTAACTTAAACACATTTGAACCTGCCAATGCCCTGGGACTGGAGTCCTACTGGTGGTCCATTGTGGCGGGCAATATGATAATTGTTACTCAATAGTATAAATTAATAAGATGAAAAATATTTTTAAAAAAATCGGGTTTGTTGTAAGCTGTAGCCTGGTTTTGTTGGGTTGTAAGGACCAATCAGCCACTACAACTGCAACAGGCACTGATACTTCGAAATACGTCATGGTGATTCATGGCGGGGCAGGCACCATTGAAAAGAGTTTAATGACACCCGAAAAAGAGAAGGCTTATACTGCTGCCTTAACGGAAGCCTTACAGGCCGGGTACGACCAGCTTAAACAAGGCAAAACATCTGTAGAGGCTGTACAGGCAGCCATTAATATCATGGAAAACTCTCCTTTATTCAATGCCGGTAAAGGTGCCGTATTTACCCATGATGGCAAGAATGAACTGGATGCGTCCATTATGGATGGCCTTACTTTAAAAGCAGGCGCTGTTGCCGGTGTAACCAATATTAAAAACCCGATCAATGCAGCGAGGGCGGTAATGGAAAAGTCGGAGCATGTAATGATGGTGGGCAAAGGAGCAGAACAATTTGCCGCGGCCAACGGATGTGATACCGTTCCTCCATCCTACTTTTTTACGCAGGAACGTTGGGACCAGTTACAACGTACAATAAAAGAAGAGGAGAGTGGCAGGGCCGCTTCTGTTAGTGATGATGATATTAAAAAAAGCAGGATATCGGGTATATCGGACCGGGATAAAAAATTTGGAACCGTTGGCGCTGTTGCCCTGGATGCAAAAGGTAACCTGGCAGCCGGTACTTCCACAGGTGGTATGACCAATAAAAAATATGGCCGGGTAGGCGATTCTCCCATCATTGGCGCAGGTACTTATTGCAATAATGCTACGGCCGGTATCTCCTGTACAGGCTGGGGCGAGTATTATATCAGGGAAGTAGCCGCTAACAGGATGTCATCGCTGATTGAATTAAAAAAACTTTCTGTTACTGATGCTGCCAAACAGGTGATTGAAGAAATAGGTAAGTTAGGTGGTGATGGCGGTATAATTGGCCTGGATAAGTCCGGCAAAGTTGCTATGGAATTCAATACTTCCGGAATGTACCGTGGAACCGTAGATCAGAATGGGAAAATATCAATTCAAATTTATAAATAAGTAATGCAGTATAATTTTTTTAAAAAAGGGTTATTGTTAATTGTCTTTATCAGTGTAGCCTTGTGTAGTTATGCGCAAAATAAAGGCAGCCTGTTTATTATAGGCGGCGGAGAAAGATCTGATGCGCTGACAAAAACGATGGTGGAAACTGCAAAGCTCAGGACGAATGACTATATCGTTATTTTACCCATGGCAACCAGTGTTCCCGAAGAATCGGTGAGTTTTATCAGTTCTCAGTTAACTGCTCTTTGTACTAACAAGATCACCAGTTTTAATTTTTCAAAAGAGCAGGCTAATAATAATCAGAGCTGGATCGATTCGGTTAAGAATGCGAGGATGATCTATATCACCGGCGGCGATCAGAATAAATTTATGGCGGTGGTACAGGGAACAAAACTGTACGATGCCATGCACATGGCTTTTAATAATGGCGGCACCATAGCAGGTACCAGTGCCGGCGCAGCTGTTATGTCGCAGGTTATGATCACCGGCGAGGACAGGGGTAAAAAAAGCAGTGATGCTTTTAAAGAAGTAAAAGTAAATAGTGCTGTTACGGCTCAGGGTATGGGATTTATATCCAGCGCTATTATTGATCAGCACTTTATCAAACGCAGCAGGTATAACCGGCTCTTAAGCGTATTAGGTGACCATCCTGGTAAGACAGTAATTGGTATAGATGAAAGCACCGCCATTATTGTTACAGGGAAAAAAGTAACAGTGACCGGTGAAAGCCAGGTAGTGGTACTGGAAAAACCTAAAAAACTGAAATTATTTGGTACCGATAAAATAAGTTTTAAAAATGCCCAGCTTTCGTTGTACTCAGCGGGGCAAAGCTTTACGTTATAATAATAAAAATATTCGGCAGAACAACTAGCCGCTACAAAACTAAAATATGCAAATGATGACTATAGTAAGAAAACTATTCCCGGCATTAATAATGTTGCTGGCGATAGCAACAGGCTGTAAAAAGGATAGTTATAATTTTAAAGACTTATCGCCTACGGTAAAAAGTTTTTATACCATAACCAGTACCGGTTTTGAAATGGGTGACGAGCTACAGTTTAAAAACGAATCGCTGAATGCCCAAACGTATAGCTGGGATTTTGGTGATGGTACTAAATCGACTGAGGTAAGCCCTAAAAAAGTATATAGTACACCGGGTATCTATCTTGTGGCTTTAACCGCGGTTGGTCCGGGCGGTACCGGTAACTATTCGGCCCAGGTAACTATTATAGATCCTAATGCCAGTGTGGGCGATAAAGAACTGTATTTTATTGAATACAATAACCCGATAAGGTCGGTGCGTAAAATTTCCCTGAATCCGGGCTCAACAGCAGAAACGGTTGTGAGTTTAAGCGGTAGGGCTGGTGTGGGTTTAGCTTTCGATGCGGTGAATAAAAAAATATATTCTACCGACTTTTTATCTACCGGTGCTGGAAAGGTTTGGCGTTTTAACAGCGATGGAACAAGTATGGAGGCCGTTGTTTCAGGTATTAACGATCCATATGGTATTGCTGTAAATGCAGCTGGCGGGAAAATTTACTGGGCAGATGGCGAGTCTATCTCCAGGGCAAATCTGGATGGTACAGGTTACCAGAAAGATTTTATAAAAATCACAGGTGGGCTTATGAGAGCGGTAGCTTATAATAGCAAAACCGACATGATTTATTTTTACGAAGTAAATGTAGAGGACTTATACATGGCAAAAGCTGACGGTACGGGAGCTACCAAAATTGTAGAAGGGGCTTACGGTTATTCTTTGTATGTTGATGAAACCAATAGCAAAATTTATTTTGATGACCGTAACACCGCCTCGGTAAAGCAGGCTAACCTGGATGGAACAGGAGTTGTGAAATTTGGCGATGCACCGGGTAGGGTATATGGTATGTCAATCGACTATGGAACAAATAAGTTCTATTGGAGTGATATCTCTGCCAACAATATTAAAAGGGCTAACCTTGACGGAACCGGCGTGGAAGTATTCCTATCCGGATTAAGTAGTCCGAGAGGCCTGATTATTAAGAAAATGTAATAACACATTCTTATTTAAAGAAAAGGATCGCTTGCAACAGTAAGCGATCCTTTTTTATTGTGCTGATTGAACAGTGAGCAATTAGCAATGGACAATTAACAAATAATAATAGGCCATATGCAATCAAGGATCTTCAACTCCTTATTCATAAATCATCATTCATAATTCTTAAATAAACTTCCTGTTATCGTAAGTATAGTTTTCTCTAAACTCTTTTGGGGTACAGCTTTTACGGCTTTTAAATAAGCGATTAAAGTTGGATATATTATTAAAGCCGCAGTGATAAGCAATTTCTGATACAGAGTCGGCGGTATCTATTAACATACGCGAAGCATGCCCCAGGCGCATTTCCAGTAAGCTTTCCACAAATGTGATCCCCGTTTTTGCTTTAAAGAACCGGCTGAAAGATACTTCGGTCATATTCACCAGCCTGGCTACATCGGCCAGTGTGATAGTATCCTGGAAATGATGTGTCATATATTCCATTACAGCTTCAATACGTTTGCTGTTATAAGATAACTCGGCATTGCTGAAAGTAGCATCGGACAGTGTGGTCATATTCCTGGAAATGGATAAGTCATGTAATAAGGACAATAATTCCAGTACCGAATCAAATCCCTGGGTGTGGTTCAGGGCAGTTAAACGGGGCATAACCTGTTTAGCAGTATCTACGGAGAACAAAATCCCGCGGGCCGATTGTTCCATCATCTTGCGTATAAAGCTCAGCTGGTTACGGCGTAAAAACTTTTCATCCAGCAGGTCCTTGTGAAACTGAATGGTTGTTTCTTTAATGGATTTGCTTTTGCATTGATGCGTTTGCCATACATGTGGCAGGTTAGAGCCTACCAGTACCAGTTCCATGTTTTCAATATTGCCGATATGGTCACCAATAACACGGCGGGCGCCTTTGGCATTCATGATAAAATTCAATTCCAGTTCTTCATGACTATGCAAGGGGAAATCGAAATAATCTTTTTCGCGGGAAAAGATAGTAAAGCAATCACTTTTGGTTAGGGGTGTTATTTCCCGCATAATATTATCGTACATATGGCATAATTGACTTTTTCGAAGATATTATAAAATGGTTAAAATAGTATCATATTTAATTGTAAAACTGCCCTTTGTGTACCCGATTGCAAAGTGAGTAAAATAAGGGATAATAATTATAAATGTCTAAAGAACACATTAAAAAATACCATTATTGGATAAAATAGTATTAGTTATTAAGCACTATTGTAAGCTACATTTGGACAAATAACTTGCTATATGAGACCAAATCCATTATTACGGATATGGCTGTTTCTTCTATGCCTATCCCTTTCTTCTTTTGTGTTGGCACAGTCCAGGAATATTACCGGAACTGTGGTTGACGAAAAAGGCACCACGCTCCCCGGTGCCAGTATTACAGTAAAAGGAACCAATAAAACTACCAGTACCAATGTGAATGGTGAATTCAGTATTGAATTACCCGTCAACTCAAATACGTTGGTTATCAGTTTTATCGGTATGGAAACGCAGGAAGTGGCGGTGGGTAAAAACAATAACCTTTCTGTAAAGCTTGTCTCTACGGCCACTGCCATGTCAGATGTAGTCGTAATTGGTTATGGTACTACCCGGAGGTCTAATGTTACAACGGCTATATCATCCATAAAAGCAAAAGAATTAAAGGATATGCCGGTTACCGGTATTGACCAGGCCTTACAAGGCCGGGTTGCAGGTGTGTCTATTGCCAATAACAGTGGTACACCTGGCGGTGGCGTATCCATGCATGTACGTGGTATCACCTCTATTAACAGTAACGATCCGCTGGTGGTTATTGACGGGGTTTTATTCCCGGGTAATACGCGGTCTACCTCAGGCTTTGCCGGCTTGGGCGGTGCCAATGGCCAAACGGGGAATAGTGTATTGGCCACTTTAAATCCCGGTGATATTGAATCCATCGACATCTTAAAAGATGCCTCTGCCCAGGCTATTTACGGCTCGCAGGCCGCTAATGGGGTAATATTGATTACAACAAAAAAAGGAAAGGCGGGTGATGGTAAAATTAACTATGATGTTTACTACGGGCAGGCAAAAGTGCCTACACGTTTGGACTTAATGAACCTGCAGGAATTTGCAAAATATTACAACGAAGTATCAGTAGTGCCGATGGAGGAGTTTCAAAATCCTGAACTTTTAGGTGAGGGAACTGACTGGCAGGAAGCCATGTTTCGTACAGGGCATATACAAAATCACCAGCTAAGCTTTTCAGGGGGTAAGGATAAAACTACCTATTACTTATCCGGTAACTACTTTAAGCAGACCGGTACATTGAACGGCTCCGATTTTACCCGGTATGCAACACGGTTCAGTATGGACCATGAATTAAAAAAATGGATGAAAATCGGTGTTAGCTCAAATGTTACAAGAAGTATTCAAAACGTAACCCTAGCAGACGCGGCACCGGGGGCCATTTGGGATATGTCCATACTAAGTCCGTTAACACCAGTAAAAAACCTTGACGGTACCTGGGCCGCCGGTAGTAATATTATTTACAACGGACAACGTCCCGATATCAGTAATCCCATAGCAGAAAGCTATTTCAGGGGAACGAAAAACACAAGCTCGCAGGTATTTGGTTCCGTATACGCCGATATACTTTTACCCAAGGGGCTATCTTTTAAAAACGAGTTTGCTTACTCTCTTGGTATGAATAATAATATTGCATATCAAAAATCTGGCAGAATTGGTACCAGGCCCGAACTGCAGAGCCAGTTGGCCGACTATAGAGGAAATAGTTATTACTGGGCGTTGCGTAATTACCTGAACTATCAAAAGTATACAGCAAAACATGGCATTACGGCAACACTCGGTCACGAAGCACAATACTCTTATTATGAAGGTATTTCAGGTAAAAAATTAAAACTGCAGAATAATATCCTGGATTTAAATGCAGGCAGCACTACACCAACCGATTGGGAATTGGGAGGTGGTAAAGGAAATTGGGCAATGGAATCTTATTTTGCCAGGGGCACATACTCCTTTGATAACCGTTATTTTGTTAACCTTAGTTTAAGGGCTGATGGGGCATCTAATTTTGGTACCAATAACAGGTGGGGGTATTTCCCCGGTGGCTCTGTTGCATGGAATATTACCAACGAAAGCTTTGCACAATCTATAAAATCGGTAGTCAACGATCTTAAACTGCGTATTGGTTATGGTGCCGTAGGTAATCAAAATTTACCGAGTGGAGCGCCAAACCCTCCTTTTACAGCAAATGTTTTATTCTGGCCTGGCCCAGTAGGGTTTGATACGGCCAGCTACATTACATCACAGAATCCCGATTTAGGCTGGGAGGCAGTTGTAACAAAAAATATTGGTATAGATGCCTCATTTTTCAATAACCGTATTGCTTTAACGGTAGATGTATATAAGAAAACAACCACCAATATGCTGATGTTTGGAGTAGGCGGTACCACCATTGGTTTGGGCGAAAACTGGGACGATATGAAAGCGCCTGTTGTGAACGTTGGCCAAATGAGCAATACGGGTGTGGATATTAGCCTGAATGCTACGGTGATTGACAAAAAAGGATTTAACTGGCGCAGTACCGTGATCTTCTCACACTATAAAAATAAACTGGAGAAAATGAATAACTCTACTGCCGGTTTACAGGGTAAAGTATACTATGATGGTTATACCATTACCTATACAGACCCCGGCTATCCGGTAGGTTCATTTTTTGGCTATAAAACCGAT
The DNA here is from genome assembly GCA_964445775.1 of uncultured Terrimonas sp. GTDB lineage: Bacteria > Bacteroidota > Bacteroidia > Chitinophagales > Chitinophagaceae > Terrimonas. The sequence goes on from CAYUMH010000109.1 coordinate 9,662, forward strand.
GGGCTGTTTCGTACACAGGCAGACCTGGATAATAGTTTGCCACAATTTAATTTGCCCATTGCACAGGACAGGATCTGGCTGGGTGATGTACGGTACAAAGACATCAGTGGCCCCAATGGTAAACCCGATGGTATTATTGATGCACATGATCTGACCTACATTGGCAGTCCCTTGCCTAAATTCACCTATGGCTTTACCAACAACTTTACCTATCAGAACTTTGATTTGGCCATCTTCCTCCAGGGAAGTTACGGCGCTAAAATCTTTAATTTCTTAAGGCATAGAACAGAACGCATGGATGTACCTTATTTAAACCAGTCCCGTACTGTTCTTGACAGGTATACCGAAAATAATACGAATGGTAGTTTACCAAGATACGTAGCAGGGGTTGACAACAATATCCAGATATCTGACAGGTATGTGGAAGATGGTTCTTACCTGCGTATTCAGAACATAACCCTGGGCTATAGAGTGCCGGTGAAATATACCAGTAAATTATTAATGACGAATGTAAGGTTTTATCTCTCTGTTCAAAACCTGCACACATTTACCAAATACACCGGTCTTGACCCGGAAATAGGTTCGTTTAACAATAATTTTCGTTTAACCAATGTAGATGTAGGGCACTATCCAAACCCACGCACATTTACTATAGGTGCAAATATTGAGTTTTAATTTAAACGATTGCTAAAAGAAAAGATTATGAAACCAAGTAAACTAATATACGCTTTGTGCATTCCTGCAATACTCGCAGTGTCTTGCAAAAAAAGCTTTCTTGATCGCCCGGCATTAGACGGCACAACCTTATCCAACTATTACAATACAGCATCCGAAGTCAGAGGGCTTACTGCTACTTTATACGGTATACCCTGGTCGGGTTACGATAACAGGGCCATGGACTGTATTGGCGATGTGATGTCGGGTAATTCATACACGGGCGACGGTAACGCGGATGATGCTCCTTTTAAAAACCTGACACTGACTTCCGGCTCGGCACGTTTGGCCGAAGCATGGAAAGTATTCTATAAGATCGGGGGCTGGTCAAGTGAATACATTAAAGCGCTGGAACAGAAAAAAGCATCGGGCACCAGCGCCTCTTTTATTGATCCTGCTATTGCCGAATGTCATTTTATGCGGGCTACCGTATATTTCTATATCACCCGCATATGGGGCCATATTCCTATTGTAACCGATCCGGCCGGGGTGGCCCTTTCCGGTAATTTTAGAATTCCGCGTTACCTGAAAACAGATGTATTGAAATTTGTTATAGAAGAACTGAAAATTGCAGAAAAAGATCTGCCGGAATCGGATGTTCCGGGACGTTTAAC
>CAYUMH010000109.1:10999-15376 GCA_964445775.1 uncultured Terrimonas sp.
TACTACGCCAATTTAGGGATGCAAGCGCGTGTATATTTGTATATGAAAGACTATGACAATGCACGTGTGAAAGCCAAAGAAGTAAAAAAAAAAAAAAAATATAGCCTGGTAGATAATTACGCCTCCTTATTTAATAGCAGCGCTAATAATAACAGCACAGAATCAATATTTGCCATACAAAAAAAATTAGCCACCAACCCCTGGGGTACAGGTAGCCAGAAACAGCCGGATCGCGGCCCGGGTAATTTACAAACAACCGAAGCCAGCATGTGGGAACTATATATACCCACTATTGATATGCGGGAGGCTTACGAGTCGGGCGACCTGCGTAAAAGCGGCTCTATAATGACACATGGCTGGTCACACACCGCCTGGAAACCAAAAACCGGTACGGCAGATTATGACAACTTTATGGCAAATGGTTATAAATACGATACCATACAACCAGCCGGTGGTGCCGGCGGACAAAAGAATGATACCCGTTCCAATATTGCAAAATATGTGGTAGGACCGGGCGCCTCATACGGTGGCGAACCGGTACTGGGCATGAATACAGGTATTAATACTATGCTGTTACGTTACTCGGATGTTCTACTGATTTACGCAGAAGCCATCATGGCCGGGGCTGCCTCTACCAATAACGGTGATGCATTGGCTGCCTTTAATGAAGTACATGAACGTGCCGGTCTGCAAGCTAAAACGGTTATTACCAGTGATGATATTTTACGCGAGCGCCGGGGGGAATTTGCTTTTGAAGGCGACTATTGGTTCGATATCAAACGCCAGGGTTATGTAAAAGCGAAAGCCATCATACAGGCACAAAACAGGGGTACTGCAGAATTCAGTAAATACATTATACCCGGTTATGGTAAAGATGAAGATATGGATTTGCCTGTACCAGCTACGGAAGCATTAGCTAACCCGGCTTTATTGGAAGCGCCGGTGCCTTATTATTAATTTTACTTAACCGAGATACAACTATTAAATAATAGCGTATGAAAAAAATATTGTTTGCATCAAAACAACTGGCGATATACCTGTTAACAGCAAGTATATTATTTACAGCCTGTAAAAAAGACAAAGATGGTACACCGGGATACAAATCGGGTAACCTGGTATTTAAAACTGTCTTTCCGGAAGAAGGGGGCGGGGGCACCATGGTTACTATTTCGGGCGAAGGTTTTGGCGATATACGGACCATTGTATTTGACAAAGGCGATGTTCCGGCCACTTTTAACCCTACTTTAAATTCACCCGGTAATATTATATTTCGGGTGCCCAATGATGTAAATGGCGGTCCGCAAAATATAGTGTTGACCAATGGTGCTGGCAAAACGGTATCTGTGCCGTTTAATGCACTGGCTTTCCCGGTGGTGGACGATGCTTTTCCGACTGATTTTTCTGCAGGCAGTACGGTTACATTAACCGGCAACAACCTGGATGATGTAACAAAGGTTTTACTACAGGGTACAACCAATGAAGCAACAATTGTGTCGGCTACAAAAAAACAATTGGTGCTTACCATGCCGGCATCAACTATTAGCAGGGCTAAATTAAGCGTTACCAATGTTACCGGCGAGTTGATCACCAGCCAGGAATTTTTAAATGTGGATGTAGCTAAACATGTGTTTTTAGAAGATTTTATTGATCCCGCTCAAAGCTGGTCCTGGGGTGGTAGTTATGCCCCCTCAACTGATTTTAAAATAATGGGCGATAAAAGCCTGAAAGCTACTTATGATAAAGACGGTGGCCTGCAAATTGGCATGTGGCAGGACCTGGTATTGCCTGCAGGTACAAAGTATTTATCCTTTTGGGTTAGGGGTGAGGAAACAGAACGCACCGTTAACCTGAGTATTAATGGCAATGGGTGGAGTGGTGAAAAAACAAAATCACTGAGTATCCCGGCTAAAAAATGGACAAATATCAAAGAAGACTTAACCGTTTTTTATCCCGGTTTAAACTCCGTTAGCGTTATCAAACTTCAGATACAGGGTCCTACGGGCGGTGTAATGTATTACGATAATATCATGTTTGTTAAATAGTGATGAATTGTGAATGATGAATTATGAATTAGGAGTTAGGAATTGAAGATTAAAGCTGAATGATACATCATGGATTGCATATTGCCTGTTGCTGTTTGTCAATTGTCCATTATCAGCTGTCCATTGTCAATTGCCTGTTGCCCATCGTCAACTGAATTATTATTTTTATAGCATGCGATATATATTCTGTACGGCTCTGTTTATGGTATTGACCGGTTATGGTGCTAATTGCCTGGCCCAGGTGTTACCATCGGCTAAAAACGCCAATATACAAACCATTAACCTGTATAAAAACCTGCATGCGTTAAAAGGTAAGGCGGTTTTGTTCGGTCACCAGGATGCTTTGGCCTATGGTGTGAACTGGCGGTATGAAAATGACAGGAGTGATATAAAAGATGTCACGGGTGAACATCCTGCCGTATATGGCTGGGATGTGGGAGGTTTGGAAATGGGGAATGAAAACAACCTGGATGGTGTGCCGTTTAAAAAAATGCGGACCTATATCAAACAGGTTTATGATCGGGGCGGCATTAATACCATCAGCTGGCATGCCCGTAGTCCGCTGGGTGCAGAAAAAGGTTCCTGGGATACCACACATGGTACCGTAACCAGTATTTTACCCGGTGGCGCCAATCATAATGTATATAAAAGCTGGCTGGATAAACTGGCCTTGTTCTTTAAAAGTTTAAAGGGCAACCAGGGCGAATTGATCCCTGTATTATTCAGGCCTTATCATGAACATACCGGTAACTGGTTCTGGTGGTGCAAAAATGCTGCCAGCGATACAGATTATAAAACCCTTTGGCGTTTTACAGTCTATTACTTACAGGATGTGAAAAACTTAAATAACCTGTTATGGGTGTACTCCACAGCAGGCGATGTACAATCGGAAGCGGAGTTCCTGGAAAGATATCCCGGTGATGATGTAGTGGATATGCTGGGCTTTGATGCCTACCAGTATGATGATCCGGCAAAGAGCAATGCCTTTGTAACAAATGTAGACAAGCTGATGGGGATTGTGAGTAAAATTGCTAAGGATAAAAATAAGTTGCATGCTTTGACAGAAACCGGCTATGAAGCGATACCTTATCCCACATGGTGGACGGGTGTACTGTGGAAAGCAATGGAAAAACATGATGCCTCTTATGTGTTATTATGGCGTAACCACGGCCTGGCAAAATGGAATAATACTATGCATTACTATGCGCCTTACAAAGGACAGGTATCGGAAAAAGATTTTTTGGATTTTTATAAGTTAAATAAAACTTTTTTTCAACAATCAGTTAGTGAACAAAGCTTGTATAAATAAGCAGTATATGGGCTTTTATTTTTCTCATGCAATCGGAAAGGAATGCCTGTTGTTCTCAACAGGCAGCTTTTTAATTCTTTAAATTATTTGTCAGGACAAGGATATGTATATACAACTTAAGGAAAAAATAGGGTATGGTTTAGGCGATGCGGCATCCTCCATGTTCTGGAAAGTATTCAGCATGTACCTGCTGTTCTTTTATACGGATGTATTTGGATTGGACGCGGCCGTAGTTGGTACCATGTTTTTAATAACCCGCATATGGGACTCGTTCTTTGACCCGGTAGTGGGTGTAATGGCCGACAGGACTCAATCGAAATGGGGAAAGTTCAGGCCTTACTTATTATGGATCGCTATTCCTTTCGGGTTAATAGGCATCATTACCTTTTACACGCCGGACTTCGGGCAAACAGGTAAATTGATCTATGCCTATGTTACTTACTCGTTAATGATGATGGTCTATTCACTCATTAACGTGCCGTATGCCTCTTTATTAGGCGTAATGTCATCCCATACAAAGGACAGGAATGCATTGTCCTCTTACCGCATGTTATTTGCTTTTGGCGGTAGTCTTATTGCACTCTGGGGTATTGAACCTTTGGTTAAAAACTTTGGTAATGGTTCAATGGTCTCTCCGTCGGGATGGGTTTGGGCCATGGTTGTTTTTTCCCTGGTGGCTGTATTACTATTCTGGGGTTGTTTTTACTTAACCAGGGAAAGGGTAAAGCCGGTAGTAGAAAAAGCGGCTGCTTTAAAAGATGATATCAAGGACCTGTTTGCCAATAAACCCTGGTGGATATTATCGGTGGCAGCTATTGCGGCCCTGGTATTTAACTCCATCCGTGATGGCGCAGCCGTGTATTATTTTAAATATTATGTAAGTGATGGGGTAGTAGGGCAGGATAGTTACGGCCTGTGGTCAGCTACTTTATCCTTAACTACCTTATACCTGGTAATAGGCCAGGCCTCCAATATTATTGGTGTAGTACTAGCCACGCCACTGGCAAAAAGCTATGGCAAAAAACA
>CAYUMH010000110.1:0-15134 GCA_964445775.1 uncultured Terrimonas sp.
TCATGTCTCTTCTTATTAGGATAACAGGAAATTTCCAGGTTTCGGCTGCATGACAACATATACACACTGCGACGATCAGGGATTGTTGGCGGGCCTCGAAAAGGGGGACGAACAGGCGTTTACGGCTATCTATAAACGTTACTGGAAACCTATGTACTTTCTGGCCTGTAAAAGAATACAGCAGGAAGAAGAAGCCAGGGAAATTATCCAGGAAGTGTTTTATACACTTTGGAACAAACGGGCTACATTGAAAATAGATAACCTGCAGGGATACCTGGCATCCATGGTCAGGTATGCCGTATACCGGGCTTTATCAAAAGAAAAACGAAAAAAAGAATATTTACTAAAGGAAAGGTCAAAAGAAATAAACACCATTCCAATAGATATTGATAATAAACAATTGCTTGATCTGTTGAATAATTATACTGAAAAATTGCCTGAAAAGTACAGAATTGTTTTTTTACACCACAAGCTGCTGGATGAACCAATTGAGTCGGTTGCCCATAAAATGGGTATCTCTCCCAGAACGGCAGAAGGATACGTAGCAAGGGTAATGTCATTGATAAGAACTTATTATCAAAAGGTTTCGGTGCTGATTATTGTGTTAAGCGAAGTGTTTCTAAAAAAATGATTATGGCTGATTTTAAAAAAGTGGTATTAACGAAAGAAGAGCTGGCTGTATTGGCTGAAAAGTACCTGAATAACCAGGCAACCGAAGAGGAAGCCAGGTTATTGCATACCTGGTATCAGCAGGTAGATGAAGAAGAGCTTGCGCTTGTTATTACTACGCAAACGATGCCGGCGGATAAACTGGAAGAGGAGATGCTGGATGATTTAAAAAGAAAAATTGCATCGGATAAAAATAAAAAGACCTTTCGTATACATTGGTGGCAGGCGGCGGCAGCTATTTTATTATTGCTGAGTGCAGGTATTACTTACAGCTGGTTAAATAATACATCAAAACCACTGGCGGAGATTGAAAAAAATACCCCCCTCCATGATATTGCTCCCGGTAAAAATGGAGCTATACTTACTTTGCCGGGTAATAAAGAGATTGTACTGGATGAAATGGGCAATGGTAAAGTGACCACCGAAAGCCCTGTGAGCATTGTAAAGGAAGGAGATGCCATTACCTATGTATTCGGCCCTTCAGCTGTTAATGATAAAGTTGAATACCATACTGTCAGTACGCCCAGGGGACGGCAGTTTAAAATAAAATTACCTGACGGAACCGAGGTAATGTTAGATGCGGCTTCCTCTGTTTATTTTCCAACAGCATTTACCGGGAAGGAAAGAAGGGTACAGGTAACAGGCCAGGTTTATTTTAATGTAACCAGGGATATTACCCGGCCTTTTATTGTGGATAACGGCGAAATGGAAGTGGAGGTGCTGGGAACTGAGTTTAACATCTGTTCTTATACTGAGGAAGAACAAAAAATGGTAACGCTCTTACACGGTTCTGTAAAAGTAAGTAACAGGGAAAATAAAAAAACAAATGTACTTTTACCCGGCCAGCAGGCAAAGATGGATAAGGGTAATAATATGACCGTTTTAACCGGGGTTGACCTGCAGGAGGTAATGGCGTGGAAAGATGGCGCTTTCCAGTTCAATGATACCAAACTATCTACAGTAATGAATGCGCTGAGCCGCTGGTATGATGTGGATATAGTTTTTAAAAACGCGAATGCAGACAGGTTGTTCAACGGGCGTATCAGCCGGTCACTGCACCTGAACCAGGTATTGGAAATTCTTAAATTCAGCGACGTGAATTTTGAACTGGATGGTAAAAAACTGATACTATTGCCCTAAGGTATAATTAAATAAAACTAAACGCTTGGTGAGAAACACTGGTCCGCAGCCGGAACGATGTAAGCGCCAAACCCGGAATACGGTTTGGATGCTTTTCATATTACTGCTGTCGGGGTATTCATTAATGGCAAGGCAGGAACAGGGCATTACCTTAATGGAGAAAGATGTTTCCTTAGATGTATTACTGAAGAAAATTGAAATACAAACGGATTACAGTTTCTGGTACGAGAGCAAGGTGCTTAAAACTGCCAGGAAAGTAACGATCAATGTACACAATGCCCCCATTGCAAAAGTGCTGGAGATATGTTTTACCGACCAGCCGCTGACTTACGAGATAATTGGAAAAACTATTGTGATCCGAAAAAAAAAAGCCGGTAGCTCACGGGTAAGGGGGGAGTTACAGGCGGGCTCTTTTACGGACATCCGTTGTGCCATCAGGAATGAAAAAGGTGAACCGCTGGCGGGTGTTAATATCAGGGTTAAAGGTACTCTCCAGGGCACGGCCACCAATGAACAGGGCATTTTTACATTACCCGGTGTTTCCCGTCACTCCATTTTAGAAATGTCTATTGCCGGTTATAAGACCAGGTTATATAAAGTAGAAGACGAAACCAATATTAATATTATACTGGAACAGGAAGTGCGTACCATGGACGATGTGGTGGTGACCGGTTTCCAGAAAATTGATAAAAAAAAATTTACCGGTTCTGTGGTACAGCTCGATAAGGAACTGATCAACCGCTCCGGTTACCTGGACGTTTCAAAAATGCTGCAGGGTACAGCTGCAGGGGTAAGCGTACAAAGTCCTTCGGGTACTTTTGGGGCCACACCAAAAATACGTATCCGCGGTAATGCTTCCATCAGTGCCAACCAGGAGCCTTTGTATGTATTAAATGGTGTTCCCATCGGTGCCCCGGCCAATATTTCCGTTAACCAGTTATATTCCGGTGATCCGGCCAGTTTATTAAGTTCGGTTATTGCAGGTCTGAATGCCAATGATATTGAAGATATATTTATTTTAAAAGATGGCTCGGCAACTGCATTGTATGGCACCAGGGCTGCCAACGGTATTATTTCCATTACCACCAAAAAGGGGGCAAAGGGAACTTTGGCAGTTAACCTTAGCTCTGCAGTATCTATCGGAGTGAAGCCAGATATAACAAGGTTTAACTTAATGAACTCCAGCCAGCAAATAGACCTGGCCCGGGACCTGTTTAACTATGGGTATCTCTCTATTCTGAACTATCCTTCCAGTACCGGGGCATTTACCGATGCATATTTCAGGTATGCGGAAAACAGGATAACGAGGGACCAGTTTAACCAGGAGGTATATGATGCAAAATATGCCAATACAAACTGGTTCGATATACTGTTCCGTAACAATGTGCTCCAGGAGCATTCGCTTTCCCTTTCGGGAGGCAATGATAAGGCAGCCTACTATCTTTCGGGAAGTTATGCTGCTGATAACGGAGCGGCTATAGGGTATAACAATAAAAGGTATACGGCCGATACCCGTATGATATTCAACCTGTCCAGGAAATTTACGCTGGACGTGGACCTCAATGCCAACTTCCGTAACCAGATGGCCCCTGGCACGTATAACAGCACCATGTTCAATGGTGACCTTACCCGTCCCTTTGAAACAAACCCGGCTATTTATGCCAGTACCACCAGCAGGGCGATGAGTCCATATAACAGCGATGGCTCTTATAAATACTATCGTAACAACTATGCGCCTTTTAATATCCTGGAGGAGTTAAAAGAAAATTTTATCAAGATCAATAACCAGGGTGTAGCTATTGTGGTAAAACCCGCGTATAAACTGGGCAAAACCCTTACCCTGGAAACCTTATTATCCTTCAGGAAAAACTCCTCGCAGTTAGATCATACCGTAACGGAGTATTCCAATGTGGCAGAAGCTTATCGTGCCAGTTATAATGATGTGATACGCGGTTTAAATACTTATTTGTTCAGGGATTTAAGTAATCCCAACGCTATTCCTGAAACCATTTTGCCGAGAGGAGGGATTTTAGATGTGTTTAGTAATGATGGTACGGAATTATATGGAAGAGCTACATTGGATTATAAGGTAAACTTTACTGACCGCCATCGTGTGGCTTTGTTTGGCGGTGTTGACCTGCGCTCAACGGACAATGCCAGTTCCAATACAAGGGGATATGGTTATATGTATTATGGTGGCCGGATCATATCACCCAGTCCTTTGGCCATGACGGCTGCTATAAGAAACGACGACCGTTATTACAATGAGAACAGGATAACCGAAAGAGCAGTAGGAGGCTTTGTGAACGGGCAATACACTTTTAATAACCGTTATAATGTTGATTTTACCCTGCGGGCTGATGCCAGTAATGTATTCGGCTCTTCGGTAAGGTCTAAATACCTGCCCAACTACAATGTGGGCTTATCCTGGAACCTGGACAGGGAAGGTTTTTTTCAGCGGTTGAATAAGGGAGGTAAAATTGACTATATCACGTTAAGGGCCAGTTATGCGCTTCGGGGTAATGCATACCAGACCTCGCCTATGTTGAATGCCCGTTTTTATAATGCGATCCGTTTCGACGGTATCAACAGTGAGATCGGTATACGGGTACAGGCGCCCGAATTATATAACCTGGCCTGGGAAAAAGATTATATCACCAATGTAGGGCTGGATATGTCTTTCTTAAAACGCTTTACTGTTATCGGAGAGTTTTATTACCGGAAAAATAAAGACCTGATAGCTGCCAGCAGTATGCCGCTGGAAGAAGGCTTTGCTACTAAAGTGATCAACTGGGCATCCATGTCCAATACGGGATTAGATCTCACGTTTAATGTATCGAATATCCTGAACACCAAAAAATTCAGGTGGGGAGCCGGGCTGATCTACAGTTATGTAAAAAACAGGATGCTTGACGGGGTATTACAATCGCCCTTGCTTACGAATGTAACCAAGCCGGAAGGCTTTGGCAAGATAGGTAAACCTTTATACGGCTTATATGCCTATAATTTTGCCGGGCTTGATGCCAATGGGCAGCCCTTGTTCTTTATGGGCGGTAAAGATGGCCGAACTACAAATGGTATTGTTTTATCCAGTACCAATGACTCCCTGGTTTCTTACATGGGGCCAAGGGAACCTACTACTACGGGTTCAATCAGCAATTCTTTTGCTTACGGACCTTTCGAGCTGAGGATATTCTTTACTTACAGTTACGGCAATAAAGTATTCCGTTCGCCCATGGTGCAACGTAACTATGCCGATCACCTTGCCGCTGCGCAGGATGTTGATGCCCGCTGGCGTTCATCAGGCGATGAACACATTACGAACGTACCAGGGCTGGTATCCAATATACAGGCGGCTTACCTATCCTCCGCGGGTATTCAGAACGAATTTGCCTATAACAGGAGTAATGCCATGGTGGTAAAAGCAAATGTATTAAGGTTAAATGAAGTGATGTTCTCCTACGAGCTTAGCCCTAAACTATTGCAACGCAGCGGTATCATCAAAAGCGTACGCCTGATGGCTTCTGCCAATAATATATATTACTGGGCCCATAAAAGATTAAGAGGGGTTGATCCCGAAACCCTGATCACGGGAGTAAGTTTACCTAATCCTAAAAGTTATTCATTCCGGCTAATGGCACATTTTTAAAATTACCGGGCAGGTACTGGCATCCGTATAAACCGGTAATACGTTTTTTTCTCAGCAGTGTGAGTTGCAAATAAGGAGGGCCTTTCCAGGCCCTCTGCTGTTATAATAATGGCACAGGTAGCGCTGAATGTCTTAGTGCGGTAGTTTTTCTCTCAGTAATCCGTACACCCATGTACCGGCAATGGCACTTAAAAGGGTAATGCTGATAACGGTTGCGCCCGTACCTATCTGTGCAAACAAAGGCCCGGGACAGGCCCCGGTAATGGCCCATCCAAATCCAAAGATCAGCCCGCCATAAATTTGTCCTTTGTTAAATTTTTTGGGAGCAATAGTAATGGTTTCGCCATAAATGGTTTTGATATTAAATTTTTTAATAAGCCATACTGAAATAATGCCGACGGCTATGGCACTACCGATAATACCATACATATGAAATGATTGTAAGCGAAACATTTCCTGTATGCGAAACCAGCTTATCACTTCGGCTTTTACGAATACAATGCCGAATAATATGCCCACAACCAGGTATTTTATATTGTGATACCATTTATGTTCCAGGCGGCTTTCGTTTACACACATGGCATCCAGCGATCTTATTTCCAAATCAATTTCTGTTGTTGTATTTTGCTGCATATACTATACTCCGGGTTAAAGTGAAAGAATAATTGGTAAAATAAGGTTAGCCATGATAAAACCACCGGCCATAAAACAAATGGTGGCAATCAGCGATGGCCATTGCAGGTTAGATAAGCCCATGATAGCATGTCCGCTTGTACAGCCACCTGCATACCGGGTTCCAAAGCCTACCAAAAAGCCTCCGGCTATCATCATCAAAAATCCCCGCAACGTAAAAAGCGCCTGCCAGTTCAGTATATCTTCAGGCACCAGGTTATTATAATGCACAATACCATAGTCTGCAAGTTCCGCGGCCAGCTTGGGATTAACTACCACGGGGTTAGGATCCGCTAAAAGATTAGCGGCTATAGCTCCGCCTAAAAAAATACCGAACACAAAAAAAAGATTCCATACTTCTTTTCTCCAGTCGTATGTAAAAAAAGGGATATTAGCGGGAAAACAGGAAGCACAGATATGTCTTAGTGATGAACTGATGCCAAATGATTTATTCCCTAAAATTAACAATGCCGGAACAGTGAGGCCAATTAAGGGCCCTGCAATATACCAGGGCCAGGGTTGCTTAATAAATTCTATCATTATATGGTTTATCTATTTTCGTTAATTAACCGTTCCAGCTCATGGGCAGGAAAAACACCCGATTGCCGCCAACGGATCTCCCCGTTTTTAAAAAGAATAAGGGTGGGTACACCACGTACCTGGTAAGCCAATGCGGCTTTCGGGTTCTTATCCACATCAATCTTAATAATATTTGCTTTATCGCCTACACGCTTTTTTACTTCTTCCAGTATTGGCGACATCATCTTACACGGGCCGCACCATTCGGCAAAAAAGTCCACTAATACCGGTGTATCCTGGTTGATTATTTCTTTAAATGTCATCCTGTTTTTTTTTGTTATGCTGGAATAAAGAGAAGAATAGCGCACCGGTAACAGCCCCGTAAAGGGTACTGTTATACGGACTGGAAGTAATAGTACAACTACCGGAATTACAGCCTACAAAATGCCAATACAAGTAGCCCGCTATGCCGCCTGCCACCAGGCCTGTCAGGATAATCCAATATTTTTTAATGAACTTCTTCATACGTGGTGTCTTCTAATTGCCGGCTGTCTGGCGAAGGGGATGTGTTACAGCCCCGTGGACCGCAGCCTCCGATATTAAATAAAGGCATGAAAGAAAATACGATGCCCGGTACAATAAAAATCCATGATCCGGTCTGTATCCCCTGTAATAAAATAAGGATGCCCAGCACCAGCCGTAATATCCGCATAACATTCCAGCCGTTTATAAAGGAGTACTTCATGGTTTCTTTTTTTTAAGAGTGTTGATGCCGAAAGGTAAATACAACGGACAAAAACCAATAAAGGAAGTGAACATGAATACCAGGGCTAAAGCCCCCAGGATGATGGCCCCGGTACCGGTGATTAACTTGCTGAAATATAATATTGCTATAACAACTGCTATTCCGATACGGATAAATTTATCTGTTGTTCCCATATTCTTTTTCATGGTATATGGTTTATTGGGTTATTAGTTTGTTTACTCTTTGCCATGTTCCGCCATCAATCACATGGGAAAATCCGTTTTGTTTTAAAATATTTTTTGCCTGGCTACTTCGGTTACCACTTCTGCAAAACACGATAATATTCTTTTTGCCTTTAAACCTGGGCAACTCCTGTGCTAATGCGTCAAGGGGAATATTCACTGCTCCTTTAACGCTGCCAGAAGAAAATTCGGAAGGGGTACGCACATCTACTAAGAAAGCGCCTTCTTTAATTGCTGCAACCAGGTGGCTATTGTCTGTTTTTTCAAATAAAGTTGAAAAAAATCCCATAGTTATTTGTTTTAAAGGGTAACATATGTTGGTTCTTTAGAATTAACTGTTTTTCCTTTTGCTGCCAGCCATTCTTTCATTCCGCCGGAAAAGTTTTTTATATTATTAAAACCGTTTCTTGCCAGCAATGAATAAGCAATAGCCGAACGGTCGCCTGCCTGGCAATGAATGATCACTTGTTTATCTTTACTGATCTTATCCAGGTTATCGCAAAGGGTTCCTGCAAAAACGTTGTTGGCGCCCTCAATATGACCGGCTTCGTATTCTGCTGCGCCGCGTACATCTATCACCTGTACATCTTCATTTTTAAGACTGGCTTTAAACTCATCAATGGAAATAACGCCTGCTGTCTGTAGTTCAATGCCGGGCTCGTTAACATCGGAAATATATCCGTAAATATTATCCAGGCCAATACGCATCAATTTCCGGGTAAGATCTTCCAGTTGCTCATCGTTACAAACCAATATAAACTGCTCCTGGTAATTGAGTATCCAGCCGGCCCATGTGGAGAAGGAATTATTACCTTGTATATTCAGGCTGCCCGGAATAAAACCTTTAGCAAAATCGGCTTTATTTCTTGTATCGATAACCTTTATACCGTTTTCATAAGCGCTTATAAATTCTTTACGGGTTAACCTGGCATGTTTGGGAACTGCCACCAGTAAAGGACGTTCCATTTTATTCAGCTGCTTCATCATCGCAAAATACCGGGGTGGCTCCGGCTGGTCTGCCAGCAGGTAATCAGTAAAAGCCTGCTCATCTTCTCCATATTGAAAAGCCCAGTTACGGATTTTTTCATACCCTACAGTTGAACTATGCACCGCTCCCAATGCCTTTCCACAGGCCGATCCTGCTCCATGTGCCGACCATACCTGTACGTACCCGGGCAATGCCGCAAATTTTTTCAGTGAGCGGAACATTTGTTTTGCTCCTGCTTCTTTTGTTCCGATAAGGCCGGCGGCTTTTTCCAGTAGATCCGGCCGCCCGATATCACCTACAAATACAAAATCCCCGGTAAACACCATCACGGGCTTATCTGTTGCCGGGTGATCGGTGAGTAAAAAACTGATACTTTCAGGAGTATGTCCCGGGGTATGCATTACTTCCAGCGTAAGGTTTCCTACGCGGATAATATCACCTTCTTTCAGGCCTTTATGTGAAAACTGGTACTGCCAGTCCTCGCCACCTTCGTCCGAAAGATACAGGGTAGCCCCGGTTACTGCCGCCAGTTCTCTAGAGCCGCAGAGAAAATCGGCATGGATATGCGTTTCGGTAATATGTGTTATGTTAAGGTTGTTCTGCCTGGCAATATCCAGGTATATATCAATATCCCTTTGCGCGTCAATTACAATGGCTTCTCCGGTTGCCTGGCAGCCGATAACATAACTGCCTTGTGCCAAACTCTTGTCATAAACGTGTTGAAAAAACATAGTCTTTATTTTAATCGTTAATTGTAGCTTGTTCTGCAAATTTCTGCCTGTTTGTTTACCTGTACAGCTACTTTAGTTACATAAGGCGCCGGAGCCTGGGAAATATTTTAAGAAGTGGTAGTTCCGGTTTTTTTGCTGCTCCATTGCAAGGTCGTATTCAGGTAAATAATATGTTCATATACCATTTTATCGTCTGCCGGTGGTAAGCGGGAAATGTTCATATAGCCCATGTCCGTTTTCAGGTTCGAGAATACCCGGTAGTTCAGATGCCGTTTTGACGCCTGTGCTGTACTTCAGCATCTACTTCAAATTTTTTCCCTGCGGAAAATTTAAAAGTACTGCGAAACCATGCGTTATAATGTGACTGGCCATGCATAACAGTTCCAATGCAGATGGCTGATAGGAAAGTAAATATTTTTTTAATATACCTGTTCATTATTGCAGTCCATACTAAATTGTTTCTTTCAGGATGATATATATTCCCATGATCAATACAAACCAGCCGAAGGCAGGCTTCAGTTTGCGGCCATCAATTTTTGAGGAAATATAGCTTCCTGTTAATATTCCAATGATCGCCAGTGCCGTGATGCTCAATATAAAAGTCCAATGGACGCTTAAATGAGATAAAGAGAAGGAAAAACCAGCCAATGAATTAATGGCTATAATGACCAGGGAAGTGCCGATGGCTGTTTTTACCGGTAATCTCATAAAGTTTACAAGGGCCGGTATAATTAAAAAACCACCTCCTGCACCTACCAATCCTGTAAGTGTGCCTATTACTATACCTTCGGTAAGTACCAGGGAATAATGAAAGGGTTTGTCGCGGGGAATTTCATCTGCATCCGGCTTGGTTTTTTTTAACATGCCATAGGCTGCAACAATCATCAGCATGGCAAAAAGCAATAACAATAATACACTTTTGGTAACTGTAAATGTACCAATGGTGAATATATTTTGCGGTATGGCAGGTACAATATAAACCCTGGTTAAAAACACGGCTATCACTGAGGGGATACCAAACACAATTGCTGTTTTGATATCAACCAGCTTTTTTTTGAAGTAGGAGAAAGAGCCGGCTACGCTGGTAACGCCTACAATAAAAAGTGAATAGGCCGTTGCCGCCACGGCATCCATATGAAATAAATATACCAAAACCGGGACGGTAAGAATACTCCCGCCGCCGCCAATAAGCCCCAACGATATGCCTATGAAAATGGAAGCTATATAGCCCGCTGTATCCATATATTTTTCAAGTTGTTACTGCAAAACTGCGTCAACACAAAAAAATATACAGCTACTTTGGTTACATAAGAGAAATTTTATTCCGCCCCAGTTGTACAACCCCGTTCTCTTCCAGTTGTTTCAACAACCGCGAAACAACTACCCGCGCTGTACCAAGCTCGTTGGCCAGTTGTTCGTGGGTAATGAGTATGGTTTTTGATTGTGTAAGTGTTACTTTCTTTTTCAGCAGAGCCAGCAGCCTTTCATCTACTTTTTTAAAGGCTATGGCGTTAATAATTTCCAGCAACTCTTCAAAACGTTTATGATACAGCCGGAAAATATAATCTAACCATTGCGGATATTCTTTAATAAAAAGGGAAACCTTATCCATCGGCAGGAAAAGTATTTCGGCATCTTCCTCTACCTCGGCTTTTACTTTACTGGTATCGTTATGCAAGCCACCTAAAAAAGACATAATGCAGCTTTCACCTGCTTTGATATAGTACAACAGTATTTCCCTGCCGTCTTCTTCGGTCCTGATCACTTTCATCATACCCTTGGTAACAATAGGGATAGAACGTATATGTGATTTTTCATCCAGGATAACGGTGCCGGCTTCATAATTTTTTTGGATGCTATATTGATAAAGTTTCTGTACCAGCTCGGGCGATGACTTAAATTCTGTTATTTGTTCCAGGGATTCCATACTGTAATAATATGCCCAAAGATACTCCGTATTTTTTACTTCACTTTTTTAACTAAAACGGCTATGGTTTTTCAAAAAGATCCCTGATCATAGCATGCTGCTGCACATCGCTGACCTTTAAAAACTCCCCGATAAGATCAGTAGATACAGGCACCGGTTGCGGGTATTGATGGGCCTGTAAAAAATTACGGAGTGCCGCATTTACTTTGTCTTCGCCAATCAGCTCACTTAATTGAACCATGACTACGGCTCCTTTGGAATAGGAGAGCGGCGCATTACGGGCAGCTACTTTATATAATGGCTGCGGGGTGGAAAAACCTTTCTCTGCATCATAAATTTGCTGGTGTACCTGTAAACGTTCTTTCATTCTCTCGGCCCCGTGTACTTTTTTATACACCATCATTTCGGTATACATGGCCAGTGTTTCGGTAAGCATGGCAGCCCCTTCCCGGTTATCAGGTGCAATGGCCTGGTTGCCCCACCAGAAATGAGCGATCTCGTGCCCCGCCAATTCATTGATCACATCCTGTTTACGGTCCGTCTGCGTGTTTGCCTGGAACACAATATTCTCTGTCATAAAGATCACGCCGGGATAAGCTGTAGCGGCAAATCCCTTTGTATAAGCCGATACTTCGGCAAAGCTCAGGGTATGGAAAGGGTAGGGACCAAAGTTTTGCTGGCAATAAGCCAGGGTAGCTTTTATATTATTAATAAGCGGTGCTACGTTTTGATAATGTGCCGGATGATAATATATATGAATCGGTATCTGCTCAAACTTATCCGTACTTACCGCATAGGTTGCCGAACTCACGGCAAAGCGGAAGGGAATAGGCTGAACAGGACGATACCGGGCATACAGCCGCTGATGATCCTGCCAGCGTTTGACCAATTCACCGGTGCCAATAGCGGTTTGTAAGGCACTTGTACCAATGGTCATATCCAGTGCTATAAAATCATGATTGGTCCGCGGATCCTCCAATGTAAGTTCACCCGTAGCCTTACCTAATGCATATTGTTTTCTTACAGCTTCATCACTTAATTCATAATCCGCCTGGTAACCTGGTTGCGGGTAATAACGGCTGATACGCATAAAAGAACCATCTTCCATAATCGCATTAAAAGCTGTATGACCGTTAACCGCATACCACTTATAGGATAAAGTAAAATCAAGCGTAGCACTGTCGCCGTTCAGCAGCGGTTGTGAAAGAGGAATAACGGTTACTTTTTCGCTGATCACTGTTTGCTGCTGTCCCTGTATATATTTTGCTTCCAATATGGACAGGTCAGGATGAAAGTTCATCAATACCTGTTCAACAGGCTTACCGGATACATTCATTAATGTGTACCGGCCTTTGATGGTGTATGACTGTTTATCAGGATAAAGTTCAATAGTAGTAATAACCGATGTAATAACGGGTTGTGGTAGTGATTGAAAGGAACGGTACTTCTTCTCGTACTGCACAGCCTGTTCAATCTGTTCCTGTACAGGTATTTTGCTGTAACCCGTATTATACTGCCTCGCAGCAAAAGCACCCGCTGCTATTACCGGTATAATCAATAACCAGGATAACGAAGGCTTTAACAGAGAACGACGGGATGTTTTAAACAATTTTATTAATACTATTACCACGGCGGCGCCAAACAAAAGCCTGTATAAAAAGGAAGGCATATAAATGCTATACCCGTTAAAATCACTATAGGTAACCGGCAGGGTAGAGAAGAAACGGAATAAAGGGTAGGGTACCAGCTTTTGTGCTAGGGTGCCGATGGATAAAAAAGCCAGTAATAAAGATACCGTAAGCGCCAGGTACTTATGGCGGATAATATAGTTGATAACAAGTACGGCCCCGGTAAATAATATCAGCGGCAGGGTATTAAAAATAAATACACCGCCATATGCCTGCCAACTGATCTGTGTATACCCATAAGCCCATTGAAAAATAAGTCCCAATAACAGTAACAGGCTGGTAAAACAAATCAGCAGGATACTGCAGGACAACCAATGGCTGGTTAATTTGGTGTGCTTAAAAAATGTAGTCTGTTCAATAGCCGAAAAGCCGGAAGCTTTGCTGCGCCAGTATACATCATTGGCAAAATACACAATGAGTAATAAACCCAGGAAATGAAAATTTTCGATGATGGTGGTTGCCATTAAACCGGAACGGGCATACAACTGTGGCAGGCGAATGCCTTTTTCAATTTCGGCATATAACTCCATGCCCACAAAAAACAATAATAACAATGTTACTACAACAAATGAAATGCTTTTAAACAGGTAGGTCAGGTCCTTTTTCATAAAAGAAAAAAGAGCGTTTACCCCGGCCATGGTACCGGTAGCAGGGTTGAGCCTGGGCAAAACTGTTGCAGTAAACAAAGGCAGGCGGATAGCCGTTTCAAGCGTTTTCTTTTTAGCCGTCTTTCTGCTGTTGCCAAAAGCAAAAAAACGGTCAGTGACCCATAACAGTATTACGGATAAAATAATATACACCAGGCGGTTGATCAGTAAATACCCACCAGGCCACACCAGTTGGGTATTTCTTTGCGCAACGGTAAAATCTTTGGCTGCATAAAAATAAGCGGACAAACCGAACGGATCTGCCAAGGCGGATAACTGTTGTGCCGATAATGATTGAGGCGTGCTGCCTGCCATGAAGGGGGCATTGGAGAATAACAGTACCACCATATATAAAATATACAGTAATAAGCCACCGGTAATCACCAGCATTTTACGCCGGGATAATAAAGCAATGCTGTACAAAACAGTACAGGTAAAAAGCGTATTAATAACACCAAAGAGTACCAGCGGGTACAGGTAATACACAAAACTAATGAGTTGAAAATGGGCATCGCTTCGCATATACTGTCCCAGGGCAAAACCCAGGATCATAAAACTGAAACAGGTAAAAGTAAGTATAAAGAAAACGATAAACCTTTCCTTCAGGTATTGTTGTTTCTTTACCGGTGTGGTAAATAAAATGGTATCAAAACGGTTATCCCATTCTTTAAACAACAGTTGGCCTGATAGTACGGTGGCAATAAAAATAATGGCCAGGCTTAAAAAGCCGGTCATAAAGCCAATGGTATAAGCTCCGTCCAGGCGTATATCCTCACCCAGGCTCATATTAAATTTTGTGCCGGTAAAAATGCCAAGCAGGGTGAGTAATAACAGGATGGCATAACTGGTATAACTGCGGCGATAGGTTCTTATGTCAAACGACAATATGTTTTGCATGGGTTATAATTTTGTTTGTAATACATTAAAGTATACATGTTCCAGTGCCGGGGTCAGTGGTTGAAAACAGGCGGGGGTATCCTGCTCACAAACCGTTATATGCATGCGCCGGGCTATTAACTGCCTGCTGATGATGCGGTATTGCTGCGCATACTGTTCGGTATCGGCCAGGGCTATCTCCCGGCTCCATATCCGCCCTTCCAGTTCTTTTATGAGTTGATCGGGATTGCCTGACGTCAATACCATACCGTTATTCATAATAGCCATTTCGGGACATAAGTGGCGTACGTCCTCAACCAGGTGGGTGGACAGGATCACAATAATGTCTTCGCTGATCTCGTTCAGCAGCATATTGAAGCGGTTCCGTTCTTCCGGGTCCAGGCCGGCCGTAGGTTCATCTACAATAATAATACGGGGGTTACCCAGTAAAGCCTGCGCTACACCAAACCGTTGGCGCATGCCGCCGGAAAAAGTGGCTACTTCTTTATGGCGCTGGCCGGTTAAATTAACCCGCTCCAATAAATAACTGATCTGTTGTTTACGTTCTGCTGCATGAACAATACCTTTTAAACGGGCCAGGTGGTCGAGCAATTGCCAGGCGCTTATCTTAGGGTAAACGC
>CAYUMH010000111.1:0-15075 GCA_964445775.1 uncultured Terrimonas sp.
ACGCCCTACTACAATTTTTTTGTTGCCGGTACTATTTTCTGCCAGCATCATACTACCAAAGGCAGCAGTAAATTTCACAATATCCAATGGGGTAAGGTTATCACCAGATTTACCACCAATAGTTCCTCTAATCCCGGAAATACTCTTGATCAACGACACAGTATAAATGTTAAACGGTTAAAACAGCTAGTGTTAATAATTGACTGTTAAAGCGGCGGCCTATTCAAATAATACTGCAACATGTTAAAAGAAAAACAATGGGTGATATACAGTGATAATAACCAATATTCCCCTTCTTACAAACAGTATAACCGGAATACGCAACAAACTTTTTCAGTAGCCCAAAAATAAGTCTTTCTTGCAATTTGGAAGGAGTAAAGATGCCCGGGAAGGTATATTTTTCGGAAAAACGTTTGCACAGCCGTGTTAATCACTATTTTTTAATATTCGTTACACCAACAAATCAATAATCTTTATTATTCATCAGCATATAACGGGCTGTTTCAAAAATAGCAGTGGTCTGTAGCGATAAACGGTTTTTTATAGAATCCAGCTGTTTGTCAGTATAGTTTTTGGGTGAGCGGGTCATATACATCAGCTGTTCCTGCGGATAGTTAAGATTTTTGGTAAAATAAAACTCATCGGTAACCAGGCCAATGGTACCGGCTGTATTGGTTATAAAGGCAAAATTATTTTTCTTGCCTGTATCCAGCACATTCCTGCCCAATGTGGTATTCACATAAGGTTGTTGAATAAGCCCTGCAATAGTTGGCAGTACATCTATCTGCGATACCACTTCGCTTCTTAAAACGGGTTGAAATAGGTGTGGCGCATAAATCAGGAACGGCACATGTTCATCGGTAAGCCGGGCTGTTGTCCAAACCGGCGGATACATTTCAGTGGCATTGCCGGCCACACCATGATCGCCAATAAACACAAAGATGGTATTATGAAAATAATCTTCTTTCTGTGCAGCTTCCATGAATTTTTGAAAACTGTAATCGGAGTAACGGAAAGTATTGTATTCATCCTCCGATTCAAAACCATATTTCAGCAACTCCTCTATCGGCACCGTCTTTTTCACAAAATCAGTATCGGCAGCCGGTATCATATAAGGCCGGTGGTTATAGGCTGTTTGCACAATGGCAAAGAATGGCTTTTTCTCCTGTTTAAATACTTTATTGGCTTCGTAAAACAGGTCCTTATCACTAATGCCCCATACATTCACCGGCTGGGCGGTAAAGCTTCCTTCGGTATGCATCTGCAGGCCATCCACATTTTTTAACAGGCCTTCAAAATTATTAAAGCCGGCACTGCCGCCTAAAAAATAATGTTTATTATACCCTTCAAAATTATCAATGATGGTATGTTGTTTTATCGCCAGCGGGTTACGGGTCGAAAATTTAAACAGCTGTACATCGGGTATACCGGTAATGGTGGCAAAAAGTCCGCGGGCCGTTGAAAAGTGAGGGGTAAAACAACGTTCAAAGAAAATACCGTTTTTACACAGGGAGTCAAAGAACGGTGTGGTGTTTAAAGGGTTGCCGCTCATGGTACTTTTATACATGCTGAACGATTCGCAAAGTACCAGTACCACATTGGGCTTGCTCTCCAGCGCATTACTGCCGGGTGATATGATACGTTTGTAATTGAATTTCCCCTTATCCCGCAGCTCCAGCATATCGGCCACTACCGGGAAGTTTTTACGGGCCAGCTCCTCACTGTATACCGGCTGGCGCAATTGCAGGGTAGAGAAAAAATTCTGTAAAGGATTTAAGGCCAGGTAAGAACTGAAACTGCCGTTTAAAGAAAAACAGGCTTTGGCCGATAAAGGCTGCAAGGCAAAACGCCCCCATATAAAAAACAACAATACAATGCTGCCGATAATAAAATACTTTCTCCGGTGCGGAATTTTATGCCCGTCAGTACGGGTAATAATATGCCAGTGACTTTTAAAGTACATCCAGCGGAATAATAATACGGCCACCAGTAATCCCAGCAACATCCAGAACAAGGGATAGGTCTGCCACATCATCCGCACAGAAATACCCGGATCTTCCACAAAATTCATGGCACCTGCGTCCAGCCTGGTCTGGTTATAGGAAAAACTGCCCATATCGGCCGCAAAAAAGAAAAAAACCAGGAAGGTTATGAATACCAGGTAACCCGTCCACAAAGCTTTGTTACGCGACGAATAGAAAGGTGTTAAGCGGGGTACAATACTGCAAAGCACAATGGGCAACAGGATAATGCTGATCCAGCGCATATCGTATTGTATACCCATCAGGAATGAAGGTATTACATCGGCAAAAGTAACATGACCGGGTTTAAAGGCAAAAAAAGTAGCCAGGCGGAAAAGTGTAAAAATGGCAAAAAAGAGCACCAGTAAATTGGTGACCCACAATATTGTTTTAGGTAATTTATACTTAACTAACATTTGCCTTTTACATTTTTTACCTGCGCGGTAACCGCTACCCTGCTGCAGCATGCTGTTTGCATTGGTGCGCATGATGATACGCCGCTGAGGCGTAATTGGTTACCCGATTACAAAGCAAAGTAAAAAAAATGTGTTTACCATACCGTTCAGCCACATTGCTAATAAAAAAGCCCGAAACAAATCGGGCTTCAATACATTTTACATTTAACCTGTTATAAAACAGGCCGTATATGCGAATGGTTGTGTTGTTGTAATAAAAAATCAGGTAGTACAGTTTGTGTAATACATGATTTGTGAAAAGAAATTAGCTCCTGTACATTCTGCCTATAGCAGTTTTTGACTGGCGGCGAATATTCCATAAATTACCGGCTGTGAAAGAACGGGTGTTCTTGGCAGCAGGTACAAAATGTTCGCTTGTAGCTATTGTTTCTTTTACTTCGGCAACTAATTGTTGCAACGCTTCTGGCTCCATCTGTATTACAGACGGCAGTACACTTGTTTTCATCTAAAAACTCTTTTTGTTGTTAAAAATAAATCCCCCCGTGAGCTATAAAGTGCGAAGAAGAAACCCGAAGAATCGTTAAAGTAAGAAAAGGTTCTGAACTATCACTTGTGCAAGTACTTGGTATTGCTCAATTGCGCTGCAAAGGTACCACCATTTAGCTTCATATGCAAGCAAATTTGGTAAAAGAAATGTTAATGCTGCCCTTACTGTTACAACCGGTAAACCCTTTGTACAAGCGGTAAATACAGGTTTTTGGGGCCTGTTAACGGTCAAAAACAATATTTTAGTAAATAAAACCGGCGTCCAATTTTTTGTATGGGGAATAGCTACATCTTTGCAGTTCAAAGCCTGGCATTGCAATGACCCTTACTTTATTAACATCATCATTTTTAGATACCCTGAAAGGATGGGATAACAGTTTGTTCACCCTTATTAACGGCAAACTGACCAATGATTTTTTTGACACACTGATGCCCTTTATGCGTAATGCCATGAACTGGGCCCCTCTTTATTTATTTGTAGCCGCCTTTGCCGTTATCAATTTTAAGAAAAACGGCTGGTGGTGGATACTGTTCTTTTTAGCTACGGTTGCCATGACCGACCTGATCGGCAATTACGGCTTTAAACACAACTTCCAGCGCTTACGTCCCTGTAATAACCCCGAGCTCAGTTCTACCATCCGTATGATGGTGGACTATTGTTCCGGCGGTTTCAGCTTTACCTCCAACCATGCCGCCAACCATTTTGGCATGGCCACCTTCTTTTACTTTACCACCCGCTCCCTCTTTAAATATGCCTGGATAGGCTTTGTATGGGCCGGCCTGGTTGGTTATGCCCAGGTTTATGTAGGCGTACACTACCCTTTTGATGTTTTAGGCGGCGCCGCCCTGGGCCTGATTATTGGAACATTTACCGGCAAGTTGTATAATAAACGATACGGAATTAGTATCTTCGATAAATAACCAATGTAGTTACTATTAATGGAAATATTTATACTGGCAGGTCTTATCCTGCTAAATGGTCTTTTTTCAATGGCTGAGATCGCATTGGTATCTGCAAAAAAATCCAGACTGGAAGGCCAGGCCAACAAAGGGGACAAAGAAGCTGCCGAAGCTTTAAAATTGGCCAGCAAACCCGAAAATTTCCTTTCCACCGTACAAATGGGCATTACCGTTATCGGTATTTTAACGGGTATTTACTCAGGAGAACAAATTACTGATGACTTTTCTGCCTTCCTGGCACAATGGCCCGTATTTGCCAAATACAGCTATGGTATTGCCACAGCCATCGTGGTAATCATTGTTACTTACTTTACCATCATTTTTGGCGAGCTGGTACCCAAACGTATCGGCCTTTCCAAGCCGGAAAAAATTGCCAAACTGGTGGCCCGTCCCATGCGCATTTTAAGCATGATCACCTATCCTTTTATCTGGCTGTTAAGCAAATCAAGTAATGTTATTGTCAATATATTCAGTCTTAAATCAAATGATAACCATGTAACGGAGGAAGAGATCAAAGCCATTATCAGTGAAGGTACTGAACAGGGTACGATTGAAGAAACCGAACAGGAGATCATTGAAAGGGTATTTCACCTGAGCGACCGGAACATCACTTCCTTAATGACGCACCGCAGCGATATTATCTGGTTTAACCTGAACGATACCGAAGATATTATCAAGGAAAAAATAATGAATGAGCCCCATTCTATTTACCCTATCTGCGATAATAATATTGACGAGCTGAAAGGCGTGGTATCCATTAAGGACTTGTATGTGAGCCCCGATTATACCCGTTTCAGGGACCTGATGCGCCCGGCTTTATTTGTGCCTGAAAACAATACGGCTTTCCAGGTAATGGAGCGTTTTAAAGAATCGAAACTTCATTCATGTTTTATTGTAGATGAATACGGTAGTGTATTGGGAATGATCACATTGAACGATATTTTGGAAGCTATTATCGGTGATATGCCACAGCCGGATATACCGGACTACGAAATCATTGCCCGCGAAGACGGCTCTTTCCTGATTGATGCCCAGATACCATTTTACGACTTTTTAACCCGTTTTGAACAAACCGAATGGATGAATGAAGGCGAACAGGAATTTGATACCCTGGCGGGCTTTATCCTGCACGAACTGGAACGTATTCCCCATACCGGCGATAAAATTGAATGGAAGGGTTTCACAATCGAGATCATGGATATGGACGGTCACCGGATTGACAAGATACTGGTCAATATCAACGACAGTATCCGGGAACAAATGGACGAGTAACAAGGTGTTTTTATTTTTTGTTTACCGGCAATAGTAATACCGTCATCGTTCCTTGCGCACTGTCCCAACAGTATTGTTGCGGGTCGCACACTTGTACTGCAGTAATCCTGCTCATCAATTCATCATTCCTAATTCAACATTCATAACTCATAATTCCTAACTCATAATTCATCATTCCAAACCGTGGACCTCGAAGCACAGATATTGCATGAACACTCCCGTGCCAACTGCGATGTAATCGTGAACTGGATAGGTGCATCACAGAAAAGGTTTAACCAGTTATTCCATCTTTTTATAAACGGTAAACCCTTGGTAATCCAAAGAGCGGCCTGGCCTTTGAGTTATGCGGTACGTCAACACCCGCATTTTATTGATAAACATTTCGGCAGTTTACTGGATAATCTTTCCCGCCCCGGTATTCACAATGCCATCAGGCGTAATACCATGCGGTTATTGCAGGATGTGCCGATACCCGAACAATACCAGGGACAGGTAATGGATATCAGCTTCAACTATATTATTGATCCCAAAGAAAAAGTAGCGGTAAAAGCCTTTTCGCTCACCGTGCTGGGCAATATGCTGCAGCAATACCCGGAGATCGGCCCGGAGATAAAACTGATCATTGAAGACCAGTGGGAACACCAGACAGCCGCCTTTTATTCCCGGGCAAAAAAATTATTAAATCAATTGGATAAGAAAAAGTAAGTCTTACTTCAATTTTCTTTCAGGCACGCCTTCGCGGGTAATAACAACCGGCTTTATCAGTCCCTCTTCGTCAAAATACATCCGTTCAATACAGGTTTCACGCGAATTACCCCCTTTCTCTGTTATAGGCCTGCGGTGGTAAATAATATACCACTCATCTGTACCGGGAATCTGTATAACCGAATGATGGCCGGCGCCGTTGGCAATGGCCGGGTCCTGTTTTAATATTTTATCTATTCTTTTAAAAGGCCCGAAAGGAGAATCTGCAATGGCATAAGCCACGCTGTAATCAGGTCCTGTCCACCCGCCTTCCGACCACATGAAATAATATTTATTATTGCGGATGAACATCACCGGCCCTTCCACATAACCTTCCGGTGTTATCTCCTTAAACTTTGTACCATCCGCAAAGTTTTCAATTTTGGTGAAATCATTGCTTAAACGGGCAATATTGCAATGGCGCCAGCCTCCGTATATAATGTAATGGCTGCCATCCTTATCCTTAAACACAAACTGGTCAATAGGTTGGGCGCCGTTATAAAACTTATCTATCAGGGGGTTACCCAACAGGTCCTTATAGGGTCCGTCAGGCTTATTGGCCACTGCTACGCCAATACCGCCGGGTTCGTTATCGCTCTGTATATCGTTGGCCGCAAAGAATAAATAATATTTCTTATTGTTTTCTACAATTGCCGGGGCCCATATGGCACGCCAGGCCCATTTAATTACACTGGTATCAATAATACGGCTATGCTTTTTCCAGTTTGTCAGGTTGTCCGAAGAGAAGGCATCTAAAAAAAGCTGCTCTTTATAGGGCGCCGAGTAGGTGGGGAATATCCAATACTTCTTATTAAATATCACTGCTTCTGGGTCGGCATACCAGCCTTTAAAAACCGGGTTGCCGGAAAAAAGGGTATCCCTGGTGTTAGTTTTCTTTTGCGCCTGGGAGCTGATTGTAATACCTAAACAAATGAATACAGTTAGTTTTTTTAACATGGGCTTTTGTTTAAAACAGGGCCATACCCATACACGTGTTGCTGATGTATGATGCCTTGCAATGCAAAATTATACACGCTAAAAATACAGCAAAAAGCCTTACGAATAAAGCTTACACCAGGCCGTTGTTTTACACCCGCACACACCTGTGGAAAAGTTTTAACGAAAATTATGTAATTGAATAATGATATTGCAGGTGAATCAATGCAACCAAATAAAGAAATATTAGCCCTGCTCCACCTCATTGACGATCCCGATGAAGAGGTATTTGATGTGATCTCACAAAGGATCATCGACTATGGTAAGCCCATTATCCCCAACCTGGAAGATCTTTGGGAAAACACACCGGATAGCATGGCGCAGGAACGCATTGAAATATTGATCCATAAACTGTATTACGGCGACCTGGCCAATGATATGCGGGAATGGGGCACTGCGGGTCAACAGGACCTTTTGTTAGGCGCATTACTGGTTTCTAAATTCTTATACCCCGATATTGCCAGCTCCACTACCTTACGGGAAACCGAAAAGATCAAGCGTAATATCTGGCTGGAGTTAAATAACTACCTTACCCCTTTAGAGCAGATCAATGTGTTCACCAGCATCCTGTACAGCTATTATGGCTTAAAGGGTTGCGAGATGAGTTATGCCAACCCCAACGAATTCCTTATACACAAAACACTGGAAGCCAAAAAAGGCAACCAGGTAGGCAATGGCATACTCTACCTTATTTTATGTGAAATGCTGGACCTTCCCATCCGGTTGGTACAGATACCCAGGCAGTTTATATTAGCCTATTTCAGGCCCGGGTACACGGTAGAGAACATCAACGATCCGCAAAAGATGATCGAGTACTATATTGATCCCGCAGCCGGGCAAATATATACCCATAATGATGTGGAGGCTTATTTTAAAAGTATTTCGGTTCCCCCCTCACCTTCCCATTTCCGGCCACTGAGCAATAAGGAGGTTATAAAAGTATTACTGGGCGAGTTCAGTAAATGTTTTACCAAGGACGAGAACATGTACAAACACAATGAACTGCTGCAGCTTTCCGCCTTGCTGGATTAATCTTTACCCTTAGCACAATTGTTTACAACTATTGCCTGCCTTTACCTGTTATGAACAGTGAATACTATTTTTGACAAATGAAGCAAGCAACCCATTTTCCGCTGATCATTATTGGTGCCGGTCCTATTGGCCTGGCCTGTGCCATTGAAGCTAAAAAAGCCGGCATAGCCTATGTTATACTGGAAAAAGGTTGCCTGGTCAACTCCCTGTACCATTACCCCGTTAATATGACTTTTTTTTCCACTTCGGAAAGATTAGAGATCGGGAATATTCCGTTTGTAAGCAATAACCCCAAACCAACCCGCAGCGAATCGCTCGAATACTATCGCAGGGCCGCCACCGCATTTGAATTGAATATTCAATTATTTGAGGAGGCAAAAACAATAACAAAGGAGGGTGAAACATTTTCCGTTACCAGCAGCAAAAACCTGTACACAGCCAATAATATTATAGTAGCCACCGGCTTTTATGATATACCTTATTTATTACAGGTACCCGGTGAGGACCTGCCTAAAGTAACGCACTATTATAAAGACCCGCATTTTTATGCTTTCCGTGACGTGGTAGTGGTAGGTGCGCAAAACTCGGCAGTAGATGCCGCCCTGGAAACCTGGCGTAAGGGGGCAAGGGTTACCATGGTTATCCGCGGTAACGAAATAGGCCAGCGGGTAAAATACTGGATACGTCCCGATATTATTAACCGTATTGAAGAAGGCTCCATTACTGCCTATTATAACAGTACCATACAAAAAATAACCGATACCGAAGTAAGCATACAAACCCCGGATGGCCTGGTTACCATTAAGAATGATGCGGTAATAGCCACTACGGGTTACCAGCCCAACCTACAGTTCCTCGAAAAAATCGGCATCCTGTTAAGTGATGATGCCATTCGTACGCCTTTTATTCATGAAGACAGTCACGAGTCCAATGTACCAGGTATTTACCTGGCGGGGGTTATCTGCGGGGGCATGAATACTCACCGGCTCTTTATTGAAAATTCAAGGGAGCATGCGGTAAAAATCATACACCATATTAAAACAAAATAGAGACCTATTCATGTCTCTATTTCTAAGTTAAGGAGCAAGTTATCTTATGTTCCTGCATTTTTTACCACGGGGATTATTTGCCGCTTCATAAGGTGTCATACTTCTGCTACAGGCTTGTAACAGCAAAACAACTAAGGCCAGTCCAAGAATCAATTTTATAGCTTTCATAGTAAATAAATATGGCCGCAAGATAATATGCGGCCTATATTTATAAAATAGTAAAACACCTTAGTAGAACTAATATTTTATAATTATGCGTTTTGTTTACGCACGTATTTGGTCAGTATCACGATCAGTTGCCCCTCTATCTTTCCTTCAATCTGCTCCGTATTATCCGCCACTACCCGGATGTTTTTAACCACAGTACCCATTTTTGCATTCAGGGTAGAACCTTTTACATCCAGCGATTTGGTTAATACCACCGTATCACCATCCTGCAACAGAGCACCGTTCACATCGCGGTGTAATTCCACGCTGCCATCGCTTTCATGATCGCCGGAAGCTTTTGCCCAGCTTAACAGGTCATCGGCCAGGTACATCATATCCAGGTTATCGGCAGCCCAGCTTTCATTTCTTAAACGGTTTAACATACGCCAGGATACCACCTGTATGGCCGGCACTTCACTCCACATGCTGGTTGACAGCAGCTCCCAGTGTTTGTTGTCCAGCACATCTTTTTTGTCTATCTGGGTCTGGCATTTCGGACAAATATAAATACTTCTTTCCTCCGCATTACCCGGCGCAAAAGCCACTTCATACACTTTTACATCATTGGTTGCACCGCATAATTCGCAGGCATTGCCACTTCTTTCTTTTAACAGCTCTTCCAGTTTCATTCATTAACCGTTTTAAATTGCCGCGAATGTAGCAAAACTCTCAAACATGGTTACTGATAAAGATCAGGACAAAAAAAATACCGTCATCCAGTGGTTGAATGACGGTAGTATATTATCCCGGGCAACCGGGTTTTATTAATGTCCTAAAGCGCTTAAATAACGTTCAGCATCCAGGGCCGCCATACAACCGCTTCCTGCCGCTGTAACCGCCTGGCGGTAAATTTTATCCTGTACATCACCGGCAGCGAAAACGCCTTCCACATTTGTTTTGGATGTGCCCGGTGTTGTTAAAATATAACCGGCCTCATCCATGTCCAGTAATCCTTTAAAGATATCAGAGTTGGGTTGGTGACCAATGGCTACAAAAAAACCATTGATGGCTATTTCTGTAGTCTCATTTGTCTGGTTATTTTTAATACGTACACCAGTCACTGTTTTATCACCCAGTATCTCATCGGTTTCTGTATTCCAGTACACTTTAATATTAGGTGTAGCCAATACCCTGTCCTGCATTACTTTGCTGGCACGCATGGCATCTTTACGAATAAACATATGCACGGTGGTACATAATTTACTCAGGTATAAAGCCTCCTCGGCAGCGGTATCACCGGCGCCTACAATGGCCACCTCTTTACCCCGGAAAAAGAAACCGTCACATACGGCACAGGCGCTTACGCCAAAACCGTTCAAACGCTCCTCGCTGGGCAGGCCCAGCCATTTTGCGGATGCACCGGTTGCAATGATGATGGATTGGGTTTCGATCCATTTATCATCATCAATCTGTACTTTATAAGGCTTACTGCTCAAATCAACTTTTGTAGCCAGACCAAAACGGATATCGGCTCCCATTCTTTTGGCCTGTTTTTCAAAATCCACCATCATCTCGGGTCCCTGCACACCATCCGCATAACCGGGATAGTTTTCAACCTCGGTAGTAATGGTTAACTGGCCACCGGGTTGTATACCCTGGTACAGGATGGGGTTAAGGTTGGCACGTGATGCATATATAGCGGCTGTATAACCGGCAGGTCCGCTACCAATAATTAATACATCTGTTTTTTCTGATACTACTGACATAATTTTAATTTGTTCACTATAAAAACAATAATTGCAAAAGAAAGTTTATTTGCCCGAAATGCCAAATGGCTTTGTATACAGTTTGGGGGCGAAAATGTGTATAAATGGAGGGAGAAGTAGGAAAGTTAGGAAGATAGAAAGACAGGAAGCCGGGAAGTAATGGAAGTAAAAAGGCAAAAGTAAAAAGGGTTTTTGTACCGATAGTCTTTGTATCAGCAAAGTACCATGTTGTTGCCGAAACTGCTTTTTTCCTTTTTAATTATTCCCCTGCCCAAAGGCTGGCGGATGGCAGCGGTAGCTGGCCGGGCGCTTGAGATAATGGCAGCGCTGCCGGCCACTACAAGCGTACAGCCGCAGATGGGCTGATAGTAGTACTGCTGATGACAGCCCCTAACAAAAATGGCATTGTATACAAGTACACAATGCCATTTTATATTTATTATGGAACTAATATTAACCTAAATCCATTGCTTTTTTATCAATGGCTTCCTCCAGTTTATGTTCTTCCTGTAGTTTTTTCAGTTTTTTACCATAGCTCAGCTTGGTAATTAACACAAATAATACAGGTACCACAAATATGGCCAGGGTTGTTGCCGAGATCATACCACCAAACACGGTCCAGCCAATGGTTTTACGGCTTTCGGCCGCTGCACCGTTAGCAAAGGCCAGTGGCAGTACACCCAGGATAAAGGCCAGGGAGGTCATTACAATAGGACGTAAACGCAGGCGTACCGCCTGTAAAGTGGCATGCACCACATCAATACCCTTATCTACCCTTTCCTTGGCAAACTCCACGATCAGGATGGCGTTTTTGGCCGCCAGACCGATCAATGTGATCAGACCAATTTGTGCATAGATATTATTGGTCAGTGCCGGTATAAACGTAAGCGTAAGAATAGAACCTAAAGCCCCGATAGGTACGGCAAACAGTACAGAGAACGGAACGCTCCAGCTTTCATATAATGCTGCCAGGAACAGGAATACGAATACAAGCGAGATGATGAACACGGTGCTTTGCTGGTTACCGGCCAATATCTCCTCACGGCTCATACCACTGAACTCATACCCATAACCGGCAGGCAGTTTTGCCGCTTCTTCCTGTAAAGCCTGTATGGCCTGGCCACTACTGTAGCCGTCTTTAGGTGTACCGTTGATCTCAATATTCCGGTAAATATTAAAGTGTGATAATACAGCTGGTGCCTCAATTACTTTGGTTGTAATTAATGACCCCAATGGTATCATATTACCCTGGCTGTTGCGTACATAAAACTTCTGCATACCTTCCAGTGAGCTACGGTAGCTGCTATCGGCCTGCGACATTACACGGAAGTTACGCCCGTATAAGTTAAAGTCATTTACATAACTACTGCCCAGGAAGTTGGACATGGTTGTATACACTTCGGCAACCGAAACGCCTAATTTTTTGGCCTGTTCCCTGTCCACATCTACCTTATAACTAGGTGTACGGGAGCTAAAGAAAGTATAAGCCATACCAATTTCAGGACGCTGGTTCAACCGACCAATAAATTCACGGGCAACACCTTCAAACTGCGATGCATTGTCGGTGCTTCCGCGTTGTTGTAACTGGAAGGTGAAACCGGCTGCAGCACCCAGACCAGGAATGGCCGGCGGTGCAATTACCACGATCCTCGCTTCCTTAATATCAGCCGTTGCAGCGCGTATTTTATTAATAACATCCTGCGCATGCTGGCCCTTGCCTTTACGCTTGTCCCATGGCTGTAAGTTTACAAACATGGTACCGGCGTTAGATTTATTTGAGAAGGTAACAATGTTCAACCCGGCCAGGCCACCCACTACCCTTGTCTCCGGTATTTTAGCCACACGCTCAATCAGTTCCCTCAACAGTTCCACACTACGGGTAGTAGACGCGGCTTCCTGCATTTCATAAGTTACCATCACACGTCCTTCATCTTCCAAAGGAATAAAGCCGGTAGGTTTGTTTTTAAATAAAAAGAAAAGCCCAACGAACATT
The DNA here is from genome assembly GCA_964445775.1 of uncultured Terrimonas sp. Lineage (GTDB taxonomy): Bacteria > Bacteroidota > Bacteroidia > Chitinophagales > Chitinophagaceae > Terrimonas. The sequence goes on from CAYUMH010000111.1 coordinate 12,943, forward strand.
ACAACCATCATTACCAGTACATACGGGGTTGCCCTTATCCATTTACCTACACCTTTGGTATAACCCATGGTTAGTTTATTAAACCATTTATTAAACCAGGCAAAGAACTTATCCAGTACATTCTTTTTAGCCGTTGCCGACTTGGTAGGTTTTAACATGAGCACACAGAGTGCCGGTGTTAAAGACAAGGCCACAAATGCCGAGATCAGTACCGATACCGCAATAGTGATGGCGAACTGCTGATAGAGCCGTCCCACAATACCGGGAATAAAGCCTACCGGGATAAATACCGCTGCCAGGATCAAGGCAATGGCAATTACCGGCGCCGAAATTTCTTTCATGGCTTTAATGGTAGCATTCTTGGGCGACATTTTTTCGTGGTCAATATTATGCTGCACCGCTTCCACCACCACAATCGCATCATCCACCACAATACCAATGGCTAATACAAAGGCGAATAAAGTAAGTGTATTAATCGTAAAGCCTAAAGGCCCGAAGAATATAAAGGTACCGATCAGTGAAACCGGGATAGCTAATACCGGTATCAAAGTAGCGCGCCAGTTCTGCAGGAAAAGGAATACCACCAATACCACCAGCACTAAGGCTTCAATAAGGGTATGCATTACCTCATCAATAGAAGCTTTTACCACCGATACGGTTTCGTTAGGAATAGAGAAATCAATATCGGGAGGAAAAGTAGGACGCATTGTTTCCAGGGCCGCCATCAGGTTCTCGTAAGTATCCATGGCATTGGCACCGGGCGCCTGGTATATCAGCATAAAAGCTGCTTCCCGCACACCGTTGGTACCCATAGCAAAAGCATTAATACCATAGTCAAACTTACCCAATTGTAAACGGGCAATATCTTTCAGGTAAACTACACTTCCGTCTGCAGGGCGGGTACGTACAATAATATTTTCAAAATCCTCCTGTTTATTCAAACGGCTGTTGGTCAGTACGCTGTACTCAAAAGTCTGTACCCCGGGTTGTGGGTTACCACCCACGGTACCACCCGCTACCTGTAAGTTCTGCTCCTGTAAAGCCGCATTCACTTCAGCAGGTGTAATGCCTAAGGAGGCCATCTTTTCAGGGTTCAGCCAAACACGCATACTAAAGTCATCGGCACGGGTCATTACATCACCCACACCCTTTACACGCATTACCGCATCCTTTACATACAGGTTAACATAGTTACCTATAAAAGTAGCATCATGCGTACCGTTTGGAGAGTAGAAAGCTAATACCGCCATAATACTGGGGTTACGCTTACGGGTAGTTAAACCCAAACGTTTTACCGCATCGGGTAAGGTAGGCTCGGCCACACTGGCCCTGTTCTGTACATCCAGGGTAGCAATGTCAATATTGGTACCTACTTCAAAGTTTAAAGTAATACTGCTTTGCCCGCTGCTGGTACTGTTACTGGTCATGTAGGTCATGCCCGGTGTACCATTCACCTGCGTTTCAATAGCAGTGGTTGTTGTCTGTTCAACCGTCTCCGCATCAGCGCCGGTAAAGTTACCATTGATAGATACGGTGGGCGGGGTGATTTCCGGGTATTGCGCAATAGGTAAATTTATTAATGAAATAATACCTACCAGCACAATCACTATCGATACCACCATGGCCGTTACCGGCCGTTTTATAAAAGTTTCTGCAATCATGTCTTTGTTGCTAGTTGTTAATTATGTCTATATACCATTATTTCTGTTGAGCCACCAACATGGTGTCTCCATTCCATAAACCCATGAACCATTAACAATGAACCATGAACTATTTCCTGTATGTTGTATCGGCCACCGCATTCACCTTTGCTCCTTCGCGTAAACTCTGCACACCCTGTAATACAATTTTTTCACCGGGCTGTAAACCTTCACGCACAATTACATTGGCGCCAACCGTACGGCCCAATACCAGCTTGCGTTGCGATACTTTGCTGCTATCGCCCAGTACATAGGCAAAATAAGTACCCAGCTGTTCGGTAACCGCTTTATACGGAATGGTAATTGAAGGTTCTTTACTGTTGCTCAATACCCTTACAGTAGTACTCATACCGGGTTTTAACACCGTTTTTTCGTTCGGAAAACTCAAACGTGTTTTAATGGTACCGGTTTGCGGATCTACAGCACGGTCAAT
>CAYUMH010000112.1:0-15071 GCA_964445775.1 uncultured Terrimonas sp.
GGTTCACAAATTGGTAATACGGGCTTAAACTTAAGTTCATATTAAAGATGAAACTTTATAGTAAACCCATTTATGTCAAAACGCTCGGTTGAAGTTGTTGTACTATCTGATGTCCACCTGGGAACCTACGCCTGTCGTGCCAAAGAGTTATTACAATACCTGCAAAGCATATCGCCCCGCATTTTAATTCTTAACGGGGATATTATCGACGGCTGGCAATTCAGTAAACATTATTTCCCTGCCCCGCATATTGCGGTGATACAGGAGATATTACACCTGTTATCGACCGGCACCCGGGTTATTTATATTACCGGCAACCACGACGAAGCCCTGCGCCGTTACAGCGATATGCAGATGGGTAGCTTTCAGCTGGCCGATAAGGTGGTGATTGAAATTAACGGCAAACGTACCTGGGTTTTTCACGGTGATGTATTTGACCATACTACCAGCAACCAGGCAAAGTTCTGGACCAAACTGGGCAGCAACGGTTATGCCATCCTGCTGGGCTTTAACCGTTTTACCAATAAAATGATGAAATTTTTTGGCGGTGAGCCGCTTTCTTTTTCAAAAAATATTATGCACCAGTTTCATAAACGGGTGGTAAAAGTAGATGCTTTTGAAAACCTTGTGGCCGGCATTGCGGCTGAAAAGAAGTATGATTGCGTGATCTGCGGTCATATACACCAGCCACAAAAAAGAGTAATAGAAACCGAAGGACAGGCCGTATTATATCTTAACTCCGGCGATTGGGTGGAGCATATGACCACGCTGGAGTACTACGATTACGAATGGCATTTGTATAACCATACAGAAGCCCCAGTTACAAAGCCTGCCGTTAACACTGAGAAACCTGTGCCCCAGGTAATGACCAATGAAATAGCCTTACATATACACTCCATGAACATGCCGGGTAAAGCCATCTAAACGATTATCCCTGCTTAAACGTCAACCCCGCCTCCTTTAGTGCTTTTTGCAAAGCCGGCAGGCTGGCCGGCCCGACGCCGTGCAATTTTAGTATTTCGGCCTGCGTATATTTAGCCAGCTTTTTTACCGTATCAATTTTATAATGTATTAACGCATTACGTGCCGGCGATGAAAGTGTTGCCAGGAAACCATCTGCCGGTTTTTTATTTTTTTCACATACCGGGCAGGTAGGACAATCGCTGGTTTTGTAATAGCTATGTCCCTGTTTACACTTGCGTAGAGTTGCTTTGGAACTTGGCATAGAATCGATATTTAATGAACAGGATTTACTGCAATATAATTTTTACTATTCATACCTGTATAGTAAAACAGCCTCTATAAAAAAGAGCCCCACTTAAAAAAGCGGGGCGTATTCAAAACTAACTGCATATGAGAAATAGTTTACTATTCAATTTATTTTAATTCAATAGGGTCTTGTACTTTAAAGGTTTTCTTCTGGGTAAACGTACGGCCATACATATCAACAGCCCTGATCTCCAATGTGTGCTCACCGGCTGTTAATTTACCAGGAAAGCCCGCCCACCATAAATGGGTGCTTTCTTCGGGGTTGCTGGGGCGACGGCCCGGTATTAAGTTACTAATAAAATCCCATTTCATGGCCAGGTTTAAATAACTGGGGTCGGCATTTTTTAAATAATCCATCGCCTTCCATTTGCTGCCATCGATACGGAACTCCACTTTATCGCCTTTTTTGCCCATAAAGAAGTTGGCGTAGAACTTATAAGAGCTGTATCTTTTTGAGGACATTACTTCAGGAGCATACACATTGATCTGGTAATCAGCAGGTTTACCGGCCACTTTATAGTCAATCACGTATTTATTACCATCAAACCTGATAAAAGCATAGCCCTTAGGCGTACCATCACGCATGGTGCTGGCCGGCACCCCCTGTTCGTTCAGTTCACCGGAATACCAGTCGCCAGATGTAGTACCGGCATTGTATTCGTGGTGGGGTTTGTCCTGCATCCAGCCGTCTGCACGGGTATAAAAATCATTACGCTGTAAGTGTGTATGTGCTGATAAAGACAGTGTGTTAGGAAAGTCTTTTAACAAGGCAAATAACTGGTCCCTGTCTTCCTTACGGAAGGCATCGTTATACATTTGCAAGGGAATATGAAAAGCCATTACCACCAGGTTTTCTTTGGGTACCAGTTTCAGGTCGTTCTCAATAAACGCCAGCTGATCTTTACGAAAACCGCCCCAGTAGCCCTTTCCATCACGGGGATCGGGGTAAATAATATCGTCCAGGATAATAAAGTGTACTTTACCATAGTTGAACGAATAGTTGGCCGGGCCAAAGTTCGCTTCATAGGTTTCATCGGCTAATGAATCCACGGTTGCCTCATAGTTCATATCGTGGTTACCCATGAGGTTATACCAGGGAATACCTACATTTTTTACTGCACTGATATAAGGGTTGTGTAAATTAAGATCATCGCCTACGAGGTCACCTAAACTTAAACCAAAAGCAACATCCTTAATGCCTGCTACTTCCGATACAATGCCCTTTGCAAAAAAGTCAACTTCCTGCTGCGTATAAGGTTGCGGATCACCAAATATCAAACTGGTAAATTTATCTGACTCCTGTGCAGGTAATAAGGCAAAGTCAACCGACTTAGGTAATTTACCGGTAGGTTCAACACCTTTATATTTAAAATTGGAGGGAGAGCCATCAGGCTTGTGTATATAGTAATACTGCGGCTGGTTATTGGCATTTAACGCCACGCTGTAGCCGGCAGGTTTGATCACAAAAATAATATTATCATTGCCAACGGGTAATTCATAAGCACCGTCGTTATTGGTATTTACCACCTGTACACCATTTGATACGCCTACACCGGCAATACCTTTTTCAGTCTTGTCTTTTTTGCCATTCCTGTTATTATCGGCATATACATAACCTTTTACCGTTTGGGCATAGGCACCCATTGAAAAAGCAGCCACTAACACCAGTAATCCGTACTTTTTTTTCATGTTGTTCTTTTATTTGAGAGGGTTTTATTCTTTACCGTGGTTAATGGTTAGTTTTTGCAGCGCAAATGTCTCACTTTAAGGTTAAGCCAGTTTTACCACAATATGAAGCTAATATTAAGTAATAGTTCCATATATGATTTCACCCTCTTATACAAGAAGATCATGTTATACCCGTAACTATATTACACATTCATATTGCCATAACATTTAGTTATCATTTTCATAATTCGTTTTCTTAGCCGGACTGCGCAGTTAGTAGGTACTTTGGGTAACCATTTTATAAGCCATGAAAATATTATACGCAGTACAGGCAACCGGTAATGGCCATATCAGCAGGGCCATGCAGTTATTACCATACCTGGAGCAGCATGGGACCGTTGATATTTTTTTAAGCGGCAGCAACAGCTCACTGGCATTGGCAGCACCGGTTAGCTACCGCAGCAAAGGGGTTAGCTTGTTTTATAACAGTAATGGCGGCTTAAATTATGCCCGTATCCTGCAGGGTTGTAATCCATTACGCATCTGGCGCGATATCCAGCAGTTACCGGTACAACAGTACGATCTTGTACTGAACGATTTTGATTTTATTACCGCTATGGCCTGTAAGTTACGCAAAGTTCCTTCGGTACAGTTTGGGCACCAGGCAAGTTTTCAATCCATCGACTGTCCCAAGCCATTGCAACAGGATAAAACGGGAGAATGGGTATTGAAGAACTTTGCCACTTCACCCTTTAACCTGGGTTATCATTTTAATGCTTATGATGATTTTATTTTTACGCCCGTGATCAAAAAAGATATTATTGAGGCTAAGGCTGTCAATAACCAGCATATTGCCGTGTACCTGCCGGCATACAGTAACCAAAAACTTTATACCATGTTTAATTCCATTCATCACACCCGCTTTGAAATTTTCAGCAAACAGGTTTTACAGCAACAGGAAGAAGGGAATATTACCTGGAAACCTATTACACCCGACGGCTTTTCGGAAAGTATGATCGCATCGGAAGGCGTGATTACCGGTGGCGGTTTTGAAACACCGGCAGAAGCTTTACACCTGGGTAAAAAGATCATGAGTATTCCCATTAAAAGCCATTACGAGCAACAGTGTAATGCTGCCGCACTGGAGTTAATGGGGGTTACCGTAGTACAGGATACCCTTACCGATTTTCAGAAAAAAGTAGAAGACTGGCTACAATACGGCCGTGCCATTAAACGTGATTATAGCCGCAGCATACAGCAGAGCCTGCATTATTTGTTTGAAAAAGTACAACCCCGTTTATACGAATCAACCGAAGAGGAAGTAGAGAACCGCTGGTTACCGGGTGAGATATTTTTACCGCAAGGGTAGGACAATTTGGTAATTTGATAATTTGGAAATTAGGTAATTAGAGATTTGCTTAAGAAGATTGTTGGTAATTTTTTAACTGTAAAAGGCTGTAAGGATAATGTGCTGATTTGCTAATTTGATAATGTGCTGATTTGAAAGTACGTTAATAGTTCATAGATCATGGTTCATAGTGGCTGCCGCCAAAAAATGATCAGGCATATTACCGAAATCCAAAACTTATAACTTATTACTTACAACTATTAACCATACAGCTTATCCCCTACTCCTTCTATCCTATACCTTCTACCTTAAACCTTCTACCCCACACCTTACTCCCTATACCTTCTACCCTTCTCCTTACTTCACTTCCTGCATTTCCACCAGTCTTTTATAAAAACCATTCTGGGCAAGGAGTTGCTCGTGTGTTCCACGTTCGGCTATCTTACCTTTTTGCAGTACGATGATCTCATCGGCATGGCGGATGGTACTTAAGCGGTGCGCAATAACAATGCTGGTACGGTTCTGCATCATATTATTGATGGCGTCCTGCACCAGGCGTTCGCTTTCAGTATCTAGTGACGAGGTGGCTTCATCCAGTATAAGAATGGGAGGATTTTTTAAAACGGCGCGGGCAATGGTGAGGCGTTGTCTTTCGCCACCACTTAATTTACTGCCCCTGTCGCCAATATTGGTATCGTACTGTTCTTCCTTCTGCATGATGAAGTTGTGGGCATTGGCAATTTTTGCCGCCTGTACAATCTCGGCTTCCGGCACGTTCTCCTGGCCCAGTGCAATATTATGTGCAATGGTATCATTGAACAATATTGGTTCCTGGGTTACAATGCTCATTTGTTCACGAACCGAACTCAGGGAATAGTCTTTAATATTCACGCCGTCAATCAATACCTCGCCGCCGGTTACATCATGAAAACGGGGGATCATATCGGCCAGGGTTGATTTACCGGCACCGGAAGAGCCTACCAGGGCAATGGTCTTGCCCTTTTCAATCACCAGGTTCACATTATCCAGGATAACGGCATCCTCGTAGGCAAAAGATACATTGCGGAATTCGATCTGGTGATCAAATGAGGTAAGTTTTTTGCCATTGGGGTTTTCATCCACCACGATTGGCGCACTTAAGATCTCCTCCACACGTTTCAGGGCCGCACTACCTTTTTGTATATTAAAGAAGGAAGAAGAAATGTTTTTAGCCGGGTTAATAAGCATTGCGAAGGAAGCAATATAGCCCATCAGTTGTTCGCCGGATAAACCATTTTGGCCTATTACCAAACGTCCACCAAAGTATAAAATAGTACACAAAACCATTACGCCCAATACTTCGGTAAGCGGTGAAGCAAGGTCGCGGCGGGCGCCCATTTTTTTACGTACTTCAAACAAATCGCCATTTACGGAATGGAAACGGGTGCTTAATATTTTTTCGGCCAGGAAGGCTTTGATGACACGCAGGCCGCCCAGGGTTTCATCTAAAATCGAAAGTCCTTCGCCCAGTTTATCAGCCGCTTCCTGTGATTGTTTTTTCAATTTACGGCTGATGCGGCCGATAAGAATACCGGTAACAGGTAATAACACCAATAAGAACAGGGACAGTTGCGGGGATATGATCACCAGGAATACCAGGTAACCAATTACGGTTAGCGGATCTTTGATCATACCATCCAATACGCCTACAACAGAGCCTTCTATCTCGGCAATATCATTGGTCATACGGGAGATAATATCACCTTTTCGTTTTTCGGTAAAGTACCCGATAGGTAAGGCCAGGATTTTATTATACATATCAGACCTTAACCGGGTAATGATGGCTGCCCGGATAGGAACCGATAAACGGTTGGATAAATAAATAAAGAGGTTTTTTAACACAGTGGCCGTAATAATAAATAAACAGATAGCCGTTAAACCACCTACTTTACCATACGCAGGATTATTAATAATAGCATTTAACTGTTCCGTTATAAAAGCACCCACACCGCTTTTACTAGCCATATCTGCCGTTCCACCAAAGTCCCCCGTATCGAAGATCAGCCCGAAGAAGGGTATTAACATACCAATTGATACCACACCAAAAATGGTGGCCAGCAGTACGCAAACAAAGTATAAAACCAGTTTGCTTTTATGTTCTTTTAAATAACCGAATAAACGGGAGTATTTTTTCATCTAACTTATATTATAATCATGCAGCTACTGCTATTGCGTGAGGGATTGCAGCGGTTACCCCGGTGAGGCCCTGTGCGGGGCAGTTCCCCCTTAGGGGGTCAGGGGGTGTGCCGGAGTAAAAGCGTAAAGCCCGACCCAAAGGGGCACGCCCAATTCCAAAGCATTAATAATAGCTTAAACCACGCAAAGTAAGTAAATTTGCAACCTGTAGCAAAAGTTAACTGTATGCATGGCTTGCTAATACAATAAACGGCAAGTTTTTGTTTACTATAAAATGGTAAATTATGGAAGAAGGAAAAAGGCAAAAGCAGATAGCCGGTTTATTAAATGAAGAGATCAACGCTATTTTTCAGCGTTTGAACCTGAGTATGCTGGAAGGCGGCATGGTATCGGTATCGGGGGTTAAAGTAACGCCAGACTTACTGGAAGCCAGGTTTTATATTAGTTTTTTCCAGGTAAACGACGTGGAAGCCGCTATGAAAAAGATTGAGGACAGGCATTTTGAGATAAAAAAGGAATTATCGGCCCGGGTACGCCACCAGTTGCGTAATATACCCGTGTTAAAGTTTTTTAAAGACGATACCCTGGACCATGTGTTTAAGATGGAAGAGCTGTTTAAAAAAATAAACGAAGAGAAAGGTAAGTCAGATAATTAGCCAATGTGATCATTTGCTGATGTGCTGATGGTGGCCTTACTTACAACTTATTACTTAAAACTTATTACTTACCCTTGCATTTCCTCTTTGCCTGGCGCTATTTTAAAGCAAAAAAATCGACCAACGCTATTAATATAATAGCCTGGACCAGCGTTGTGGCCATTACCATTGGTACGGCGGCACTTATTTTAGTGCTCAGCGTGTTCAATGGTTTTGAGGGCTTGGTAAAATCTTTATACTCCAATTTTTACCCCGATATTAAAGTACAACCGGCCAGCGGCAAAGTGCTGCAGTTAACGGCAGAACAATTATCAAAGCTGAAAGCCGTAAAGGGCGTTAAAATTATATCGATGGTAACCGAGGAAAAAGCCTTTGTACAAAACGGCGATTACCAGTCGGTGGTGTACCTGAAAGGTGTGGATGAGAATTACCGTTTTATTTCGGGTGTGGAGCAGCATTTAATGAATGGTAATTATAAACTGGGTAATGAGGCCAGTCCCCTGCTTATTTTAGGCGCCGGTGTAGAGTCGGCATTGGGTGTGCAGGCCGACAGGAATATTTACCCCCTGCGCATTCACCTGCCGCGAAAAAGCGAGGGCACATCCTTTGACCAGCTGAATGATATCAGCAATGACACCATCAACACTGCCGGTGCCTTTTTAATACAGCAGGATTTTGATAACAAGTATGCCATCACCAATATTTACTTTACCAAAAAAGCCATGAAGCTGGCAGCGGATGAATATTCGGCAGTGGAGATAGCGGTGAACGATCCCAAAAAAGCGGATGATATTATACAACCCATACAACAGTTGTTAGGTAAAGAGTATAAAGTATTGAACCGTTACCAGCAAAACCGCAGCCTGTATGCGGTGATGAATATGGAACGCTGGGCCATTTATGGGGTATTAAGTTTAATATTGGTAGTAGCGGCGTTTAATATGATCGGCGCCCTTACCATGCTGGTACTGGAAAAACAAAAAGATATCAGCATACTCAACGCCCTAGGCGCCCATAAAGGTTTTATACAAAAAGTGTTTTTAAGCGAAGGTTTTTTACTGGCCATTGTGGGTGGTATTAGCGGCATGATACTGGCCCTGATCATTGCATTTTTACAGATACAGTTTCACCTGGTGCCCCTGGAGGGCGGCTCCTTCCTCATTAACTATTTCCCCGTTAAACTGCGCTGGCAGGATTTTGTACTGGTAAGCGCCACCGTTTTTGTTATTGCCCTGCTGGCATCATGGGTACCCTCGCGTAAAGCGGCCAGCCAGGCGTTCTCACTCAGAGGAGAGTAGAGGTTCAAAAGTTTAAGGTTTAAAGTTTAAGGTTGTCGTGTGTAAACGGCTAACCTGTCTATATACTAAATACTTTATACTCCATACTTTTTGTGGTTACCAGATGCAGTACTATTATCAGCTGTTGTTGTGCCCGCCCCGACGAGTGAAGCGGAACTCGGGGTCACTCACTTGTACGCCCGGTTCGTTTATGAGCAGATTGAAAGCCAAAAGCTGAAAGCTGAATGCTTAAGGCCAAATGCTTCATCTGTTATACCGGATATTTAAACATTGAACTTTTGAACCTTTGAACTTTTGGAACTTTTGGAACCCCGCTAAACCTTAAACTTTAGACCTTAAACGTTTTCTTTTGAACCTCTTGAACATTTGAACCTCTTACGCCTCTCTAAAACCTTAAACTTTAGACTTTAAACCTTAAACTTAAAACTTACCTTTGCGGCCACAATCATCGGAATAACCATGGCAACAGCAATGCATAATTTCAACTCAGGTCCATCTATTTTACCCAAAACCGTATTTGAACAGGCCAGCCAGGCAGTATTGAATTTTAATAATTCGGGGCTTTCTATCCTGGAAATCGGGCATCGTACACCTGAGTTTCAGGCAGTGCTGGATGAAGCCATCGGGCTGGTAAAAGAGCTGATGCAGCTGAATGAAGACCAGGAAGTGCTGTTCCTGCACGGCGGCGCTACCACGCAGTTTATGCAGGTGCCTATGAACCTGTTGAACGATACGGATATTGCCGCTTATACCGAAACGGGCACCTGGGCCGGTAAAGCCATTAAGGAAGCCAAGTTGTTTGGACATGTGGAGATTGCCGGCACCACTAAGGCGGAGAATTATACAGCCATTCCAAAAAAACTACAGGTATCTCCTACTGCCAGTTATTTACATATTACTACTAATGAAACCATCGCCGGTACACAATGGCATAATATACCCTACGATTGCGGCGTACCCCTGGTAGCCGATATGAGCAGCGATATATTAAGCCGCCAGCTTGATTTTAATAAATTCGGTATTATTTATGCCGGGGCCCAGAAAAATATGGGCGCTGCCGGTGTTAACCTGGTGGTAGTGAATAAAAACCTTTTAGGTAAGGTAGAGCGAGTTATACCATCAATACTGGATTACCGCAACCATATTGCCGAAGGCAGTATGTTAAATACCCCACCCGTTTTTGCTATTTATGTAGCCATGCTTACCTTACGCTGGTTAAAGGCCGAAGGCGGCCTGCCGGTGATAGAAAAAAGGAACCAGGAAAAAGCCAGCCTGTTTTATAATACCCTGGATAGCCTGCCGGTGTTTAAAGGCCCGGTAGCCAAAGAAGACAGGAGTATGATGAACGCGGTATTCGTAATGGAAGATGCCGCTTTGGAAAAAGAATTTGCCACCCAGGCCGCACAGCAGGGATTTTATGGCATTAAAGGTCACCGCAGTGTAGGCGGGTTCAGGGCCTCTATGTACAATGCTTTACCTCTGGAGAGTGTACAGGTATTGACACAGTTTATGACAGATTTTGCAAACAAAAAAGGATAAATTATTTTATGGCAATTATTAAACCCTTTGCAGCTTTACGCCCCGCGCAGAACATTGCGCAACAGGTAGCATCGCCGCCCTATGATGTATTAAACAGTAACGAAGCAAGAGAGCAGGTAAAAGATAACCCGCTTTCTTTTTTACATATTACCAAGGCCGAGGTTGACCTGCCCGCCGATATGGATACACATAGCCAGCAGGTATACGATAAAGCCGCCGCCAACCTGCAGGATTTTATTGCCATTGGTACCCTGTTACACGAAAGCAAGCCCTGTTATTATATTTACCGCCTGATCATGGACGGGCGTGAGCAGACCGGCCTTGTTTGTGCTTCATCGGTAGAAGATTATTTTAACGATGTAATTAAAAAACACGAGTTTACCCGCCCCGAGAAAGAGAAAGACCGTATTGATCATATGCGTACCATTAAAGCGCAGACCGGGAATGTTTTTTTAGCCTATAACAATGTGGCCGAGCTGGACGAGCTGATCAATAACTGGAAAAAAACACATACCCCTTTATACGATTTTACAGCAACCGATACCATACAACATACCATTTGGTCGGTGGATGATGATGCCACGGTTGAGCAGATAACCAACCTGTTTGCCACCAGGGTACCGGCTACCTATATTGCCGATGGTCACCACCGTGCTGCTTCTGCCGCAAAAGTGAGCCAGGCCCTGCCCGACAGTACCGAAGCAAAATATTTTTTAACCACCATATTTCCTGCCAGCGAACTGGCTATTATGGATTATAACCGGGTGGTGAAAGACCTGAATAACCTGGACAAGGGTGAGTTTATCAGTGCGCTGCAGGAAGAGTTTACCATTACCGAAAGTGCCGACCCGGTTAAACCTGCTTCCTTACACGAGTTTGGTATGTACCTGGATAAACAGTGGTATATACTCACTGCCCGTGAAGGCAGTTATACCAGCGACCCTATTGGCGTACTGGATGTAACCATTTTATCGAACAATATATTAGACAAAATATTAGGCATTAAAGACCAGCGCACCGATACCCGTATTGATTTTGTGGGTGGTATCCGCGGCCTGGGCGAGCTGGAAAAACGAGTGAACAGCGGGGAGATGAAAGTAGCGTTCAGCCTGTACCCTGTTACCATCCAGCAATTATTTGATATTGCTGACAGCGGCAATGTAATGCCGCCTAAAAGCACCTGGTTTGAGCCTAAACTGCGTGACGGCCTGCTGACGCATGTATTGTAAAATAATTAGTAACTTTATAAAACGCTCCCAAACCAGGAGCGTTTTCTTTTTACATGGGTCAAAGTGCAAAAAAGCGAACGTGTATATCACTAGCTACAAAACCAATAACTAATTAACAATCAATCGATAAAAAGCGTTGAAAAAATTGACCAAAACCGAGCATTTTGTTAATCTTCCCCGCTTAAACCAATTATCAGCACAATATTTGCTTATTTTGTGTCGCCCTATTTTGATAAATTTAAATATGTATAGATGAAAAGATTTTCATCCTTTTTACTGGTCACGTTGTTTTCGCTTGCTGCTTTTGCACAGGAAGATGTGAAGACCATGCAGGCAAATGCCAAAAAATTTACTTATTCCGGTGATTATAATAATGCCATTATTATTTTAAACCGTGCTTTGGAGCAGGATAAAGGCAACCTGGAGTTGTTGAAGGACCTGACCATGAATCATTATTTAAAACGTGATTATGCAAAAGCATTGGAGCAGGTAAAGCTGATCGTAAACCGTGAAGATGCCGATGTGATCAGTTACCAGATAGCAGGCAATGTGTACAAGGCTTTAGAGGAAGTGAAGGATTGTGAGAAGATGTATAAAAAAGCGATTAAAAAATTTCCTGAAAGCGGCCCCTTATACAGCGAATACGGTGAATTGTTATACTCCGCTAAAAATATAACCGATGCCATTGCCCTGTGGGAAAAAGGCATACAGGTTGATCCGGCTTATAGTGGTAACTATTATAATGCGGCCCGTCACTACTTTTTTACCCGCGATAAAGTATGGAGCCTTATTTACGGGGAGATTTTTGTAAATATGGAAAGCCTGTCCGAACGCGGCGCTGCCATGAAACAGTTATTACTGGACGGTTATAAAGAAAAACTGTTTGCCGATGCCGATATCACCAAGGGTATGGCAAAAAACAAGAACGAATTCAGCAATGCATTTTTACAAACCATGGGTAAACAAACTTCGGTGATCAGCCGGGGTGTTACGGCAGAAACACTGACCATGGTGCGTACCCGTTTTATACTGGACTGGTACCAGACCTATGCCACTAAATTCCCTTATAAGTTATTCGATTTCCAGCAACAATTGTTACAGGACGGGTTATTTGATGCCTATAACCAATGGTTATTTGGTGCTGTGCAGGACCTGGCATCGTATGATAACTGGACCAAAACACATGCGGATGCATACGAGAAGTTCACTAATTTTCAGAAGACCCGTATTTTTAAAATGCCAAAGGGACAGAATTACCAGACGAATTAGATAATCAGAAATTAGATTTTAGTATTCAGATTTTAGATTTGAGAATTACGATTTCGGATTTGTGTAATTTTTATAAAAGATATTTGATAAAAGCGGGAGTGTTTCTTCCGCTTTTGTTTTGTATGTAATGCTGATCAGCGATTGGAACGATGCAGTGTGCGACCCGCAACATTTTTGTTGGGGCACAGCGCAACAATTGATGCCAGTAGTACTATTGCCGGTAACCAAATATTAAAACGTTTAACAAAGGGTAATTACAACTAATCTTGGCATCATTACCATGGTAACAAGAGCTGAGATCTCAATTCTCAAATCCCATCTCTCAATTCCCCTTTCGGTCTACCCTTTTATCATTTTTTAATTCGCTAATCGCCACATTTTTGCTATATTTAAAACTTTAACGACGTTGTCAATATGGAATATCCTTCGTACAGACTTTTTGATGCAGTTGCACACCAGTTAGAAAAATATCCGAAGCCGGATATGCTGAATGCCAAGGTAGATGGCCAATGGAAAAGTTATACAACACAGGATGTAGAAATAGCTGCGAATAAATTATCAGCCGGTTTATTAAAACTGGGTGTGAGCGGTAATGATTTTACAGCTGAAGGAAGTGACAAGATCGGTATTATCAGTAATAATCGCCCCGAATGGGTGATTACCGACCTGGCTACACAACAAATAGGCGCCATTCTTATACCTATTTACCCCACTACCAACCCACTGGAAATTGAGTTTATTTTAAATGACTCCGGGGTTAAGTATATGTTTGTAAGCGATGAAGTATTGTTTAACAAAATAAACGACCTTAAAGATAAAATACCAACTTTAAAGGGTATTTATTCCTTTGCCCACATTAATGGTACACCGCATTTTTCTACCTTATTGGAAATGGCCGATAATGAAAGCCTGGAACAGGTAGAAAAAATTAAAAGCAGTATCAGCAATCACCATACGGCCACCATTATTTATACTTCGGGTACAACCGGTACACCCAAAGGTGTTATGTTAAGCCACAGCAATATTATCAGCTGTGTGTTTTTTTCCAGGGCCAGTTTTCCTTTCCCTGATGCACCGCACCAAAAGACATTGAGCTTTTTACCCCTTAACCATATTTTTGAAAAGTTAATTACCTATATCTATTTGTACAGCGGCATCAGTATTTATTATGCCGAAAGCCTGGAGACCATTGGCGATAACCTGAAAGAGATTCAGCCCGATGGTTTTACCACCGTTCCGCGTTTATTGGAAAAAGTGTACGAAAAAATAATGACCAAGGGTAACGAGCTTAAAGGCATTAAACGTGCCCTGTTTTTCTGGAGCGTTGGCCTGGGTGCCAAATACGATAATAATGTAAGCCCCGGTTTTTTCTATAATATTAAACTGGCTATTGCCCGTAAATTGGTATTCAGCAAATGGCGTGAAGCCCTGGGTGGTAATATTAAGTTTATTATTACCGGTGGCGCTGCTGCATCGGAAAGGTTATTACGCATTTTTAATGCTGCCGGCATCCCGGTTTTTGAAGGATACGGTCCTACAGAAAACAGTCCGGTAATTTGTGTGAACCGTGCACAGGATTCCATGTACGGAACCGTAGGCCCGCCTATTGAGGGTATTGAAGTAAAGCTGGCAGAAGATGGTGAAGTGTTAACAAAAGGAGCCTGTGTGATGCAGGGTTATTATAAACGTCCTGACCTTACTGCTGAAACAGTGAAAGACGGCTGGTTATATACCGGCGATATTGGCGTGTGGGTAAAGAACAGGTATTTAAAAATCACCGACCGCAAAAAAGAACTGTTTAAAACCAGTGGTGGTAAGTATGTGGCCCCGCAGCCGATTGAAAATAAGATGAAAGAAAGCCGCTTTATTGAACAGATATTGGTGGTTGGCGAAAACCAAAAATTTGTAGGCGCACTGATTGTGCCTTCCATACAGGCCATTAAGGATTGGATGCGGGATAACGGTATTGCCTTTACAAACAAAGAGGAAGCGCTGCAGAACGAACAGGTTAAAAAAATGATGAAAGAATCGGTTGAACGTTATAACCAGAATTTTAACCAGGTAGAGCAAATTAAGAAGTTTGAACTGATACCCAACGAATGGAGTGTTGACAGTGGCGAATTAACACCCAAACTGTCCATGAAACGTAAGGTAATTATGGAAAAACATAAAGATGCCGTAGAGCGGATCTATAGCTAAGCAAAAAAAATCAATTTATATAAAGCCCTGCATGTGCAGGGCTTTTCATTTACCGAAACTTGTAAAAAACTATTGGTTTATTATGCTATGTACCAGTAAGTTTGAACCTACCCACACAAAAAAGCCATTGCAGTTTTACCTGCAATGGCTTTACAAATAGCAATTTCAGCTGTTAGTTTTTCACGAATTTGATTGTTTGCTGTGAGCCGTCGTTCCACACCAGGGTATACATACCCGGAATCAGCCTGTTTACATCAATAGTGGTTTGGGTATTACCCGCCGCCACTTTTTCTGTATGTACGAGTTTACCGGTTATACTCATGATGGTGATGGTGGCTTTATTATTGGCAGTGTTATGTTTTACCGTTATTTGTTTGTAGGCAGGATTAGGTGCCAGGGAAACAATTTTCACAGCAGCTCC
>CAYUMH010000113.1:0-14919 GCA_964445775.1 uncultured Terrimonas sp.
CAGGTATTACACGTAAAGATATCAGGATACTGCCCAATCCCTACGAGGCAAAGGGCATATATACCGGCGAAGCAACTGCTTTACCGGATCGGCTTCTTTTCATTGGCAAGGTTTCCCCGGCAAAAGGAATTATAGAGCTGCTGGATGCCATGCGTATACTTAGCCGTACAAAAAAATCCATCAGACTGGATATTATTGGCGACGCTGATTTTTATCTGCATTCCCGGAGAAAAATAATGAGTGTTTACCTGAAGGAAAAATATCCAGACCTTTTTAATGCAGGTTTGGTGACGCTCCATGGTACCATGCCGGCCGCAAGGGTGGAACAATATATTAAACAGGCATCCCTGCTTGTATTACCCAGCAAGATAGAAAACCTGCCCTATGTGGTACTGGAATCCATGTACCTGGGCACACCGGTATTGGCATCAACAAAAGGCGGACAGGCAGAAATAATCGAACATACAAAAAATGGATTTCTCTACAAACCGGAAGAGCCGAACAGCCTGCCAGTTGCAATAGAGACCATCCTGGCGATGAAGGCGGAAGACTTGTCTGCCATCAGCAGGAACGCAGTACAACATGTAGCAGCGCTGTACAGCCCGGCACAGCATTATCAGGCAAAAATGGAACAGTTGACCGGCTTTGATAAGGGTAATAGTAACCTTTTCCCTTTTGCGTCGGTTATCATGGGCAAAGCCTCCGTGTTACCGGAAAAGGATATTGCGCAACCGCTTTTATCAGTTATCATTCCTTTTTATAACCTGGGCAGCTATCTCCAGGAAACAATCGACTCGATCCGCTCGGCCAGCTATAAAAACATAGAGATCATTATTGTTGATGACGGTTCAACTGATCCTGCCAGTATACAGGTATTAAACGAGCTGGAAGGCAAGCCGCATCTGTCTGTCATCCGTAAGCCTAACGAAGGACTGGCTATGGCGAGAAATACCGGGGCCGCTTATGCAAAAGGGCAATTCATCAGCTTTCTCGATGCGGATGATAAAGTGCATGTTGATTATTATACCAAAGCGGTAACGGTATTAACGGAAAAGGAAAATGTACATTTTGTAGGTAGCTGGATTCAATACTTTGAGGGTTCTGAAAAAAGCTGGGCATCGTTTACCCCGGTATTCCCTTATATCCTGTTTCATAATATGATCAACTCCAGCAGCCTGGTATATAAAAAAGCTTCTTTTTGTGAGTATGGGCTCAATGATGCCCGCTTTATTTATGGAATGGAAGATTATGACAGTGTGATCAACATGATGTCAAATGGCTGTTACGGCGTAGTGTTACCGGAGCGCTTGTTCTTTTACAGGGTGCGTAAAGATTCTATGTCAAGAGGATTTAATGATACGAACCAGCAATACCTGTATGAACTGATAGTAAAAAAACATGCAACAACGATATCTCAATTCGGAAGCCAGTTATATGGCCTGTTGAATGCAAATGGCCCCGGGTATAAAATTGAAAACCCAACGAAGTCGTCGGTAAATTATGCTGCTAACGGGTATATGAATGCCATTACGAGGAAACTGGCGGAAAAAGTAAAACGAAGCCCTAAAATAAGATCAGTATTATTAAAATTAATGAGTAAAAGAGGATAAAATGTTACAGATAATTAAAGGATGGTTCGGAGGGGAAAATAAATTTGAGAGGATCTGGCTCCTGGCGAAAATTGAGTTTAAGCTGCGTTACTATGAAAACAAGCTTGGACTTTTATGGGCACTGTTAAAACCTATCATGGATATCTGTATCTATTATGTGGTGTTTAAAGTGATCATGAAAACAGATGTACCGGCTTTTGCTTCCTTCCTCTTCATTGGTCTTATACTATGGAATTTTTTTGTGGAATCTACAACCGGTACAATACAGATCCTGCAAACCAAGAAATACCTGTATGAGTATAGTAATATGAATAAGATTGAATTATATATATCACAGTTATTCAGTAATTCCATCGGGTTTTTCTTCAACTTTTTAATGTTCCTTATTTTCTACAATTTCCTGGAAAAAGAAAGTATGGGTATGTCATTACAGGCGTTCTGGATCATCCCCCTGTTTATCAACCTGTTTATTCTCTCATTGGGTATAGCGCTCATACTCTCCAGTATTTACATTATTGCAAAAGATATTACACAGATCTGGCAGGTATTTGTTTCGCTCCTGTTTTTTCTATCACCTATACTGTACAACTTAAGGGTGTTTAAAGATGCATTGCCCACCTTTCATTACCTGAACCCCATTGCAGGCATCATTATTAACGGCCGCAGGGTAATGATGGAAAAAATGCCTCCGGACTATGGCCTGTTGGCCTGGGATATGGTCTATGCGTTGTTTTTCTTTTTAATTGGTATACTGGTATTAAACAAACTGGGTGCAAAAGCAGCAGAAAAACTTTAAATCTTATGAGCAACAATATTATACTTAGTGCAAAAAATATAAGTAAAACCTTTGTTATCAGCGAGGATAGCCACAACACGGTTAAACACCGGCTCTTTAACCTCTTTAATCCTCCCCGCAGGAAAAGGGTAGAAGCAATTAAGCCCATGTCTCTTGAAATTACCAAAGGAGAATCCATTGGTCTTATCGGGAGGAACGGTTCAGGTAAATCAACACTGGTTAAAGTGCTGGCCGGCGTGTACCCGGTGGATACCGGCCAGTTAAAAATAAACGGTTCCACCATGCTTATGAACCTGGGTGTGGGCATGAGTCATGAATTAACAGCCAGGGAAAATGTATACATATCGGGTTCGGTACTGGGGTTAAAGATAAAACAGATCGATGCCATCTTTGATGAGATCATTGACTTTGCGGAACTGAGAGAGTTTGTAGATACCAAGATCAAATTTTTTTCATCGGGTATGGTGGCCCGTTTAGGGTTTTCCATTGCAGTAAAAGCAGGTGCGGATATTATGTTCCTGGACGAAATATTTGCTGTAGGGGACATGAAATTCCAGGAAAAAGCGGTAAAGGTTTTTGAAACCTCCTGGATAGCAGGTAAAACAGTGATACTGGTTAGCCATACCATGGAAACGGTAAGAAAGTATTGCAACCGTACCATGTATATGCGACATGGCGAACTGGTTTATTTTGGCGATACAGCAAAAGCCATTGAATTATACGAGGCCGATAACCATTAAACCATACCGGTTTTGGTTACAGATGCGGTTTCTTTTTTCCGGCTTCCGCTTAACAGGAAGGGGATAAAGAAGCCGAAGAGGATAGCCCCAAGGCTGCGGTCAAAATATACTTCGGTTATCATGGCACAGGCAAAGGCGATGCTGATAAGCATAGCCAGGTAATCTTTCTGTTTAAGAAAGAAATAAACAGGAAGTATAAACCAGCCGGTAACAAAAAGAAGCAGGCCAATAATGCCCATACTGTACAGGATGTCTAAATAATTGTTATGGACGTTTTTACCGGTGTCAATAGCAAACCAGAATTTTTTTTCCCTGTACAGTGCATTGAGTTGACTGGTTTTATCGCCAATGCCCACTCCGGTAACAGGGTGTTGGGTAAATAGCTCCCAGCCACATTTCCATGCGGCTATCCTGAAGTTGGCGCCATTCCACTGCTCTTTGGTCAGTACACCACCGTAATGACTTTCCGGGGCAGTGTTATCGTACCGGTAACCGGTAAAGCCCAGTTCTTTAAAACGGTTAAAGGTTTTTGGAAATAACAGGAAAACAAGTAACACGGTAACGATCATGCCGGTTAATAATCCAATTCCCTGTAACCATTTTTTCTTTTTATATATATAGAAAAAGAGTAATAAAATGACTGTGCTGTACAACTGGATCATCATAATGCGGCTTGCCAGCAGGTAACTGATGATGAATAAAAAAGCGATTGCGATAATTAACAAAAGCTTATAACTATTGCTTTTATAACGGGTGAGTAAAAAATAGCTGAAAATATAAATAGAAAGGTTAACCAGCAGTGCAGTATAAATAGATTGTTGTTTTATAAAGAAAGACAATGCATCGTTATATAACCAGGCGTTGTCCTGTTTACTGATAGCTTGAAATATGGCATAATTTAAGCTTATAAAACAGGAGATAGTGGTAATGACGGCCATTTTAAGCAATAAGCCATCCCGCTTTTCGCGGGAATACGAAAGGAAGAAAAAAATAAGTGGAAATACAAATAAAGGCATCCTGATCCTTAACGAGCGGAAGCCATCCGTTTGATCAGAGAGGAGGAAGCTGACCACTACATAAACAAGGAATAAAAATATGAACAGGAAAGAGTAATTGTGTTGTGAAAAAACGGGTCTTTGCCTTTTTTCTTTTATGGCCATATAAATGGAAGACAAGGCAAAAGCGCCGAGGAAAAAATACCGGAGAGCCTGACCGAAAGGGAAAAAAAGCGAAGCAAAGAATAAAAGCAATAGTGCTGACCACAGCGATTCTTTAGTAAGCTTAAATATAGTTGTCGGATACATGTGTCGAAGGTAAGAAGAAAGCGAAACCTTGTTTCGGACAAGTGTAAATTATTACCAATAAATTTAGATTCAACCCAAATGAAAACAATATCAGTAGTTATTATTACCTATAATGAAGCCAAGAATATTGCACGGTGCATTAATTCAGTTAAAGCAATCGCCGATGAAATTGTTGTAGTGGATTCTTTCTCATCCGACGATACCTTAAAAATAGCCGAGCTGCTGGGCGCTAAAACCTATAAACACCCTTTCTCGGGTTATGTGGCCCAAAAAAATAAAGCATTGGAACTGGCTACACATGATTATGTTTTATGCCTGGATGCCGATGAACAACTGAGTGAGCAGTTGATCGAATCCATTAAACGGGTAAAAAATGACCTGCACTTTGTAGCCTATTCATTCAGCAGGTGTGCTTACTACCGTGGTAAGTTTATTAAATATGGCACCTGGTATCCTGAAAGAAAAATAAGACTGTTTGATAAACGTTCTTTAAAATGGACCGGTGATTATATACACGAGCAGGTAATTGCAAAGCAGGGAATGGCTGTTTACCCGCTTACTGGCGACATCCTTCATTTTATTTGCGACTCCAGACAGGAACATACCGAACGCAGTAATAACTTCAGCAATATTGCGGCTATGTCCATGTTTAAAAAGGGCAAACGAGCCAGTTGGGTAAAAATGTTAGCCAGCCCGGCCTGGTTTTTCCTGGTGGATTACTTTTTCCGCCGTGGTTTTATGAACGGATGGAGAGGGCTGGCCATTGCCACCGAGCAAAGCCGTTACCATTACCTTAAATATAAAAAGCTGCGGGCTTTATATAACGATAAGAATATTGAAAAATATAAGACCGTTGAAAGGATCTTAAATATTAAGCCCTCCATTTCCAATAAAAACCTGATACATGCGGTCAATAACAAGGTGCAATCCCGGTTCCGTTCGCAGGTGGTAAATGCTTAGTTAGCCGTTTTATGATGACCATAGTTCCAGCCAGTCTATCATACGGCTGGTAAAGCCATACTCATTATCAAACCAGGCAATGATCTTCACCTGCTTGCCGGCAACAGAGGTAAGTGAACCATCAATAAGGCAGGAATGGGTATTGCCTTTTACATCCAGCGATACCAACTCTTCTTCCGTATAATCCAATACGCCGCGGTATTCATTAGCTGCCGCGTGTTTAAATAAATTATTTATTTCTTCGGGTGTAACCATGCGTTGCATCTCCACCGTAAAATCGGCCATAGCGCCATTGGCTACCGGTACGCGGATGCTTAAGGTGGCCACTTTGTCTTTTAAGCCGGGCATTAAACGCTCCAGCGATTGGTACAGGTCTACTTCCACAGGAATAATTGATTCGGCAGCTGCCCGTCCCCTGCGGGGTTGTTTATGCCAGGTATCCACCAGCTCCTGGCGGGTAGTATAGGAATGTAATA
Source organism: uncultured Terrimonas sp. (assembly GCA_964445775.1). GTDB lineage: Bacteria > Bacteroidota > Bacteroidia > Chitinophagales > Chitinophagaceae > Terrimonas. Next base: position 5,887 of record CAYUMH010000113.1, read on the forward strand.
CATTGATTTGTGCCGATGCAATGCCAATGGATTGCAGCAGGTATAAAATATGGGTTGAACAATTGGTCATACAACCGCCAGGTGATACAATGTCCAGCTTGCTGTTATCTTTTACATGGTTATGCCCGTAAATAAGCAGGGGAATATCGGCTGCGCCGGTAGTGGATAATAAAACCTTTTTTGCCCCGGCCTGTATATGCTGGCCCGCTAAGGCTGCCGTACTGAACATACCGCTGCATTCCAGCACCGTATGTACCTGTAAAGCCTCCCAGGGTAATTGCAGTGGATCTGCCTGTTGTACATACAATATTGACCGGTCGCCTACCACAATATGTTTATCGGCAATGGTGATCTTTTCTGGAAAAGTTCCATAAATAGAATCGTATTGTAACAGGTATGCCAGGCTTTCAATAGGCATAATATCGTTAACTGCTATGATCTGTACCTGTTGGTGGTGTAATAAGCGCCTGAATAAAAGCCGGCCGATCCGCCCCATTCCATTGATGGCTATTCGCATGTGATAGTGTATTTAGAAAATATAGTATTAATATCCGTTGAGTCGAAATGTTTGCGTGTTCTATCCGTTGAGACGCAATGCTTGCGTGTTCTATCCGTTGAGACGCAATGTTTGCGTGTTCTATCCGTTGAGACGCAATGCTTGCGTATTCTTAATTTGTTCATAATTGTTCTTAAAACAAATCATTCCTCCAGTTTGTTCTTCAACTCTACCGGGTTATTGGTTTTGCGCATCCGCATATTCAATATTTCTACCAGCAGCGAAAATGCGATCATGGAGTAGATATAACTTTTGGGTATTTCCTGGTGAAAAGCCTCGGCTACCAGCATCACGCCGATAACAATTAAAAAAGCCAGTGCCAGCATTTGCAGGGTAGGGTTTTTATTAATGAACCGGCTTACGGCCCCGGCAAATACCATCATAATAACAATGGAAATAACAACGGCCACAATCATAATAAACACTTCATCTACCAGGCCGATGGCGGTTAAAATAGAATCAAATGAAAAAACGGCATCAATTAAAACAATCTGTACGATCACCGAACTTAACGTGGCGTATATTTTTTTTGCCGTAGTATCCTGCTGGACCGGCTTTTCCAGTTTATGATGTATCTCCAGGGTACTTTTCACTACCAGGAACAAACCTCCCGCCAGCAATATCAGGTCCTTCCAGCTCAACTGCAGGTCAGCCCCGGTTAATTTATCAGTTATAAAAGGTATGGTCAGGATCGGATCTTTTAACTTCATGATCCAGGTAATGGTCAGTAATAAACCTATCCGGAATATCATGGCCAGTGCTAAACCTATATTACGGGCTTTGCGTTGTTGGGATGGGTCCAGTTTATCCGAGATAATAGAAATAAAAATAATATTATCAATACCCAGCACAATCTCTAAAAAAGTAAGGGTTAACAAACTTAGCCAGATGGACGGATCGGAAAAATCGGGAATATGCATAGCCAAAAATATTAAGTTACAAAGAAAAAGCTTTTTGTAATATTGCCTGTGCCTAATACTCTAATAAAAAATATTAAAACCCTGGTTGGTGTGCAACACCGCCAGCAGGCCTTACGTGGAGCCGATTTGGCAATATTGCCGCAGTTGCAAAATGCGTACCTTATTATAGAGGATGATATAATTGCAGCAATCGGTCCCATGGACCAGTTGCCGCCAACAGCTGCAAATATAACCCAACAGGTTGATGCTGCGGGCTGCCTGGTATTACCGGCCTGGTGCGACTCACATACACACCTTGTTTTTGCCGCCAGCCGCGAAGATGAATTTGTTGATAAAATAAAAGGACTTTCTTATGCCGAAATTGCCGCCAGGGGCGGGGGCATACTCAACTCGGCCCGTAAACTGCACCTGGCAACCGAAGACCAGTTATTTAACCAGGCCTGGCAACGTTTACAGGAGGTAGCAGCCCTGGGCACGGGTGCTATTGAAATAAAAAGCGGTTATGGATTGTCGGTGGAAGACGAAATAAAAATGTTGCGGGTCATTAAAAAACTGCAACAAAAATCATCACTGGCCATTAAAGCTACCTTCCTGGGCGCACATACTTATCCTGAAGCCTATAAACAGGATCACGAAGCCTATATACAACTCATCATTAATGATATGCTGCCGGTCATAGCTGCCGAAAAACTGGCCGATTATATTGATGTATTCTGCGAAACCGGCTTTTTCTCTGCCGAAGAAACTGAACGTATCTGCCTGGCCGGTATGCAATATGGCCTGAAACCCAAGTTGCATGCTAACCAGTTAAACCTGTCGGGTGGGGTACAGGCAGGGGTAAAACTCCGGGCTGTATCGGTTGATCACCTGGAAACCATGGACGATGCTGCCATTGATACTTTGGCGGGTTCGGCCACTATTGGTACTTTACTGCCTACAGCGGCTTTCTTTTTACGTATGCCTTATCAGCCTGCCAGGCAATTAATTGATAAGGGTTGCGCTATTGCCCTGGCCACCGATTTTAACCCCGGCTCTTCGCCGTCGGGTAATATGAACCTGGTGGTGGCGCTCAGTTGTATTCAAATGAAAATGCTGCCCGAAGAGGCTGTTAATGCCGCTACCATCAACGGCGCCTGTGCTATGGAGGTACAACAAACGCATGGCAGTATTGCGGTAGGTAAAAAAGCCAATCTTATACTTACGCAACCGGTACCATCCCTGGCTTACCTGCCCTATGCTTTTGGTGCCAACAACATTCAACAGGTATTTATTAACGGCCGGCCTGTTCAGTCAGTATAAAATAAGGGGCTATGGGCTGCAGTAACCCTTCTCAGCTTTAGTTCCCGCCTTCTACAGTAGTGCAAGCCACGCACCCCCTGACCCCTGAAGGGGAACCGCCACGCACATTTGCAGCTACTGCTGCCAGTCGGGCAGCCTTTCAGCTTTTACCTCATACCTCCAACCTTTTACCTTCCACCTTTCAGCCTTCAGCTTTCAGCCTTCCGCCTTTCTTTGCAACTTTATGCCTATCTTGGCTCGTCATAACAATAACAATTTTAAGCAACATACAATGAGAACAAGTATAGCGTTTTTGGTCACTTTTTTAACCGTTTTTGCTGCTTTGCAGGTAAAGGCGCAAAAACGGTTGACCGAGGCCACTATTACCTACAGTATTGTCATCAATACCAATAATCCTTCGCCCAAAGCGTCGGATATGCTGGATGGTGCTACCAGTATCATCTATTTAAAAGGTAATTCCAGCCGCTCGGATATGGTGAGCTCGCTGGGTACACAATCCATCATTAACGATGGTAAAACCGGTGATGTGACCATTTTAAAGGATTATGGCCAACAGAAATACATGATCAGTCTTACCGCCGATAACTGGAAACAATATAACCAGAAAAACGAGGGAGTAACTTTTACCTACGAAAATGAATACAAGACCATTGCCGGTTATAAAAGCCAGAAAGCCATTGGTAAACTGACGAATGGTAATACGTTTACGGTTTATTTTACCAAGGAACTATTGCCGGTAAACAAGGAGTTTCAGTACCTGAATAAAAACCTGCCCGGCCTGGCCATGGAATACGAAGCTACCCAGGGTGATACAAAAGTTACCTATACGGTGTCTAATATCAACCTGAACCTGGTACCTGCCGCGAAGTTTGATATCCCTAAAACAGGTTACAGGGTAATGACCTACGAAGAAAGCACCCGTGGTGGTGGTCAATAAATATAGTTTTAGTTTTTTATTAGTGATAAAAACACCCGCAAAATAATGGCGGGTGTTTTATTTTGTACCTGTTCAAATATATTTGCACCGGCATTTTGCATAATTGCCTGGTTATCATTTATACATAACAGCAATGGAAGGGTAAATGATTGTATACCAGGATAAATAGGCAATTTAAACCCAGGAACACCGGCAACATGAAAACAACAACCAGTTTACCGGGCCACAATCAGGGTCCGAAAGTGTATTATTCAATAAGATTTTTCTACTTTCGCACAAATGTGTACCTTTTACACAAAACTATTTCTAAGAACTTAATAATCAGCGATTGCGATGAAGCTTAGTTTTTATATAAAATATTCAACGGCATTTGGAGAAACACTTTTTATATCAGGCAACGTTCCCGAGCTGGGCGGGCTGGATATTAACCACCTGGTAGCCATGGAATATGTGAACGACTCTTTCTGGAAAGCAGAAGTGGAACTAACCCGAACTGATTTTAATAAAACGCCGGTAAAATACAAATACTACCTGCGGTCGCAAAACGGTGAACTGATTGCCGATGCGGCTTTGGACAGGGTATTGGATATTGCCGCAAAAGGGTATGAAAGCCTTAGTTTTTCTGATGTATGGAACCATGCCGGCGATTATGACAATGTGTTTTTTACAGCTCCCTTTACCAATGTATTGTTACCACAGGTAACCAAAGCAAAGCCCGGTAAAACAACAGGTGCAACCCATATTTTTAAGGTAAAAGCCCCTTTGTTACATAAACATGAGGTGATCTGTTTAACCGGTGCCGGCGATGCTTTGAACAACTGGGATACAGCAACACCTGTGCTGTTGAGTCATGACGGCGTTTGGTGGACAACCCGCCTGAACCTGTCGGAAGAACGTTTCCCGCTTACTTATAAGTATGGCATTTACAATACCAAAGAAAAAACATTTGTGGGTTATGAAACCGGCGACAACCGTATTATTCACGGGAATACCGGGGCCGGGCATTTATCCGTTTTACATGACGGCTTTGTACAAATAAAAAATAATGACTGGAAGGGTGCCGGTGTGGCTATCCCTGTATTCAGCCTGCGATCTAAAAACAGTTTTGGTGTGGGCGAGTTTGCCGATATCAGGTTACTGGTGGATTGGGCCGCTAAAACGGGTTTAAAGTTAATACAGCTGTTACCGGTAAATGATACTACGGCTACCCATAGCTGGATGGATTCTTATCCCTATGCCGCCATCTCGGCCTTTGCTTTACACCCGCAATATATTAACCTGGCCAAAGTAGCGGGCAAAAAACACCAGAAATTAATCAGTTCGGTTAAAAAGAAACAGAAGCAGTTAAATGAACTGACTACGGTTGATTACGAGGAAGTGATGAAGTTTAAACTGGCTTTACTGAAAGAGCTGTTTGAAGAAGATGGCAAAGAATGCCTGGCTTCTGACGATTATAAAACCTTTTATGAACAAAACCAGCACTGGTTAAAACCTTATGCTGCGTTTAGTTATTTGCGTGATAAGAACGGCACGGCCGATTTTAATGAATGGAAAACCTACAGCAGTTATAATCCTGCACAGGTAAACCGTTTATTTACCTCATCGGCCGGCAGCAGGCAGGTGCAGTTTTTTTGTTATGTACAATACCATTTGCATCTGCAGTTAAAAGAAGCTACTGATTATGCCCATAAAAAAGGTATTGTGGTAAAAGGCGATATTCCTATTGGCGTTTACCGCTTTGGTTGCGATGCCTGGGTAGCACCGGGTTTGTATAATATGGACCAGCAGGCCGGTGCACCACCGGATGATTTTGCGGCAGTGGGTCAGAACTGGGGCTTTCCTACCTATAATTGGAAAACCATGCAGGCGGATAATTTTGCCTGGTGGCGCCAGCGTTTCCAACAGATGAGTAATTATTTTGACCTGTTCCGTATAGATCATATCCTGGGTTTTTTCAGAATATGGAGCATCCCTATCAATGCCGTACAGGGTATTATGGGACGTTTTGTTCCCTGCATAGCCGTACATTATGTGGAGTTTGGCGAAAACGGTATCTGGTTCGATCACGACCGTTATTGCAAGCCTTTTATCAATGATCATATACTGTATGATACTTTTAATGGCCATGCCGATACCGTAAAAACTAATTTTTTACAGGGTAACGACCGCGGTGGGTATGACCTGTTGCCGGCTTATGATACCCAGCAAAAGGTGGAACAGCATTTTGCAGCGTTGGAACAAACACCCGATAATGAAAAAATAAAGCTGGGTTTGTTCGATCTTATTGCCAATGTAATATTATTTGAACAGGAGGGCAGCCAGGGACAGGAGTTCCATTTCCGTATTGCCATGGAAAAAACCTCTTCCTTCAAAAACCTGATCCCGCATGTACAGGATAAGTTAAGAGAGCTGTATATTAACTATTTCTATCGCCGCCAGGATGGTTTCTGGAGAAAAGAAGCGATGCAAAAATTGCCGCCTTTAAAGGAAGTGACGAATATGTTGATTTGTGGCGAGGATCTGGGTATGGTGCCTGATAGTGTGCCCCAGGTAATGCAGCAACTGGGTATATTAAGCCTGGAGATACAACGCATGCCCAAAGACGCGGCCAAGGAGTTTTTCCTTCCGGCCGAAGCGCCTTATTTATCGGTTATTACCCCATCTACCCACGATATGAGCACGGTACGTGGCTGGTGGGAAGAGGACCAGCAAAAAACACAGTCCTTCTTTAACCATGTACTAGGGCAACATGGTCATGCACCTTATTTCTGCGAACCCTGGATCAGCCGTGCTATTATCTTACAACATTTATATTCGCCCGCAATGTGGAGCATATTCCAGTTGCAGGATATATTGGGCATGAGCGAAACACTGCGCCGTGATAACCCGGCCGATGAAAGAATTAATATACCGGCCAATTCCAAACATTACTGGCGTTACCGGATGCATATTAATTTGGAGGAGCTGATAAAGGAAGATGATTTTAACGAAGAGCTGAAAGGTTATGTAACGCATAGCGGCAGGTAACCATACTGTATAATAATGAAAGGCCCGGGTTAACATAAGCCCGGGCCTTTTTATTGAAACGATCCATGCAGCAAACCATTCATCACTAAAACCGGTCACTGGAAAAAGTGTTTTTATTAAATGCAACCAGCACACTAACTTACTGTTGGTTAACGCCTGCGGTGATAACGTTTCCAGTCGTTATACTGTTGATGGTGATAATAGTTACGGTTTACATAACGGCTGTCAATATAATAACGGTTACCGGGGCCTGGGCGATAAATATAACCCTGCGGACTGCGGTAATAAGACCTGCCCCGGGGTTGCCTTACCAATACATAACCCGGACCTGGCGTGTTAATGATAAGAGATACTGATGGCCGGGGTGGCGGAGGCGGTGCATACACCGTACGGCTGCTGCGGCAGGCCGAAAAAAACACCACGAGCATTAATAAGGCGGCCGACGTAAAAAGGGCGTATTTTTTCATAATGATTCTTTTTTATTTGACGATAAAAGAAACAAATCGTTTACCATAAAACTGTTATATGAAGCAATTTATCATCCTGTTAACTTTAGTTTTAGTTTTTATTAATACAAAAGCACAATCCGGCGAAGATTCTGTTAAAGTCACTATTAATGCTTTGTTTACGGCCATGAAAAACGCGGATAGCGCCGCAGTAAAAAACCTGTTCAGCAATAATGCCATGCTGCAAACCATCAGCGAACATCCGCAGAAGGGAACTGTTGTACAATCTGAAACGGTGGAAGCCTTTGCTGCCATTGTGGGTAAGATGCCCAAAGGAAGCTGCGATGAGCAGATAGTATTTGACGGCATTAAAATAGATGGCGCCATGGCGCAGGTATGGACGCCGTATAAGTTTTATTATAACCAGCAGTTCAGTCACTGCGGGGTAAATGCTTTCCAGTTAGTAAGGTTTAAAGATGGCTGGAAGATCCAGTATATTATTGATACCAGGCGGAAGGATAACTGTAAGTAGTTGTAGTATGTTGGCGTGTATGCTTTAGGGATGACAGATCCAGGGGTATGTCATGCCGACGCAGGAAGCATCTCCTGCATTTAACAGAACCTCTCTTTCGTTGAGGTGACATCTTTAATTAACTACTTAATGATTCAACTGCTTGTAATCGTTAAGTTATATCAGGGTAATGCCGGGTTTACATTAATAATGATGTGCGACCCCGCTGGGGTCGGATACTTATTTCTTGGATGTATTATAAACATATGATGCCGCTGGCATCAGAATACCTCTTGCGTTATGTTCATGTTGTTAACAGGCGGATGTTTGAATGCCTGAGATAACGGATCATTGTTCCAAATTAATACAGGTTTTATGATTTACAACGCCGATGTTCGACCCCGCTGGGGTCGGATACTTATTTCTTGGATGTATTATAAACATATGATGCCGCTGGCATCAGAAGGGGGGCAATTGTTGATATAGGACTTATGAATGTTTAGCATTAGGGTGATATATATATTGTTTGATGGATTTACTGGTTAAATGATTTTAATTATTTCGGAGGGATAACATATCGGAGGCAGAGCGAGTGTGTGCGACCCCGCTGGGGTCGGATACTTATTTTTGGGGATGTATTATAAACATATGATGCCGCTGGCATCAGAAGGGGGGCAATTTTTGATATAAGGCTTATGAATGTTTAGCATTCGGGATATATATTGTTTGATGGATTTACTGGTTGAATGATTCTTATTATTCCGGAGGGATGGCATATCATGGGGCCAGAGCGAGTGTGTACAACCCCGTTGGGGTCGGAGATATATTCGTATTGGGTGTGTTATAAATATATGATGGTGCTGACATCATAAAGGGGTTCACAATTGTTGATATAGGACGTAATAATGTTTAGCATTGGGGTGATATATATTGTTTGATGGCTTTACGGGTTGAATGATTTTTATTATCCCGGAGGGATAACATATCATGAGGCCAGAGCGAGTGTGTGCGACCCCGCTGGGGTCGGAGATGTATTTATGTTGGGTATGTTATAAATATATGATGCCGCTGGCATCAGAAAAACTATTGTGGAATAGCTGGCTCTAAGAAAAAGCATGTTAATCGGTTATCTATCTTTATCCCGGAGGGATAACATCTTTATAGCAAACGGGGATATAGCGAATGCGTACGACCCCGGAGGGGTCGCATGTTTATTTGTATGACGGGGATTGTAAATCAGTATATAGGTACAATGCATGGCTGTTGGTATAACATTGTGAGCCATAGTAGTTCTATTGCTGAAGGGCTGCCGGATGCGGAGGGCGGCGACCAGCGGG
>CAYUMH010000114.1:0-14853 GCA_964445775.1 uncultured Terrimonas sp.
CCTGTAAAGCCGGGTAAAAAGCCTGTAAATGCAGGTAATAAAGAATATTTTTTTGTTTATTGCCGGTCTGCAGTATCTTAAACAAAAAAAGCATGTTGCGTAATGTATTATTGGTAATACTGTCTCTTACTTATTTTCAAGCAATTGCACAACAATTCGGGGGGCATCCGGCCTCCACAAAATGGCAGCAGCTGAACAGCGATACGGCCCGGGTAATATTTAAACGGGGTAATGACAGCCTGGCCAGTGATGTGGCCGCTATTGTGCATGCACTGGCAGCGCAACATCCTTACAGCTTAGGCAATAAGCTTAAAAAAATAAATATCGTATTACAGCCCAATACAACCATATCCAACGGGTATGTAGGCCTGGGGCCTTTCCGCAGCGAGTTTTATATGACGCCGGCTGTCAACTCCTTTCAGCAGGGCAGCACTCCCTGGCACAAACAACTGGCCCTGCATGAGTACCGCCATGTGCAGCAGTTTAATAATTTTAATAATGGCCTGAGTAAGGTGGCGGGAATCCTGTTTGGACAGGAAGGTTATGCCCTGGCAATTAATGCTTCCGTACCGGATTGGTTTTACGAAGGAGATGCGGTGTACGCCGAAACATTTTTAACTCATCAGGGCAGGGGCCGTTTACCCCTGTTTAACAATATGTATCCCGCTTTATGGCAGGCAGGTAAAAACTATTCCTGGATGAAACTGCGCAACGGCTCATTAAAGGATTATGTGCCTACACATTACCACCTGGGTTATTTACTGGTAAACTACGGACGGGAAACCTATGGTAATGATATATGGACAAAAGTAACCCGTGATGCCAGTGCTTTTAAAGGACTGTTTTACCCTATGCAAAAAGCGGTAAAACGTCATACCGGGAAAACGTATAAAACTTTTTATACCGAAGCCTTTGATCATTACCGGCAGCAAACAAAAGCCACCGCTACCGATCACTTTATACTACCCGTCAATAAAAAAGTAGTTACACATTATAAATATCCTTACCTCCTGGGTGGCGATAGCCTGCTTTACCTGCAATCTGCTTACAACCAGCGCGAAGCCTTAATGATCAGAGAAGGAAATAACACCAAACGCCTGCGTTTCATGGATATAAGGGACGATGACCAGTTTAATTATAACAATGGCAAAGTGGTGTACAGTGCGTATGAAAATAATGCCCGCTGGCGCTGGCACGATTACAGCGTGATCAAAGTTCTGGATATTGCCACCAATAAGCAGGTAACCATCGGCAAAAAAACAAAATACTTCAGGCCCGATATAACGGCAGACGGCAGCAAAATTGTAGCCACCCATGTGGCGGTTAATGGTCAAACTGCTTTACATGTATTAGATGCAGGAACAGGGAGTATTATCAGGGAGTTGAAAAACACGGATATCAGTTATTATGCCGACCCCCGGTTTATGGATGCGGACAATATTGTTTTTGCAGCCCGTTATAACAATGGTACCATGGCCCTGGTAAAAGTGAATATCAGTGATGGTAGTTTTACAAGGCTTACACCGGCCAGCTATAAAGTAGTAGGCAATCCCTATGTACAAAACGATTCATTATACTTTACCGGCGGGTATGATGGCGGCGATCATGCGTACATGTTATCCCTTACCAATAATAACCTGTATAAAATAGCCGCTGCTGCACAAGGAAATTACAACCTGCATGCCGGCCGCAACAAAATAATCTGGAGCAGTTTTAACGCAGAGGGTTTTAACCTGGAACAAAAAGATATAAGCAGTTTAGCATGGCAGCCGGTGAACAAAGGGCAGCTGACCGCAGACACCCTTCCGCTTTCGCCGGGATGGGCCGGTGCAACAGCTCAGGATAATATAACCACCTATCCAAAACATAAACACCTGCTAAATGCGCATAGCTGGCGGCCTTATTATGAAGATCCCCTGCTTACCTACTCACTCTACAGTGAAAATATATTGAACACGCTGCAGTCCGAACTATTTTACCAGTACAATGAGAACGACCGTACCCATGCTACCGGTATCAACCTGGCTTATGGCGGCTGGTACCCGCAAATTACGGGTGGGGCGCAATATACTTTTAACCGCTGGGCGCCGGCACAAAACCGGCGTAAAGAGTGGAACCAGCTGGATGTAGGGCTGGGCTTTAATATTCCTTTAAGCTGGGTAAGCAGCACTACTATTAAAAACTTTAACTGGGGTGTACGTTACCAATACCGTAACGATTTTAATACAGGATTTTATAAAGACACATTTACTACAGTGCAATTCAGTTACCTGATACACCAGTTATCCTGGAGCCAGTATGTGCAAACAGCGGCACAGCATATTTACCCCAGGTTGGGTTATGTTGTTGGTGCACAATACCGTCATGCTATCAGCAATTATACCAGCTGGCAGCCGGTGGTCAATGCTACGGTTTATTTACCGGGCTTTCAAAAATCACATAGCATTGTGGTGTCAGGCGCTTACCAGGAAACCGATACCACTTATGCATTGTTTGGTAACCGCATGCCTTATTCCCGCGGTTACGAAGCGCCTTATTTTGCCCGCATGTGGCGTATAGGCAGTAACTATCATTTCCCGGTTGTTTATCCTGACTGGGGCTTTGGTAATATTTTATATTTACAACGTATCAGGGGTAATGTGTTTTACGATATTACCCGTGTGTACAATAAACAAAAACAACCATTTGCCTGGCAGCGGTCAACCGGCGCCGAGGTTTTTATTGATACAAAATGGTGGAACCAGCACCCCCTTACTTTTGGGTTCAGAACAAGTTATTTACTGGATACAGATTTTTACTATCCCAACAGGAAAGTTGTTTTCGAATTTATTATGCCGGTGAGTATCCTGCCACGGTAATATGATAAGGGTTTGCAGTTATAGGTTTACTGATGAAGTATTGACCGGTTCAATTGCTTCGGTGTAAAAAACTATCTTTGCCGCATGGAAATTGTATCGGCCAAGTATATTATCAGCAGCGCTACCTATAAACAATGTCCCGAGCCTAATAAGCCGGAGTATGCTTTTATCGGGCGAAGCAACGTGGGCAAGTCTTCTTTAATTAATATGTTGTGTAACCAGCGTGGCCTGGCAAAAACCTCGGCTACGCCCGGTAAAACACAATTGATCAATCATTTTGAAGTAATATCAAAAGACGGTTCTAAAAAGGGTACAGGCCGGGCCTGGTACCTGGTGGACCTGCCCGGTTATGGTTATGCCGTTACTTCGCAAAAATCCCGGAATAACTGGGCCAATATGATCGAATCCTATATCAGGAAACGTCCTAACCTGGGTTGTGTTTTCCTGCTGGTGGATAGCAGGCATACGCCGCAGACCATTGATTTAACCTTTGTGCAGCAGTTGGGCGAATGGCAAATACCCTTTGTGATCGTATTTACCAAAGCCGATAAAAATAAACCCGGTGCTACCAACCGTAACGTTAAGGCTTTTTTAGATGAACTGCAGAAAACCTGGGAGGAATTGCCGCCGTTTTTTGTTACTTCCGCTATTGACAAAGAAGGTAAGGAGGACATACTGGATTATATTGCTGACATTAACGCCGAATACCATGCTAACCCGCCGGCCTTATAATTAGTTTTCTAGGGGTTAACTCTTGCATATGCAAGTTTATGAGTGTCAGGCGCTTTGCTGGTAAAATTCTGTGTCCTGTTTCCATCAAAAACATTAACTTGCGGCCAATTAGAACTTATGAGGACGTATTTCTCTGAGAAGAACCTTGTGGTACTTCTTTTTATTATTGTACTGGTTGTTTTCACCATTGCTCAATCCGAAACTCAGAAAATGGGTAAAGTGAACGGCAGTTTATTGTCCTCTGCGCAGAAGTCAATCCATAAAAACATTGCAGCACAACAGTCTGAAAAGCCGGCTATTAACCAGTAAATCCCGGGTTCGGCTTTAAACTATTTACTCCAGATCAGGCAAACGGGTTTTCCTGCTTCAATCCTTTCTCCTGTATCTGTTAGCTTGCCTGTTTTACCGTCTCTTTTAAATACAACAATATTATCGCTGTTTTGATGGGCTACTAATAAAAAATTCCCTGTAGGGTCAATGGTAAAATTGCGGGGAATATGGCCATTGGTCGGTACCGTTTCAATATGTGTTAAATGCCCCGTTTTGGCAGCTACGGCAAAAACAGCAATGGTATTATTAATACGGTGTGTGGCATACAGGAATTTACCATCCGGTGATAAATGGATGTCGGCACTATTGGCAGGTGATTGTTTATCCTCCGGTAAACTATGTATGGTTTGCAGGTGTGTTAATTTGCCTTCTTTACGTTCATACACCAGTATCGCGCCATTTAACTCCGCAACTACATATAAACGGGTACCGGTTTTATTAAAGGTCATATGCCGGGGCCCGGCACCGGCAGGCACGGAGGTTTCCACGGCTTTTGCACTTAATGTTCCGCTGGCGGCATCAAAAGGGTAGGCGTATATCTTGTCCGTACCCAGGTCGGCAACAAATAACCAACGATTATCGGGAGATAAAACGGTACTGTGAACATGCGGGGCTTCCTGTCTTTCTTTAACAGGGCCGCTGCCGGTATGTTTAACCGTAATAGCGGCAGGGTTCAGGCCACCTTCTTTGGTAACCCGGAAGCTGGCAAGGTTTCCGCTGCTGTAATTGCCGGCAAAGACCGTTTTACCTTTTTTATCAATACTTACATAACAGGGATGGTTGCCATGGGTAGATTGCTGATTGATCAGTTTTAATTGTCCTTTGGCGGAGTTGAATAAAAAGGCACTGATGGTACCTCCGCCTTTATCTTCACCCAGCTCATTAACCGCGTAAAGAAAACGGTTATCCGGAGATAAGGCTAAAAAAGAAGGGTCAGCAGCCGTTGTAGTACTGGTTAAGTCAGCTTTCCCGGTCCGGGTATTAAAATTAAAAACATAAATGCCCTTACTTTTACTGTTGGTGGTATAAGTGCCAACTATCAGTTTGCTATTTTGGGCTTCCAGTAATACAGACATCGTAATACAGGCAATTGTTGTTAAAAAAAATCTCATGCCACAAGTTAACCATAAAAGATAATGTCCGTTATTTCTCCCGCCGTTTATCTGCTCTTCAGTACATTCAAGAGGGGTTTGCAGCATAAGCTAACATGTCCACTATCAGTTACTTGTCTGTGGAAATAGAAGTATCTGGTCCGGGGTACAAATGGTGTATACGCTAAAAAGCTTATCTTAAAGCAGCGGAAAACCGGCCTGTATTTCTGTTAATTAGCTGTTTTCAGCTGTAAATGAAGTACCTTTGCGCCCCCAATAAGAAATTAACAACCGTTTTGAAAGTAGGATTTGTAAACATATTTGGTAAGCCCAATGCGGGAAAAAGCACATTGTTAAATGCGCTAATGGGTGAAAAACTGGCTATTGTATCGCACAAGGTACAGACTACCCGGCACCGCATTAAAGCCATTATGACCGGCGATGATTACCAGGTTATATTTTCAGATACTCCCGGTATTATTGAGCCCAAATACAAACTGCATGAAAAAATGATGCAGGCAGTGAAAAGCTCGCTGGAAGATGCCGATGTTGCCTTATTGATTGTGGATGTGAATGATAACTGGGAAGAATCGGATGCCATATTCTCGGCATTACGCTTAAAAGTACCTGCTATCGTGATCGTCAATAAAATTGACCGGGCTAAACAGGATCGTATCCGGGAGGCTGTTGCTTTCTTTAAACAAAAAAAATATTGTAAGGAAGCCGTGCCGCTGGCTGCTGCCAAACCTTTTGATCCGGAGGTATTATTAAAGCCTGTTATTGCTTTATTACCGGAAGGAGAACCTTTTTACAATGAAGATGATATCAGTGACCTGCCCACCAAGTTTTTTGTGAGCGAACTCATCAGGGAAAAGGTATACGAACTGTTTTCCGATGAACTGCCCTATCATACTGCCGTACTGATAAGGGAGTATAAGGAAAAGACCACACTGGTAAAAATAGTAGCTGATATCATTGTGCACCGTGAAACACAAAAAGTGATTATCATTGGTGAAAAGGGCAGCATGATCAAAAAAATAGGTATGCTGGCCCGGGCCGATATAGAAAGCTTTATCCAGCAAAAGGTTTTTCTGGAGCTGTTTGTGAAGGTTAAACCCAAGTGGCGTGAAAACGAATTACAGCTTAGGGAGTACGGTTATTAATAATAGAAAGGCCCCGGCCATGAGCCAGGTTTTTAAATGTAGTTAACACAGCATCAGCCTTTTACATCCGGCTTTGCTTTTAATTTTTTCGATATGAGTTTTACAGTTGCAATAGTGGGTCGCCCCAATGTAGGAAAAAGTACGTTCTTCAACCGTTTACTGGAAGAGCGTAAAGCCATTGTAGATGACGTGAGTGGCGTAACCCGCGATCGCCAGTATGGCGAAAGTGATTGGAACGGCAAATCCTTTAACGTGATAGATACCGGTGGTTTTGTAAGCGGTAGTGATGATGTGTTTGAAAAAGAGATTGCCAAGCAGGTGATGATCGCCGTTGATGAAGCCAATGCTATTGTGTTTATGGTGGATGCCCATACCGGCCTCACCGACCTGGATGAGTCCATGGCCAATGTTTTGCGCCGCAGTACCAAACCTGTTTTCCTGACGGTGAACAAGGTAGATAATAATGACCGTTTACTGGAAGCCAGCGAGTTTTACAGCATGGGCTTTGATCAGGTTTTCTTTATTGCAGCTGCCAGTGGCAGCGGCAGCGGAGAATTACTGGATGCTATTGCTGAGCTTATTCCTGCCCAGGCCGAGGAAGTGGTGATTCCGGATGAAGAGTTGCTGGAAGAAGGAGAGGATAAACCTGTGGTGAAGAAAGATTATGGTATACCTAAATTTGCCATCATTGGTCAGCCGAATGTGGGTAAATCCTCTTTATTAAATGCCCTGATAGGCCAGGAACGTACTATTGTGAGTGATATAGCCGGCACTACCCGCGATACCATCCATACCCACTATAATTTATACCAGAAGGAATTTATCCTGATCGATACAGCAGGTATCCGCCGTAAAAACAAGGTACATGAGGACCTGGAGTTCTACTCCGTGATCCGTGCCATTAAAGCGGTGGATGAGGCAGATATTTGTTTACTATTATTGGATGCGGAAAAGGGCATAACTGCCCAGGACCTGAATATCTACAGCCTGGCGGCCCGTAAGGGTAAGGGTATTGTGGTGCTGGTGAATAAATGGGACCTGGTACAGAATAAACAGACCAATACCGCCAAAGAGTACGAAAACACCCTGAAAAAGAAACTGGCCCCGTTTAATGATGTTCCGGTATTATTTATATCGGCCTTGGAAAAAACAAGGATATTTAAAGCGATAGAAACGGCCCTGCAGGTAATTGAGAACAGGCGTAACCGTGTATCAACTTCCAAGCTGAACGAAATTATGCTGAAAGCGGTACAGAACTACCATGCGCCCGTGGTTCGTGGCCATGCCATTAAAATTAAATTTGTAACCCAGTTACCTACGGCAGTACCTTCTTTTGCGTTCTTCTGTAATTTTCCTGACGATATTAAACAACCGTATAAAAACTACCTGGAAAACCAGTTAAGGCAGAATTTTGACCTGAGCGGGGTGCCTGTGCGCCTGTTTTTCAGGAAGAAGTAAGGATCACCCTTGTAAAATGATATATCCCGGCTGATAAATGGCCGGGTTTTTTATGTAACGGCGGTCCGGAATGCGGGAATTATATATTTATTTTTTTTAATGTGCAGAACTTAATGGGTAATACTTAATGGTTTGGTACACTATTTGAAAAGTAGGGGTAAGCACGTATTGGGTGCAGGATTGTCTAAAAAAAGTCATATACTTTTGTAAAAACCTCAAATTTGGTGATTTAAATCAACCGGAAGGACGATTTATGGCACTTAATTTGCGTTTTTCTGCATGGAAACACGCCCCGTTTTTAAAACAATAGTCTATGCAAACCTTGTTTCCAATATTGTGTGAAAATAACCAGGTATCTTAAGTAAAGCTTTATGTTCATTATCCCTGAATAAACTTATCAAATGTATTTGTATGTGAAACACCGAACTAGGTTAAGGGCTCAGTCTTGAGCCTTTTTTTGTGCCCGTATATGACTCTTATGTACTATATTATTGATTCATAACATATTGGAAAACTCCGGGCTTTATATTTTTAGGACATGATAACCTTGTGACCCCAACGGACCGGGCTTTGGCCATATAAAAGCTATTGAAAAGCAAGGGATTGCGCCCGTTGTATATCATTTCCGGCTAACCCGCTCCGGCGTGCGGGGGCCCGAAATGCCTTCAAAAAGCAGTAACTTTGTATGATTTAAGGCAAAACCGAAGAAATTTTCAAAAAAAGTATATTTATTTTTTGCCCTTTCATATCTATCCCCTTACCTTTGCACTCCCAAAAGAAAAGCGGGTTCAAACACATGTCACAGCGAATTAGAATAAAATTACAGTCTTACGATCATAACTTAGTTGACAAATCAGCAGAGAAAATCGTAAAAACAGTACGCAGTACAGGTGCAGTAGTAACTGGACCAATTCCTTTGCCTACTCGTAAGAAGATCTTTACTGTATTACGTTCACCACACGTTAACAAAAAGAGCCGTGAGCAGTTTCAGTTAGCTACTCACAAACGCTTATTGGACATTTATACCTCTTCTTCCCGCACCGTAGATGCGTTAAGTAAGTTGGATCTGCCAAGTGGGGTAGAGGTTGAGATTAAAGCGTAACCCGCTGACAATCGCAACTTTAGGGAAAGTAGTTCTTTTTTAAAATTAAATTTTTACCATCTCTCAAATTCCGAAAGCGGAACCAAAAGAGCTCTGGAATATTACATAAAACAAGCCGTTCAGGGTTTGTTTACTGCCGGTACTTCCCCAGAAAGGAAAAGGTCGGTGGCAAACGGGGATTGAAGCATCCTGATAGTGTGTCCCGCACACTGTTTAGATTATGATGTTGTCCCAATAATCCTGTAAGGCATAAATTGATCACAAACCATGAAAGGTATTATTGGGAAAAAAATCGGGATGACAAGCATCTTTGATCCTTCAGGCAAACAAACAGCCTGCACGATCATTGAGGCAACTCCTAACGTAGTTACTCAAGTAAAAACTACAGAAACAGACGGCTATAACGCCCTGCAACTTTCTTTCGGCGAGAAAAAAGAAAAACGTGCCACAAAAGCCGAAAAAAATCACTTCGCAAAAGCTAGCACAGCTCCAAAGAAATTCTCTAAGGAATTCCGTAATTATTCTCTTGAAAAAAATATTGGTGAATCAATAACTGTTGACATCTTCGAAGAAGGTGACAAAGTAGAAGTTGTTGGTACCACAAAAGGTAAAGGTTTCCAGGGTGTTGTAAAACGCCATGGCTTCTCCGGTGTGGGTGAACAATCGCATGGTCAGCACGACCGTCAAAGGGCTCCGGGTTCTCTGGGTAACTCTTCTGACGCAAGCCGTGTAATGAAAGGTATGCGTATGGCCGGCCGTGATGGTGGCGACCGCGTTAAAATGAAAGGATTGAAAGTAGTGAAAGTATTTGCTGACAAAAACTACATCCTGGTAAGCGGATCTGTTCCCGGTCACAACGGTTCTATTGTTCTTATTCAAAAATAAGCACCGCCTTTTGTAAAGGTGTAAACCCAACAAAAACAGTTAGCGCTAGCGCTACTCAAAAAACAAGAAAATGAAAGTTGAAGTATTAAATAGTAAAGGTGCCAGTACTGGTCGCTCGGTAGAACTTCCGGAAGAAATTTTTGGAATTGAGCCAAACAATCACGTAATGTACTTGGCTGTGAAACAATATTTAGCTGCACAACGCCAGGGTACTCACAAAGTGAAAACCCGCGCTGAAGTACAAGGTGCCAGCCGTAAACTGCACAAACAAAAAGGTACCGGTGGCAGCCGTAAAGGTAATATCCGTAACCCTTTATACAAAGGTGGTGGTACTATCTTCGGTCCAAAACCTCATAGCTACGATATTAAATTAAATCGTAATGTGAAAGCTTTGGCTAAATTCTCTGCCCTTTCTTATAAAGTAAAAGAGAACAACCTGGTGGTAGTTGAAGATATCCAGTTAGCGCAACCTAAAACAAAAGAGTTTGCCGCTATTCTGAAAAATCTGAAAGCTGACACTAAAAAAGTATTGTTCCTGACTGCAGAAACAAACGACAACAACGACAGCCTGTTCCTGTCTTACAGAAACATACCAAACGTATTGGGATACACTTTCCACAATATGAACACGTATGATATTGTAAACTCAGGTTTAGTGGTATTAACTGAAGCAGCCGTTAACCAGATTAACGAAGACCTGAAAGAAGCCTAAGCTTTAACAGGATTGGAACGAAAACAAATTTTGATTTTTAAAAATTAAGGAAGATGAAACTTTCTGAAGTATTAATAAAACCGGTTTTAACAGAGAAAGCAAATGCACAGCAGGACAAACTGCGTCGTTACACTTTCAAAGTAGCAAAAACTGCTAACAAACTGGAAATTAAAAAAGCCGTTGAAGCTTTTTACGGTGTAAACGTAATTAACGTGAACACAGTAGTTTCTCCTGCAAAAAATAAAACCCGCTTTACAAAAGCCGGCTTTATCTCTGGTCGTAAGCCTTCATTCAAAAAAGCTTATGTAACTGTTGCAGAAAATGAAACAATTGACTTATACGCTAACATTTAATTGTAAGCTGTAAGTAAGCAAACCAAGTTGTAAACAGAATGGTAGATCAACTACCGCAAAAGTTGAAACGCCTTATATCCAAAAAGGCAAAAAAAGAATAAAATGGCATTAAGAAAATTTAAACCGGTTACAGCAGGCACACGTTGGAGAATTGGTAACGCCTATGCTGAAGTAACCACTAATGTACCAGAGAAATCCTTAGTTGAACCTAAGCAAAGAACTGGTGGCCGTACCTCTTCTGGTCGTTTATCAATGCGTTACAGAGGCGGTGGACATAAAAAGAAATATCGTATAGTTGACTTTAAGCGTGATAAAAAAGATATGGCAGCAACTGTTGTATCTATCGAGTACGATCCGAACCGTACCGCATTCATCGCTTTACTGAACTATGCCGATGGTGAAAAACGTTACATCATTGCCCCCCAGGGTTTAACAGTTGGTGCAACAGTTATCAGCGGTGACGCAGTAGCTCCTGAAATAGGAAATGCGTTACAAATGAAAAACATGCCTTTAGGTACTAATATTCACAATATTGAAATGCAGCCTGGTCAGGGTGGTAAATTGGCTCGTAGCGCCGGTTCATCAGCCCAGTTAACTAACAAGGAAGAAAAATACGCTGTATTAAAAATGCCTTCCGGTGAGTTAAGAAAAGTATTGGTTAACGGTTATGCTACCGTAGGTGTGGTAAGTAACAGTGACCACAGCTTACAGAGCATGGGTAAAGCCGGCCGTAACCGTTGGAAAGGTATTAAACCAAGAAACAGAGGTGTAGCCATGAACCCTGTGGATCACCCGATGGGTGGTGGTGAAGGTAGAGCTTCCGGAGGTCAGCCTCGCAGCAGAACCGGTCAGTACTCAAGAGGTCTTAAAACCCGTACTAAAGGTAAAGGAAGCGATAAGTTAATCATTCAAAGAAAGAATGGTAGCAAATTAGCTAAGTAAGATTTGAAAAGTGAGGATGTGAAAATTTGAAAATGGTTTTCAGCCCACGGTAAGAAGAGCACATTTTCAAATCAACAAATTATCAAATTAACTAATTAGAAATATGGCACGTTCGATTAAAAAAGGTCCTTATATAGCTACTCACCTTGAAAAAAAGGTATTGGCTGTAAATGAAGGTAAAGCCAAAAAAGGTGTAATTAAAACCTGGAGCCGTAGATCAACTATTTCTCCTGATTTTGTAGGACACACTTTTGCTGTGCATAACGGTAACAAATTCATACCTGTTTATGTAACAGAGTTCATGGTAGGCCACAAACTTGGTGAGTTTGCACCAACCAGGAACTTCAAAGGGCACTCTAAGAAAGACTAATTTTTAAAAGTTATACGAAGTACAACCCTTCGGTTAACAGATAAACTAAAGAAGGTAAAATATTCAGGGTATTATTCGCCGGACAATATTTGACCATAAACATAGTAAAAATGGAAGCAGTAGCTAAATTAAAAAATTACCCAACGTCGCCTCGTAAGATGCGTTTGCTTGCTGATCTGATTCGTGGTCAGAAAGTAGAGAAAGTATTGGCGGAATTGGAGCACAATCCTAAACATCCGGCAGTGCCTTTGCGTAAACTGGTTTTAAGTGCTATCAGCAACTGGAAACAAAAGAACGAAGGTGGTGACGAAGGACAATTGTATATCAAAACCATTTTTGTTGATGGTGGCAGAACTTTAAAACGCATGCGTCCGGCGCCCCAGGGTCGTGGATACCGCGTTAGAAAAAGAAGCAACCACGTAACTGTAATAGTTGACGCTAAGTAATTAAGCAAAAAGTTGGATGTGTTAATTTGAAAATGAGTAACACATCCGAATGATTAAACATAAAAGATTATAGGTAGTTTGAATCCATTTTCAAATTTTCAAATTATCACATTGTCAAATTAAAAACATGGGTCAGAAAGCAAATCCGATTGGTAACAGGTTAGGCATCATCCGTGGATGGGAGTCTAACTGGTATGGCAGCAAAAAAGACTATGCCGGCAAGTTGATCGAGGACCACAAGATCAGGACTTACCTGAATGCACGTATCAATAAAGGCGGTATTTCTAAAATCGTTATTGAGCGTACACTTGGTAAATTAATTGTTACCATTCATACATCTAAACCTGGTATCATCATTGGTAAGGGCGGTGGAGAAGTAGATCGTATTAAAGAGGAGTTGAAGAAACTTACCGGTAAAGATGATGTACAAATAAATATCCTGGAGATCCGTCGTCCTGAATTGGATGCCATGATCGTAGGTGATACTATTGCCCGCCAGATCGAGAACCGTATCAACTTTAAAAGAGCTACTAAAATGGCTATTGCTTCTGCATTACGTATGGGTGCCGAAGGTATTAAAGTGAAATTAAGCGGTCGTTTAGGTGGTGCTGAGATTGCCCGTAGCGAGGAGTTTAAACAAGGTCGTGTACCTTTGCACACTTTCCGTATGGATATTGATTATGCCAATGTATTTGCACAGACTGTATATGGTAAAATCGGTATCAAAGTATGGATCTGTAAAGGTGAGGTTTTAACCAAACGTGACCTGAACCCTAACATTATTGCCGGCGGTAAAAACGAAGGTGGTAATAACGCCGGTGGTGAAAGAAGAGGTGGCGATAGAAGAGATGACAGAAGAGGCGACAGAAGAGGTGGTGGCCGTGGCGATAGAAAAAATTAATTAGCTAATTAGTCGATGTGCTGATTTGCTAATGGATAGCAATTTACACATTAGCAGATTATAACATTATCAAATTGAATTAAGATGTTACAACCGAAAAGAACGAAACATAGGAAAGTGCAGAAAGGCCGCATGAAGGGTGATGCAAAAAGAGGTACTACCATCTCTTTTGGATCATATGCACTGAAAGCACTTGATGATCATTGGATTACCGATCGTCAGATTGAAGCTGCTCGTCAGGCACTTACCCGTGAAATGAAAAGGGAAGGTAATGTGTGGATCCGCATTTTCCCTGACAAGCCAATTACACACAAACCTGCTGAGGTTCGTATGGGTAAGGGTAAAGGTAACCTGGAATACTGGGCTGCCGTAGTAAAACCAGGTCGTATTATATTTGAAATTGATGGCGTAGATGAAAAAGTTGCTCGTGCCGCTTTGTCACTTGCGTCAGGTAAGTTACCTATCAAAACCAAATTTATCATGCGTCGTGATTTAGTTACCGCATAATAACTCAGTTTCAAACTTTCAAATAAATTAAGATGTCAAAAAAAGTAGATTTCAATAAAAGTATCCAGGGTTTGAGCCTTGCCGATCTGCAGGCCCGCCTGGAAGAAGATAAACTTCGTTTGAAGAAATTGGAGTTTGCCCATGCTATTTCTCCATTGGAAAACCCAATGAGCATTCGTAGCCTGCGTAAAGACGTTGCACGTGTACAAACTGCAGTGAAACAAAAACAAGCGGAAGCTTAAGATAATATTCAAATTAGATAAAGATGTCTGAAAGAAATTTAAGAAAAACGAGGATTGGTGTTGTTACCAGCAATAAAATGACTAAAACCATTACGGTTGCAGTTGAGCGTAAAGTAAAACACCCCATCTACGGTAAGTTCCTTAAAAAAACTACCAAGTTCCATGCGCATGATGAAAAAGACGAATGCAGCATTGGTGACGTAGTTAAAATCATGGAAACCCGCCCGCTGAGCAAAACTAAGCGTTGGAGACTGGTAGAAGTGGTTGAAAAAGTTAAATAAGATAAGGGTACTGCGTAGTCAGTATTAAGTAAAATAGTTTTATAATATTTAAGTACTAAGTACTAAAAGCGAAGTACTCTATTAAAAATCTAACAAGATGATACAGCAAGAAAGCCGGTTAAACGTAGCCGATAATAGTGGCGCAAAAGAGGTGTTGTGTATCCGTGTTTTGGGTAATAGCGGTCAGCGTTATGCCAGAATTGGTGATAAAATTGTGGTTACTGTTAAGGATGCCATTCCTGCCGGTGGTATAAAAAAAGGTACCGTAGCAAAAGCGGTAATCGTACGTACTACTAACAAATTGCGTCGTAAGGATGGTTCTTACATCCGTTTTGACGACAATGCAGTAGTAATATTAAATGCTTCAGACGAGCCGAGAGGCACACGTATTTTTTTTTTTTTTTTTTGTGAATTGCGTGACAAAGGATACATGAGAATTGTATGACTTGACCCGGATGTAGTGTAAGGCAGGGGTGGGAT
>CAYUMH010000115.1:0-14845 GCA_964445775.1 uncultured Terrimonas sp.
CTTCAATTTTTAAACCGCCGGCAATATTTAAGAACACATCTTTTACACCAAAATGAAAACCGCCCCTTTTTTCCAGCACGGCTAACAATAGTTGTAACCGGCGCAGGTCAAAACCGCTGACCGTACGCTGCGGCGTACCATATACCGATTGGGTAACCAGGGCCTGTACTTCAATTAATAAAGG
Source organism: uncultured Terrimonas sp. (assembly GCA_964445775.1). Taxonomy (GTDB): domain Bacteria; phylum Bacteroidota; class Bacteroidia; order Chitinophagales; family Chitinophagaceae; genus Terrimonas. Next base: position 185 of record CAYUMH010000115.1, read on the forward strand.
ACGTACTCCTTCCAGGGTGGCCGCAATGGCAATACCACTTAACTGCTCTTCCTTTTGTGTGATTAAGATCTCGCTGGGGTTGGTTACCGCCCGCATACCATCGGCATTCATTTCATAAATGCCCAATTCGGCGGTACTGCCAAACCGGTTTTTTAACGTGCGTAAAATGCGGTATGCGTAATGCCGGTCACCTTCAAATTGTAATACGGTATCCACCATATGTTCCAATATTTTCGGACCCGCTATATTACCATCCTTAGTAATATGACCAATTAAAAAAACAGGTGTGCTGGTTTCCTTGGCAAAGCGCTGGAATTCGCCGGCACATTCCCGTATCTGTGAAATACTTCCGGCCGACGATTCTATAAAAGGCGTTTGTAAGGTTTGAATAGAATCGACAATAACCAGTTGCGGTTTTAGTTTTTTTATTTCCTGGAAGATGGTTTGCGTAGAGGTTTCAGTAAGTAAATAAAAGTCGGGGTTATTACCTTTAATACGCTCGGCCCGCATTTTTATTTGCTGGGCACTTTCCTCACCGCTCACGTACAATACGCGTGTATTGCTTAACTGTAGCCCGATTTGTAAGAACAGGGTTGATTTACCAATGCCCGGTTCGCCCGCCACCAGTACAATACTACCCGTTACAATACCACCGCCTAGCACCCTGTTCAGTTCCCCATCGGGAGTAATGATCCTTACTTCCTCACCGGCAGTTACTTCATCCAGCGCTATTGTTTTGTTGGCTTTTTTTTCACCGTCGTAATTATTCCAGTCTGCTTTTACTTTACCATTATCCTTTTGTATCAACTCTTCCACAAAGCTGTTCCATTGTCCGCATGATGGACACTGCCCTACCCATTTTACACTTTCATAACCACATTGCTGACAAAAGAATGCTTTCTTAACTTTACTCATGGGCTAAAGATAATGTTTGCTGTTATCACTTATTGAAACACCGGTACAAAAACCAACAAGCCGGTAAGAATTTTACAAGGACAAAACGATTGATGAAAGAAAACTAAAAAAGTATAACAGACAGAGAAGAGGTATCGTAAAACAACGATTCAAAAACTGTGTTATAGATAATAGTAAAAGGGGCCTATCTTTCGACTGACCCCTTTACTTACTAACCCATTAAATTCTAGCACTAAGTTACAATTCTAAGCCACAATTCAAAATAATTTTTTGCTCCTGTGAATAACTTTCAACACCGGAAGGGTATAAATATGGCAATTTTGTCAGTATGTAAAAATAATATATATAATTAATAATCAAATAAATATGAAATATTAGTTGCATATTGCACCTATATAGTTGAAAAAAAATTTATACACAAACTGACAAAAAGGCGTAACACGTTTGATTTGTTTTTTTGGTTGTAAATTTGATGTAAGTAATTGACTATAAATAACAAAAACTAAGTTCACATGACACTACCAATTATGATTGTTTCGCTGATTTTTGTCGGGATCAGCATGTTAGTATCGCTGGTATTAAAAAGCAAGTTTACTAAATACAGTAAAGTGCGTTTAGCTAACGGTATGAGTGGCAAAGAGATAGCAGAAAGAATGCTAAGGGAAAATGGTATCTACGATGTAAAAGTGACCTCAGTAGACGGCTTTTTAACTGACCACTATAACCCCGCCAATAAAACCGTAAACCTTAGCCCTGAAGTATACAGTGGTACCAGTGTATCGGCCGCTGCTGTAGCTGCCCACGAGTGCGGCCATGCCGTACAGCATGCTACCGCTTACGGACCGCTGGTAATGCGTAGTAAACTGGTACCGGCAGTACAGTTTAGCTCTACCATTGTTAACTGGGTATTGATAGCCGGTGTAATTATGGCCGCATCCGGCAATACCACCGTGTTGCTGATCGGTATTCTTTTAATGGCAGTAACAGTGTTGTTTACACTGGTTACTTTACCGGTTGAGTTTGACGCCAGCAAAAGAGCATTGGCCTGGTTAAACACCACCAATGTAACTACCAGTACCGAATACCCCCAGGCTAAAGACGCTTTGAAATGGGCTGCTACTACTTATGTGGTTGCTGCATTAGCTGCTGTGGTTACCCTGATACAGTATATTATGATATACATGGCCAGGAGGGATTAATCCTGACCGGACCATCAAAAAAAATATAGCTCCCCCGGCTTTGTTGGTGATCATACCATTGCAAGGCCGGGGGATTTTGTTTTATACCAGTACAATGTTTTGCTCTCTTAGTTCTCTTTGAAATAAAGACAACCGCGGGTAATACATAAAGGCCATTACCACATCCAGGATACCATAGTAAAAAAAGTAGGTATCCAGGGTTACAATAATTATGATGGCTGTTACGATACAGGAAAATAAGTGCCAGTACATCCTGATGGTAAAAAGCCTGTCGTATAGTTTCACTTTTGCGTCAAAGAAAGGAACCCAAGCTATTTGTATTAATTTTTTACGCTGGTATTTTACCTGTAACAGTGCGCCTGCTATTAACAACCCTATTAAACTATAGCTGACCAGTTTGCTGCCCTTGTAAGCCGGGAAAAATACATAGCCCATTTTTACCAATATAAACGGAACAGCAATGAGCACTATGTTGGCCACCAGGATGATGATGAACAGGGTTTTGTATTTTTTGATACCGAGGGGATAAAGTTGCATGAGAGAAGTGGTTCAGGGGTTCCAGAAGTTCAAAAGTTACAGGTGGCTAACCGTTTAAGGTTTTATGTTTAAAGTTTAAGGTGGCGTGCAGCTTGTATAAAGCCGAATAAAGTTACGGGTGCGCAAGTGTGGCGCTCATTCTTTCTTTCACTGAAAGCTGATAGTAGCACTGCTGCAGGTAACCTGATTAAACTATAGTCCTTGTGAGTGCTGCTACCTGTATTATTAGGTGTACAAGCCGCCGTTAACCGATAACACATGGCCCGTAATATAACCGGCTTCCCGGGTAGCCAAAAAGTTGACGGCATGGGCCACTTCTTCGGCCGTACCAAAACGGTTAGCCGGTATCAGTGCTTTAAATTGTCCTTCATCAATATCGGCCGTCATATCAGTTTTAATAAAGCCGGGAGCAACCGCGTTAACGGTGATGTTGCGCTTACCTACTTCCTGTGCCAGCGCTTTGGTGGCAGCAATAATTCCTCCCTTGGCTGCGGAGTAGTTCGTTTGTCCGGGCATACCTTTTAAACCGGATAGCGATACTACATTGATGATACGGCCATAACGCTGGCGCAACATGCTGTTCACCACCAAACGTGTGACATAAAAGAAGCCGCCAAGACCGGTGTTCACTACATTATCCCACTGCTCATCCTTCATCCACATTAACAATACATCGTCCTTAATGCCAGCATTGTTTACCAGCACTTCAATTTTTTTATCTTCATTGGCTTCCATCCAGCCGCCTAAAACCTGTTCTACCTGTGCCTTATCGGCCACATCAAATTGTAAAGTTTGCCCGGCACCGCCATTACTCATAATGGTGGCCAGGGTTTCGGCCGCTGCCGCTTCATTACCTTTATAGTTTACCAATACATAGTAGCCCTGCTTTGCCAGCGTAATACATATGGCACGGCCAATACCCCGTGATCCTCCTGTTACCAATGCAGCGTTCATATAGAAAATTTATTGCCGGTTAATGTTTGTTAGGCCCGTTAAAAATTAACAGGCATGTTTTCTTCCAGGTAATTTTTTACCGCCTGTATGTCTTTATACTTTGGCGTATCCTCCACAAACACGGGGAAGAAAGCCCTGATGGCATCATACACGGTACGGGTAACAGGCGCCAGCCTGTCCTGGTATTTAATATAGTCCACCGCCTGCATTAAGGACATGGCCTGTATGGCCAGTACCTCAAAGCTGTTATCAATTACTTTTTTAGTGATCAATGCCGCATTGGTACCCATGCTCACAATATCCTGGTTGTCGTTATTATTGGGTATGCTGTGTACATACATAGGAAACGACAAAGTCTGGTTTTCCGCAACGGTTGATGTAGCCGTGAACTGCACCCCCTGCATACCAAAATTTAAACCAAATACGCCCAGGTTAACAAATGGCGGGAATTTTAAGTTAAGTTTACTATTCAGCAGGTAGTTGAGCTGTCTTTCACTTAACATGGATAGTTTGGTAATGGCAATTTTAACTTTATCCATCTCCAGCGATACATAGTCGCCATGAAAGTTGCCACCGTGGAATATATTGTTGTTGGCCACATCTACAATCGGGTTATCGTTGGCCGAGTTCAATTCGTTGATTACTGTTTCTTCCGCATGCGCCAGGGTATCATATACCGGTCCTAATACCTGGGTTACACAACGCAGGGAGTAGTACTCCTGTACTTTATCCTCAAACACATCATGTTTAATATTATCGGGGTTGTATAAATGCTCCGAGCGGCTGCGGATCAGCTTACTGCCTTCCAGTGCCTGGCGGAACATGGCAGCTATTTTATTTTGCCCGATATGATGTTTTACCTGGTTCAGCTCTACCGAATAATGGTCGTTATACGCTTCCATCAGTTCATTGGTCAGCGCCGATAAGATCAGTGACCAGTCCAATAGTTTTTTTGCCCGGTGAATATTCAACAAGCCAATACCCGTCATGGCCGAGGTACCATTAATAATGGCCAGTCCTTCACGTATATGAATGGACAAAGGCGTTAGTCCGGCTTTTTTAAACACTTCCGCCGCCGGTTGCAGGCTGCCTTCGTACCATAACTCCCCTTCGCCAATTAAACCCAGGCCCAGGTGTGCCAGCTGCACCAGGTCGCCGCTGGCGCCTACTCCACCATGCTCAAATATGCAGGCAATTACATCTTTATTGATCATGTCCGCCAGTAACTGTGTAAGTTCGGGATGCACACCGGAATAGCCCTGTAACAGGCTGTTCAAACGGGCGATCATCACCGCTTTTGCCAGTTGGGGCGTCATAATATTACCACTGCCGCTGCTGTGGCTGCGGATCAGGTTATATTGCAGTTGTAAAATATCTTTCTGGTTGATCTTATATTGTGCCATGGGCCCAAAGCCGGTATTGATACCGTAAATCAGCTTCTGCCCGGCAAAATCTTTCAAAAAATCGTGACTTGCCGCTACTTTATCAGTAGCCGTTTGAGGCAACTGTATCGCACTGCCCTGCAATGCCGCTATAAAATCATTGAGCGTAACCCGCTCAGTACCTAACTGTACCATGTAGTTTTACTATTTAAAGAACACAAGGCGCAAAAGAACAAAATAATAAGGGTATCTTAAAAAAATTATTACTCCCCGGCACCCTGGCGCTAACAATTGTTTGCATTGCAACCTACGGTTATTAATTAGTATCTTACCACTAGTCCGGGATCAATGGCGCTATTCTTTTGTCAAAAACAGAAAATAAGCATAAAAAACAGGTTCCGGCATCATTTTTAGCAAATACCTGTATGAATTTTTTGGCCCATGCCTATTTATCTTTTGGTCAGCCGGGTTTACTGGTAGGCAATATGATCAGCGATTTTGTAAAGGGGAAGCAGCAGTTCGACTATCCGCCGGGTATCCGGGAGGGCATTGTACTGCACCGGCAGATTGACCAGTTTACCGATGAGCACCCGGTTACCCGGGAGGCCAAAGCCTTTTACCGGCCTGTTTACCGTTTGTACAGCGGCGCTTTTATTGATGTGGTGTATGACCATTTCCTGGCTTCGGACCCAACTGAGTTTACCGATGGATCACTGGCCGGCTTTGCCCAACAAACCTATACTACCCTGCAGGAACATTATGAATATTTACCCATGGCTTTTGCCGGTATGTTACCCTATATGCGCACCCATAACTGGTTGTATAACTACCGGACTATTGAGGGCATCAGTAAAAGTATGGCCGGGCTGGTAAGGCGTTCGGCTTATTTAAACGACAGCGCCCCGGGGGTAGTCATATTACAGAACAATTATGAGGCTTTACGGAGTTTGTACCAGGTTTTTTGGGCCGATGTAAAAGCTTTTGTACTTGAACAACAGGGCTTATTACCGCTGCCTTGAAATAAATAACTTATTTACAGGTTGGTACGTAACAAAATGGCCCCAAAAACGTTCATGTAATAAATAAATTTCCAGAACCTCCTTTATTTATTTTTGTGCTATGGTTTTTATTCGTGGTTTTTTATTGCTACTGGCAAGTTTCGCGGTGTTTAGCGCCGTTATGGGCCAATCGGCCATTCCCGCTGCAGACAGGTCACCCCTGGATGTGAGTTACTACCCCTCCGCTTATCCCTTATTAAAAATACAGGATAAGGCCAAAGACGGCCCGGTAGCCCGTGTAGTGTACAGCCGGCCGGCCAAGGAAAAGCGTACTATTTATGGCGGCATTGTAGAGTACGGTAAAGTGTGGCGCATGGGTGCCAATGAGGCCACTGAAATAGAGTTTTATAAGGACGTGACCATCAATGGTAAAAAAGTACCTAAAGGACGTTATACCGTTTATGCCATTGTGCAGGAAAACAACTGGACCTTTATCATTAATTCCGAAACTGATTGCTGGGGTGCCTTTAAATATGATGCCCAAAAGGATGTGGTACGCATGCAGGTGCCTGCCATAGCTACCAGCGAGCCGGTGGAACTGTTAAGTATGTACTTTGAAAACAACGGGCCGCAAATAAACTTTGTGGTGGCCTGGGATAATTATATGGCCAAACTACCGATCAAAATATAAAATGCCCTTATGCTAAAACAACTGGTTAACTGCTGTTTATTATTGACCATTACCATACTTGTTGCCTGTAATAATGATAAAAAGGACCAGGCAAAAACGCCTGTTACGCAACCTGATTATTTTAAAAAACCTGATGCCCCGCCTGTTAACGGCGCACCCAATACTTACTCCCCGGTGGATATTTCGCCGATGGATATGAGTTATTTCCCGGTTAATTTTCCGGTGTTAAAGATCAGTACCGACAGCGCTATCAGTCCCGTAATGCGGGTTATTTACAGCAGGCCTCATTTAAGCGGCCGTAAGTTGTTCAAGGACCTGATAAAATACAATGAACCCTGGCGCTTAGGTGCTAATGAAGCTACAGAAATTACTTTTTATAAAAATGTAAAGATCCTGGGCCAACAGGTACAGGCCGGCCGTTATATTATGTACTGTATTCCCGAGCAAGGTAACTGGGAACTGATATTAAACAGTAATGTGGATACCTGGGGCCTGAAACAGAACAGGGCCAAAGATGTATATAAATTTACCGTTCCTGTAATTGATAACCATACTTACGAGGAGTATTTTACCATGGAGTTTGAGCCGTTGGAGAAGAATGCCGAGCTGCAGATCAGCTGGGATACCTATATGGCTACATTACCCATACAATTATAAGTTTTCCTTGCCCGTAGTTTCGTAACTTTGCGCCAAATTTGGCGATCATGAGGATTAGGATATTACCATACCTGGCAACCCTTTGTTTATTACTTAGCTTTTCCGTTAACGGCTGGTCGCAGTGCTCCATTTGTACAAAAACGGCCCAGCAACTGGGCGAAGGCCCTGCCAGCGGCATGAACGGCGGTATTATTTACCTGGCATTTGTTCCCCTGCTTATTATTGGTATTATTGCGTATAAATGGTACAGGAACCAGAAAGCGTAGAGGCGTTCATGGTTTATGTTAATAGTTCATCGTGTCTGTTCTTTCATTATCTGCTTATTCAGCATTTACATACACGACTTATTAAAAAAGTATACACCCATCAGTACAGGGTTAACATTTAATAATTCAGGCGAAGTTTTATGACCCGGCTATATTACATTCCACACTATTTGAAGCATTTCTTATTACAATGGATACAGAGAAGTTAGATAACCCCACATGGCATTCCCTGGATGAATATCATAAAGATTTTGCTGTTGACTATCAGGGCACAAAATTTTATGATCCCGCATATTGTCCTTTTGGTGGTTTTATAAATATCAGTTCCACTGAAAAAGCCCTTGGGACCTATAGCTTATTGACCGATAGCTTTTATACAGTGGGCGATAGACCGGTTTTGAATAATAAAGTACAGCTAAACAAGGAATTGATTTGTAACCAAATGCTGCCTGATAAACCTGTTGATATAGAAATAACCCAAACCATCACTTTGCTTGAAACAGCCACACAAAAAAATGAACTCTTTGAACTTGTTAATTTAGTGCAGCCGGGGTATTTTAAAAATAAAACAGTGGATTTAGGCAGTTATTACGGTATTTACAAAGAGGGTCAATTAATTGCGGCTACGGGAGAAAGAATGAAGATGAACGCATTTACAGAAGTTAGTGCGGTAGTAACTCACCCTGAACATGCAGGAAAGGGATATGCAAAACAACTGGTAGCTTATACAAGCAATAAAATATTTGACGAAAATAAGACCCCCTATTTACACGTTGCCGAAACCAATACCGGCGCAATAGGCCTTTATGAAAAACTAGGGTACCGGACAAGACGGAAAATCAGTTTCTGGCATTTTTTAACTAACCAATATAAATAAGAGGCTCCGTGCATAACCGTTTTGCATCATTGTATTGACAATACTATGCTGTTAACGGTAATTTTACAAAACCTTGTTTTGGCTTTTTATATTAGTATTTTAAATTGTGGCTGCCGGGTACGGCAGGTTTATAAAAACCATGTTAAATGGTTTCATAAGCTATAAAAAATCATTAAAAACAACCACATGACTTTTAAACCCATTCTGTTCACACCCATTTTATTTACAATCTTACTCATAAGCTGCGAAGAGCAAAGCGATAAAACGAAAACAGCAACCAAGGACAAAAAAGAAAAAGTGGTTAATTTAACCGCTGGCGATACAACAAAACAATTAATGAATGAAGAGGATTTTTGGAATTTGATTAATAAATCAAAGAACATCCCGGGTGATAATTATCAGCGACAGATCTCATCTTTAAAAACAGTCCTTCAATCACTCAATCCAATTGATATAGAAAAATTTGACAATACTTTCACTGCTTTGCTGGCCGCGTCCTATGACTATCAACTTTGGGGTGCAGCCTATGTGATTAATGGCGGTTGCTCCGATGATTGCTTCGAATACTTCAGAGAATATTTAATTGGCCAGGGAAAAGAAAGGTTTTACCAGACCATTAATGATCCGGAAAGTTGCGTTAACTGGATAAAACAAGAAGAAGAGGAAAACTGGGAAGGTCTTCGATATGCCGCTATGGAAGCCTATCAACAAAAAACAGGAAAAGAACTTCCCGGGAATTTTCAACCAAAGTTTGAATTAAAAGGAAAGGCCTTTGATGAAGAAACTGTACATAAGCAGTATCCTAAACTTGCTAAAAAATTTATGGGAGATTACTGAGCAGGGGAATCATACACCATAATAAACATTTGACTGAATAAAAGGATAAACAGCTCTTAAAAATGAAAAAAACGCTACTTGCTATTCTTCTTAGTTGTATTTCAATACTTGGTTTAACGCAAACTAATTTCATTGACGGGCGGTCTGACGGAAACTGTAAAGCTTGCCAATCGGTAATAAACAGCAGGCCTAAAGAAGTATTGTTTGGCATTCACATTAATGAGAGTGGGGAAATTTATTTTTCCATGAACAATAAAGATTGGTTTGAAAAGATTTTTAAAAACAATACCTATGGCGTAGCCGTTGATATTGTAACCAAGGACCGGTATATCTGTACGCCAAACGCATCACTCCCGCAAACCTTGCCAAAAGGTGTATTTACTTCCGGCATATATAAAAATGCGTTATTGGCTAATAATAAGGAATTAATTGAAGGCGGTATTTATTCAAAAATAGGTACGATACCAGCCCATTTGAAAGGTAAGGAGCTCGAAGGAAACCTGGTAGTTTTAAATGGCTCATCTATTTGTTTTTATACCAATTTTGTCGATATTCCCAGAAGTTCATGGCAGCTTTTGCCCATGGGGCTATTCACAGACTCACTTGTGAGCGAGGCTGTAAGTTTTGACAAAAACAAAGAAGATTTTTTTACCTATACAGAAAAAATAAAGATCGAAATCCCTTTTTCGAAAGGGAGCTCATCCTTTAACCCGGATTATTTAAAAAAATATTTCGACTCTATAAAAATTACATCTTCAAGGATCAAAAAAGTGGAATTAAGGGCCTACTCTTCTGTTGAAGGAACAGAATCTATTAATAAAACATTAATGACCAGGCGGGCAGAAAGTATGGTAACCGCTTTAAAAAAAATCGACCCTTCATTAAAACGTATTAGTATAATAACCGCGGAAAACTGGATAGATTTTTTTCGTTCTATAAAGAATACAAAGTTTGAAGACTTTGAGTTTCTCTCAAAATTTGAAATTAAAAAGCGGTTATTAGATAAAAAGGTATTGTCAGAAATTGAACCAATGCTGGCTACTCAAAGAAAAGTTACGGCAGTTTTATATGTAGAAAAAAAGTCTTCTTACTATAACGAGCCCTCATCCTCTATTTTAAACGAATTCCAAAAAGCAATTTCGTTACGCGATATAAGGAAAGCGCAAAATTTACAAAAGGAAATAGCAGATAGAATTTCCGATAACAAGTTTCCACTTTCTTATATTAGTAAAGTCGAAATCCCTAAATCAAAAGAATATTCCCCTGTTTTAAATGACCGGGAAGTTTATAAATACATGTTAAAGGCCACCGACGAGTATGAAGCTTTTACCAATTTTTTGGAAATAAAAAAGATAGACCCTGATAACGGCAGAGTGAATTATAATATTTGTGCACTCCGGTTTTTTATGTGGCAATACGGAGGTGATACCATCTCAAAGTTTCTATTATTAAAGGAAATTGAAAAATTACAAAGTCAAGGCATTTCTTTCATTCTCTCAGAAAGAATGAAGGTAAATTATTATATTCTTAAGAGCGAAGATCAAATGCAAGCCTTCAATTATGCCGGAAAAGATTCGTCATTAAATGAAATTAAAAAGAGGTATGCTAATTTATCCGCCAATGATGAGGATATTTTATCTCTTGCGAAATACTATTCTTATTATGCCCAGCAAGGATGGGCACTGGATATTATTGAGCCGAAGATTGCTGATATAAATGTTAATGAAGATTTATTATTTTATTACTTAAATCTCCTGTTTTTTCGTCCGGACATGTATGATACTGATGAATTCTGGAACGCCACATTAAATGCAGTTAATCTTAATAAAGAAAGATTTTGTGCATTTTTTAAGTCTACCAACATGGGGGGCGCAAGCATGCAATTGCTCGAATCTGACGACCTGAGAGATATATACTGTTCAGAATGTATAAGATAACTAATATGTATACAGGCTTCTTTTAAAAATCTTACATTTAGTATCGCAAAAGAGATAAATGATATTAATCAAAATTTGATATGCAAACGATAGCCATTCTTATACTTCTATTTTTTGCCGACTCCTTATCCGCACAGGTTAAAGACCCCTTCCCTTATAAATTTTCTTCCACCATTTATGGAAAAATAAAATCGGACTCTGCCGCATGGCGGGGTGGAGTTACTTCATCGGACCTATCTTTTATTGGCCTGTATAAGGAAGCCTTAGCCGAGTGGGACAAGCCGAGGTCGTATAAAAAAACTATTTCCAAAGAAGACAGTGCCGCTTTTGTACAGGATTACCGGGCTACGGATGCGAAAAGGTTTATACTAAAGAAAGCAAAGGAGAACCGGGTGCTTATTTTTAACGAAGCGCATTATAATCCCCGCCACCGGGTTTTTGTAACCTCCCTGCTGAAAGAGTTAAGAGAAGCCGGGTATCATTTTTTTGCAGCCGAAACATTTTCTACCCGGGCCGGTTTTACAGAGAACAGTAAATACCCAAATCTCAACTCCGGTTATTATAGCATGGAACCCCAGTTTGGCAACCTGATGCGGGAAGCCAATCAGCTGGGGTATACGCTTTATCCCTATGAACATGCATCGGGCGGCAACCAGCAGACAAGAGAAACCGGGCAGGCCCTTAACCTGGCCAGGTTACTGGACAGTATTCCAACCGCCAAAGTGATTGTGTATTGCGGTTTTTCGCATATCGGGGAAGCGCCTGTACCTAATTGGGCAACGCCCATGGCTGCAAAGTTAAAAGAGCTCACCGGCATTGATCCTTACACCATTGATCAGACCATACTGACGGAACGGTCTGCGCCGGAATTATACCACCCTTATTATAAGCTGGCCGATAGCAGGCAGTATGCCATACTGGTAAATAAAAAGGGCGAGCCTTTTAATAAACAACTGGATGATAAAAAAGTAGATGCGTTTTTATATACACCACCCACCAGGTATATACATAACCGGCCGGGATGGGTTTTTGAAAATGATAAAATACCCTATTTTATTAATAAGGATATTATACAACTATCTTATCCGCTGATCGCCAAAATCTATTTTACAGAAGCCGATATCAATAATATGGTGATACCCATAGATATGCTCGAATTCAGATCAGAGCAGGAAATAACCACCACGGCCATGGCCGTTTATAAAAAGAAGTATTTTATTGTTGAACTGGTAGATACTAAAGGCGAAACACAGATCATCAGGCCCTGATAATTATTTATGGGTTTACTTATGTAAAAAGCAGTATTTAGTATCTATAAAAGAAAAGTATTATGACGTTTTATAGTTTTATACTTTACCTGTTGTTTCTTTCGGGCTGTGGTTGCTTCATACCTGCCAGCGGTTTTCGTGAAATGGAGTTTTCAGCCGGCCTTTGCGAAGGTACCTGCCCCCAGTTTAGTATAACCATTAATGAAACGGGCACATCAACCTATGTAGCAGGTATGTTTAATGCCCGCGAAGGAACTTTTACCACTGTTATTAAGCCTGCACAGCTCGACAGCCTGAAGTATTTTATCGCTAAAGCCGATCTTAACAGCTTGTCCGATACTTATGCCACACAGGCTACCGATATGCCTTCCTATCAAATAAAAGTCAGTTTTCCCGAGGGAACAATTAAAACCATTGATGATTACGGTCCTGCAGGGCCCCGGGCTCTACAAGAACTGTACGGTTTTATTTTTTCTTTGAGGGAAACACAGGACTGGAAATAAAATGACCGGTTTTAAGTATAATGGGTAATGTGCCGGTAATAAAAGCCTTTGCTGAAATTTTATACTCCTGCACAAAATAAATCCCAAGTTATTGAACGTAATGTATCATTTGAAAACCCGGCAATTGCCAAACATGTAGCAGCATTAGATAAAGAGTTCGGACTTACTTATTAGCCTGAGCAAAGTAAGCCCTTAATGGAAAAATATGGTTTATGCTAAACCCGGTTATGCCCTTGTATAATGGGTGAATTATTCTTTTTATTTCCTGCTACCAGCAGCCTGATAATAATGACGATGGCCAGTACTACCGCAACCGCATAACAGGTGTTTATAATTAAACTTACATCATTGGAAGCTGCTATGGCCAGTATAGCCCAGATGCCTACGGCCCCGAACAAATAGAGATTTCTTGTCCAGATAACGAAAATATTTACCAGGCCGGCAACTGCTATCATGATAACGGTCCAGTTAATGGCCGAAATTCCCCAGCCGTCCCAGCCGGTAGCAGTGAGATAAGCGGCCATATTAGCAATAAAAGCTACCGAGATCCAGCCAAAATATAAAGAGAAGGGTGCAAAAACAAGCAAGTATTTTTTGAGGGAGGCCCGTTGCACAACCGCACCGGTACGGATGATTATATTAAAAAGGGAAATAAAAATAACTGCCATTAAAACAACCGATAACCCTATATAGTCATATAACCACGCTACTACCCATAACGAATTGGCCAGGCAGGAAACCACAAACCACCATTTAACCTGCAACAGTACAGTCCCGCCCTGTTGCTCTTTATGCATACTGGCAGCCGTATAAATAACAAAGCCCAAAAGCCCGAGATAAATAAGTCCCCAGATGGAAAAAGCATACCCTGCCGGCGTGAAATAATTGGCATACCTGTCGGAAACCGTTTTCATCGTGTTCCCGTTCAATAAACCGGAATTGGAAATATAGTTAATAGCAATGGTGAGCAATAACGCAATAGTATTAGCTATAGCAAGTATCTTTTTCATTAGACCAGTTTTAAATTGTTTTATCCATGGGCTGACGCCAACGTATTTATAAGTGCTAAGTTCGTTAATTGCTTACATTATTTATGCCAATAATACCGGTGTTAAGGGTATACCCATAAACATAAAGCCGGCTAAAGCCGGCCAGGATACCAATGCCCAAACAAGTAACGCTCTGCTGCCATTTTTAATGTTGCCGAACGCATCGCTGGAAGTCGGGCTACCCAGCAGCAATAGGCGAACTTTAATTCGGAGTGCCTAGACAAGCCAAGCCCGGCTTTTAAACTGTTTATTTAACAATACTGTTGATATACACTTCAATATTAGTATAGGTTTTTTGCAAGGTATATTTTGCAGCATCGCCGGCATCATCAGGGTTTAAACCGTTCTTTATTTCCCAGGCATCAGGCATGCCATCACCATCCGTATCTTTTTCGGCAGGTAAGGATTTTAAAACCGGCCAGCCACCTACCTGTTCGGGAGTATCAATAATACCATTTTGTTTTACGCCGTCAGTACTCCGGCCCCGTTTTACATCATTGATAATACCAGTATCTACTGCATCGCGATGCAATGACGCGCCTGCAGATGCCACTACCTGCTGGTAAGCTTCTTTGGCAGATTGATTGCTGA
>CAYUMH010000116.1:0-14562 GCA_964445775.1 uncultured Terrimonas sp.
CGGGCACCTGGGTGGCCGGCTGGTTAACCAGGTGGTGCCCATTATCCTCAACAGCAAATCGACCATTGTATTTACCAATACCCGCGGCCAGAGCGAGGCCTGGTACCAGTTATTATTAGATGCCTACCCGGATTTTGCCGGGCAGATAGCCATACACCATAGTTCTATTGACGGGCAAATACGCCAATGGATTGAAGAAGGCTTAAGTGAAGGCAAACTCAAGGCCGTGGTATCAACCTCCTCCCTTGATCTTGGCGTGGACTTTAAACCCGTAGATACGGTGATCCAGATCGGCTCGAGTAAGGGTGTTGCCCGTTTTATGCAAAGAGCAGGACGAAGCGGCCACTCCCCTTTTGAAGTCTCCCATATTTATGTAGTACCTACCCACTCACTGGAATTAATAGAAGTGGCCGCTTTAAAAGAAGCAGTAAAACAACAGGTGATCGAAAGCCGCGAACCCGTTGTACAAACCTTTGATGTGTTGGTACAATTCCTCATTACGATCGCTCTTGGCGGAGGTTTTAAAGCAGCGGAACTGATGCCGGTTATACAGGGCACTTATGCTTTCCAGGAAATGAGCGCCGATGAATGGCAATGGTGTATTGCCTTTATTACCGTAGGCGGCAGCATTGGCAAAAACTATGAAGAGTACCATAAAGTAGTGCAGCAGGAAGATGGATTGCTGGTAGTGGAGAACAGGCGCATAGCCATGTTACACCGCATGAATGTGGGGGTGATTGTGAGTGATGCCATGTTGAAAGTAAAATTCATGTCCGGTGGATATATAGGTATGATTGAAGAGTATTTTATCACCCGTCTTCAACCCGGTAATAAATTTATACTGGCCGGCCGTGTACTCGAACTGGTACGTATTAAAGAGATGACGGTGTATGTACGTTCCTCCTCCGGTAAGGCTATTACACCTAGCTGGCTGGGCGGACGCTTACCTTTAACGTCCAGGCTCAGTCATTTTTTAAGGGAGAAATTGGCTTTATCCAATAAGCCGGGGTCGACAGAAAAAGAATTAAACTTTTTGCACCCTTTATTCGCCCGGCAAAAAGAAGTATCTCATATACCGGCAACAGACGAGTTCCTGGTAGAATTGATACAAACCCGGGAAGGCTATCATTTATTCATGTACCCTTTTGAAGGAAGACTGATCCACGAAGTAATGGCAGCACTGATGGCTTTCCGCATCAGCCGCTTATACCCTATCAGTTTTTCCATGGCCATGAATGATTATGGCTTTGAACTTTTTTCTGATACCGAGATCAAACTCACGGATGAGCAATTGCAGGAGATACTAAGTCCTGATAACCTGATACAGGATGTGGTGAGCAGCATCAATGCAACAGAGATGGCCAAAAGAAAATTCCGGGATATCGCGGTGATCTCCGGCCTGGTGATCCAGCGTTTCCAGGGTGCCCAGAAAAACAATAAATCATTACAGTCTTCTTCAGGTATTATCTTTAATGTACTGGAATCACATGATCCGGATAACCTGTTATTAAAACAGGCCTATACCGAAGTATTCAACCAGCAACTGGAGGAGCAACGTTTAACAGCAGCTTTTCAACGTATTCATCAAAGTAAAATCATCTTTACTTTTGCCAACGGCTTTACGCCTCTGAGCTTCCCCATAAAAGTGGACAGCCTGCGGCAATCATTATCCAGCGAGGACCTGGCCAGCCGTATTCAGAAATTACAGGAACGCAGCTTAAAACCGGCAAAGAAAAAAAGATGACCATCATTGAACAGTCCATTGTTTTTGGCAAGGAAACATTCATACTGACCAACCAGCGGGCTGTTTTCTGGCCAGCTCAAAATGCCCTGCTCCTGTCCGACCTGCACCTGGGTAAAGCGGCACATTTCAGGAAAAACGGCATTGCCCTGCCCACACAGGTAAGTGTGCAGGATATACAAAGATTGAAAAGCCTCATTGATCATTACCGGGTAACTCAGGTAATAGTGGTTGGTGATCTCTTACATGCCGGCGCCAATACAGAGCTGAAGCTGTTAAAAGAATTGATTCACCAATATACCGGTACAAAATTTATACTGATCAAGGGTAATCATGACCGTTTCCCCGATTATGAATTACTGGATATGGGTATTCATCATATTCACCCTGCACTGCATATAGATGGCATTGAGTTGATACACCAGCTTCCTGTGAGTAAAGGACTATTTATTACCGGCCATATTCATCCGGGTGTCAGCCTGCAATTTCCCGATAAAAAAAGATTACGCCTGCCCTGTTACGTACTTACGCCCAACCAGCTTATTCTACCGGCTTTCAGCTTATTCACCGGCCTTGACACCAGTGTTATTGAACAGGCCGTTTATTATGCCTTTTACGGGGAAGGTATTTTTAAGATCGTACAATAACGGGGATACGGCCGAAGTTTTGTTATCTTTCACTGTTCGCAGGAAATTCCGGCGATACTTATTACATCCCCTCAAGAGATTATATGAACAGAACATTTTTCCAGTTCTTCCATTGGTACGCAGCAGAAGAAAACTTATGGCATTTTGCAAAAGACCAGTCACAGCGCATGTTCGACCTGGGCGTATCCAATGTATGGTTGCCCCCGGCTTTTAAATCGGCCCGGGGTACGCATGAACCGGGTTATGCGGCTTATGACCTCTTTGACCTGGGAGAGTTTGACCAGCGCGGCAGTGTACGCACGAAATACGGTACTAAAGATGATTACCTGGCCTGTATCAATGCTTTTCATGATAAAAGCATTGGTATACTGGCGGATATTGTATTGAATCATAAAGTATTTGCCGATGAGGAAGAAGAAGTGCCCGTAAAAGAAGTAAACAAAGACAACCGGAATGAGACTATCTCTGACGAACATACCATCCATGCATTTACCCGTTTTACTTTTCCCGGACGCCAGGGTATGTATTCTGATTACATATGGGACTGGCACAGCTTTACGGGTGTACAGGCTGATGATAAGATCTATATCATCATGAACGAATATACCAATGGTTCCTGGGAAGACGTGCCGGAAAAGCAATTTGGTAATTACGATTTTTTATTGGGCTGTGATATTGAATTCCGTAACCCTGCTGTAAAAGACGAACTAAAAAACTGGGGAAAATGGTATGTGGAAACAACCGGTGTCAGCGGTTTTCGCCTGGATGCGGTGAAACATATCAGTACCGGCTTTTTTCCCGAATGGTTATCCTTTCTCAAAGAAACCTTTAACAGGGATTTTTTATCGGTAGGTGAATACTGGGATGCCAACCTGGAGCCATTACTGCACTATCTTGAAGCCACCCAGGGGATGATCCAGTTATTCGATGTACCGCTTCATTATAACTTTTATAATGCCTCCCGTGAGGGAGAAGCCTATGACCTGCGGCAGATATTTGATAATACCATTATCCAGCATAAGCCGGAACTGGCCATCACTTTTGTTGACAACCACGACACACAACCTTTACAGGAACTGGAATCCTGGGTAGATAACTGGTTCAAGCCCCATGCCTATGCCCTCATCTTACTGCGGGAACAGGGCATTCCCTGTGTATTCTTTCCCGACCTGTACGGAGCGCATTATGAAGAGGAGAAGGATGGACAACCTATCAATATCGACCTGGCCATTGTGGGTGAACTGGAACAGCTAATGTATACCCGTAAAACAGCGGCCTATGGCTTCCAACGCGACTATATTGACGATGCCAACCTGATCGGCTGGACCCGTGCCGGCATGGCAGACCAACCCGGCAGTGGCTGTGCCGTGGTGCTCACCAATAAAGATGGCGGTGAAAAACACATGAGTATGGGCGAAGAAAATGCAGGTAAAATCCTCTACAATCTGTTCGGTGATCCGGCACATGAACTCATGTTGAATAAAGCCGGTGAAGCCGGGTTTTATACAGAACCCGGTAAGGTAGCCGTATGGGTTTTTAAACAGTAAATAATATCTTTATCGCTAAACTGCTATCATATCATGGAACATTTCAACAGGCGTAAATTTTTAGCGGCCGCTACCGTATTAGCAACGGGTACCGTGGCCACCGGTATGGCTTGTAACAGCGCCGGTACAACCGGCAAGACCAAACTGGTACACCATGTTTTTTTCTGGCTAAAAAATGCAGGCAATGCCGAAGACCGGGCTAAGCTGATTGAAGGACTGGAAACATTAAAAGGCATTAAAGAGATCGGTCAATTACTGATCGGCACACCGGCCGGCACTGAAAAACGGGAGGTGGTGGACCATAGTTATGATGTATCGGAACTGATGTTCTTTGATAACCAGGCCCAGCAGGATGCCTACCAGGTCCACCCTATTCATAAAGCCTTTGTAGAGAAATACAGTCATTTATGGGAAAAAGTAGTGGTATACGATACCTTAATGACGTAATTTTTAAGCATTTACACAAAAAAATAACCTGTAAAGGCCGGCTATAAGCAATTTTTAACTAAATTGCAGCCCTTTCCGAACGGACCGGTAGCTCAGCTGGATAGAGCAACTGCCTTCTAAGCAGTAGGTCATTGGTTCGAATCCAATCCGGTTCACTAAAGAGATACATTTGTATCTCTTTTTTTATGTTATCAGCTGTAGTACTACTATCACCGCCGGTTGCGTCGCACACTGCATCTTTCGGTTCATTACGCAACATTTATATGAGCACGTTAAAACGTGGCGGTCAGCATGGCCTATCTATTAGTTCTCCTTACTATAAAGTGTATTTCGGTAGGCCGCTCCCCAAACAGCCAGCTCATCAATCAAAGGGCTTACGGTTCTGCCTGCATCCGTAAGCGCATACTCCACCGTAATTGGTTTTGTATGTATAACGGTACGGGTAATCAACTGGTTTATTTCCATATCCTGTAATTCCTTTGAAAGCATTTTGGGAGCAATGCCTTCTATTTCCCGTAGCAAATCCATAAAACGCATTTTATCGTTCAGCAGCAGGGTCCCCAATATATGGAACTTCCATTTGCCCGATAATATTTCCATGGCATCCTTTATAGCCAATATCCTCGATTGGCATTGGGTAGTCGCATTACAAACAGCTTGTTTCTTCATCCTTTTTCAGCATTTATTTAGCCAGGTAAAGGTAGGAAACTTCCTGAATAGTTTCCAATAGGTAATTAGTTTCTAAAGGGTAATTAATAGTGTTTATAAACTAAATAGCAGATAGTTTTACACTGTAATTAAAAAAAATAAAATGAATAATGCAGCAAAATCAATTGTAGAAGAAATGTTCGCCGCATTTGGCAAGGGCGACCTGGAAGCTTTCCTGAAAACCGTATCAGCCGACACCATTTGGATATACCACGGTACACAGATCATACCCAAGGCTACCTATGAAGGGTTTGAGGGCGTACGCTCATTTGTTTCGGGTATACTGGGTTATGCCGATATGCTGAGCTTTGAACCACAGGAATACATTGTTGAAGGCAACAAAGTGGTGGTTTTGGGACAGGAATACCAACGGATAAAGAAAACCGGGCAGGAACAACAACAAAAATGGGTACAGGTTTATACCATAAAAAACGGGCTTATTGCCCGGATGGAAGAATTTGCCACTTCGGAGATTATGACACAATAATAACGGGTAAGTCAATAAGCAGATATAATAACAATGCAGCTGATGACTGATGAAACAAGAGGCAAACAGTTAGAAAATGACAGGCGAAATCACATCAATATCACTAATAACTTTTCAAAAACAATTTTATGGAACAACAAAGTAACAATGCAGGAGCAATAAAATCAATCCATTTCTTAACCTTTCCCCATGTAAGCGAGCAGGATCTTTTGGCGGCCTGGGAGCTCATGCGTTCGCTGGCATGGACATTATCACATAGCGGGCAACAACTTGAAGTAACGCTGGGTGGTTTTGAAGAAGGGCTTATTCATACCCATATGGGAGCCACTCTGGAAAGCCAGCGGGTGCTATCACCTGAAGACCGTTTTGATGTGCTTTATATTCCGGGAGGACTTGGTGGCGGAGCCGCTTCAAAAGATCAACGTATCCTTGACCTGATCCGTTCACACCATGAAGAAGGGAGATGGGTAGCGGCCAACTGCTCGGGTGTTGGCATACTGCACCGCTCAGGTATACTCAAAGGACTTGAGGTATCGAGCACTGCCATACTCGCCAGGCGCTTGCCTGCCCTTGGCACTCCAGTAATGTCGCCACGCCTGGCATGGCGTATTCATGAGGAGCAAAAGATTTTTACTTCCGGTGGTGCCGGTACGGTACACCCCAGCACCATTGCCCTGGTATGGAAATTATTTGGTGAGGCGGCCGCAAGAAACCTGGCTGCGGCCTGGGATTCGCTACCACTGCATGGCAATAGCTTATTTTCAAATAACGGTCCTGTAATGGCTGACGCACCAGCTTCTATGGAAGCAGTACAAACCCAGTTTGAGCTGCTCTTTCTGCCGGATTAGTATTTTAGAAAGTTTATATAAGGACGTTAAGTCCGTAATTGAACAATATTAAGCCACAGACAAATTACATAACAATTTCAGCGTTTCACTGAATTGATCCGAACGGCGTATTAACCACCAAAGAGATACTAATGTATCTCTTTTTTTATGGTACCAGCTGTAGTACTACTATAGCACTTTAGTTACGCTGAGCCCCAACAGGAATGTTGTGGGGCGCACCCTGCATCGCCCGTTTCACTATTCAACATTTCGGTGAAGACTTGTATATGCTTTATGATTCATTGCCCTCCAGCATCCTGATATAATCAGGACAGGTTTAAACGACACAAGTCTCCTTTTGGAAGACTTTCTTCAGCCTGTGTATTAACTGTAAAAATAAAATTTTAAAAATTATACCCTTTAAGGTATAAAAAAAACATATTAAACAAAAATATACCCGAAATGGTATATTTAAACAAATTTTATTAAATTTATACCTGAAAAGGTATATTATTATGAATAATAGTATTTCAGATTTTATTAAATACCAGCGCAAAAGAACTAATATGACGCAAGAGGAACTGGCCGAAAAAGCCGGCGTTGGCCTGCGTTTTATCCGTGATATGGAACAAGGTAAGGAATCTTTGCGGTTGGATAAAGTGAACCAGGTACTTGGTTTGTTTGGACACCGGATGTTACCAAATACAGAAACAATATGGGATCCTTATGATATAGCCAGGAACTATAGCAATATTGCCGTAGAAATTTTACTGAAAAACAAAACAGAACTTCATGGCATTATTCTCGGACCTATCCTGCAAAACGGGCAAATTGTGGAATGGTGGTTTCTTCCCAACCACCTGGCAAAAAAGTATAGAGACACAAAAGATAAAGATTTACTACGGACCATTGAACATAACTCAATAGACTATATAAAAGAACAAGACCAGGAATCATGAGACGCTCCGGAAAAGTATTTTTTAAGGATATCCCTGCGGGTGAAATCTGGCAGGACGAAGATGGTTATGGCTTTAGCTATTACCAGCACTATATTGATAGCAGGCAAGCCATGCCCGTTAGCCAGACTTTACCGTTACGACAGGAGCCGTATCACAGTTATACCCTGTTTCCCTTTTTTGACGGCCTGATCCCTGAAGGATGGTTGCTGGATATTACTGTTAAAAACTGGAAACTTAATCCGGCGGATCGTATGGAGCTTTTGCTGACGGTATGTAAAGATTGTATAGGGGCCGTGAGTGTGGAAAGGATTCAAAACGAAGACTTATCATGAGTAAACGTTGTTTATATTGTTACCAGCCCATCAATGAAACAGGCGGGGATTTTCACCCGGCTTGCAGCAGGCAGTTTTTCGGGTCACCGGTACCACCGGCCTTAGCCATCAGCCAGGATGAAATGCAGGAAATGGCCCAGGCCATTGTCTTAAAAAGTATAGCCGTTACCGGTGTGCAGCCTAAATTATCTTTAAGCATAGAGCCTGAACCGGGTGACCCAAAAAATTCCAGGTTTACCATTGTAGGCCTTTGGGGTAATTATATTTTAAAACCACCTACCGCTGAATTTAAAGCGCTGCCGGAAAACGAAGACCTTACCATGCACCTGGCCGGGGCCTTTGGTTTATCAGTAGCAGACCATAGTTTAATACGCTTATCATCGGGGGAACTGGCTTATATTACCAAACGTTTTGACCGTAAGGATAAAGAAAAACTGGCCCTGGAAGACATGTGCCAGTTAACAGAAACACTGACCAGTGATAAGTATAGAGGCTCTATGGAAAAAGTTGGGAAAACCATTCTCCGGTATTCGACACAACCCGGCTTGGATGCCATTCGTTTTTTTGAATATGCCCTTTTCTGTTTTCTTACCGGAAATGCGGATATGCATTTAAAAAACTTTTCACTGATCAGCTCCCCGGAAGGTAATTTACAATTATCACCCGCCTATGATTTGTTGTGTACCCAATTAGCCCTGCCTGAAGATTTGGACGAAATAGCCTTAACACTCAACGCTAAACAGCGCAAATTAAAGCTGGCCGATTTTATGATATTGGCAGAGAAATTAAAGATACCAGCAAAGACTGTTAATAATGTTTTATCCCGTTTTAAAAAACAGTTAAGCACAGTGAATGTATGGATTGATATTTCGTTTTTACCGGATGAATTAAAACAGGCCTATAAAAATATCATCGGCTCTAAAGCATTACAGGTAGAACTTGCTTAACAACTTCAGCGCATTTTCAACTGATGTTTTTCACAACATTATCTGCTTCGTTACACCAATAACAACCAGGATGAAACTCCGGTTACAACTTCCAGAAATACGCTGCATGATTTGGTTCGCTAATTGGCAATGTAGTACAGACCTGAATAAGATCTCGTTTACTGGTTTGAATTACCATTCGCATCATACTCCACCATCCATTCAATACCATATTTATCCCTGAACATACCAAAATAGGTACCCCAGGGACTATCGCCAATAGGATATTCCACTACTCCGCCTGCAGAAAGACCGTTAAATAATTGATCCGCTTCTTCTCTACTTTCCGTACTGATGGATATTTTACTCCGGTTCTCCTGCTCGTTTACTTTCCCTAATACCTCTGGTACATCATTGCCCATTAGCCTATTCATTTTCCCTATGGGCAACTCAATATGCATGATCTTGTTTTCTTCTTTTTCCGCTACAGGGAATTCATCGCTTGCCAGGTCCTTAAAACGAATAACTTTTGCAAACGTCCCGCCAAATACTGATTTATAAAAGGTAAATGCTTCTTCGGCATTACCGTTGAAGTTAACATGAGGATTGATAATTGCCATGGGTGTTTAATTTTATGTTATCCAAATGTACCGCTTAACGGTAAGATCAACAAGATATAAAAGCGTCAAAAAAACAGGAGGTTTAGGCCTGGTGTACCCTTGCATGTTTTGCCTGTTAATGCTTATATTGCATATGCTCCCGGCCAGGATAATTACCAACATATGTATTTCACCTCACTCCCCGATCATACCCATCCCGATTTTGACGAGGCTCAACATTTTGGCAGGTTCAAGACACATAATGTTATTTTTAATACCACCAGCAGTTATAGCTTTTGTGATGATCATGTTGGATGCCTTTCATTAAAAACAGTATTAACCGGTGAAGAATGGTATGGCATTAATAATCACCGCCTGGCAGTTCGTCCCGGGCAATTCCTTATCCTGAACGATGAGCAACATTATTCCTGTAATATTGATACGCATGAACCTGTTAAGGGTATATCCATATTCTTTAAAAAAGAATTCGCGGCTGCCGTTTTCAGGGATATATTAAAAGATGATACAGCTTTGCTGGACCAGCCTTTTTCGCCGGACCATGCACAACCCGAGTTTTTTCAGACACTCAATACTATGGAGCCGGAACTGCAGTACCGGCTGAACGGGCTGATAGCCGGCCTGGAAATGTATGGTTACCATACTGCTACAGAGGAACAGCTTGTTTTTTTCCTTCATTACCTTATCCGTACACTCAACACACAATCAAAAAAAGCGACAGCAGTCTCCGCTATTAAACCCGCGACAAAAATTGAAATATATAAACGGCTTTGTATTGTTAAAGATATACTGCATTCCAGCTTTATGGATAAGCCCGACCTGGACATGTTGAGTATTACCGCCTGTTTATCGGTTCCCCAGCTTATCAGGCAATTTAAATCGGTTTTTAAAACCACGCCGTATCAATACCTCATACAAATCAGGCTCGAACATGCCGCAGCACTACTTAAAAACTCCGGTAAACCAGTACAGGAAATAAGCTGGGATTGCGGCTTTGAAAACTTCAGTGCTTTCTGCAGGGCATTTAAATCTGTTTATGGCGTTCAGCCGCTGGCCTTTAGAAAAGCACATGCATAAATTGAGCATTTCTGCACATTTGCTGCGCCGTTGATACCCTAGTTTTGATTCATTCTTTTACCAGAGTTATTTCAACTGTAAAACAATGAAACAAGTTATCATCCTGCTCTTTTCTGTATTATTTATTACGGTCTCCTATGCACAGGACCTGGTTCTGCCGCTGTACGCACATACGATTCCCAATGCTAAAACAACACCCGCTGATTATGTGGAAGAAACGGATAGTGCCGGGTTAATCAGTAATGTAAGTGTACCAACTATCTCGGTTTACTTTCCGGAGAAAACAAAAGCCAATGGCACTGCCGTCATCCTATTTGCAGGTGGTGGTTATTTTGTGCTGGCGCCCAAAAAATGTATAGAGATCGCAAAGGCTTTTAATCAGACAGGGGTAACCGCTTTCATTGTAAAATATCGTTTGCCCAGCGATAAGATCATGAAAGATAAAACCATCGGTCCTTTACAGGATGCGCAGACCGCAATTAAAACCGTTCGTACAAGAGCCGCTGAATGGCATATTGACCCGCAAAAGATAGGCATGGTGGGGCTCTCCGCCGGAGGTCACCTGGTAAGTACCGTTGGTACCCAGCCACAAAGGGTAGTAATTGACAACAAGGAGAATGTATCATTTGTACCCGACTTTATGATATTGCTTTACCCCGTCATTATTTATGATCCGGCCATATCCCGCACCCGGGAAAACCTGATCGGGAAAAGCCCCTCCACTAAGGCTTTACATTTATACAGTACTGACAAACAGGTAAATGCCAAAACACCCCGGACATTCCTGGTGCATGCGGCTGATGATGAGGTGATCCCTGTTAAAAACAGCCTGCGTTTCTTTGAAGCCATGGTAAAAGCCGGTGTACCGGGCGAAGTACATATCCTGCAATCCGGTGGCCATGGATTTGGCATTTCCGGTTCAGATCATACCGCCAACTGGTTTACCTGGTGTAAGGACTGGATGAAAAAAAATAACCTGCTTACAACAGATAACTAAAAACTCCCCCACTTAACCCTGATACAGGACCGGTTTAAAAGACACAAGTCTTCCTGCAGAAGACTTGGTCATGATGAGGCATCTGTATGTGAAAATAATTTCCTTTGAATCCGGTTGTATACAGTTATGCAGTAACCGGTGTAAAGTCTCCCGAAGAAGCCTTTACACCGGTTATTTTATTTTTTGAAGATTTTTTGATTGATGATTACTTTTTTATCATGGCCGGTAACCGTAATATAATAGACTCCGCCCGCTAACCTGGAAACATTGATACGCACCAGGTTGTCATTTGATTGTACACTTACCAGATTGACCTGCTGCCCCATTGCATTGAAAATACGCACTTGACTCCCCTTCAGCTCCGCACCTTCAATGATCAGTTCATAAGCAACCGGGTTGGGATAAATAGAAATATTATTTCCATTACTCCAGGTAACAAGTTTGGCCGTGCTGTATACCGTTCTGCCATCAAAGTCAATTTGTTTCAAACGGTAGAAGTTATTCCCGGTAACAGGAAGTTTATCGGTATAACTATACTCCAGTTTTGTATTGCTGTTGCCGTTTATTGCCTGGCTGTTTACCGAACCGATCACTTTCCAGGTTGTTCCGTCTGTGCTGCGCTCTACCTCAAAACCTTTATTGTTTTGTTCAGTAGCTGTGGTCCAGGTTAAGACAACCCCGCCCCCATTTTTATAAGCATCAAAGCCTGTCAGACTTACGGGTAGCGATGTACAGGTGGTGGTCAATACAGTGGCTGAAGCCGAAGTAACACAGGTGGTAGCACTGTTTTTAACATACACTGTATACGGGCCGGGAACAAGGTTTGTAAACTCCGGTGTTGACTGGTAAGTAATATTATCTATGCTATAAGTATAACCTGCTCCTGTTGGAGAAGTGATGGCAACCGAACCAACACCTGTACAGGAAGCATGCGTAACGGTCAATGCCGGTGGCGGTACTACCGTTAAAGTGGTTACCACTATGCTGTCACAACCATATTGACTTGCCGCTACCAAAGTGTCGGAATAAACACCGCTGGTAGTATAACAAACCGTTTCTGCGGCCTGTAATGTCCTGCCCGTTCCTGACGGGTTGGTTATACATACTGATTGCCCTTCGCAGATGGTAATACTCTGGTAATGCACAGGAACCGCTCTTATAACAATCGTCACAACACTTGAGCTGGGAGCGCAGTCTGTTGTTCCGGGCATAGCATATTGAAACGTACTGGTGGTGGCTGTTCCGGTTAATTGAATAGTTCCGGCTACTGCATTAAACGTAATACCCGATCCCGTCAGCTGCGTCCAGGTACCACCCTCATCGGCGTCTTGCAAAAACCCTAATAGAGTCATTACCGAAGTTTCACTTGCACAAATATCCGGGCTGACACTCGTACCGGCCCGTTTACAGGTCATACCAAAATTCCTGGCCGCCAGGCTGGTAACGCCATTAGGAAGAGATACCGACAGTATACCATCAGGCGACAGATCGCCATTACCGGTATTGGTACCGCTAATATTTTCACCGGTGGTTACCCAACCTGTGGGTGGCGTATGGTCAATGATGGTCACAGCGTTTACCACGTACCCGATCGGGTATTGTACGGTAGAAAGTTCTATCGTAGAAGTCTGACCTGCAGGTGCACGAAGGGCATAAGCGCCATTTGCTGCCACACGTGCCGAATCCACTATTACTCCGCCATTTACTGTGTATACATATAAGGGAGCCGGCAGGCTGGTAAATGTCTCCGTACCGGCATTGATCCTCGTATTGCGGTCAAGATCATTAAACACGGTGCCGGAAACAGGACGCCCGATAAAGAAACGGTGATCCTCTACCTCTCCTGTACTGGCAGCTCCCGTAGGCAAAGCTATTTCAGCAGCATTAGTCGCTATCCGGAAACGAGCATAGATATAACCAAAATTTGCTACGGCCGGAAAACCCGACCAGCTAAGCGTAACAGTGGTAGCGCCACTGGCCACGGTAGCGGTAGCAAACTCCCCCGCCTCAAAACTGCCGCTTTTATTAAAGTCTATCCAGCCGGTAACAGTAGCCCCGGTTCCTGTAGTATTGGTTACTGCCAGGGTTACGCTGTAGGAGGTAGCACCCGGGATCAGTATCGGGAAACGGGCAATGGCATCTTCGTCATCGATATCGTCTGTATCATCACCTGTTGCCAGGGTGCCGGGTATACCATCTGCTTCCAGGTCAATACGGGAACCAAGCATAAGACTTGCAGTTTTAGCAACTGCATTATAGGTAACGGGTAAATGCGAAGGCCCGCTGCCGGCAGTACTTGTTGCATATGAATTGGGTGCATCGCCATAATCCCTTGTTTGGGCAGTGGCCGTAAACATGGCTAAAAACAGGCCAGCCGCTAATAATCCGGCTTGTACTTTAGTAACTATCCTTTTCAGGATCTTTTGTGTAAATGTTGTAATCATCAGTAATGATTTGGTATTGATGGTGTTATAAATGTTTGTATGTAACTGAAATCAAATAAAAAGATCAGTTTTATTAAACTGATAAAATCTGCCGGTGTGTAGCTGATAATTTAGAGGGGGTTGGTTGCTACACCGGCAATCCGTTTAGGTTAACTATAAAGTAAACCAAGCGGAAAGCACCATTAATACAGTATATACTACTTCAATAAAATGCTCACAGGCGGCTATACTGGTACGGCAATGTAAAACTATCAGTCATTTGTATTATAAAAAAATATAATAGTACTTTTTATATATTTAAATAGTAATTTTCCTATTTATTATCGTATTTATACATAGGGAATCATTAAAAAATGCCGGAGGATCAGTATTGGCTTAACAGGTACTAATTTTCAATGTAATACTTGCCTGTAGCAGACAGGTATTATTACCCTCACAAATCGGTACAGATTTAACTGGTACGACTCTTCCTTAAAGAAGACCTGTGCCGGTTTAGGCAGCTTTCAAAATATACCGTAACCCTACGAAAGACCGGTAATTTGCACCAGGTAATTAGACCTGGTTTTTCCGTTTCATAACATGCACCCACTTTCGTCCAAACCTTACCCTGAAATAATCATAAAAGATGGTGATCATTAATACGACGGCGGGTACCAGGAAAGCAAAATTTTTCAACCGGTGATACAAAAAACCACCGGCAACTCCCCCTACCAGGAAAAACAGGATGATCATCAAACGCAGATAAATTCTCTTTTTAAGCTCTGTTGTGACAGTGTTGGCAGATTGAGCCCAAACAGATAAATCTA
>CAYUMH010000117.1:0-14290 GCA_964445775.1 uncultured Terrimonas sp.
GCTGGAAAGTCTTGGTTATAACTTCATTTCCGGATCAGATACTGAAGTAGCATTAAAAGCAATTGATAAATGGGGAACAGATGCGGTGAAAAAATTTGTAGGTATGTTCGCTATAGCGATATACCACACTATTACCAAAGACCTTTACCTTATCAGGGACCGGATTGGTGTTAAGCCCTTGTATTACCATACAACAGAAAGTAGTATCGCATTTTCCAGTGAATTAAAAGGGTTAAAACCATACCTTGATCAGAACTCTTCTAACACAATCAGTTCATTTGCCCTGTCTTCTTTTCTTTCACTTGGATACCAGATGAATGATCAGTCTATACTGGAAAATGTAAAAAAGTTAACCCCGGGCTCTATTCTTCACTGGAAAAACGGGGTGGTTAAAATAACACCATACTGGGAGTTAAATTTTTTAAACCCCGAAGAAAATAACCGTAGTGAAGACGATTATTTAGATGAATTGGAAGATATAATCATAAAGGCCTTTAAGTATAGAATGGTGGCTGATGTGCCGGTAGGTGTTTTTTTAAGTGCTGGTATTGACAGTTCGCTGGTAGCAGCAGTGTTGAGTAAACATTACGGGCAAATAAAGACTTTTACGATTGGTTTTAATGAAAAAGGATATGACGAAAGTAAAGATGCATTAAAAATAGCGCAGTATTTAAAAACAGATCATACGGACGCTTATTTAACACCGGACATTGCATTAGATATCCTTCACTCCATGTATGATATCTATGACGAACCGCATGGCGATAATTCATGTATTCCAACAACTTTTGTATCCCGTTTAGCCAAAGAAAACAAGGTAAAAGTGGTGTTGAGTGCCGACGGTGGTGATGAACTATTTGGCGGCTATACAAGGTACCTGGAGATGCATAAACGATGGGAACAATTACAACCTGTAAGAAAGTTAGGATTACATACAATAGGCGGCATAGGCGCCGGAATGGCAGCTGCTGTTCAACCCGGCAGCAAATCCAATAAATGGAGAAGATATAAAGATATTTTAACCGCCCCCGACTTTATTACCTTTTATCAAAGAATTATCAGGTCAACTTCTGTAGCCGAACTCAAATCGGTTTTTCCTGACTTTATTGAACCACTAGTAAATTATGCCCCTTCTACCCCTGTATTGGAAATGTGCAATTGGGACTTTCACCATTACTTAATTAATAATAACCTGGTAAAAGTAGACAGGGCCACCATGTATAATGGTATTGAAGGCCGGGAACCATTTTTAGACCATCATTTAATGGAATTTGCGGCCAGGCTTCCGCAGCAGTATAAAATCAAAAACGGCACGACGAAGTATTTATTGAAAAAATTACTTGCCCGGTATCTGCCCACACCTTTATTTGATCTTCCCAAAAGAGGTTTTGGAGCTCCTATACAACAGTGGCTAAAACAGCACTATCAAGACTCGGTACAAGATGTTTTACAATCCCCTGCCCCGATGCTCAACACCAGAACGGTTAGTAATATGATTGCGCAACATGCTAACAAAAAAGATATTAATTATGTATTGTTGTGGCAACTCTATAGTTTTCAGATGTGGTATAATAAATGGAAAAGCAATTAAAAATGACTAAACGAAAAGTTATACATATTATTGATAACCTGGGAAGAGGTGGGGCGGAAACAATGTTGGTTGAATTATTACCCGACTTAAATAAAAAATATGAGCTGATATTGGTGACTTTAACTGATAGATGCGATTTTGATGATAATGATCTTCACTATAGTAAAAGGTATATACTACAGTACAAAGGATATAGTGATCTATGGTTTGCCGCCAAACGGCTTAACAAAATTATCAAGGCCGAAAACCCTGATATCATCAGAAGCCAGTTATACTGGAGTACGATCGTTACCAGGTTAGCCATTGGTAAATCAACACCTTATTTATTCAGTGTACATGCAACAGTTGACGAGGATCCTATTGTATGGTATAAAAAGAAATTTATAAATCTCCTTGAAAAACTGACTTATCATCCCAGGCAACATATGATGGGCGTTACCCGTGCTGTAGTTGATAGTTTTACCAGGTTTCACCCAAAGCATGGAAAGACCTATTTATTACACAATTTTGTAAGGGACCAGTTTTTTAAAACCAACTATCAATTTTCATTTGACGGAAATCGTCACCTGAAAATAACCAGTGTTGGAAATATACGGTTGATAAAAAATGTTTCTTTCTTAGTCGAGGTCATGAATTTATTAAAAGAGTACAATATAATATTGGATGTGTATGGTGATGGCGACATGCAAACAACTGTACAGGAACAGATAGACCGGTATGGCTTAAAAAAAATGACACTTAAAGGCACCAGAAAAGATATTCACCAGGTATTACCTGATTATGATATATACATATCCGCTTCTACAGTAGAAGGGTTTGGAATAGCTGTGGCCGAAGCAATGAGCGTAGGATTACCGGCTTTTATATCAGATATTCCGGTTTACAGAGAAATAGGCGGAGAACAGGCCATATATTTTGATAATAAAAATGCCCGGGCAACAGCAGATTTATTGATAAAAGCACTAAGTGATCCTGATTGGTTAGCTGGTATTAGTAGTACAACAAAAGAATATGCAAAGCAGCATTTCTTGAAAAGCAATTATATAGACAAATTAGATAACATTTATTCGGAGATAAGCCATTAACATGAAAGTCAGCACCATCATTACCGCCTATAACCTGGAAAACTATATTAGCGAAGCCATCGATTCGGTACTTAAACAGACCAGGCCCGCTGATGAGATAATTGTTGTGGACGATTGCAGCACCGACAACACCGCCAATATTATCAAAAGTTATGGGTCAAAAGTTCAATACTTAAAAATGCCTGTTAATTCAGGAGGCCTAAGCACAACATTTTATGGTTTACAACATAGCTCCGGCGATATAGCAACTTTTCTCGATGGAGACGATACATGGATGCCTGAAAAGATTGAAAATGTATTGGCCCTTTTTGAACAATACGAGAATATGGTAATTGTTTCACACGATTATCAACGGGTGACGGCCAAACTCGAACCCATCAATTATCAGGATGATACGCAAGAAAATATTGAACGTATTTTAACCAAAACAAGTGATCCTGTTGAACAAAGTGAACTTTTTAAAGAGTCAATTCTTGCAAAACTGGGTTACTGGGGAGGAAGCGCTTATTCGCTGCGAAAAAAATACATAGACCTCGTGGCTTTTGAAAATTGGCGTACATCCTTCCAGTATATCAGAAACACCTATCTTGATCTTGTTTTGCCAACCTTTATACTCGTAAATCACCCTGATGTTATGGTTGGATATGTTCCAAAAAAGTTATTCAACTATCGCATTCATAACAATAACACTTCCGGCAATAATATCCCAACGATTGAAGCAGCCAGGAAAGCATTGAGTATGGGCTATAGAACAACAGAGGCCACCTATGGTCTTATTAAAAATATCCCCGCATATAATGCATATGCCAGGAAACAGGTTTTATTTATAACTGAATATGAATACCTGGAAGATATTTATTGTAACAGAAAAATTGCTGCCTGGAAAAAGTACCTGCAGCTTTTTAAGCAACTTTGGAACTGGCCTCTCCGGATAAAAGAGTTTAAAAGAATAGTGATTGCAACAATTTTTGGACCTACAATCTTTCTTAAATTAAAAAGCCGGGTATCAAAATAAAAAACTATTGTTTAAAATCGTTCATGTATTTGCATCTAAAGCCGATACTATCAACTAAGCTCTTGCCTTACGAATAAAGCTAAACCCATTTAATAATTTATTTACACTTATATGTGCGGAATCAGTGGTTTTATTGATTTTAATAAAAAACGCGGCAAGAAAGATATTGAATCTATGACGTCGGTCATGTCTCACCGCGGACCTGACGGCCAGGGAATCTTTTTTTATGAAGGGGTAAATGTTAATATCGCATTTGGGCATCGGCGCTTATCAATCATTGACCTGAGTCATGCTGCTGACCAACCGATGCATTTCAAACACCTGACCGCTGTATTCAACGGAGAGGTATACAACTTCCAGGAAATAAAAAATCAGCTGATCAGTTTAGGCCATACATTTCAAACTACTTCTGATACAGAAGTTATCTTGCATAGCTGGCTGGAATGGGGAGAAGAAGCCATACAAAAATGGATCGGAATGTTTGCTATTGTCATTTTTGACAAGGAAAAGAACGAGATCATCTGTATCAGAGACCGTGCCGGTGTTAAGCCCTTTTATTACCAGTATAAACAACAGGAACATTTTATTTTTGGGTCAGAGTTGAAAGCCCTGATGATGTTCCCTGGCTTTGAAAAAAAAATTGATCCTGATGTTGTAGCATCCTACCTGCAATATGGATATGTATCCGGCTCTGACTGTATATTTGAAAACACAAAAAAATTAAAACCTGGTCATTTATTACGCCTGCATTTAAATACAGGTGAACATACCATCAGGCAATATTGGAATGTTTACGACCATTATAACAAGCCTAAATTGTCCATCAGCTTACCTGATGCAATTGAAGAAACCGAACGTATATTGGAAAAAGCCTTTCAATATAGAATGGTAGCAGACGTACCTGTAGGTGTTTTTTTAAGCGGGGGGTACGACAGTACTTGTGTCACTGCTTTGCTACAAAAACAAAGTACTGAAAAATTAAAAACTTTCACCATCGGCATGACCGATGCAAAACTTGATGAAGCGCCATTTGCCAAACAAATTGCTAATCGTTTAGGTACTGACCATACAGAATATTATTGTACAACAAAAGAGGCCTTGGATATTATTCCTGATCTGCCATTTTATTATGATGAGCCTTTTGCTGATAGCAGTGCTATCCCTACTATATTAGTTAGCCGAATAGCCAGGGAAAAAGTAACTGTAGCATTAAGTGCAGATGCAGGTGATGAAATTTTTGCCGGTTACAACCGATATGATTATATAAGTCGCTACGGAGATAAATTAGCTAAAATTCCTAAACCATTAAGAAAAATGATGGCTGGAATAATGGGGAATATTTCATCAGAAAACATTCCTGTTCTAAAAAATAAAGCCAATTTCCATAGCCGTTACGACAAATTAAAAAACCTGTTAAATGACCCTTCTCCATCTGAGTTACTGAAGAACCTTTCACAGGTATTTGACAACAAGGATATAACTCGGCTATTTGCCACCCAGCCCCGTTTTTTAGAAACATTACATACAACAACCGAATTACAGAAAGATTACTATGATGCGCTTTCTTTTATGATGGCCGTAG
This sequence comes from uncultured Terrimonas sp., assembly GCA_964445775.1. Lineage (GTDB taxonomy): Bacteria > Bacteroidota > Bacteroidia > Chitinophagales > Chitinophagaceae > Terrimonas. The sequence goes on from CAYUMH010000117.1 coordinate 5,274, forward strand.
ATTACCAGACCTATATGGTAGATGACATTTTACAGAAGGTTGACAGGGCAACAATGAGTACAAGCCTGGAAGGCCGTGAACCATTTTTAGATCAAACGATTATTGAGTGGGCCGCTCAGCTGCCATCTGATTATAAATATCATAACGGGACTAAAAAATACATTCTCAGGCAAATAGTTCATAAACATATTCCGAAAGAAATGATGGACAGACCTAAAATGGGGTTTGGGATTCCAGTACAGGATTGGTTACAAAAAGAACTCAAACCAATTGTCTTGGAATATTTGTCAACTGACGCAATTAATAAGCACCAATTGTTCAATAGTACTGAAGTCAATAAACTAGTTACAGATTTTTATTCCGGAAGAGTAGAAAAGTATTTAAAGATCTGGTATTTATTAATGTTCCAAATGTGGTACACAAAGTGGGTTGGATAATAGCCAATTTTATGTAAAATGTAATATCTTTATAATATAAGATTTGCTAACATAAACACCCCCGTACTACTTTTGATAGGCATAGTAGATTATAAGAGTAACAACATTAATGCAGTTTATCGTCAAGTTAAACTTTTTACCAATCACGTTAAAATAGTTTCAACGAGTAAAGACCTGGCGGATGTGAGTAAAATAATACTCCCAGGGGTCGGTCATTTTGGTGCAGCAGTGGCATCGCTTAAAGATACAGGGCTTTTTGAAACTATAAAAGAACGGGTAACAATAAAACAAACTCCGATTTTAGGTATCTGCCTGGGAATGCAATTGTTTGGAAATGATAGCACTGAATCACCCGCAACTGAGGGAATTGGATTACTCAACGGTACAACTACAAAACTTTTTGCGGAACCGGGAAATCATCACCAGAAAGTACCGCATATTGGATGGAACAGTATTGATGTACAGCATAATAGCGTATTGCTTAAGAATATAACGACCGAAATGTTTTTCTTTTTTTCGCACAGTTATACCTATACCCCGGCTTTGTCATCCGCAATAGTTGCAACAACAAATTACGGACAGCAAATAGCGACAGTCGTAGAGTCCCAACATATATTTGGTGTTCAGTTTCATCCGGAGAAAAGCAGAGCAGCCGGCACCATTATTATCCAAAACTTTATTACAGTATAATGTTTCATCCAAGGGTTATTGCCGTATTGTTACTGTCAGACAATGTACTTGTAAAAACAACCCGGTTTCTGCATCCTGTATATATAGGGGACCCTATCAATGCCGTACGTATTTTTAATGATTTTGAGATAGATGAGTTAATAATCCTTGATATAGGTGCGACAAAAAACAAAACAACATTCCCCTTTTCATTACTGGAAAAAATTGTGCTTCATGCAAAAATGCCTTTAGGTATTGGCGGAGGGTTTAACACTATTGAAGATATCACTCATGCCCTGCAACTGGGGGCAGAAAAAATCATACTGGGCACTTCTGCCATTCAGGATGAGTCATTAATAAAGCATGCAGTATCTACGGTAGGCGCCTCAGCAATTTCCATTTGTATTGATGTAAAAAAAGGGGAAGCAGGGACATATTATGCACATTACCTGAATGGTTCTAAACCCGCTATTGTACCTCCTGCCATATTAGCCAGGAAAATGGAGTCATTGGGCGTGGGAGAAATTATATTGCAAAACATTGATAATGATGGCTCAATGGAAGGATTTGACCTGGACTTATTACAATCTGTATCTGCTTCTCTCAGTATACCGGTAGTAGCACTTGGCGGAGCCGGGAATATTGGTCATTTAAAACAAGCTTTCAGTATTGGTAAAGCAAGTGCAATAGCCGCAGGTAGCATGTTTGTGTTTTATAATAACCAAAAGCAGGTACTTATTAACTATCCGCGAAACACACTCGATATTTTTAGCCAATGAGGAACTACCAGCAATGTACTTACTGTGTAATGGATACAACCGATCCTGATATTGTTTTTGATACAAACGGGAGATGTAATCATTGTATAGAATTCGAGAAACAGGCCTTAGATTTTCAAAAAACGGAAAAATGGTCTTCCAAAACCCTGGAACAACTCATTGCTGAAATAAAATTATCTGGCAGGAATAAAAAATATGATTGCGTTCTTGGCGTGAGCGGTGGGGTGGATAGCAGTTATCTTGCCTATCAGCTTAAGCAACTTGGATTGAGGGTGCTGTTAGTACATATGGATAACGGATGGGATTCTTATGCGTCAGTAGCCAATATCAAAAACATGGTAGATATTTTAGAGTTTGACTACGAAAGTTACGTACTGGATTGGAAAGAATTTCAACAACTACAACTCGCCTTTTTAAAAGCCGATGTTATAGAAGCGGAAACACCAACCGATATAGCTATTTCCGGATGCCTGCATAAAGTGGCTGCAAAATATAATGTGAAGTATATTATTGGCGGAGGCAACCTTTCCACAGAAGGTATCTTACCTGCCCATTGGCATTATAACCATAAAGACAAGAAATATCTTACCGGTGTAAACAGGATTTTCGGGAACCCCAAGTTAAAAAATTTTCCCCATTTTGGTTTTTGGGAAGAAGTATATTATAAAGTATTCAAGGGGATTAAAATGGCTTATGTTATAAACTTTTTTAATTTCGAAAAGCGCCAGGCGATAGAATTACTAAAAGATAAGCTCAACTGGAGACAATACGGGGGTAAACATCATGAATCCTATTTTACCAAATTTGTGCAAGCCTACCTTCTACCGGCTAAGTTTGCTTTAGATTACAGGAGAGCTACTTACTCAAGTATGATTTGTAGCGGTCAAATGTCCAGGGAAGATGCATTGAATGCTTTACAAAAATTTCCATATGATCCCGCTACTATAGAAGAAGATCTGACTTATGTGGCAGCCAAATTAGATATTGATGCGCACTCACTGAAAGCAATAATCCGCCGTCCTGCAAAATCGTATAAAGACTACCCGAACGCAGACAAGATATTACAACCTATTTATAAATTATATAAATGGATAAAAAGTTAAAAAACATCACAGTTATTGAAAAAGTTAAGCATGTTATGTGTATATATATTGAGAATACAATAGCAAAAAGTATCTCTCCCTTTATCGCGCATAAGTAAACTGATATTATTTAAGAACGCTTGTTTACAATTCCCTGTACTGATCAAACCTGCCAGTTTGTTAACTTTTGCACCCAACTGGTCAAATAATTAAATTTATGAATTCTAAACCTGTATTATATATTTCTTACGATGGCATGACTGACCCCTTAGGACAATCACAGGTTTTACCATATATAAAGGGACTAATACAACATGGATATAAATTCACGCTCATTAGTTTTGAAAAAAAGGAAAGATATGCTACTGATAAATCTATCATTGAAGAAATTTGTCAAAAAAATAATATCGAATGGCATCCATTGACTTATACTAAAAATCCCCCTGTTTTATCCACAATAAATGATATAAGGCGAATGAAAAGCCTTGCCGTTAGCTTACACAAAAAAAATAAATTCGTTATTGTCCATTGCAGAAGTTACATAGCCGCACTGGTAGGGCTATCTATAAAGAAAAAATATGGGACAAAATTTGTTTTTGATATGCGTGGACTGTGGGCTGACGAAAGGGTAGATGGAGGCTTATGGCCACAAACAAATTATTTATACAAAAAGATTTACAATTATTTTAAAAAGATGGAAATTGCATTTTTAACTAATGCTGACCATACGATTTCATTAACCCATAATGCGAAAAAAGAAATCCTGAGCTGGCCTCAATTTAGCTCAACCGATATTCCGATAACAGTTATACCCTGTTGTGTCGATACAGCACATTTCAACCCCTCCAAAATTAGCCGCCAGGATATTACAATACTAAAAGAAAAATTACAGATAGAAAGCCGGCATAATATCATTGCCTATTACGGATCAATAGGAACCTGGTATCTGCTAGCCGAAATGCTCAATTATTATAAACAACTATTACAAAACAATCCGGAGACAATTTTTCTTTTTGTAACACCCGATTCACCCGATTCAATATTTAAGGTTTCGAGGTCTTTGAATATACCAGATAATAACCTGAGAATTGTATCAGCTAAAAGGAATGAAATGCCCGCTTTTATTGCTCTATGCGACTATTCAATTTTTTTCATAAAGCCTTCTTACTCCAAAAAGGCATCCTCCCCAACAAAACAGGGTGAGATCATGTCAATGGGCAAACCTGTACTCTGTAATAGTAATGTTGGCGATACAGATTTAATCATTCACCAGTACCATTCGGGTTACGCAATTGACAATTTTACATCGTCCGAATACAGTAAAGGGATTAATAAAATGAGGGCTCACGACTCTTTTGAAGCTGAAAGCATCCGGTCGGGAGCATTAAGCTACTTCTCCTTAACAAAGGGAGTTGAGCAATATGCTGACATTTATCAGGAACTTTCCTGCTAGAACTTATTACAGTGTGACCGGTATTTTCCATTTATAGTAAGACAGTAAATAGATTTAGATTATTAATATGCAAAACAGGAAGAAAAAAGTTTTAATTCTTTGCCCCAGTCCTCGTGGAACCGCAGCTACACAAAGGTTAAAATATGAGCAATATATACCCGGGTTAGAGCAAGCTGGATATAAGTTTACTATTTCGAATTTTCAAACCCGCAGGTTTTGGAAAATCATTTATAAACCCGGCAATACAATAGAAAAATTATTCTGGGTTATAATAGGTTATTTGCGCAGAACTTTTGATTTATTCCGGGCTCCTTTTTATGATGTAATTTTTGTTAACTTATGGATCACTCCTTTAGGCCCTCCCTTATTCGAACGACTTTTTAGTTTTTTTGGTGGGAAACTGATTTATGACATTGACGATATGTTATTTAAAACAGGTTCGGGTCATGAGAAACAAAGTTTTGTTCAAAAACTTAAAGGCACCAAAAAACCAATAGTGTTAATGAAGCATGCCAGGTACGTTATTGTTTGTACGCCTAAACTTGAAGAAATTGCCCTGGATCTCAATAGGTATAAAAATGTGGTAGATATTTCTTCAACATTTGACACCTCAAGATTTACTACCGCTGTAAAAACAGTCTCAGGTAACCCGGTAATTATTGGATGGACCGGAACGCATAGCACACTCCCATTCCTGGATCTTATTCAACCGGCTTTATACAAACTCACACAAGAACGCAAATTCATCTTAAAAGTTATTGCCAATAAATACTATCAAATGGAAGGCGTACCTACTGAATATATCGATTGGAGCGCTGACACAGAAATCCGGGATTTACATACTTTTGATATTGGTCTATACCCTATCCCGGCCAACGAATGGAGTTTGGGAAAAAGTAGCTTAAAAGCCTTAACTTATATGGCAATAGGAATTCCATTCGTTGCCACAAGATTCGGTACAAACTTCAGGATAATGGAAGATGGAGTACAAGGATTTATGGCATTGGAACAAGATGAATGGACGGAGAAGCTAAAGCAACTTATTGATAACTTTGAGTTAAGAAAAAAAATGGGAGAGATGGGACGCAAACGAATAATAGAGCAATATTCAACAGAAGCAAATTTGCCCAAATATTTAAACGCATTTAAAACAATTACCAGTTAATTCAACAAATATGAGTACAAAAAAAAGAATCTACATGGCCGGTGTAGGAGGCATGCTAGGCGAAGCATTTTATATGAAATTCAAGGATGAATATGATATAAAATGTACGGATATTGATGTAAACGAACCATGGCTTTCGTACATGGATTTCAGAGATTATGAGGCTTACAAAAAAGATGTTTTAGAATTTAAACCAGACTATCTGTTCCATATTGGCGCTTTTACAAGCTTAGAATATTGCGAACAAAACATCGATGAAACCTATCGAACCAATACGCTTGCTGTAGAAAATGCCGTATACCTGGCCAATGAGTTAGATATTCCATTATTATATATCTGTACTGCCGGTATATTTGACGGAAGCAAAGACGTTTATGATGACTGGGACTTACCCAATCCGCTGGGACATTATGCACGCAGCAAATATGCCGGCGAATTATTTGTAAAGGAAAATTGTAAGCGATACCTGGTTTGCCGTGCCGGGTGGATGATGGGAGCTGGTCCTAAAAAGGACAAAAAGTTTATACAGAAACTGATGTCCCAAATTAAAAATGGTCAAAAAGAATTGTTTGTGGTTGACGACAAGTTAGGCACCCCAACTTATACCCATGATTTTGCTAACAATGTTAAACTCCTGATCCAAAAAGAATATTGGGGTTTGTATAATATGGTATGTGGTGGTATCACCGGCAGGTTCGAAGTAGCGCAGGAATTGGTAAAAATGTTGAACCTGAGCGATGATGTAAAAGTTACTGCAGTAAATTCTGACTATTTTAAAGATACCTATTTTGCCGCCAGGCCACCTTCAGAAAGATTATTGGATAAAAAACTTGATTTACGTGGCGTGAATATAATGAGAGACTGGAAGGTTTGTTTGCAAGAATACCTGGAGAATTATTATAAGGGTTATTTAGACTAAACATAAAGCGCTTTTATAACGTCTTAATGATTTTGTAATAGCTACGTCGAAAAATATCTGATTACGATCAGTAAAGAATTGTTTATGCCTGCAATATTGCAGGCATAAACATATAAAGAAGGTCAGACTGTAAAAGAAAGCGTTTTTCTATTCTCAGCAGTTATACCTGAAAAATTACTATAAAAACAGAAACAACCGTTTGCCAGTAGTAACATTTTTATAATAGGTTAACGTAACAAACAATACATAGAAAGATAAACAAGGTATTTTATATCGCGACAATGCACCAAAATTATAACTGGTAATCCCCACAGCAAAGGCAAATATGAGAGAAAAAACCAGGCAGAACTGAACTGTAGAATCTGTACTGATTGTTTTGAAAATCTTCTTGATTCCAACCGTAAATAGCAATCTTAAAGTAATAAATAAGAAAATGAGGGCTTCAAGCGCAGAAAGAAAAACAATGGGCTTTCCGGCCTCCCAGATATAGGGTCTGAAAAAAGTTACATTCACTGCCAGGGGGAACTTACCTAACATGCTTCCGATATTCGAATCGAATTCACCTAAAGTATAAGTTGACCCTTCATCACCAGATGCATAGGATATCCAGTTTCTTGTTACACTAGCGGTGTTTTCAATATTATCCAGAGAATATTTCCCTAAAACATCTTCTCCCAAACCCCGCATTAACAATAAACTGATAGCAACAACTATTGATATAGCCAACACCCGGGTAATAATCCTTAGGGGCCTGGTTTTTATCCTACTGGTATATATTGATAACACCCATAAGCCTACAGCAGGCAAAAAAGCCATGATAATATATATTTTGACATATACTATCAATAACACACTCGCAACGGCCACAATTATGTTAGAAAAAGAAAAATCTTTTTTAATTAACATCCTGAATATACTATAGGTAAACCAACCCAATCCAAACATACAAAGCGTATCCTTAAAGATCCCGGACCCCCACACAAATGTGCTGGGTATAAATAAAACAACAATAGCAATTGGATGAACCAATCCCGGGTATAAACGGGCAAATGTTCTGAATAAAGCCCAGATACCTGTAAAACAAATAGCAGCAAATAATACTGCTGTTGGTAAAAATGTACTAAACATAAAGATGCTTAAGACAGCTGCTACAGAACAAACAATATAACTACCAATATCATCATACCAATACATTTGAGTGATATAGTCATAATAGGCAGGGTTAGAAGTATCGGGGATATGTAACACCAGATTAAACCACTTTACCAGTGAATCGCCGGCAGACTTGTTTATTACCTGGGCCTGTGAAAAATAGTTAACAGTATCACCTCCTTCATAATAATACACATACACCATGGAAATAAATAAGGCCCCCAATATCTTCACCGTTAAACCCGGTATAAAATATTTACGCCAGGGATGATTAGGCGGATAGTGCTTATTCCGATATTTGTAGGCAATTCCATAAACAATTGCCAGCACAAATGGTAAAAGTGCATAATCTAATAAGGTAATGTATTCCGTCACTAAGGCATTATTATTTTGGCAATATTAGGAACATTTAAGTAATAAGTAATCTATAAAATAGCATGCCCCGTATTTTACGTATACATAACCGCATTGTAATTGGTGGTCCCACCCTTAACGTGCTAAATCTGACTAAATACCTGTCACCTGGTTATGAGACCATGCTGGTTGCCGGTGAAAAGGAAGATCACGAAAAAGACGCCTCGGCCCTCGCCCATGCTATGAATATTGAACCGGTGCTGGTTTCCGAAATGGGCCGCTCCGTATCGGCCAAAAATGATGTTGCCGCCTATAACCGTATTAAAAAGCTCATTAAACAGTTTAAACCCGATATTGTACATACCCATGCGGCAAAACCCGGACTGATCGGCCGGCTGGCAGCTGCCAGCTGTAAAGTGCCCGTTATAGTACACACTTTTCACGGGCATGTATTTCACTCCTATTTCAGCAAAACCAAGACAAGGTTAATTATTAATACGGAAAGATACCTGGCCACCAAAGCCAATGCAATAGTGGCCATCAGCGAACAACAGAAAAAAGAGCTGGCGCTCGATTTTAAGATCGCCAGGGAAAAAAAGTTCAGGATCATTCCGCTGGGCTTTGAACTGGACCGCTTTACCCTGGACCAGGACGAAAAAAGATACCGGTTCAGGAGTGAATTCCAGGTGGCCGATGATGAAATTGCGATTGGCATTACCGGCAGACTGGTACCTGTAAAGAACCATGAAGTGTTTCTGAAAGGATTAAGCCATGTTTTACAAAATACCGGTAAAAAAGTGCGTGCTTTTATTGTGGGTGACGGAGAAACCCGCCAGCAACTGGAAGCCTGGGCTATTGCCCTCAATATTCCTTATACGGCTGCCGGTGATAGCTTTGATGCCACCAAACCATTGGTTTTTACTTCCTGGAGAGGGGATATCGATGTGATCAATGCCGCTGGTTGCAGTGCCGACGACGGCGGGCACCGGCAGTGAAGTGTCGGTGGG
>CAYUMH010000118.1:0-14068 GCA_964445775.1 uncultured Terrimonas sp.
TTCACACCTACAGTTTTAATACTTTTTTTTTTTTTTTTTAACCCTTTCGCAGCAAAGAAAAATTATTTTAAAAAAACGGGTTACCTTTTTTTCATAATCGTATTAACATCAGAAATATTTCAAAAAACTAAATTAAAAACGTCACTAATGAAAAAGCTTTTCATCGTATTAGCAGTAGCTAGCTTAGGTTTTGTAGCTTGTAACAACGAAGCAGAAGGAACTAAAACTTCTGACACTCCAGAAGTTAAAGTTGATTCTCCAATCGTAGCTCCTCCTGCAGTTCCAGATTCTCCTGCAGTTAAACTTGACTCTCCAGCTGTTAAAGTTGATTCTCCAGCTGTTAAATAATTTTAGGCAAGCAATCGTTAAGAGCCATTCCCCAGGAATGGCTTTTGCGGTTTATAAAGGGCTGTAAATGATAGCGGTAAGTGCGACATCAAGGCTTTTTCCGGCTTTTCCCTTACTCCCTATACCTTACACCTTCCGCCTTCAGCCTTCCGCTTTCAGCTTTCCGCCCCCGTTTATATCCCCTTAATTCTTAATTCATTATCCCATATCCGGCCGCTTTGGTAAAATAAAACCCCAAACCCCCTTAAATTAGTTTACCTTTGCGCCTTCAATTAATAAAATAGATCTGTGACTACATTTGAATCATTAGGTGTTCAAGAAGGACTACTTGAGTCCATCAGTGCACTTGGGTTTGTACAACCCACCCCCATACAGGAACAAGCTATACCTGTATTATTACAAGGAACAAAAGATTTTATAGGATTAGCACAAACCGGAACCGGTAAAACGGCCGCTTTTGGTTTGCCTGTATTACAATTATTAGACGCTGCTGAGCGTCATCCCCAGGCATTGATCATTTGCCCTACCCGCGAACTTTGTTTGCAGATAGCCAATGACTTAGATGCTTTTAAGAAGAAAACAAAAGGTATTCATGTAACAGCCGTTTATGGTGGAGCTTCTATCGGCGAACAAATTCGTGAATTAAAACGAGGTAGCCATATTGTAGTAGCTACTCCCGGCCGTTTAATTGACCTTATTGAACGTAAGGCTATTAACCTGGAAAAAATACATTATGTAATATTAGACGAGGCCGATGAAATGCTGAACATGGGCTTTAAGGATGATATTGAGTTTATTTTACAAAATACGCCTAACCGTCAGAGCATCTGGTTATTCAGTGCTACCATGCCGCAGGAAATTAAAAAGGTAAGCAAGCGGTATATGACCCAGCCTTTCGAGGTTACGGTAGGTAAGGTGAATTCGGGCAATGCCAATATCGATCACCAGTATTATTCAACCCAACACATTAACCGATACGAAACCCTGAAACGTATCATTGACTTTAACCCCGGTATCTACGGTATTATATTTACCCGTACCAAAGCTGACGCACAGGAAATTACCGAGCGCCTGATACGTGAAGGATATGATATAGAAGCTTTACATGGCGACCTTACCCAGGCACAGCGTGATAAAGTAATGGGACGTTTCCGTGAAAAAAGCATCCAGTTACTGATTGCTACCGATGTGGCCGCCCGTGGTATTGACGTACAAGGCATCACGCACGTGATCAACTACGAGTTACCGGATGATACCGAAGTGTATACACACCGTAGCGGCCGTACAGGTCGTGCCGGTCGTGACGGGGTATCGCTGTCTATTGTTACACCACGTGAATTATACCGTTTACGCCAGATAGAAAAAATGGTGAATACACGTTTTTCCAAAATGGATATTCCGAGTGGAAAAGATGTTTGCCGTAAACAATTTTTCCATTTCACCGATAAGTTATTATCAGCCGATATTTCCAGTAATGAGTACGAAGCTTATATACCTGCCTTACAGGAAAAATTTGCCGAGGTTACCAAAGAAGAAATTTTACAGCGTGTTGCCGCATTGGAGTTTGACCGCTTTTTGAAATACTATGAAAACGCGACCGACTTAAATGTACGGGAAGACAGGCGTGAACGTGGAAGCCGTGAACTGGATCGTAAAGGAGGACAAGGCGAAGCCGGCCGTAGTAGTGCCGGTGCCAGAAGAACCAGCGGCGGTGCTTACCAACGACTGTTTGTTAACCTGGGTACCAAGGATGGTTTTTATAAAGCCAGCTTTTTACAATTCATTTTAGATATGAGCGATTTACGTAAAGATGCGTTAGGCCGTATTGATATGAAAGAGATGAATAGCTGGGTGGAAGTAGAAGCCGGTCCATCTGCCAACAAGATGATTAAAGCGTTAGACGGTAAGAACTTTAAAGGCCGTAAAATAAGAATGAACGACGCTGACAGTGGTGCTGGCGGCCGTAGAAGAACGCGAGAATAAATTTTTTTCTTTCATTTAGATGATTATATTTGTTGCGCAATGACAGCAAACAATACATTCTTTGGTTTTAGTTTTTATTACTTCTTCTTTTTTAGAACGAGGGCCGGGAATGTTTTGTACTAAGTTTAGTAAATAAATAAACGAATAAATACAAGAGTCCCGGCTGATAAGGCCGGGACTTTTTTTTTGAATGTATATGGCAACAAGAGTATCAATACAAGGTTATGAAGGTAGTTTTCACCAGGTGGCTGCCCGCGTGTTTTTTGGTAAACAGGTGGAAGTATTGCCCTGTGCTACCTTCCGCGAATCGGTAAGCCTGGCCGCCAATAAAAAGGAAAGCGATGGCGGCGTAATGGCCATTGAAAACTCTATTGCCGGCAGCATTTTACCTAACTATAATCTATTGCTTAAGTCAGATCTGCAGGTGGTAGGAGAGGTGTACTTACAAATTAAACAAAACCTGCTGGTGAACCGTGGTGTACAACTGGAGGATATTAAAGAAGTGCACTCGCATACCATGGCCTTACAACAGTGTTACGGTTTTTTAGATAACCATAAATGGAAACTGGTAGAAACCGATGATACGGCATTAAGCGCTAAACATATTCACCAGCATAAAAGCAAATCCATTGCAGCCATTGCCAGCAAGCTGGCGGCAGAGTTATACGACCTGGATGTAATAGCCCCTAATATTCACACCCTGAAAAATAACTATACCCGGTTTTTAATATTACAGCGTGCCGATATAGCACAACCGGTGGAAGAAGCAAATAAAGCATCCGTATATTTTCATACCGATAACTCAAAAGGCAGTTTATCCAAAGTGCTGAATAAGATTGCCGATATGGATATTAACCTGAGCAAGCTGCAGAGCTTTCCCATACCCGGTACAGATTTTAAATACAGTTTTCATGCAGATATGGAGTTTATCAATGTAGATATACTGCATAAGGTAATAGAAGCTATTAAACCGTTGACAGAGCATGTGAAAGTGTACGGCGTGTATAAAAAAGGAGTGTGGAAGTAATTAGCTGATTTGATAATTTGCTAATGTGCTGATGAGAAAGATGAATAGTTGAGTATGGAGATACAGTACAAGAGTGCGATCCACAACAATTACTGTTGGGACTATCGCAACAGCAGCTGATAGTAGTACTGTCGTTCATAACAAAAGAAAAAATACTTGTAATAAAAAGAAGATGCAAACAGCAAAAAGATTAGAAGGGATTGGGGAATACTATTTCTCGAAAAAATTAAGAGAGATAGACGGACTGAACAAAGAAGGTAAAAATATTATTAACCTGGGCATTGGCAGTCCCGACCTGCCGCCGCACCCCGATGTGGTGAAAGTGTTGCAGGAAGAGAGTTTGAAAGCAAATGTACACGGTTACCAGTCCTATAAAGGATCGCCGGTGTTACGTAATGCCATGAGTAACTGGTATAAAAAATGGTACAATGTTTCGCTGGATGCGGATACGGAAGTATTGCCGTTGATCGGCAGCAAGGAAGGTATCATGCATATTTGCATGACCTATTTTGAGCCGGGTGTGAAAGTATTGGTCCCCAACCCGGGATACCCAACTTATTCCAGCGCTGTAAAATTATCAGGGGCAGAACCAGTGTACTATGCGTTGCTGGAACAGAATAATTATGAGCCTGATTTTGATGCCATAGAAAAATTATTGGTTGAAGCTGATAATAACAATACGAAAGTATACCGGGCCATTTTTGTGAATTACCCGCAAATGCCAACGGGTCAGCAGGCTTCGGTAGCCCTGTTTGAAAAACTGGTGGCTTTTGCTGTAAAACACCAATTACTCATTATTCATGATAACCCGTATAGTTTTATACTGAATGATAACCCCATCAGTATTTTAAGTGTGGAAGGTGCAAAAGCCGTTACGCTGGAGTTGAACTCCTTAAGCAAAAGTCATAATATGGCGGGCTGGCGGGTAGGCATGTTATGTGGCAGTAAAGAGCGTATTGACGAAGTACTGCGCTTTAAAAGTAATATGGACAGTGGCATGTACCTGCCCTTACAATTAGCGGCGGCCAAAGCATTAAGCCTTGAGCAACAATGGTACGATGAGGTAAATAAAATTTATGCCGAACGACGGGCCAAGGCTGAAGAACTGTTACAACTGATCGGCTGTAGCATTGCGCCCAACCAGGCAGGCATGTTTATCTGGGCTAAACCGGTAAATGTAGGGGCAAATGAGCATGAACTGGGTAACGGTGGTCATGTAACGGATACAATTTTATACAATGCCAATGTATTCATTACACCCGGCGGTATATTCGGATCGGCAGGAAATGATTTTATAAGAGTAAGCCTTTGCTCACCGGTAGAGAAACTGGAGGAGGCAATTAATCGCGTTAAACAAACAATAGTATGATAGGCCAGAGAAAGAAAATAGCGATAGTGGGTGTGGGCCTTATGGGCGGATCGCTGGCCCTGCAATTGCACGAAAAAAAATTATCATCCAAGCTCATTGGTGTTGATGCCAATGAAGCGCATGCCCGTAAAGCGGTGGAGCTGGAGCTGGTAGATGAAAGTTTGCCATTGGATGAAGCCATACAGGAAGCGGAAGTAATTATATTATCGATACCGGTAGATAAAATGGTGAACTTTTTACCGGAAGTACTGAATAAGATAACCACCCAGATAGTAGTAGACTTAGGATCAACCAAGGCGCAGTTAATAGCCGCCGTACAAAACCATCCCAAAAGGGGGAGATATGTAGCCACGCATCCCATGTGGGGTACCGAATACAGCGGTCCACAGGCAGCGGTGCGTGGCGCCTATGCCGATAAAGCGGTGATTATTTGTAATGCCGAAGCTTCTGATCCGGATGCATTGGCATGGGTGAAAAACATGTACACTAAAATCGGTATGCGCTTGTTGGAAATGGAAGCCTATGCGCACGATGTACATGCTGCCTATGTAAGTCATATATCCCATATCACTTCATTTGCATTGGCCAATACCGTATTGGAAAAAGAAAAAGAGGACAATGCCATTTTTGAACTGGCTTCCGCAGGTTTTGAAAGTACGGTGAGGCTGGCCAAAAGCAGCCCGGCCATGTGGACGCCTATCTTTTTACAAAACAGGGATAATATCCTGGATGTATTGACCGAACATATTGCCCAGCTGGAAAAGTTTAAACAATTGATTGTTGAGCAAAAAGATACAGACCTGAAAAATTTAATTGAACAGGCTAACCAGATAAAAAGGATTTTAAAATAAATAAATTAATAAACAAACAACTCCAAAAACAAATACAATGCAAGCAGCAGCGCAATCAGCAAAACAAGCAGTACAGGATGCATGGGCTAAAAGACCACTTATTATCAGTGGACCCTGCAGTGCTGAAACAGAAGAACAATTAGTAGGCACCGCACAACGTTTAGCGGCAACGGGTAAGGTGAATATGTTACGTGCCGGTATCTGGAAACCACGTACCAAACCAGGTATGTTTGAAGGCATTGGCGCCAAAGGTTTACCCTGGTTACAAAAAGCAAAAGAACTGACCGGCTTACCTACTGCTGTGGAAGTAGCTACCGCCAAACAGGTACAGGATGCACTTACTTTTGATGTGGATGTATTATGGATCGGTGCCCGTACTACGGTTAACCCTTTCAGCGTGCAGGAAGTAGCTGATGCTTTACGTGGTGTGGATGTTCCGGTTTTAATAAAAAACCCTATCAACCCCGACCTGGAATTATGGAGTGGCGCGGTAGAGCGTGTGGCCCGTGCAGGGGTGAAACAAATTGGTTTGATCCACCGTGGTTTTTCTTCTTATGGTAACAGCGAATACCGTAATGCGCCCATGTGGCACCTGGCTATTGAAATGAAACGCCGTAACCTGGAGTTGCCTATCATTAATGACCCTTCGCATATCTGCGGACGTCGCGATATTTTATTCAGCACCGCGCAAAAAGCAATTGACCTTGACTTTGACGGCCTGATGATTGAAAGTCATATTGACCCGGATAATGCCTGGAGTGATGCCAAACAACAGGTAACACCGGAGCGTTTAAAGGAAATGTTAGATGAGATCATCTGGCGTAAAGAAGATATTAATTCTGAGGAGTACCATGCTGCATTGGAAACCTTACGCCAGCAGATCAATCACCTGGATGATGAGCTGATGCAGATACTGAGCCAGCGTATGAAAATTGCAGATAAGATAGGCGCTTATAAAAAAGAAAACAATATTACCATTTTACAAACCAACCGCTGGAACGAAATATTGGAGCGTGTGGCTGATAATGGCGAAAAATTAGGATTAAGCCGTGAGTTTATTACCAAATACTTTGATGCGGTACACATGGAAAGTATCAACCACCAGAAAAAAGTAATGGACGCTTAGTTTTTTATGTAGCCGGCAGTAGTACTGCTATGCCCCCGGCCCCAGAGGGGCGGTTGGTTGCGTCGCACACTGCATCGTCCGGTAATACTATTGTGCATTTGCGACGGGTATTACCGGTTGGGCAGTAATTGCCGGCGCGGTAAATAATAATCTTTAATTTATGTTAGCTTTAGTCTTTTACTAAGGGTAACCAATAACCAGCAAACATGAGTAAAGCGGTAACCAGGCCATTAAAAGCGCAAAAATTTACATTCAGTAATGCTACGGTACAATACTATTTCGCGGCCGGATTTGCAGCCCTGAAACATATTGTGGATATAAAACATACCGTTTTAATAACAGATGAACATATTTATGCTTTGCACGAAAAAAGATTCAAAGGCTGGAATACCATTGTATTAAAAGCCGGCGAAGAGTATAAAGTGCAGCAAACGGTAGATGCTGTTATTGACGAACTGATAAGTATGGAAGCCGACCGCAAAACAACCTTAGTAGGTGTAGGCGGGGGTGTGATCACTGATATTACTGGTTATGTAGCTGCAGTGTATATGCGTGGTATCCGGTTTGGCTTTGTACCTACTTCTTTACTGGCCCTGGTTGATGCTTCAATTGGTGGTAAAAACGGGATTGATGTTGGTGTATATAAAAACCTGGTGGGCATTATCCGCCAGCCTGATTTTTTATTACATGATATGCAGTTCCTGAATACCCTGCCGCAAGCGGAATGGGAAAATGGTTTTGCCGAAATTATTAAACATGCCTGTATTAAAGATGCGACCATGTTTAAACAACTGGAACAACATTCATTCCGTACCTACCAGGGTAAAAAGAAAGAAATATGTGCACTGGTACAAAGAAATGCCCTGATTAAAACCAAAGTGGTACAACAGGATGAATTTGAAACAGGTGACAGGAAGCTGCTGAACTTTGGACATACTTTGGGGCATGCGCTTGAAAACCAGTATGAGTTATCGCATGGGCAGGCCGTATCCATTGGTATGACCTATGCCTGTCATATTTCTGAACAATTAACCGGCTTTAAACAAACGGAGAAAGTAGTACAGTTATTGGAAAAATACAACCTGCCTACTTATGCCGAATTTGATAAACAAAAAGCGCTGGAGGTATTAAAGCACGATAAAAAACGGGAAAGAACAACCATGAATTATGTGTTGCTGGATAAAATTGGTAAAGGCGTAGTAAAAAATATTCCGCTCACCGATCTGCAGGAAATAATCATGGCCTTATAATCATTATAATCAGATTAAGTAAACAAGATGAAAGTAACGATACAACCTTCGGGATTGTCAGGAAATATCCGGGCGGCGGCATCAAAAAGCTCTATGCAAAGGGCTTGTGCAGCGGCATTGGTAGCAAAAGGGGAGAGTACTATTTATAACCCCGGGCATAGTAATGATGATAAGGCAGCCTTAGATATTATTAAACGATTAGGTGCTGAGGTTACTGAAAACGGGGAGACCCTTGTTATTACCAGCAACGGGGTTAAACCGGTAGCACCGGAAATAAACTGCGGTGAATCGGGTTTAAGTATCAGGATGTTTACCCCGCTGGTAGCGCTGAGTAATGAAAAAGTTACTATTACCGGTGAAGGCAGCCTGGTAACACGTCCCATGAATTTCTTTGACGAAATACTGCCTCAACTTGCAGTGAATATCGTTAGTAACGACGGTAAACTACCCATGGCGGTACAAGGTCCCCTGGTGCCTGCCAATATTGAAGTGGACGGGTCGTTGAGTTCACAATTCTTAACCGGGTTATTACTTGCTTATGCGGCTTCGGTTCAACAAGCCGGTACAGTGGCAAATGAAACCGTAACCATTACGGTGAATGATCTGAAAAGCAAACCTTATATAGATCTTACCCTGGACGTAATGCAGCAGTTCGGCCTGCCGGTTCCGGAAAATAAAGAGCATCGTGAATTTGTATTTACCAAACAGGAACCGACAGTGCAAAACGCCAGCCGTGCCTACACTGTAGAAGGAGATTGGAGCGGCGGCGCATTTTTACTGGTAGCCGGTGCCATTGCAGGGCCGATTACGGTGAGAGGTTTAAGTCCTGTATCAACACAGGCTGATAAAGCTATTTTACAGGCTCTAATAGATTGTAACAGCGGTATTGCCATTGAAGCAAAACAGATAGTCATACATCCCGGTCAGTTGAAAGCGTTTGAGTTTGATGCAACCGACTGTCCTGATCTCTTTCCACCACTGGTAGCCCTGGCAGCTTATTGCGAAGGCCAGACCAGCATCAAAGGGGTAAGCCGTTTGGCGCATAAAGAAAGTAACCGGGGTATTACTTTACAGGAAGAGTTTGGGAAAATGGGAGTACTGATTGAATTAAAAGATGACATAATGGTGATACATGGCGGCAACGGATTAAAAGGAGCTGTTGTACATTCGCATCATGATCACCGTATTGCTATGGCCTGTGCCGTAGCGGCATTAAAAGCAAACGGGGAAACAAGTATTGAAGAGGCAGATGCGATTAATAAATCTTATCCCGATTTTTACGAACACCTGCAACAATTAGGAGCGCTGGTGGATACAGGAGAGAAAAAGATAAAATTTGTTTAAATGGTTGCAGAAAAAGCAACCGGCAATTTGTAAGAGCGTGTTATTTGCCAATTATGTTTGTTATGTCTAACCTGTTGAGTAGTGTTACGGACGATGCAGTGAGTGACACAACAAAAGCTGATCAAAGGATGAACGCTGGTAACATAACAGCACTGTTGTTTTACCTTTTTACTTTTTAATTTTTACTTTTTTATGAACTCATTTGGCAGAATATTCAGGGTGCACATTTTTGGTGAATCGCATGGCGAGTCGGTTGGTATAGTGATAGACGGCTGTCCGGCCGGCCTGGCCTTAAGTGCAGAGGACCTGTTACCCGACCTGGAGCGCAGAAAAGGTGGTAAACAAAAAGGTACTACACCCCGCCAGGAAGCGGATTATCCTTTTTTTAAGAGCGGGTTGTTTAATGGTAAAACCACGGGAGCGCCTATCACTATTTTATTTGAAAACAATAATACCCGCAGTGGCGATTATGAAAAGCAAAGAAGCTTTCCCCGTCCCGGGCATGCAGATTGGGTAGCGCACCAGAAATATGGCGGTAATGAGGATTTCCGGGGTGGCGGACATTTTAGTGCCCGGTTAACAACGGGACTGGTGGCTGCCGGCGCCATTGCTAAAAAAATAATGAGTGCCGTTACTATACAGGCCGCTGTTACTGAAATAGGTGGAGAAACCGACCTTGAAAAGGGTTTACAAAACGCCATTGATGCAAAAGACTCGGTAGGAGGCATTGTTACCTGTACGGTGGACGGATTACCGGTTGGATTAGGGGAACCTTTCTTTGATTCGGTAGAATCGCAAATAGCTCATATAACTTTTGCCATACCTGCCGTAAAAGGTATTGAATTTGGAAGCGGCTTTGCAGCAGCAACCATGTATGGTTCGCAACACAATGATGCTATTATTGACAATACAGGTAAAACAGCAACCAATCATGCCGGTGGAATCGTTGGTGGTATAACCAACGGTAATCAATTGGTGTACCGCCTTGCTATAAAACCTACGGCTTCAACCCCCAAAGAACAGTTTAGCCTGAACTGGGAAACGGGGCAGCAGGAAACCTTCTCTATCAAAGGCCGGCATGACCTCTGCGTGGCCCTGCGGGCGCCGGTTATTGTAGAAGCGGCTACAGCAGTAGCTTTGCTTGACCTGATGTTGTTACACCAGCAAATAAAACCGGTGATCGGTTAGTGAACAATTACTACCGAAAACTGTTATTAAATTGGTTTGCCCCGGTTGGGGTGTAAAACCATTATATCACATTGATTATTAAATAAAACGAATTGTTATGCCAATTATATATCATATTACCACTTTACCGGAATGGGACCATGCAAGGGAGAATGGCGCCTATGAAGCCGCTTCTTTAAAAGAAGAAGGGTTTATTCATTGTGCCCAGGAAAACCAGGTGGCCGGTGTGCTGGAGCGGTATTTTGCCGGGAAAAACAACCTTATTAAACTTACTATTGATACGGAAAAATTAACCAGTAACCTGGTGTACGACTGGTCGCCCTCTACGCAGGATACCTTCCCGCATATTTACGGCGCATTAAATTTAGACGCGGTAATTACTACGGAAAACCTGAACTAAACAGGTTGATTCAACCGGTTTTATATTTGACTTAATCAGCTATTATTTATGCACCAGCACCTTGTGAATGCTTCCTTACAAATTGTTCCTATTGTACAGGATAAACACCCTTATCTATGGGTTGATGAAGCTATTGCTGTAATTAGCGCATCGGGTATTAAATATGAAGTGGGACCATTTGCCACTGTTATTGAAGGTACTTATGATGAAGTGATGCAGGTAGTACACCATGTGAACGAATACCTGCAACAACATAATTGTAATGAATGGATATTGAACTTTCAAATACAGTTAAGAAGCAATGCCGATATTACCGCTGCGGAAAAAACGGATAAGTTTCTTCAGCAATAATCTTAATTTTTACGGCTTAGTTTTTTCAGTTCCCGGAAACTTATATCCAATACATCGTATTGCCTGTTATTAGGAAAACTATAATGCCACCATTCGGTCTCCAGGGCTTTAAACCCATATCGTTCCATCGTTGTTTTTAATAAGTTGCGGTTACGTAATACATCCTCCGGTAAATGCGTAAAAGAATGGTGTGCAGTATCACTGAAATTATCAAAGTCGGTTCCCATATTTAATGCTTCACCGGATGAAGGGTTAATAATAGTAAGGTCAACTGCCAAACCCCGGTTATGTCCGCTGCCTTTGGCCGGATTAGCCACATAACGTTCATCTTTTACCAGCTCCCAGAAATTAACGGTTACGGCATACGGACGGTAGGCATCGAATACTTTCAGGCCTAATCCCTGTTTAGCTAAACTTTGTTGTACGCTATCCAATGCCCTGGCAGCCGGTAAGCGTAAAAAGGTATAATCCACATTTCCCGGGTACATTAACCGGTGCATGAAATTATTAGTGGTCGCATAACGCAGGTTGTATTGTAAACCGGGAACAAACTGGTGTAATAACACCATGTTATGCAAGCTGTCCTGTTTAACCTGTTGCTGGTATTCTTTACGGCTACTGACAACTTTTAGTGTTGTTTGTGCATCAATAGTAAAATATAAAAAACAAAATAAAACAACCGCAATATATTTGCAGCAACAAGCTTTATTATCTATTTTGTTATTGTTCATGTAGCTTAAAAGTAAATAAACTTGTGTAGATAACCGGCGATAATGTGCAACATTACAGTAATAGTTCCGGTAATGATTGTATGTTCCCCGATTGACGCTACTTATTGAGAAAATCACACATACCACCATGCTTTTATTCAAACGTATCCTTTTTACCGTATTGGGTGTTAGTATAGTAACATCATTTTATAGCTGTGCAGATAATACCCAAACAAAAGATATTGCTGCAACCCCGGAACAGTTACAGGAAAAAATACAGCAACATCTTTCCGAATGGACAGGCTCCGGTGAAAACAAGGTGGCGGATAGTATTATTATTGCTAACAAAGAATTATTAGCAACAATATATGGAGCAAACGGGCATCAGCCAGTATGGTCAAAAAATGGCCGCTGGCTTCCTGTAGCCGATTCGCTGGCATCATTTATAAACAAGGCCCGGTACTTTGCTTTATTCCCCGAAGATTATTTTGATACATTCATTACCGGCAACCGGGCAAGGATCATTGCGGATAGTCTTGGTAAAACTGACAGCAAGGATGCCAATCTCTGGTTTACTACTGATATACTGTTAACCAATGCTGTGATGCAGATGGTAACTGATTTAAAACTGGGCCGGTTACCGAATGATAGTGTATCGTTGCGGAAAGACTCGGTACTTGCACCTGCATTTTACCAGCAGCAGCTGGCCGCCTTATTACAAATACAGTCACCGGTTACATGGGCTGCCGCATTGGAGCCGCAATTAAAAGCATACGCACAGTTAAAGAAAGGCCTGCACCATTTTTTGGAAACCGCCGAGTTTAAAAAATATACAAAAGTGCCGGCTTCGGCCAAAGGGGCGGACTCTTCCATGTTCTTTACACGGCTACAGACCCGTTTATACGAAGCAGGTTATATTGCTGCGGATAGTGTAAAAGCAGATAGCAGTACCCTGGCGGATGGCATTAAAAAGTTTCAGAAAGAAGCAGGCCTGGCGGTAGATGGTAAAGCCGGCGAAGTAACCATACGTATGCTGAACCTGCACGACCAGGAAAAATTTATGCGTATTGCCATTACTGCCGACCGGTATAAATTATTACCTGAACAACTTCCCGAGCAATATATCTGGGTAAATATTCCTGCTTTTAGTTTACGGTTAATGGATAATGATACCCTGCGACTGACTTCAAAAGTGATCTGCGGAAAACCTAAAACCCGTACACCGGTACTGACCAGCAAAATAACCAACATGATCACTTATCCGCAATGGACAGTGCCTACCAGTATTATTGTAAAAGAGATATTACCGCAGTTAAAAAAGAATCCGGGTTACCTGGCAAAGAAAAACTTCAGTCTTATAAACGGTAAAGGAGATGAGGTAGATCCTTTTTCGGTTGATTGGTCCAAATACAGCAAGGGTATTCCATACAGGGTGGTGCAGGGTAGCGGGGATGCCAACTCCCTGGGTGTGCTGAAATTTAATTTTAATAATAAATATGCTGTTTATTTACACGATACCAACCAGCGTTACCTGTTTGGGCAAGCCTACCGGGCCATGAGCCACGGTTGTGTGCGGGTACAGGAATGGCGCGGTTTAATGAACCAGATATTGGACTGGGATAGTGCTTATGTACAACCTGCAAAAAACTTCACCCGTGTAGATTCTGTTGCTAAATGGTTGAATAACAAAGAGAAAAAAGGTATTGCGGTTAAAAAACCAATTACTGTTTATATCCGCTACTTTACCTGCGAAGCTAATAAAGATGGCCGGATCGTATTTTACGACGATGTGTATGGAGAGGATAAATGGCTCAGGGAAAAATATTATGCCGGTAAATAGTCTTTTTAGTTGCTACAGTACAAAATACTTAATAATAAATTTATTTCCAGATGTTGGGCAGACCGTTTATTTTTGCCCCGAATTTTAACACAAACATTAATTAGCTTATGAAGAAGATTTTAGCCATGTTTTTGGCAGTTTCTTGCTTAGCGCAGTCAGTTTTTGCGCAAGACGACGAGATTCGCCCTGCAGCAATCGGCATTAGTTTTATAATGAATGATTACACTACTGCACAGCGAATCCGCAATACCTCCTTATCAAAAGTATTCAGAGATAAACAA
>CAYUMH010000119.1:0-14047 GCA_964445775.1 uncultured Terrimonas sp.
CACTGATCTTGGTAAGATAGTCCTCGCATTTTTTCCGGTCTGGTGGAAAGGACCAGGAAGATAACGATACTCTGCGCCAATAGGGTAAGCTGCGCATGAAACTCTCCTGTTGCTTCACTGCTGCGTAATGAAGTGATAGCACGGGCGAGGTCGGCTTTTACTTCATTTAAGGAAGCAAATATCACCGATATCTTTTCAATGATACGGGTGGTTTGCGTTGTATCTTCAATTTTTAGACTGTTCAGTATATCGATCAGCACTTCCAGTTCAGAAGCAATATCTTTTACCGCTGTTTCTATTACCTGGGCATCAATTACCTTGGTCACATTTTTTACCGCCGCTTTCTGCACCGCCACTTTTTCTTCGTAGGGTTGCAACGCTTCGTCCCTTAACAGGTAATTGATGGTATCCTGTGATAACTGCAGGTTGTATTGCTGCAATACTTCCTGTAAGGCATTAACCGCTTTGGTATCGATATATTTTACATTCAGCAGGTCGATCACCGCACCCTGGGTTTGCCGTGTTGTAGCCAATAACTGAACCAGCTGATCGAGGGCCGTAATGACCGCATTTTTAATATCGATCACCAGGTTGTCTACCCGCTGCTGCATGCCTGCCAATACATCACGTGCATGTTGACGCTGGGTTTGTACTTTGGCAAATTCATCAATAGCCGTATTGGCAATATCTTTTATCTGGTTAAGCGGTGCAGATAAGTCAAAGGTCTCCGCGTCCCTGATCCAGAAATAAGAATCAATGATATCGCCGGTTTTTTTTACAATATCCTCGTACAAGCCTTCATAAGAGTCTTCCTTATTTAACAACTGTATCACTTCCTGGCTTTCGGACATGGCGCTTACAATATCCTTATTACCGATCTTGTACAATACATTTTCGGCCATGGCCTTATTCTCCACCAATACCGCGGTATAAGGCGTTTGCCATATCTGTACCTGGTGGTGACGTACCGCTTCGTTCTCGGTACGGAAGTAGATCAGTTTACCATCATCAAAAACGGTAAAGCCATTACACACAATGGGTGTTTCCACCTGTTGCATGATCACGTTATACGACATCAATACATAGGTATTGCTATGGCGCTGGTAAAATATGTATAGAAAATCCTCGCCATTAGGAGAAGCAATGCTGCGGATAAAATCAAGATCAGTAAGATTTGATTCAAATATTTTACTGATGCCATTTTGTAAATAATAACCGTTGGGAAAAATAATACCCTGGTTATCGGGTAACAGAATACCCGCATCCAGTAACATTTTAATGGGCACCACTTCTTTGGTACGCACATTGAATATATAGGTACGGTAATCTTCCTGGTAGGGTTTTATTTTCAAGGCGATCAGGTTACCTAAGTCAGCATAGTTATATTCCGCATCATCCAGTTGCTGGTCCTTGCTGTTTACCGGCTCAGCATAAATACCTTTCCCTGTATCTGTATTATTCTCAATTTTAAAAGTAATATCACCACCAATGGTTTCAATAAAAACCTTGTCTAAAATGGAGATATGCGGGTACTTTCCTAATTTCCTGTTCTCTAAACCGGTCTTGATCCAGTCAAAATCGTGCTGCGCTGTTTTCTTTACTTCATGTATACTCCGGTCGTCAACATAATGCAGTTTGTTGTTTTTGATCAGCCATTTAAAAGCTTTCCGGTCATCCGGGTTTTTGCTGGTCTGGAAGATCATGTACAGGTAGTTCTCCGTTTTGGTGAACTTGGCAAAGATGGAATCGCGGTAATATTTGTACAGGTTGGTAAAGTCCGTAATAAAGCCCTCATCTTCTATCAGGGTAAGCGGCTGCGGTTCAAAATGATTATCGGTAAACCGGTATATATTAAACACATCGCTTAAACGGATGGATTCACGCAAACCAAAGTGTACATTATAACCAAAGATGCATAGTTCACCAAAAGCCATAATACCTCTGGCCACGCCGTTGTTCTCGGTAGTGATACGCTGATTGGCAATGAGTTCAAAGCCTGTTGAGTTGAAGATCTCTTTCCTGGCGGTATTGAGCTTGGATAAACGTTGCACCAGCTCCACACGTTGCTCGTTTAACCTGCTCCTGATTATTTCGTAAGTACCCGAATCCAATGCCGTTGTTATTTGCTGTCCTGTTTCTGCCATAGTGATAATAGGGCCTGTTGTCTTACGACAACAGGCTGTTAGCTATTAAAAAATTGTACCCGGTAAGATTAACCGTTCAGTTTTTTATTGGATAGTCCCAAACTGCTTGCCAAATTTGCCAGGTTTAACAAAGTAGGCCTGTCGGTATCGGAACTATTCTGCTGCATTTTTAATAAAATGCTGGAGATGGTCAGGTTTTTTAAGTCGTTGGTAGAAACATTGTATTTTTCTGCAAAGTTCCTGATACGTTCCATCAGGTCGCCGCTGTTGCTGCCATCGCCCAGTAAAGCCGTTTTAATTTGCGTGGCATTCTCACTTTCGTTGATCAAACGGTCAAAGCCTTTAGCATTGGATATCTGGTTCACAATATTCTGGAAGAACATGGTTTCACCACCTACGATATCAATGTTGGCCGATTTCAGGGCGCTGCCCAGTACATCTGCCTGTGCATCGGCTATATCTTTCTGGATATTGATCTGCGCCAGGGCAATATCTTTTTCTTTCTGCAGTAACAGTTTAAACTCTTCGTGATCCTTACCTACTGCATCCAGTTTTTTCATAGCCTCCGCTTTCTCCTCAATACCCGCAGCTTCTGCCAGGGCTTTTTCCTTGGTTACTTCAGCCTGGGCCAGGCCTTCTTTACGTTTTGCTTCCGCTAATTTTTCAATTACATTGGCATCAATCACGCCTTGTCTTTCAGTAGCTTCAGCCTTAGCGATCATTACTTCCGCTTCTGACAGACCAAGCGTTGCTTCCTCACGGGCCTGGGCTTCCGCTAAAATTTTGCGGGCTTCCGCTTGTTTCACAGCTGCTTCTTTTTTAGCATCGGCATCGATGATCAATTGTTTTGCTTTTTCTTCCGCCGCTTTTTTCTCTGCTTCTGCTGCTTTCACGGTATAGATCAATTTCTCTTCGGCCTGCCTGCTTGCTTCGGTAATACCTACTGTTTTATCACGTTCAACACCACGGAAGGCTTCTAAATCCATTACACCCTGTTTTTCTTCCACCACGCCTTTTTCCAGTTTCACTCTTTCGCGGATCACATCCTGGATATTTTTCTTTTCTACCTCAATATTTTTTTCTTTCTCAATCTGGGCCAGGGTTACGATCTTTTCTCTTTCTGTTCTTTCCAGCTCACGGTCTTTTTCTACACGCTCGGTTTCTACCGCATCGGTACGCAGTTTATTTTTTTCTGCAATAATGATCTGGCGCAGTTTGTTCTCTTCCTGTACCGCCAAGGATTCATCGGTTTGTATTTTAACCGTCTGGGCTTTCAGTCTTTCCTCTTCTCTCACTTTCACGATCTCGGCCTCTTCACGGGCCTTGATATTATCGATCTCTCTTTTTTGTTTTTCTTCCTTCTCCGCCATCTGCCTGTCTAATTCCAGGATAGCTTCACGGGCTTCCACATTTTGCTTTTTGATCGTTTTTTCTTCTTCCCTTTTGATCAGGTTGGCTTTAATGTTTTGCTCTGCGGTTAATTCCGTGATCTTTTTAATACCCTGTGAGTCCAGGATATTCTGCGCACTTAAAAATCTTATTTCTGTTTGTTCCAGGTAGTCAATGGCACAGTCATCCAGGATATACCCGTTCAGGTCGGTACCGATAATATCCAGGATCTCGGTCCTGAATTCGCGGCGGGCTTCGTACAGTTCAATAAAGTCGAATTTTTTACCAACGGTTTTTAAGGCCTCGGAGAATTTGGCTTCAAACAGGTTGCGCAGGGTTTCCACATCGCTGGCACGTTCGCAGCCAATGATCTGGGCAACATTTAATACATCATCAATACTTTTATTAACGCGTACAAAGAAAGCCACTTTAATATCGGCACGGATATTATCCTTACAGATCAGGCCATCGTTTTCCATCCGGTCGATCTGGAGTTTTTTTACCGATATATCCATGATCTCCATTTTATGTAAAATAGGGATAACGTACATACCTTTATTGAAGGCAACTTTACCACCGCCAACACCGGTACGGACAATGGCTTTACCCTGTGGTATTTTTTTGTAAAAAGTGGCTAAGGCAAAAAGAAAAATAACAATGAAGAAAATAACGCCACCAATAATTAATAAGGTGATACCTCCTAATGCATCGAAAAATGAGCCCATAAGTGTTTAAGGTTGTTTGTTTTTAAAAATTTGATTGTAGTTAAAATAAGTTGTTAATGGCTAATGTGCTTAAAAAGTTTGCGCTATTAAACTTTCAGGATATACCTGATGGTTTTTGCAAAATGCCGGATAGCATTACCGAACGATGCAGTGAGTGACACAACCGCAGCCGATAGTAGTAATGCAGCCGACACAATAATTTTATTTGGTATGATAGTTAAAGATTTGTTCACCTGTATGTTTTAATGATTAACTATTTATTAAATCTTACTTACACAACATTGTTGACCGTTATTTCCGGCACTACATAGTAGTACCGTTTATCTGCCGATTCGGCCGCTATCATTACTTCCGCATTATACTGGATACTTTCGCCTGTTTTGCTTTTTACATTTATGCGTATCACATCGCGGTTGATCACCAGCTCGGCCGCACCAATTTTATCGCCGTTAATGGTAGACCGCATTCTGGCAACACGTCCCAGCAGATCGTGTTTGTCTTCACCGTTATAACCCATGATCTTATATAGTTTTACCAGTGGTTTTGTTGCAAACCGGGTAATGAAAAAAGTAATGATGAATACCGGGATGAGTAAGAGCGCTGATCGCCAGCCCCAGCTTGCCGCACCTAATACAAGAGATGAAACCAGTGTCAGTATCCAGGCAATGAATTTAAACGTGCTGTATACTACCATAAAGGGCACTTTGCCTACATTGATGTATTCCATTGCTTTGGCAAAGAACGATTTTTCGGCTCCCTCGCCTTTGATATCAGCTTCGGTATCGGTATCATAATCGGCGCCACCGTCTGCATCCACATC
This sequence comes from uncultured Terrimonas sp., assembly GCA_964445775.1. GTDB lineage: Bacteria > Bacteroidota > Bacteroidia > Chitinophagales > Chitinophagaceae > Terrimonas. Next base: position 5,079 of record CAYUMH010000119.1, read on the forward strand.
TACATCAACGTCCACATCCCCGAAAAAATCACCCGCTATAAAAGTAAATATCCAGTACAGGGCAGTAATACCTGTAAGAATCGTCATGATCGCATTGGAGAGCGGGTGAAATAAAAAATTTAAAAAATCGGCCATATTGTTATTCGTCGGTTTTGGTAACTATACCCAGCTTTTCTTTAATGGCATCCAGGTCTTTTTCTATCGACAGGCTGTCATCTTTCAGCAGGTTATCCAGTTCTTCCTTCAGGTCATTTTTTTCCTGGGCTATTTCGCCATAAGCTTTTGCCAGCGCTTCCTGGTCCTCTACTTTTTCCTTCATACGCTCCAGCATGGCAATGGTGCCGTTATTATCCAGTTGCGCCAGTTGTTTATTTACCTGCTGGGTTGCTTTACTCACTTTTACCCGGGCACGTAAGGTTTTTAATTCCTTCTCCCATTTCACCAGGTTCTCTTTCAGTATCTCGATGTTTTTCAACATCTCTTTTCCCGATTGCTGGTGGGTAGCGGCCTGGCGACCCAGGTCTTCGGCATCGGCCGCATACTTACGTCTTAAAGATAAAGCTTCTCTTGCCAGTTGCTCACCTTTTTCCAGGCTTATATCGCCGTTCTGTGCTTTTTGCATAATGAGCACGGCTTTTTCCGCATAGGCAGCCGATTCTTTCTGACAGGCTTCCTGCTCATTTTCGGTACGGATGGCCAGGGCTTTTACTTTGGCATAAGCCTCGGTAGCTTTCGCCAGGTCATCACGCAATTCACGCAGGCCCTGTTCGGTCATTTTAATGGGATCTTCCATCTTTTCTACGGCGGCATGTATCTCTGCCTGGCCTATCCTGAAAATTCTTTTGAAGATATTCATAATATTATTTTTTTGAAAAGTCAATAATTTGTTGATAGTATTCGCTCAGTAACAAACCCAATGAATTCAAGGCGCCTTCAAATTCATTGAGGTTAATATTTTCCAGTTGCATGGTATAGCGGAATAAAACCTTATTCCCCTCTTCATTTATGACAAATGCCCCGTGGATCATGTCCCTGTTCTTTTGTAACAGTTGTTTGAACATATCGGCACTGTCGGACCGGAAGGAGAACAGGAACTGCTCCATAATTAATATAGGCGGAGCGATACCTATGATCAGGTGATGAATGCCGTCCGGCTGGTTATCGATCTTTAAGATCCCATCCTGTTCATTTTTATAAACAATGGTGCATCCGGCGGCGGCAACAAATTTTTCTATGGTGTGTATATAATCCATTGGCGGTTTTATTTATCAGTTTTTCGGGAGTTGGAATGATGAATTATTAATTATGAATGATGAATGATGAATTTAGGAAAACTCCGGCTCCTTTTCTTGTCATCCATTGTCAATTGTCATTTTTCAATTGTCAATTACCCTCCTAACCCCTTGAACTTTTTGAACATTTGAACTATTGAACCTCTTTATTCAAATATTGTTTAACAAATTTAGCAGAAAAAGTTTATATTTGCAAAAAATATTTGCAATTAAGATAAAAATTTTTACAGCCTAATAAAACCGGTATGACAAAAATTGGCAGCAATATAAAAAAGATAAGAACGGCAAAAGGCCTTAGCCAACAGGCTTTCGCCGATCTGTTTGAGATCAGCCGGGGAAATATTTCCTCTTATGAAGAAAGCCGGGCTGAGCCAAGAATTGAGACGGTTGTAAAAATTGCAAATTATTTTAGCATACCTGTTGAAAATTTTATCACACAGAGCCTGACAGTCAACGAGATATTAAAATATAACGGCGATAAGCTGATCGACACGGAGAATCATATCATTAATTTACAGTTAAGGGAAGTGCCTTTTATCAATGATAATATATATATGAAGTGTTGTCATCATGAAATGGCTTTTAACGACTGGGCCGCTTTTCCGCAACTGGTACTGCCCGAAACAGCTAATAATAAACTGCTGGCCATTACCTTTAATAATAATATACCCCACCACGAGTCTTTACCCGAATACAAACAACATGATGTGCTGGTTTTTGAAGAAGTGACCGATCATAATATTCATCTTTGTCACCATAAAATAGGGCTGTACACCAGCGCCACCGAGCTTACCATTGGCCGCTATGAGATCACCGGTGATAAAGTAGAACTGATATTAAACAACTTTAAAAAACACCATTTCGATTTTAAAAAACCCGGGCATTTCTGGAAGTTGTTTGCCGTTTACGAACACAAGGGATGATTTTAGCATGCTGTTAACCAGCTTCAATATCATTCTGCTTATTTTTGCGTCTTCATTTGTTCATTATTGTTCTGCTGTATGAAGATGCGTTTATCTTATTTTGTTTACCCCCTTATTACTTTTGTGCTGATATCCTGCAGCAGCACCAATAATTTGCAGTTGCAGCAGTACATTAATAAAGTGAGCTGCCACCAGCAAAATGAAGTGCGGTATAATATACAGGCTGTACCACAGCCGCTGTACCAGCTTACACTGGACACTATTTTAACCAGTCATTTTACCCCGGCCAGTTTACAGGTAGCCCATGCATTCGGCCTGCTGGATATTTTAGGCAGGTACGTACATCAGCACCGGCAATATGTGGCCAGTCCTACACTTGACGAACGCATCAGTTTGCTGGAGTTATCGCAGCAGATACATAACCGCATTAACCAGGCTTCGCTGGAGATATCGTCCTTTGCATCGGAACTGGATTGCGAGGAAGAACGTTTAACACAGATAGCCGATTACCTGAAAGGAAAAGAGCGGGAAAGGGAGAGTAAACTTACGGTGGCCGCCATTGTTGTAGGTGCTGCCGGTGGCATTGGTTCCAGCGCCCTCGCGTTGGGCGAACGTACGGATAAAGCCGGTAATTATATGGCCATTGCCAGCGGTGTTACCGAAGCGGTGCTGGGTGTACTGCTGCTGACCAATAACCGTACCTTAACAATAGAACACCCCCGTAATGCCTTAAAGGATGTATGGGAGGGCAAGGATTCATCCGGCATATTCCCGGCATCTATCTGGTATTATATTAATTACTATGACCCGGCACACCCAGATCAGCCTTCCCTGCGTTACCAGCTATTGCAACGCTGGATGAGCTTTAAACAAATTGATGTGGCATCGACCAAAAACAAAAAGAAGTTGCTGGATATGTATTTTGGTGAGGGTGGCAGGTACAGCACCGACCAGCTGTATAACCGGGCCAATATGTACGACCAGCTGGAATCGTATATTAAATTAATTAAACAGGATGTAATGGCGTTGTCATTGCAGGTAGAAAATATACATTGATCATGAAAAAAGTATTCGCCTTATTTCTCGGCATTTTCCTGGCAGGTTTACATTTTACTGTTACAGCCCAAACAGTAAAGGAGAGCAAAGTACCCGCAGCGGTAAGAGACAGCTTTAAAAAACAACACCCCGACATGTATGTGTACGAATGGGAGTTTAAAAAGAAAAAACAGCTGTACGAGGCCGAGTTTTTAAACAAGGGCGTAAAACATGAAGCTCATTTTACACCTGATGGAAAATGGCTGCTGACTAAAAGGGATATTAAAAAGAAAGACCTTCCTGCAAAGATTCTCCAGGCGATTGCCGGCAGCAAATACAGCAGCTGGGAAATTGATGATGCGGAAGAACAGCAAACCCCGGCCGGACTGGTGTATAAAGTAGAAGTAGAACAGGGAAAACAGGAGTTGTATTTATATATTACTGCGGAAGGGAAGATAGAAAGGACAGAGAAGAAGTAATTTTTTCAATACAATATACTATCATAACGGAGTTTAAAAACTCAACCCTATTGCCACAATAAACTCATTACCGGTATTGTTTTGCGGCACATCATATTTAGTAAAGCGTGAACTTATATCGCAGTACAATACAAGTGTTTTACTGACTGGCCGGCTGAAATTAAGAGAAGGGTTAAGACTGTACAGGGGAGACGCATAAAACAGGTAAGTTTTATTAAGCATATCAGCTATGCCTGTAGCAGGCTGTACATCGGCCCAGCTGTATGAAACATTATTTACAAAACGTTTCACCATCTCAAGCCGTCCCCGCAGTGTACTCTTTTTTAGTTTTACGCTGCCATTAACAAAGCCGGACACAATAAAACTATTATAGGACAAAGTGCGTAACGGGCTTGCATACTTCATTTCCTGTTGCATAAACAAACCGGTAGCACCCGCGGACCATGAATAAACAGCATACCGTTTCTCATATACCCCTTTCAGGCCTATTTCCTTTATATCATCACTAAAACTCTGGCGTTCCGCAATTTTCTGGTATCCGTATACCCCACCCGTATTATTAAAAACCGCTTCCGTTCCTTTACGATTTTTAACCACCGCATTCATTTGTAACAACCAGGTAGTATGTTCGCCGTTTTTTGCATATCCCCCATCAATAAAAAAACGGTCTTCTACCGCGGTTGCAATATTTTCGTTTATATCGTCCAATCGTTTTTGCAAAGCCAGCCGGCGATAACCTGTTTTGAATAAAAATCCTTTTTCTTTAGTAGTAACCAGGTGAATAACCGGGGACCATGATGTGGCATTAACATAGGCAATTACCCTGTTGCCGGCCAACATTGTGTTATAGGCACCTAAACCTGCGTCATGATAAACAAGGGGATAGCCCAATTCGTTTTCAAAACCCAGCCGGTTGCGCTGGTTATATTTATTACCCTGCATATTTAATGCAAGTTTATACCGTGTAGTTAATGATATAGCAGCAGATAAGGCGGCATTAATATCAGACGAAATATTATTGGGCCTGGGATCCCTGTCCCGGTAGTTTTGTACACCTGTATAACCGGTTGTTAAACCATAGTATACTTTACCGATCTTTTTGGCAAGTCCCCCGGAAATGGCGTAAGATTCCATTTTAATATCGCCACCAACAGAGTCGGCCATTACATAAGGGTAAATTAAATCGTAATCAAGGGATTCATTGTATTTAACTTTGATTGCCGTCTGGTTACTATAGTTAGCATTACCCCATAAGGTCAACCTGTTCTTATTTTTGTAATAAGAAGCCGCATCTACATAAAACCCTTTACGTCCGCTCCCTTTTTGCGGTATAAAAATATCATCCTGTTTATTAAAGTAAGCGGTACTGACGCGGGCATAATCAAAACTCCGCTGAAAACCTTTCAATGCCGGGATATCAAAAAAACCATCTCTGAGTGCCGTGGCAGGTGAAAACTGTTCCTGCAATGCAGCATTAATGGTATCAATAGTTTGCGTGTGACCAGTGGTCACACGCAAACTAAAAAATAATATCACTGTCAGTAAGTTCCGCATGAACCTATTTTTTTAAAGAAGGAACAGATTCAGGGTTAAAATCCACTGTAGAATTATTAGTGTCTTTATAAATAACACGGCCGTCAGGAGTTGTTGATAAAACCTTACGGATGACTGATTTACCAAAACGGGTAGCGTCGCTATCTACTTTACCGCAATAAGTCCAGCCCATATCCAATGCAGGAGAAGTTACAATCCATTCAAACATTGATTGTACGCTCAGATTAACCGCATCCAGGATATCTGAGTTCTTGATTTTATAGGAACTAGTGGGCTTAACATTACCTGCTGCATCAATATACTCATAAGTATATGCCTGCTCAGCTTTAAACTGGTCAGGTGTTTTATTCAATTTGGCTAAAACATAGCTTTTAAATCCACGGTTGTGCATGGTTAAAAAAGCAGAAACATTGATCGTATTAGGAACCTGTGGATTATCTACATTAATACTTGGTAATAACTCTACTTCAAATTTGGCGCTGCGCAGATCCAGTGAATTAGCATTGCCTTCCAGGTGATTGATGGCGTTATTTGCAATAGTAAATGATTCACCCGGCTGAATAGGGTAATCGGTACCATTGCCAGGCACTACAATGATTGTTTTTGTAGTAAAAGCGTCGGCCATTACATCCGGCGTGTAAGCCCTTTTGGTGGTGGTAAGAAAGTCAGACTCGGCAAAAGCAAGACCATCGGCATATAAAACCTTATCAGAATTATTATGGATGATCACATATTTATCGCCATTATAGGTTTTACCTTCCGGTGTAACGGTTCCTGTGTAGAAAATTTCCTTAATTACAAAGTTGGCGGCATCGTTATAGATATACAACTGTACATCTACACCTGTGGTAGCGCCAACAACAACCTGGGATTGCTTTAAGCCTTTTACTTTTATGTTTTTTGTAGTGCCGTCTAACGTATAACTGATCTCTCCTTCTACAGAAATATCATAGGATCCCTGTGCTAATGCCAAAGGCACTGCATTGGACTTTACATTTTGAATGGTAGTAACTGTTGCCGTATTTGTTTCTTTTGCAGTGATGGTTGCATTAACTATTGTAACTCCTGCTAAATTATCAGGACTTAATAAATTAATGGTTGCCTGGGTAGGTACTGCATCTTTATCTTTTTTACAACCCGTATACAGAAGAGTTGTAAACAAAGTAATAAATACCAGCATTTTTTTCATTGTATTCATGTTTATTTATTTAAAAATTTATATTCATTTCCATTCCAAAATATGGGGTACTCAAACCAGACCTGATGATATAGGCCCCATTCTCGTTTGTATAATTAGGTTTATAGGTCGCAATGCGGTTAGCGAACATGGAAACGACAAATCTGTTTTTACTGAAGCTTTTGGAAACCTTCAGGTTGATATTCAAATCAATTGGCACTTTGTATTTTCTAAAGGCCGTATTGTTGTAAATAGTATTCAGTGCCTGTAAATGCGGGTGGGTTTTATCTGCTTCTGTATATTCATGTACGTTACCATCAATATCCACGTATTGTAATGGCGTGCCTGACTTATAAAGACTCTGGTTAGCTGTATACCACAGGTTTTGGAAACTGGCCGCTATATTTATCCCTAAAGATGGTAAATAGCTATCCACAGTAAGGTTAGTGTTCAACTGCTCATAATAAGTGCCGGCATTGTCCTCGTATATACCCAGGTATTGGCGTATTTTGCCATCGGTTACCACATTAGAACTGATAACACCATAAGAACGCTGACTATCCGCGTGCCTGGTTTTAAACCATGCACCGTTTAATGTAAACCGTGTATTGATACCCATGATACGCTTAGAGGTAAACTGGTATTCTATTCCACGTTTTATTTGTTTGCTTCCATTAGAAGGAGTACTATAGGCAAAATATTCTCTTGCCGGTGTATAGGTAAACGCATCAACCGAAGGCTTTTGTGTGAGCGTATCGGCATTAATAGAAGTATTATTATACCTCTTATAATCCAATGCAATATACCTGCTGGAGGACCTGAACCCGGAGTTCAACTCTTCATTAAAATAAGTAACCGTTAACCTGTTACCGCCATAGCTAAAATCAACACTTAATTCCTGTTTTATGTTTTTTGCTATCCCTATATCATAATTCGTTTTATCAACAATATAGGTTATCACATTTGCCGTTCTGAAAGCGGGGTTATTATGATAATAATTTAACTGTATAATATCCGTGTAATCCAATGGAGGATATAACATGTCCAGTGTAGGTGTTTTACTCAGTATACCATAGCCTCCGCCAACTGTTATTAAAAGCGGTTTTTTATTTAATTGCAAAGCAGGAAGTTGCCACCTGGCATTTACCCTGGGATTAAATAATACTTTATTCGCCAGCTTAAACCGGTTATTTAAGTTCAACAGGCTAAAAGCCCTTAATCCTGTTTCCAGGCTTAACACATGATCGCCTGTATGGTAAGTAGCTGTATTTTCAATATATGCAGCCAGTTGTTGCATGGCGGGAATAGTATCAAAAGCTCTCGGGCGGGTGGAAGCACTTACTTTTGATCCTGCTGCTACTCCCATAGGAAAGTTGAGATCGTAAACCTGTCCTTTACCAAGGTTTTTACTATAACTGAAATCGGCGCCTATTTTAAGGTTATTTTTTACAGCTCCGAGAAAATAACCGGCAACCGAATTAGCTTTTACAAATACATTCAGGGGTTTGCCATCAACAATCATATGGCCTGTATAGCCGGCTATCAGGAACCCTACATCATGTATTCCCGGTTCAATACTATTTATCAATACGGTTGCCGTGCTGGGCTGCATCCATTTTTTTATATCAATCTTATCTTGCTGGTAATTGACCTTACCGCTTAACTCTACCGTTTTAAAAAAGGAAGTTTTGGGTAACTGCAGTTTTAACCGGGTTGCGTAGTCATAACTGTTAAAGTAAGAAACATATTTATCCGTTAGCGCAAAGGAATTGTCGGGGTCAGTCCGTTCATTATCAATATTCCGTCCGTAATCTACACTATTCATCCACTCTATATTACCAAAAGGTTTACGCCAGATTTTTTCGGTTCTTAATGAAGTAGTAACCCGCTTATAATTTGAATAGCTGTTGGTTGGATTAGCTTTTGCATCGAGATAATCGATATCAATATTTGTAAAGAAGTCATTACGTTTATTGGCAAAGCCCTTACCAATGGAGTATAATTTACTAAAACCATCCGCCTTGATCCTGGCGCTATACGGCATTTTGCCTTTTTTACGGGTAATCATCACAGCCCCGCTGGTAATATCGCCGTATTCTACTGATGGTATACCTCTTATTATTTCTACTTTTTCGATCTGGTCGGTAGAAATAGAACGCATATCTACACCTTTATTTACACTGTTACGGCTTGCATTCAGGTCAGAAACCGTAAACCCTGCAGTAGTTTGAATATTGGCATTGGTAATAATTGGCGCTCCGTCTACATAAAAGCCGGTGCCGAGAGCGCTGGTATTACGCTGGTCGTTGGTACTACCGGTTTCCCGTAAACTCATTTTGTTCATGGAAGTCAGGTTAGGGTCACGGGAACGGCCTCCCGGAAGCAACTCCAGTAAATCGGTAAAACTGGAAGGCTGCAATAGCTGCATGGCTGACCGGTCGATCACCGAAGCGCTGGTCATTGATTTTGACTCCCTTGCCGTAACATATACATCATTCAGTAACTTGAA
>CAYUMH010000120.1:0-13804 GCA_964445775.1 uncultured Terrimonas sp.
GCACAAGGATGTAAGCAAGCTGGAACACCTGATGCGTGACAAACCGCTGAGCGAACGGGAAGTGGGTGCCCAGCTGATCAACGAAACTGTTTCCTATGCCGAAACCGGCGTTTGCCGTCGCAAGGTATTGATGAGCTATTTTGGTGAAGTGTATGAGCAGGAGAACTGCGGCCAGTGTGATAACTGTAAACATCCCAAGGAAAAACTGGAAGTGGAAAAAGAAACATTGATCGTATTAAAAGCGATTGATGAGCTGGACCAGCGTTTTGCGACGGATTATGTAATCAATATTATCAGCGGAAAACTTACACCACAGATACAGATGTTCCGCCACGAGGGTATACAGGCTTTTGCCAGCGGCAACGACAGGGATAATCATTTCTGGAATTCACTTATCCGCCAGATGTTACTAGAAGGCTTACTGGCCAAGGATATTGTGGAATATGGTGTTTTAAAAATCACCAAGAAAGGGGAAGCCTATCTGAAAAAACCCAAATCCTTTACCATTGTATTGAACAACTTATATAAAGAAGCCAATGCCGATGATGAGGAAGTGATGGAGACCGGCGGTGAAGGTGCGGCTACAGATGAAAAGCTGTTTGAAATGCTGAAAGAGCTGCGGCAGAAAGAAGCGAAGAAGAAGAACCTGCCTCCTTTTGTTATTTTCCTGGAAACATCTCTGCAGGATATGGCCACCATGTACCCCACCAATGTTACCGACCTGGAAAAATGCCAGGGTGTGAGCAAGGGTAAGGCTATCCGTTATGGTAAACCTTTTGTGGAGCTGATTGCCCGTTATGTAGAGGAGAACAATATTGTGAAGCCGGATGACTTTGTGATGAAGAGCGTGGTGAATAAAAGCGGTAACAAAGTATATATTATCCAGAACACCGATAAAAAGGTATCGCTGGAAACCATTGCCAAGAACAAGGGCTGGCGCATGGATGAAATGCTGGAAGAGATGGAGACCATCGCCGCCAGCGGAACCAAGCTTAACCTGGCCTATGCCATTGATGAAATGCTGGACGAGGAAGAGCAGGAGGAAATTATTGAATACTTTAAAAGCTGTGAAACATCCTCCTTGCAGATAGCCCAGGAGGAGTTATCGGATTATGATTTTAACTGGGAGCAGTTAAAGATCATGCGGATCAAGTTTTTGAGTGAGTACGGGATGTAAGGAACAATGAAAAAATATAAACAGGGCCCGGCGTTGCCGGGCTTTTTTATTTTGTATAACACGATTAGTTTATTGATTGAAGCTTTTGGCTTTAAGCCTTTAGCTTTTCGCTTAAAAAAATAAACTTCAAAACAATTGCTTTTTATATGGCAAAAACCTTTATTTTTGCCCCCCTGATTTGAAACTAGTCTTTCAACCTGGGGAAAACAACCAAAAGGTGCGGTAGCTCAGTCGGTAGAGCAAAGGACTGAAAATCCTTGTGTCGCCGGTTCGATCCCGGCCCACACCACGAACAGAATCAAGCGGTTATAACGTAAAAGTTGTAGCCGCTTTTTTGTTATCAAAAAATAACTCAGTTATTTCAAAAGCTTTCTTGCCGACTCTCTTATATTTTCCACTCTCGAGCTATAAATCTTTACAGGACAACTTATAGTCTCTTCTGCCCAATATGTCGACAATGAATCATTACCGATCACTTTATAAAAATTGGCCAAATCCAACCGGCTTTGTAAAAGTTGAGGGGTGATATGCAATGAAAGTAAAAAATGGTTTTCTGCTTTTTTAAAGTCGTTTGTCTCACGGTAACATTTGGCTATCAGCTTGTGCATCTTTTGATTGCAGTGATACTTATGCATTTTGTCAAAATCATTTATTGCCCTTACCTCATGTCCGGTCTCATAAAGTAATTCCAAATACGGTATGCCAAAGTTGACATTGCTGATAAGCGCATACTGATTACCTGATAACAGGTTGAGGGCATCCATTTTATAGCCGTCCTTTTTCAACGAAATAGCTTCTTTGATAATGCTTTCGTTTTTGTGTTTCTTATATCCGGCATAGACAGCCGCACCAAGGCATAAAAAAAGCAGGGGTTTTGTAAGAATTGGACTAAACCCACTTTTCATTATTGGTTTTGCTAATCGCGACAATGATCCCAGACACAAGGCAAACACACAAAACACGGATAAGTTGTGTAATGGATAAGAAACCATACTATTAACCACTATACTTAGTAATATTGCTATTTCCAGCTTTTTTTTCTCATACTGTTTATTTATTCTGTATATCTCCCTGCACATTATGATTGCCAAAAAAACTAAAATCAACAGCCCTATAACACCTTGTTCAACTCCGATATGCAGCAGTTCATTGAACGCATAATAACCATCATTGGCCAATAAGGCCCGCTTGTCTGTCAGACTATGTGTAGAGAAATAGTCCGCCTGTGTATGGTTATATGCAGGATTGAAGCCGCCAACTCCAACCCCCGTGACCAGGTTCTTTGAAAAAAGTGTGAGGCTGTTCTCAACTATATATGACCTACCCGAAGTCGAATCAGATTTGAAGGTAACGGCAAACAACACAGCAATAATGACAATGAAAAGAATCGAAGTAAAAATCGGCCTGACCTTAAACTTATGGCTGATCTGCTTCCATTTGGGATTTAGGAATAAGCTTCCAGCAAGCAAGGCTATAATTGCACCTCTGCTGCTGGTACTTAAAACCAACACAACACTTGTAATCAAAAGAGTTAGAAAAAAATAGTATGATGGTTTCGCAGATTTCTGTAAAAACCAGTAAAGTAAAAGACTGAACACTGCTAATTGTAAACCTGAAACGGAACTATTAGTATAGAAAATCGAAGTTAGTTGTTCCAAAAATGTATCTGCATCTATCATATATATGATACCGAAAAACAGCAGGAAAAAAGAAAACAGGCTCTCTCTTATTTTTCTTTGTTGATTGTTCAGCAATCTGCCGGACAGAAAGAATAAAAAAAATAAAGCTACCGCAAAACCAAAGGGCGAACTATTTAAAGCAGACTGAATACCAAACCATAACCCGCATAAGACTATACACACGTCAATAACCGTTATGCTTATCCTATTCATTAAATGCAAGAGTTATTGTTCATCATGTTTTGAAATACTGGAAGTCGTTATCCCTAAATATAATGTTTGTCCATAAAATAGTCTTCCTTCCAGATATTTCCCCTCGAACTTTTGGAACCCTTTATCTTTTACAACCTCGACAGGGATCATTTGGACGATGAAATCGGGCGCTATACGTACAGGAAAAACTAGTAAACAGTTTTTATACATGCTCGCCCGAACTAAAGAATCGACTACATTTAACCTTCTTTTATTATAATTTTTAAATCGTAGAAATTCCTGATAAACCATAGCGGGAACATTATCCGAAAAGGCGTATGCCGTAATCTCTCCTTTATTATTTACATCAATTTTGAACTGGCCAAAATAATAAACAGAGTCATTTACATAGAGGTCTGCTAAATCCAGGCGACCCAACAAGGATTTTTGTAACTGTTCTCCAACTTTTTCAATCGGAGCCTGAGCCTGAATAAAGCAAGATGATAGAAGGATAAAAATCAAAGAGATTATTGAATCTTTCCTCGTAATTCTATCCATGGTAAAAAAATTGCATTTATACCAATTATGTCTTTTTTTTCTGAATTACTAACATTGAAAAAAGTATCCAACGTTTTATCATCGCGTTTCTCAACAAGAATTTTATCTAAATCAACTTTAGGGAGTTTATTGATGATATTTGTAATATTTTGGGGTTCACTATAATCGTACATCACAGGTAAAATAAAATATGTCCCTGTCTTTATATTTGATGCGTCTTTCAATAAAAAATTGCTTTTTTCCAATAGTCGCCTAATCAGGTTGATTAAAATAATTGGTTCTTTTTTTGATGTGATTATTTCTTTTGCAGATCCATGATCATCAATTGTAAAGCGAATATATAGACTTCCTTTTCCCCATAAAGAGTCAGTATACTTATAAGCAGAATCGTATATCTGTTTGTATATATCAAAACCATTTTTCAAAATAACGGTTTTATCGTCAACCCCATTTTGCCCGTGTAAATTTCCTATTATTACCAAGAACAAAAACAAAAAAATGACATTTATTCGCATTTTACACCTCCGTCTCCTTTTGTATATTTAGTAAATGTTGCATCCATATCTGCAAACGAAACACCATACTCCCTGATACTTAGAGTCTCAAAGTCCGGATAAGCCCACATATCATTAATTCCCGAAAGAGCAAGTTCAGTAGCTTCCTCTGAAGACAGGCCAAAAGCATCTACCAATAAATCTCTAAGTGGCTCTGTAAAGTTTCTAAACATTAAACCATGATCTAACGCTGTTCCTAAATCATGTAGCTCCTCTTCCTTAATTACTACATGTAGTATTTCGTGGGCAATAATTGCTCCCCATGCTTCAGTAGACATACTAAATCCTGTACCCGTAAAGTAATTACTACTTAAACTTATTTCCCAATTTCCTGGAGAAGTCTCAACAGAGTACGCTGGCACAAAAACCCCGTTATGAGTCAAATTATTTGCCTCTTTAAAAGTAAGGCTTATTTTACTATCTATCGGCAAAAGAAATTTATTATAATAACTCGTAACAAAGTTTTGGATTTTAGGATTGGAAATACTTAATAACGCATTATGCTTGCATAAATCATTTAATAAATTAATTATTTCGTCTACTGCATCTTGATTGCTTGGAGGTGGGTCATTATTGCCATCACCATTTCCTCCACCATCGTTACAACCAATTCCCATCATCATGCACGCACACTCTTCCGGAGTACCTCCATTGGTATAACAATCTCCATGAGGATCGCCTTCTCCTCCTTCACACTCTACAAATTCGTATGAGCCTCCATCTTCACGCCATTCTTCACAATCTAACTCTGGTGGCTCGTCTCCGTCTGGTATACCAATACACCCTCTTACCATGTTGGGAACCCATTCCAAACACATACCTCCGGACGACATTACGGCGCTGTTTGCTTCAATTGCTTTATGAGTAATGTTTTCGTTTTTTACAAACTTCAGTTTTTTGCCAACATTACCTTTCCTAAGATTAAAAGAATTAATCAACTTTCCGCTCCAATCGGAAATGAAAATGTATCCATCAAAGTCTTTTAGAAATTTATTAAACCTGAAACCGCTGATATCATAATTTATCTTACTGGCATATTGCAGCGTTGGCACAACCGTCATTGTTCTTACGACAACGGAGTCATTAGGAAGTTTGATTAACAACATTCGGGTGATAGTTGAATTAGCGACTTTTAATCTTTCTTCATAATTGAGAGCCTGCATACTCGGCAAAAGTACTTTTTGCTCCGAGTAAAACAAAGGAGTCTCTACTATATCCCATTTACCGATTTTATACTCCACAGCTCGTTTCCAACTTGGAATCTTATTGACTGTATTATTATCCAATTTAACAAACAGTGGGCTGTTCTCGTTTATTTGTCGATAAGCTGTGCTTTTCTTAAACTCGCCAAACCACCATTCTTTAGCATTCTTCACATTAAATGGATTATCTTTTTTTGTTTTTTCACTGGCTCCTAAATCAAATTTTCTGCAGTTAAGACTAAGGATAGTGATTAAAACTAGGAGAAGGAAAGAAACACCTACTGACGCAGATGACCTAAGAGAAAAACTTTTCATGGTAGCAAAATAGATTCGGTTAATATTAATTGTGCACACTGAAACTACGAAATTTAAAGTTGTTACATGTATTTCTTTAAGAAAAACTGATAGAGTTTTTTAGATTATTAAAAAACAAATAGTTACACATATCAGTATAATAAATATGAATCAACATCGTTTCCATACTAGTGTTTTTAGTCATGAAAAAAGAAATAATTCGTGTTTAATCCGCTTTAGGTTGAGAAATCGGTTTGTTAATCACAGCATCGAGTGCAGCATCCTTTTCCTGATGGATGAAGTTTTGCTGATAGTTGATCGTCGTTGTAACATTGGAATGTCTATATAACTTTTGAAGCATTTGAATAGGAATAGCATCACCCGCAATATTGCCAAAAGTCTGACGGGAGATATGCATGGTGAGATGTTTGTCAATTCCGGCGGCGGGAGCGACATCTTTGCGTAAAATTCTATCAATTGCTCTAATCTTAAATGCAATAGTCCGTTGAGCAAAAAAATCATCGCTTAAATCTGCGCCTTAAAGTTCCAGGAAAACAAAATCGTCTGCGTTCTCCTTAAAAGCACGATACTTATCTATTAATGATCCGCCTTTATCATTCTTCCCCATATTGTAGTTAAGACAGCCATTCGGAAAATCTGACCATTTTAAACGCAGGACATCGGAAATCCGCATCCCGGCAAATAGAAGTCGAATAGCTAAAGATTGTGAGCATGGTCATGGCGAGGGTCTTCTAAGATGACCGTTTCGGGAACTTTTTGGTTTGATGTGAAAGATGAAAACGGCTCAACAATAAAAATAAGAGATGACAGGTTTGATATGCCGTTATAAATAATAAGCCGGTCTTATACAAAAAGAAAAAATTGTACTAACCGTGATACAGTTACAATAAGTTTTTTTTAAGACTTACACAAGAATTGACAGATCTGATATCCGGTAATATGAAATTATTATCGAAGCGTGACTACAACGCATTCATTTTATAAAAAACAAAAAGACTGTCTTAAAAAGTTTCTGAACTCCAGGAGTTGAAGGGCAGCTAGTGTCTGAGTTAAACTCTTTACCAGCGCTCTTCCGGCAACCTTTTAAGACAGTCTTTATTTATCAGGGTTGTGCAAAACTATTACGTGGTCCGCCGCCTGCAAATACCGCCTGCATACGTGTACGCTGACCGGAAGAGAACATATACATACAGCCGTCATCAGTGTAATCCATATAATTCATGGTCATTTCCACAGGCTGTCCGCTGCAGGTGCTTTTGTGATTGGCCCCCGGGCATCCATAGTTGGCTGTATTATGCTGAGGAGTATCACCTACCTGGTCATTTCCACAGGTAGCATCGCCCCAGATATGGCGCAGGTTAAGCCAATGCCCTACTTCATGGGTAGCGGTCCTTCCTTTATTAAAGGGTGCTGATAATGTTCCGGTGCGACCAAAAAAGTTATACCCAATCACTACTCCATCGGTAGCGGCTGCTCCACCCGGGAACTGTGCATAACCGAGTATGGTTTTTCCCTGGCTCGTCATTTTATTTACAATCCAGATATTCAACTTGGTAGTAGGCGAAGTCGCATCAATACCACCTTTTGCACTACTCTTCATGGCATCATCAGTTTTCCAGCTGGATTTACTGGAAGATTTACGCACTACCTGGTCCAGCACGAAACGAACACCTACATCTCCGGAGCGTACCGGTTGAAATAGCGCCGGGGTGTTACTGTAATCAGCATTGGTGGCTGCATAGTCTTCGTTCAAAACATCGATCTGTGATTGGATCTGGGCCTGGGAAATATTTTCGGAAGCCGTGCGGTAGAGCACATTCACCACAACGGGTATTTCTATAATACCTCCTGGTAGTAAACGGCCTTCGGCTGCCCTTTCGGCCATACGATCAGTAAAAGACTCAATCGCATCCATTCGTTCTTTTAATCCCGGGTCTGCGGCTAACTGCGCTTCCAATACATCATGCGAAGCACACTGACGTGCTGTTACCTCTGCAGTTTGTTCAATTTCATCATCAGGAATTTCCTCACCGGGTTTGGCGTTTTTACTACAGGCAGCAGCCAGCATGAGCAAGCCGGCAAAAAGTGCTAGGTTTTTTTTCATAATTGGTTGGTTTTTTTAAAAATGGGGTGTGACGAAAAGATATGTATCAACCGGAGAGGATTATTCCGGTATACTAAATAAAGTGTAATAAATAGAAATTGGCAGAGGGGTAACGCGTGTTTTCATATGATTTGTTTGGGGTTTAACATAAATTATCATCATTAAATTATGATTTTTTTAAACCCCTGTCTTTTTTTTATTTGCAACAGTGTTACGTTTTAGGATAAAAACTTACCCGCATGAATCATCATTACAGCTAAATCTGTACGAAAAATATAAAAGGGACTTTTCAGTCCCTTTTATATCGCCGGTATTCCGGCATTTTGATATTTATCAAATTACTGTCTTCCAAAACCTGTTTACCGGTTAGGAATGGCCGCTATATTTTCCCTTACAATATTCCAGATCTGTTTAGATGATACGGGATCAGTTTCTGTATCACTGATCATCCATAAAGATGGCTGAACCTGGCCGTCCTCATCTTTACTAAGGTCTTTATCCTTTAACAGTTTTAAAAAGTATACAATTGCCGGTGCATTACAAACCGGCCCCCAGGTATAACGGGAGCTGGAACTGGAGCCGGACTTACCGGAGTTAATACAGTAGGCATTCAGCTTTACAATACAGGCAGTTCCTGCTGCTATGGTTACATCATAGTTTTGTGCCACAAAGCCGTTTTGGTCACTTGCGCTGGAAGCGTAAAGTGTAAGGCCGGCGGGAAAGGTTACTTTAATTTCCGCAGCGGTTGTATTTTTTAACTCCAGGTACACGTCTACCAGGGAGCCAAAGCCAAGGGTTTTACAAACAGACGGCATACTCTCCCCGGTAATACTGCCCTGAAGCAGGATACCCGTAGGAAGACTAAAAGCAGTACCGGGTATCTCTCCCCCACTATCTCCAAAACCGGGGATCAACACAATTCTTGGATTGTCGCCGCTATCAGTTTTGTCATTTTTGGAACAGGAAAAAAGAGTAAGTCCAATAAAGGCCAGCATTAATAGTTTTCGCATTTTTTTTAAATTTTAATAGTACCGAATTAAATTATAACAAGGTTAAAGGGCTCCTAGCTTATTTATACAAGAACCATTGGCAATAACTAAAATAATGCCACAAGTTTTTACGCAAATGGGAAGCATTTGACATACCCGGTTATTTGACAAGCCTGTACTTGTCCGAACAACCTTCAACACAAATTGCTTCGCCCGGATAGGTGAATAACCATGCATTATCAGTATCAATAGAAAAGCCCAGTAACATGGTATTACCGGAATCAACCGCGGATAACCTGATCTTTCCGGTATTGAGCAGTTCATATTTTGTAAACTGTTTAAACCCCTCCCTTGTAGCTGAAAATGAGCCATCTGCTTTAAAATGTATAACCCGGCCTCCGGGTTTGGCTTTATACCATTTTCCGGCATCACCGGGACTCATAAAATATTCGGAAAACTCCCATTTTCCTACAATATTATTATCTATAGGGCCCCTGGCGTATTCAAAGTTTTTGCGGCATCCGGTAATCAATCCTATGACTACAATGATGGTCAATATACTTTTAAGCATAGTTTAAATCTGACAAACGGTTTTACAGAATCGTTGCACATTTTATGTAATTAACCCGTTTTCTGCATCCCGCCTGTAATAACATAAACCAGTAAAATGAACACCAGGCATTTTATTTTTATAATTGTGCTCATCGCCATGCCATTTATAGCCAGCGCCAGATGCGGCTCCTCCGGCATTGGCTTACATACAAAGACCGTATTGGCAAAAGGCGGTATCATCATCGTTGAGTTCTATAGCTCCGATCAATATATCGCACAGGGGCTAAACAAGCGACACCCGGTAAGTTTAAAATCAGGCCAAACTACAATACCGCTTACAATGCTGGAAGTATTGAGTGGTGATTACCAGCTTACCCAGGTTATATTAAGACCGGATACCATTCTTTCAGAAAAAGAAGAATATAGATTGTATATCGAAGACCTTAACAATAAGGCCTTCCCACCCAAATTTTTAAATGAAAAGAGCCGGAACTGGATTAGCGGGCCTATCACCGTAAAAAAGAATGTTACAACCGATGTATCCGATTTTAATTACAGGATTACGGAAACAAAAAAAACGCTCGTATCATACGGATGCGGCCCTGCTTCCTGGGTGTATTTCAATGTTGCCGGCATAGACAGTTCTATACTATATGTAAGGACAACTGTAAAAAGCCTGCGTTCCGGCAGTGTAACTACCTATGTCCTCCCTATCGAAAACGGGCAGGTAAAACTGGGTCACGGTATGTGCGCCGGGGCATTTTATTTTAAAAATGCCGGTGATTATGAAGTTATATTCACCCTGGTAGATCAATCCTATAACAAAAGTATTATAAGCAAGTCGTTAGTATTCTCGCAACCTGTAAAAGCTACTGATGAAGAATGATTTTATCTCGCAGACAAGAAACATCAGCACATTACCAAATTTTCAAATCAACTAATTAACCTCCCTGTTCTTCCAGGCCATTGCCAGCCGTATTTCACCAAAACTTACCTGGTTGCCCAGTTTTTCTTTGATAGGTCCGGCAGCTGTTTCCGTGTAGTTTTCCAGGTGTGGCCGGATCAGTGAGAATTTTTCCTGGTCCATTACCTCCAGTATATCAATATCACCCAGCTGTATATAGTGTGCCAGATGACCTTCAATAGTGCTGATGGCCATATTCCGTTCCTGGGCAATAGCGATAATATCCTTACCCTGCTTAAACAGGTCAAAGCTTACCTGCTTGGTATTTATTTTAGCTGCTTTTTCTTTTTCCGTTTTACCCGTTGTCTTTGTAGTTTTCTTTTTACCTGCTGACGGTATGTTATCCACCAGCGAATGCAGTGCTTTTACATCGCAGTAAGCCTGTATCACCTGCAAAAACTCATCACCGTATTGTTCCACTCTTTTGGGACCAAACCCTGTAATGCGCATTAAATCGTCTTCGGTTAATGGCAGGTAGCGGGCCATTTCATCTAATGTAACCGACGATGCTACTAAGTAAACCGGTATATCTTTCTGGCGGCAGATCTTATCCCGCAAAGTTTTTAACTGCCCGTACAGTTGTGGGTGTGGACTATCGGGTAATTTAGCCGCATTGTTACCGGCAGCATACACATTTACACCAAAGCGTGTAACGATATAATTTTTCTTACGCTCACTGTATAACTCACTGTTCCAGCCGGCGGCGAGCCCATCCATGATATATTGTTTGGTATCGATGGCAATGAACAATTCTTTCAGCATCTCATTGGTATCTGCGGCTTTCATCCTGCTATCGGTTACCACCGGTGTTTCCCTGATCTGTTGCAATAATTGTACGTTATGCCCGGCAAAGTATTTGCCAATCGCCGCTTTCACTCTTTCATTGATCTTATCCATCAGCTCCTGCTGCGTTAACTGCACAAACAGCTGTTGTAATTGCGACTGGAATTTCGCCGCCACTTCCTGTACGGCATCAATGGCTTCCTGCAGCTTTTGCTGCCACCCGAAAGCCTCTTCATTAAACGATGTTGCGTGTTCCTGTAAATAAGCACCCAGCTCTTTTACCTGGGCCTGTATTGGGGCATACTCAAATAATTGTTGTACCTGTCTTACAGTATAGTCCTGTTCAGCATGAGAAAAAACCTCGCTTAGTTTTTCCGGTGGCAGGTTTTGCTCCGAAAAAGCAATCACCCTGTTATCGCTGAATAAGGATTGATTCCGGATCATGGTATGCAGCTTCAACCCTTCCAATGTAGTACAACGGCTGAGCGATACATATACCTGTCCCTTTTCAAATGCATCACCGGCATCAATAATGGCTTTTTCAAATGTCAGGCCCTGGCTTTTGTGCACGGTAATGGCCCATGCCAGCCGTAAAGGGTATTGCGTAAACGAGCCAACGGCCTCCTCTTTCAATTGCCTGGTATTTTCATCAAGCGTATAACGTATATTATCCCAGCTGGTTGTTTTTACTTCTATTTCATCAGCATCCGTATCGCACTGCACATAAATCGCATCATTTTTTACATTCACTACCCGGCCAATCTTGCCATTAAAATAACGTTTGGCAATATCCAGGTCGTTTTTAATGAACATCACCTGCGCCCCTATTTTCAGTTTTAATGTTTCATCCGCGGGAAAAGCTTTATCACTGAAATCGCCTTTGATCTCGGCCGGAAAACTATAGGTCCGGCCTTCCAGTTGTTCCAGCTCGGCAGCATTAATAGTATCCACTTTGGCGTTACGGGTAACCAGTCGTATATATCCTTCTTCTTTAGGCGGATTAAAATCCGGGTCTAATCTTTCATTCAATAAGGCCAGGCCTGTTGCATCCAGGCGGTTGTTCCGCACCTGGTTTAACAGTTCAATAAACCTTTCTTCCTGCTGCCGGTATATCTTGTTCAGCTCAATACAAACGGGTTTGTTACGCTCCAGTACCCGGCTATTGAAAAAATAAGGACCTTCATAAAACTGGTTCAGTATACTCCAGTCATGTGCCGGTGTTACCGGCGGCAACTGGAAAAGGTCGCCGATAAATAAAACCTGCACCCCGCCAAAAGCCTGCGAATAGTTGCGCCGTATATGGCGCATCACGGCATCAATGGCATCCAGGGTATCACAGCGTACCATACTTACTTCATCTATTACCAGCAGCTCCAGCTCACGGATGATCTTTTTCTTTTCGCCGTTCATTTTTAACGTACTCAACAACTGAAGCTGGTTGGTACTGTTATCTCCATCCTGGCGCATCCCAAAAGGATTGTCATCCGGAATAAATGGCGACACGGGCAATTGAAAAAAGGAATGCATGGTCACGCCACCGGCATTAATGGCCGCTACCCCTGTAGGCGCCACAATGGCCATTTGTTTATGGGTATTGTTTTTAATGTACTTTAAAAAAGTGGTCTTACCCGTTCCGGCCTTCCCGGTTAAAAAAATATGCCGGTCACTATGGTTAACCATCTGCGCTGCCAGGAAAAAAAGTTTATTGTTACTATCGGGTATAAATCCTGACATAATGATTAAAGTATCCGTATGGTGAATTGTGTAATAAACGACAAAGAAAACAATAATTTACGACTATTGTTTTATGGAAAATCTCATTATATGTATCTGCTTGATTATAATCATTACTCATATATGAGATTACTATATTTTTTCTGTTGCAGCCTGTTATTTACCGGCTGTAATGCCCGTTCTCCCAATAAGCAGTCCATCAACGATCCTATCCTTGCAAAACAGGAAACCACACCGGTTTCGTTCGACACCAGTGTTAAAACCATTCATATATTAGTAGCCCTTTGCGACAACCAGTACCAGGGAATAGTTCCCGTACCAGCTAAAATTGGTAACGGCCAGGATCCCGCTAATAACTTATACTGGGGCTGCGGTTATGGCATTAAAACTTATTTCAAAAAAAGTAAGTCCTGGCAATTGGTTCGCTCAGAAAAAAAAGATAGTCTTGTATTGGAGCGGCTGGTATTTAAGCATGTATCAAAAAATTATTACCTGGTGGCAGACGCTTATGACGGCCGCTATATTAAAGAATGTACCCGTCAGTTTTTAAACAATAGCTGCGGTAAAAGAAAAGACACGATCAATATAGGAACAAAAACAATCGGTATAGCCGGTAACGCCAGCCTGGTAGCGTATATTGGTCATGATGGGTTAATGGATTTTACACTTGACGAAACTTATAAAAATACAGATGGCATTAAAAGAGATGTTATTATACTGGCCTGTTATAGCAAACGCTTTTTCGCACCACATCTAAAAGACGCTAATATAAACCCGCTTGTCTGGACTACCGGCCTCATGAGTCCTGAAGCCTATACCATTCATGATGCTTTAACGGGTTATGTGAACAGGGAGAATAATGAAAGCATCCGGTCAAAAGCGGCAGCTGCTTATGCTGCTTTTCAAAAATGCAGTGTGAAAGCGGCGAAGAGCCTGCTGGTGACGGGATTTTAGATTTTAGATTTTAGATTTTAGATTTTAGATTTTAGATTTTAGATTTT
>CAYUMH010000121.1:0-13780 GCA_964445775.1 uncultured Terrimonas sp.
GCTTTTGTTTTGGCCTGGCCGAAAATTTAGCAATACCCCAGCACCATAAAAATACCATAATGGCAAACATGCCAATATGTACCCACTTATCAAATGCAATGGCACTTAACCAATTAGAAGAAGGGAACTGCGATCCCGGCAAGGTTAATAATATAACCGATAATACGAGCCAGGCTATGGCGGGGAGTAAATACTTCATGCAGGAGCGGGAGTAATGTTTAGGGCGGTAAGATAAAAAAAACGCTGTACATTACTGTACAGCGTTGTATTATTAATTTGTTGTTCAATAGTTTATAATTACCCGATACCACAAGTATTACAGGATACAGGTTATTGTCCAGTAGTATTACCAAAGCCGAAGAGTGCGACGCAACAACAGCCGATAGTAGTAAAACTGCTGGTTACCTAATAAAAAACAATTTATTAAGAAACCAATGCTTCGTAAGCGGCAGCGTCCATCAAGCCTTCAACAGCGGCGGTGTCGGTAACAGTCATTTTAATCATCCAGCCTTCTCCGTAAGGATCGCTGTTTACCAGTTCAGGCTCATTGGCCAGGGCCGGGTTTAGCTCATCGATGGTGCCGGCTACCGGTAAAAACAGGTCAGAAACAGTTTTTACTGCCTCCACCGTACCAAAAACATCACCTTCGTTCAGGGTTTGTCCGATGGTTTCAACTTCTACAAAAACTATGTCGCCCAGTTCTTTCTGAGCAAATTCGGTAATACCAATGGTGGCCACATTGCCATCCAGCTTGATCCATTCGTGATCTTTTGTGTACTTTAAGTTGGCAGGAAAACTCATGATAGAAAATTTTATTTCGCAAATATGAGTAAAACCGCTTGGAGTGCAAAGATTATTTTGTTTACCGTCATTCACCCGCATTTTTAAACCGTTTGCATCAGTTAGCCCGATAAATCCTGCCGTTTAACATAGTTTTCACGCCATTCATCGGCAATCGTTTTTCCCGAGCATAGCCGCAAAATATCTTTGCTCCAGAATAAAACCTAAAAAATGAAATTTTTCCTTTTTCTAACTGCGTTTGGCCTCTCGGTATTTAGTGCAAAAGCACAAAAAGTAACCGGTTCTGTTCAGGACGAACAGAACAAAGCCATTGCCAGTACAACTGTTTCCTTATTAAAAGCAACTGACTCAACCCTGGCCAAGCTTTCTACCACCGACAATAGCGGTAACTATAGTTTTGACGGCGTTGCTGCCGGTAGATACTTTGTAAGCGTAACCAATGTAGGCTATCAGCCCTACCTGAGCAGCGCATTTGAGGTAAACGGCGCTCCTGTGGCCGTTCCGGTTATTAAGCTATTAAAGGCCGAAGCTACCATGGAAGGCGTAACTGTAACTGCCCGTAAACCAATGGTAGAGGTGAAAGCCGACAAAACCATTTTAAATGTGGAAGGCACCATTAACGCTACCGGCAATGATGCACTGGAATTACTGCGTAAAGCACCGGGTGTAATGGTTGATAAAGATGACAACCTGACCATGGCCGGTAAAAACGGTGTGCAGGTATTTATTGACGGTAAACCCAGCCCTTTAAGCGGCTCTGACCTGGCTAATTATTTAAAAACCTTACAATCTTCACAGGTTGAAGCTATTGAACTAATTACCAACCCTTCGGCCAAATACGAGGCAGCAGGTAATGCAGGCATCATTAATATTAAACTGAAGAAAAACAAAACCTTCGGTACAAACGGTTCGGTAAACGCCGGTTATAATATTGGCACTTATGCCAAATACAATGGCGGTATAAGCTTAAACCACCGTAATAAAAACATCAACGTGTTTGGTAACTACAACTATAGCCAGGGCTTAAACGGCAACTGGACCAAGATGTACCGCGAACAGGCTGATACGGTGTTTAACCAGAACAGCATCATGAAGTTTTATTATAAAACACACAACTTCAAAACCGGTATCGACTACTTCCTGAACTCCAAAAGTACTATTGGTGCTATTGTGAACGGTAATATTGCTGATATTGACCTGAACTTAAACGGCAATACCTCCATTACCAAACAATCAACCAATGTAACTGACAGGTTACTGAACAGCCGTACCACCAATGACATGAGCCGTACTAACCTGAACTTTAACCTTAACTACCGTTATGCCGTAACGGGTGGTGCAGAGTTAAACGTGGATGCTGACTATGGTATTTTTAACCTGCGCAGCAACCAGTACCAGCCCAACTTTTACTATGAGCCGGACGGGGTAACAGCCAAATACAGCAATATCTATCGTATGATAGCGCCCACAGATATCACTTTATACTCTACCAAAGTAGATTATGAAACCAATTTCAAAAAAGGTAAACTGGGTGTAGGTGGTAAAGTAGGTTTTGTAGAAACAGATAACGATTTCCGCCGTTACGATGTTATCGGTAGCGGTGATGTATACAACAAAGACCTGAGCAACCGTTTTGCTTACAAGGAAAATGTAAATGCCCTGTATGTAAACTATAACCGTGCTTTCACCGGCTTTATGTTCCAGGTTGGTTTACGTATGGAGAATACTGATTCAAAAGGCACTTCAACAGGTTTGAAGTATGACAACAACTCATCTTCCTATGTTCCTTATGACTCTACCATTCACCGTAACTATACCGACTTTTTTCCAAGTGCTGCCCTGACCTTTAACAAAAACCCGATGAGCCAGTTTGGTGTAACTTTCAGCCGTCGTATTGACCGCCCTGCTTACCAGGACTTAAATCCTTTTGAGTTCCGTATAGATGACTATACTTACCAGAAAGGTAATACGCAGTTAAAACCACAGTACACCAATAGCATTGGTATTACGCATACTTACAAATACATGCTGAACACTTCTATCAACTATAGCCATGTAAAAGACATTTTTGCACAGCTGGCTGATACTGCGGAAACATCGAAAGCCTTTATGACCAAAAAAAACCTGGCTACACAGGATATCATTGCACTGAATGTAAGCTATCCTTTCCAGTACAAATTCTATAGTTTCTTTGCCAACCTGAATGCTTACTACTCCTTATACAAAGCCGATTTTGGCGGTGGTGACCGTAAAGTAAACCAGGATGTATTTGCATTAACTTATTACATGCAAAACACCTTTAAGATCAATAAAACCTTAACGGCCGAGTTAAGCGGTTTCTACTCATCACCTGCTATCTGGCAAGGTATATTTAAAAGCAGGGAAATGTGGGGTATTGATGCCGGTTTACAACAACAGGTGTTAAAAGGTAAAGGCACTGTACGTTTAACGGTCAGCGATATTTTCAGAACCATGCGTTGGGCAGGCAGCAGCAATTTCACCGGTGTGT
This sequence comes from uncultured Terrimonas sp., assembly GCA_964445775.1. Lineage (GTDB taxonomy): Bacteria > Bacteroidota > Bacteroidia > Chitinophagales > Chitinophagaceae > Terrimonas. The sequence goes on from CAYUMH010000121.1 coordinate 3,311, forward strand.
ATGGTATTGCCAGCGGACGTTGGGAAAGCCGCCAGCTTAAACTGAATTTCACTTACCGCTTTGGTAATACACAGGTTAAAGCTGCCAGACAACGTAAAACTGGTCTGGAAGAAGAAAGCAAACGTGCTGCTGACGGTGGCGGAAGCACTACTCCTGCTAAACAATAACAAACTCTTCACCGATATAAAAAAAGCGGACTGCAACAATGTAGTCCGCTTTTTTATTTATTAATTGAAGCATCAGCTATCGTACAATACCCAACTGCCGTATCCCGCTTTCCGCTGCAACCATCCCCTAACCCCTGAAGGGGAATCTGCGCACAAGACCTGAGGGGTTTCCGCTGCAATCGGGGCTATGCTCAGCTATAGTACAAAGCCCGGCTTTATTACTTGCTCTCCATTTTTATTACCGGCACAATCATCTCCTCCAGGCTTACGCCGCCGTGCTGGAAAGTATTACGGTAATAATTTACATAGTGATTATAATTATTGGGGTAACACAAAAAACTGTCCTCCTTCGCAAAAATGTAGGAGGAGTTAATATTGGGTACCGGCAAACCTACCTCTTTCGGATCGCGGAAAGCCAATACCTCTTTAGGTTCATAATTCAGATTACGTCCGTGTTTATAGCGCAGGTTGGTGGTAGTTTGTTTATCACCAATCACTTTATACGGTGTTTTTACCCGCACACTGCCATGATCGGTGCCCACCACTACCCTTACATTCTTCTCCGCTATCTTCTTCAAAGCCTGGTGCAGCGGTGAATGCTCAAACCAGCTGGCCGTTAAACTGCGATAGCTCATTTCATCGCCTGCCAGCTCTTTCAATACTTCCATCTCGGTACGGGCATGGCTTAACATGTCCACAAAATTATACACAATCACGTTCAGGTCATTCGTCAGCAGGTTATGTATATTATTCACCAGGTCAAGCCCGGCCTGGTTATTCAATACCTTGGTATAGGAAACTTTCAGATCGTCCTTGCCCAGTCTTTTTAAATGAGCCCTTAACAGGTCTTCCTCGTGCAGGTTCTTCCCGCCTTCATCATCATCATTCTTCCAGTATTGGGGAAACTTCTTTTCTATCTCCATGGGTAACATGCCGGCAAAAATGGCATTGCGGGCATACTGTGTAGCCGTTGGCAATATGCTGTAAAAAGTATCCTCTTCCAATATCCTGAAGCTCTCGGCAAATATGGGTTGTATAGCCCGCCACTGGTCAAACCGCAGGTTATCTATCAATACAAAAAACAGCGGCTTGCCAGGCTCCAGGTGGGGTAACACTTTAAACTGCAACAGGCTATGGCTCATTACCGGTGCATGACCGGTTTTATTACCGATCCACCCGGCATAATTCTTTGAAATAAACTTAAAGAACTCGGTATTGGCCTCGCTTTTCTGGCTTTGTAACACTTCCTGCATTTCGGGGCTGTCGCTCTTCTGCATCTCCAGTTCCCAGTACACCAGCTTTTTATATACTTCCATCCACTCATTATAATCGGGACTGCTGTTCAGGGCCATAAATAAATTACGGAACTCCTGCTGGTAGGCCGTGGTGGTTTTTTCGGCCACCAGCCTGCGGTTATCAATAATCTTTTTCAGGCTCAGCCAAACCTGGTTGGGGTTTACCGGCTTTATCAGGTAATCGGTTATCTGGGAGCCAATGGCTTCATCCATCAGGTTCTCGGTCTCGTTCTTGGTGATCAGTACCACCGGTAATGACTGGCGTATTTCCTTGATCTTGGCCAGGGTCTCCAGGCCGGTAATGCCGGGCATGCTTTCATCAATCAATACCACATCAATGGCATTCTCCTTTACATAATCAATGGCATCAAAACCATTGGTAAAGGTTTTTACCTCGTAGCCCTTATTTTCAAGAAACATTTTTTGCGACTGCAGACTTTCTATTTCGTCATCTACCCAAATTATTTTAGCTAAAGCCATATTGATACATTATTTTAAAAACCTAAGTACTAAAGGTAAGCATTATGAACAGGTATAATTTGAAAGAAATGTTAAGTACCCTGCAAAAAAGGTAAGTACCTGCCTTCAACTTCATTACACCAACGTTACTGTTAATTTTACCCGATAGTAGCTGTAAAAGTGTAATTTTTGCAAAACCAATACGGGCACCGGTTATACGGCCTGTATTTAACTACCCCATTCAATGAGTACAGTACGAAAAATTATTAACGACCCGGTTTATGGTTTTATCACCATTGACCATCCGCTGATCCTGCAAATCATATCGCATCCTTATTACCAGCGCCTGCGTAATATTCACCAGATGGCTTTTGCCTACCTGGTATATCCCGGGGCTGTACATTCCCGTTTACATCATTCGCTGGGGGCCTACCATTTAATGTGCACGGCCCTGGCCGAAATAAAAGGTAAGGGCATTGAAATAACACCGGAAGAAGAACTGGGTGCCAAACTGGCTATTTTACTGCATGATATTGGTCACGGTCCCTTTTCACATGCGCTGGAAAGCGAGGTGATTGCCGGTGTACACCACGAAACCCTCTCACTGCTTTTTATGGAGCGGTTGAACCAGGAGTTTGAGGGCGCACTGGACACGGCCATTGCCATTTTTACCAATAAACACCCCAAGTACTTCCTGCACCAGCTTATTTCGGGGCAGCTGGATATGGACCGCCTGGATTACCTGATCAGGGATAGTTTTTTTACCGGTGTAGCCGAAGGCGTGGTGGGGTATGACCGTATTATTAAAATGCTGACGGTTAGGGACAACCGGCTGATGGTGGAAGAAAAAGGCATTTATTCCATAGAGAAATTCCTGGTATCCCGCCGCCTGATGTACGGGCAGGTGTATCTGCACAAAACGGTGATCGGGGCCGAAATGATGCTGATAAAAGTAATCCGCCGCGCAAAGGAACTCATCGTCAACGGGGTTACAGTAATAGCGGCGTCCCCTGCTTTTAACTTTTTTTTACACCAGCCGCCGGGCAGCATTTTTACCCCGGATCAGCTGGATACCTTCTGCCAGCTGGATGATCACGATATTATGACCAGTGTAAAGAACTGGATAGCACATCCTGACAAAATATTATCGCTGCTTTGCCGTTCTATAACTGCACGTAAGCTGTACAAAACCACCCTGCAGAACGAGCCGTTCTCCAATGCAGCGGTGGCCGAAAAAACCCTGTCACTGGCCACATCATTAGGGCTGACGGAGAAAGAAGCGGGGTATTTTGTATTTACCGGAGAGGCCAGTATTACCACCTATAATGTGGATGACGAGCGGATCAATATTTTATTTAAAAACGGGGTGGTAAAGGATATTTCGCAGGTGGATAATGCACTTATAAGCAGGAATATAGAAAGCACGATCAAAAAATATTACATTTGCTATTGGAGACACTAAACCTTTAAACCGGTTTGACTATGCTCTATCTTAATTAAGAAAAACATGACATTTAACGCTGCGCAAATTGCTGCGATCATAAACGGTAAAGTAGAAGGCGACAATAATGCCGCTGTAAGCTCATTTGGCAAAATTGAGGAAGCTACTGCCGGCCAGTTAAGCTTTTTAGCCAACCCCAAGTACGAAGATTATATTTACGATACCAACGCAAGCATCATCATTATCAACGAATCGCTGGTATTAAAACAGGCCGTAACACCCACCCTGATCCGCGTTCCTGATGCCTATACCGCTTTTGCCGCTTTGCTGACCAAGTACCAGGAAATGATGCAGCAGCAGCTGAACGGCATTGAAGAGCCTAGTTTTATTGCCAAATCGGCCAGCTACGGCGAAAATGTATATATCGGCGCCTTTGCCTATATCGGCGAAAAATCGAAGATCGGCAACAATACCAAAATTTATCCCGGCAGTTATATTGGCAACAATGTAACCATTGGTGATAACAGCGTGATACACCCGGGAGTGAAAATTTATAATGACTGTATTATTGGCAACCATGTTTCCATTCATGCCGGCACCGTAATAGGCAGTGATGGTTTTGGCTTTGCTCCCCAGGCTGATGGCAGCTTTAAAAAAGTACCGCAGCTGGGTAATGTGGTGATACAGGATTATGTGGAAGTGGGTGCCAATGCCACTATTGACCGGGCAACTATCGGCTCCACCCTGATTAAATCCGGCGCCAAACTGGATAACCTGATACAGATTGCACATAATGTGGAAGTGGGTCACAGCACGGTGATTGCGGCACAGGCCGGTGTAAGCGGCAGTACCAAATTAGGCAACGGGGTAATGATCGGCGGCCAGGCCGGTATTGTGGGTCATATTCATTTAGGTGATGGCGCTAAAGTAAATGCCCAGAGTGGTGTAAGTAAATCGGTGGAAGCGGGTAAGGCCGTGACCGGTTCACCGGCCTACGATTATACATCAGCCTTACGTAGCCAGGCAGTAAACCGTCGTTTACCCGACCTGGAGAAAAAGATTAAAGAGCTGGAAACCTTATTAAAACAGGCTTTGGCCGAGAAAGTATAATACCCTGGCAGACTAAGTATATTCGAGAGGGGGTAACACTAATTACCCTCTTTTTTTGTGTCAATCCTAATTTCCCGCAGGTCTTCCATAGTAGGTGGCGGCAATATAAAGTCAATGTCTTTAATACTGTTAATCACCTCCTCCGCATTTTTTATTTTTTCGGGCGCTATGTATTTACAGGATAGTACTATCGCAAATGGCGCTCTTTTATTCAATACATACTCAGCCTGGCCCAAAAGACTTACCTGCTTTTGCTTATTCCTGTAATATGTTTTTACAATAGTAACAGTCCCATCTTTATTATCTTTTACCTTCTTCGTATCCTCTGCTCCTTCTATATTAATAAGTCCGTTTATTTTTGTTATATCGTTCGTAAATTTTTTATAAGCAGGAAATACTTCGGGTAATTTTTTCTTTTCTTCCGGTGATGAAGCGTTCACCAGATCTGCTATTTTTAAAACATCGTTTTCGCCTTCAAGAATGTAATTCTCAATATAGATATTTTTAATATTCCTGTAAAAATAACCGGTAACCGGTTTACAGCCGGCCACGAGACTAATGCCTCCTGTTTTCATCACCGCATTTTTATCAGCCAGTATATTGAGCGCAACTACCTGTGCCACTTTTTGCATAAAGGCGTTATCATTTGCCATAATATTAGTGCATTGCTGAATCACGGAACTAAACTCCTCATCCTTTACATCGCCCGCAACCTGCTGCTTAAGGCAATTACAATAATATTCTGTTGTTAATGCTGCATATTTGATTACATTTTGTTCAGCGGTATTAATTTCTTTGGGCAGTGCAACATTTATAAAATAATAATAAAGGCTATCATAAAAAGTGGTGACAAGTTCTCTATATGACAGTTTACTTTTTAAACCCTCTTCTTTTAGCGCTGCATTTAGTTGCCGGTTAGCAGTATTGAAAAATAAATCGAAAGTGAAAACAAATTCGTTTACCGGATCACCTGTATTTTTATCAGTTTGATAATATTTTAATATTGAATCTTTTAAGGCCGGCAGCTGTTTTTCACCAATTTGTGCTTGTATATGAATGGTAGCTGTAATTACTAAAAATGCAAACAGAAAATTTCTCTTCATAAAGATCACTAGTTATTTAAAGCCAATACGATAGCGTTGAATGGCGGCACAATATATTCATGAACTTTTTTATAATCAAGTGTTCATTATAAATAACTCAGCCACCATTTTTGTTTATTGGCCTCCTTATACCGGCCGTAACGATAGCAAGGATAATACATCGCCACAACAATACCGATCCAGATGAGATATACTACCGGCAATGAAAAGCCGAAATTTACCGGCCTGAACAGGAAGGGGCTATTGGGGTCCGCAATCGGTGCAGCCGGTGTCAGCAGGAAAAATAGCAGCATACATACTATGTGGATCAACAAAAAATGAAACAGGTAGTAAAAGAAAGGCACCCGTCCATAAACCGAAAAATAACGGGTAAGCCTGTTTGCCTTTTCTTCAAAAAATGCAAGCAGTAATAAACCAGCACCCAATGTTATACAACTGAATTGTAAGGAAGCAGGGTACTTGGTTACATTTAAAAAAGACAATAAAGTATATACGGCATTTTTTTGTACCTGCCATGGCGACGGATCGCCATATACATTTATACCCCTTAACACTAAAAAAAGAAGCAAAAGACCAACACCAGCCGTTATTAAAAATCTTTTCCGCTGTAAAACCCCTACCTCCGCCTTGTAAAAACAGCCTGCGGCATAACCTAATAACATGATACCCATCCAGGGCAATACAGCATAACTGCTCACTGCCAGGTGCGAACTGCCAATGGGCAATATGGTTCTTGGGCCGGTGACCAGGGCATTCACTATAAAACCGGCTGTACCGGTGAATGCCGGCAGGTGGTCAAAAATATTATGAGCCAAAAACAAAAGCAATCCAATACCCAGTACCCATTTATATGATAGTTTGATCAAAAGCCCCAAAACGATCATACTCCAGCCAATGGCCCATAATACCAGCAGGAAGATAATAGTATAGGAAGGGTTGAACGTAAGTATAAAAGACATTACAACTATCTCCACGATGATTAACCAAAGACCACGTTTTATTAAAAAAGCACTCATTTGCGCTTTGGTCTTATTACGGCTGCTGATAAAGGCCGATAAACCTGATAGAAAAACGAATATAGGTGCACAGAAATGCGTGATCCAGCGGGTGAAGAACAATGCCGGTGTAGTGGTTGTCAAATCAACGGGATTGCCGGTAAGCGCATCAATATGGAAATAATCCCGTACATGGTCCAGCGCCATAATGACCATAATAATGCCCCGCAACATATCAATAGCCGCAAACCTTTGAGTAGTTACAGGCATAAGCAGTTTTTCAGCAATTTACCCCTAAATAATTAAACCCTTGTTTATTAGCCGGCCTAACCTTCACCTACTTTAGCGCTAAACCTTATCTTTGCCCGGCTAATAATATAAACATGAGTGTACGATTTAATCCAGATAAGCAGCATACTTTAAAGTCAGCAGTAAGTATTTCAGGTACCGGTTTGCATACCGGCATCCTGGTTGACCTTACCCTGAATCCCGCCAGTCCCGGTTTTGGGTTCCAGTTCCAAAGGATAGACCTTCCTAATCAACCGATTATAAAAGCAGATTGCGACCTGGTAACCGATACCAGCCGTGGTACCACCCTGGAAGCCAATGGCGCTAAAGTAAGCACGGTGGAACATGTACTGGCCGCACTGGTAGGCATGGGCGTGGATAACTGTTTAATTGAAGTAAATGGCCCCGAAATGCCTATTATGGACGGCAGCTCCTGGCCCTTTGTGGAGTTAATTGAAGAGGCCGGTGTACTGGAACAGGATGCCGCTAAAATATGGTATACCATTGATGAGAATATTTTTCATACCGATGAAACTAAACGGGTGGAAATGGTGATCATGCCTGCCGTGGAATACCAGATCACTACCCTGATTGATTTTAACTCACCGGTATTGGGTACGCAGCATGCACAGCTGAAGACCATGAAGGATTTTAAGGACGAGATATCCCATAGCCGCACTTTTGTTTTTTTACATGAGCTGGAGATGTTATTACAGCATAACCTGATAAAAGGCGGTGATGTAAATAATGCCATTGTTATTGTAGACAAAGCGGTGGGTGAAGAAGAGATGGAGCGCCTGCGCCAGACCTTTAAGAAAGATAATATAGAGGTAAAAAGCGAAGGTTACCTGAACAACCTGGAATTACGTTTCCCCAACGAGCCTGCGCGGCATAAATTGTTGGATATTGTAGGCGACCTGGCGCTGATAGGCTACCCGGTTAAGGGACGCATTATTGCCAACAGGCCAGGCCATAGCAGCAATGTTGCTTTTGCCAAAAAGATAAAACAGCATATTAAAAAGAACAGGCATACCAAGGACGTACCCGTGTACGACCCTAACCAGCCACCTATTTACGATCACCAGTATATTGCCAAAACCTTACCGCACCGCTACCCTTTTGCACTGGTAGATAAGGTAATTGAATTAACGGATACCAAAATTGTAGGTGTAAAGAATGTAACTTTTAATGAATGGTTTTTCCCGGGCCATTTTCCTGATAACCCGGTAATGCCCGGCGTATTACAGATTGAAGCGCTGGCACAATGCGGTGGTATTTTAGCTATTAATTTAAGCGGCGACGGACAGTATGATACTTATTTCCTGAAGATAGATAACTGTAAGTTTAAACAGATGGTAAAACCCGGTGATACCATGTTGTTGAAAATGGAACTGATGGCGCCTATCCGCCGTGGTATTTGCGAAATGAAGGGTACGGTATATGTGGGTGGTAAAGTAGCTACCGAGGCCGACCTGGTGGCGCAGATTGTAAAACGATAAGGATATTTTAGTTTATTGCTATAAAACCGCTTCGGCGGTTTTTTTTATGCCTGTACTAAGGTCAAAGCCCTGGTTCGTGTCCCACGAACCATCTTAAGCCACAGAGGAACACAGAGGTACGCGGAGTAATACGATACCTATATCCCTTTTCGAGTTCTGATTCCTTTAACGCTGTGTAGATAAAGCCCTGGTTCGTGTCCCACCAACCATTTCTAACCACAGAGGCACACAGAGGTGTTTCACAGCGGTACGCAGAGTTAAAAATGCCTACTCCTTTCTCTTCCCCAATGTTCCGCAATTCCCCGCATCAAAGCCGTGGTTCGTGAGACACGAACCATGGCTTACCACAAAGACATCACAAAATAAAAACGGGCAATACTAAATTTTCTCCCGGTTATTTTAGTAGTAAAGCTCAAAGGCTGCCCGATTGCAGTGAAAAGCCCGGAGCCCGACGCAGGAGGGCGAGGACTTGGAACGGAAAGCGGGGACTGTGGCTGATCGTTGTTCCTGCTGCCGGGAGCCCCAAAAGCACCGGCTAAAACGGCTATTTTATCCCCTTAAAAAGCTGGATAACGTGGGTAAAAAAGGTTTTAATAAACCCCTTTAACCGCTTGTATTTTCGTAAATTTGTAAGTATTTATTTTTTCCGGATTTAAAACGAAGGATCACTTCATTTATGAGCACAGAAACGACTGAAAAAAGCATCCCGGCGCCAAGCGGTGGTTATGGCGCAGATAGTATTCAGGTATTGGAAGGATTGGAGGCAGTTAGGAAACGTCCGGCCATGTATATTGGCGATATTGGCGTTAAAGGTTTACACCACCTGGTATATGAGGTGGTTGATAACTCAATTGACGAAGCCCTGGCCGGTTATTGTAAAAATATTGAAGTAACCATTCACGAGGATAATTCCATCTCGGTTCAGGATGATGGCCGTGGTATTCCGACAGGCATTAATACGAAAGAAAAGAAATCGGCTTTAGAGATTGTAATGACCGTGTTACATGCCGGTGGTAAGTTTGATAAAGACACGTATAAAGTATCGGGTGGTTTACACGGTGTGGGTGTGAGTTGCGTAAACGCATTAAGTACTTTATTACAGGTAACCGTACAACGTGAAGGCAAAATTTTTGAACAGGAGTACAAGATAGGTGTTCCCCAGTACGATGTACGCGAAATTGGTACCAGCGAGAAAACCGGTACCCGGGTACATTTCTGGCCCGACAATACCATTTTTACCACAACCGTTTATAATAAGGAAATATTAGAAGGCCGTTTACGTGAACTGGCCTTCCTGAACCGCGGCGTTCGGATTATACTGAATGATGTACGTGAGAAGAACGACGATGGTACCGACTACAGCGTTACTTTTTACAGTGAAGGGGGTATTACCGAGTTTGTAGAACTGCTGGATAAAAATGCCGGCAGGCAACCGCTGATCCCGAATATTATTTCGGTAGAGGGGCGTGATGAGAACACCAATGTGGCGGTGGAAGTAGCCCTGACCTATAACGACAGCTATAACGAACATATTTATTCGTACGTAAATAATATTAACACCATTGAAGGTGGTACACACGTATCGGGCTTTAGAAGAGCGCTGACCCGTGTATTTAAAAGTTATGGCGATAAGAACGGTTTGTTTGAAAAAGCAAAAGTGGAGATTGAAGGTGATGACTTCCGCGAAGGTTTAAGCGCTATTATTTCGGTAAAAGTACCCGAACCCCAATTTGAAGGACAAACCAAAACCAAGCTGGGTAACAGTGAGGTGATGGGTGTGGTAGACAGTACCGTGAGTAAGGTACTGAACGAGTTTTTAGAAGAGAACCCGAAAGAAGCAAAGAATATTGTTGCCAAAGTAATATTGGCTGCACAGGCCCGCGCAGCCGCACGTAAGGCCAGGGAGCTGGTACAACGTAAGTCGGTATTAACGGGCGGCGGCTTACCGGGCAAACTGGCTGACTGCTCGGACCGTGACCCTGAAAAATGCGAGTTATACCTGGTGGAAGGTGACTCGGCCGGTGGTACTGCCAAGCAGGGCCGCGACCGTAGTTTCCAGGCTATTTTACCCTTACGAGGTAAAATATTGAACGTGGAGAAAGCCATGGAGCAC
>CAYUMH010000122.1:0-13569 GCA_964445775.1 uncultured Terrimonas sp.
CCTTACCGGCCAGGTTACTGTCATGTGACGGTGCTAAAAAAGATAATGATGTATTGTTACACTGCCAACAACCATAAAGCTATTACCATCGGCACTACGTTCAATCGTATAATCTTTCACGTTCACCTCTTCGGCAGTTAGCCATTGTAACAATACATCATTATCTTTTTTAGCACCGTCAAATGACAGTAACCTGGCCGGTAAAGCCGATTGCTGGTTAGCCACAATAAACGGAGAGAAAGCAGTTATGCCCGTAGCTGTGGCGTAATAGGGGCTGGCAATAGTACCTGCACCGGTTCCGGTAGCAGCCCTGGTATCCCAGGCCGATCCGTTGTAATGATCGATACGTAAAGCTGTAGCCGGATTAAACAAAGAGCCCTGGCTGGCCGTAATCCAACCTAAAGAAATATCCAGGTTTGCGCCGGCAGCTACCGGTGTTATGTTATACTGGTTTTTTACCACGGCTTCACCATTTACCAATGGCGGTGTTATCTGATCTGCCACACCAACATTCACCGTATTTGCTGCGTCATTGCTTTTTATTCTCACCGGACTGTACAAACCACCGGCCGCTGTATGATAAGTGGCGGTAGCATTAGCAGCAATACTTATCCGCAATGCGCCGTTATCAGTTATGTTCCAGGGAACAATAACGCCCGACGTTGTATTTTGCTGTACTAAGTTTGTACTTCTTGTAGCTGCATTTACCAGGCCATTACCGCTTATATTATACTCAATTCCACCGGCAGGTACGGTAGTAGCCGCGCTAACAATGCGTATAGCAGCCGGCGTAATCCAGGTACCTTCCACATTAACCGTTACCTTACTATTGGCTTTTGAAGTATGCGCAATAATACAGCTGGTGGCACTGGTAACAGATCCCATATTTAGTGTTCCTAAAATATTATAGGTGTATTTACCAAACGATCCCAAAGTGTTGTTGGTATTGGTTGACCCGCTGGAAACCTGGTGGAAATAACTATTGCTGCCATTAATCATATTTACTGATTTTCCGGGATTGATAGTTACGGTAATATCATCATCATCCTGGTCTACACCATTAGTATTAGGTTCAAAAATAGCCCTGAAATAACTGGCTGTACTCATATCAACATCAATGAATACATTCGTTGCCTGAGCAATACTGTGAACCCTGAACTCATTCACATACAAAATATTTGTACCTCCAATATATACATCTCCGTTAGCCAGGTACGGGTTAAGGTTAACCCGCTCGCTGGATGAAGAGCTGGAGCCAAATGTACCGTAGTTTAACACGGAACCGGTTACCCTGATATTACGCTGCGAACCGCTTGATTTAAAAGTTCCGTTATTTTCAATAACCAGGTTTCTTACAGTTGTCGTGGCTGCAATTGTAACTGTATGTCCGCCACGGATAGTTGCATTGGATGAACCTCCCGGTACCCCGGTTGCGGCATTCCAGTTTTCACCATCATATGTTTCCCACGAACTGGCATCTGCCCATCCACCTGATTGACGGGAGCGGTAATCACCTGCCCGCACAACAGGTATGGCCGATGTTTTAAACTGCCATTCAGTGCCGGTGGTTGTACCGTTTGCATTGGCAGCATCCACACGCCAGTAATAAACGGTATTGGGTTGTAAAGTGGTTGTTTGCAGTGATGCATCCACACTATAAGCCACATCGTCCAGCTTGGTTAAAGCACCCGGTGTTGTACCCAGGTAAACAGTATAAGTAATGGTATTGGAACTTCCTGTCCAACCCAGGGTTACTTTGCCATTAGTCAACATTACATTCTCCGCCAGGTTTGCCGGTGTTGGTACGGTGGCCTGGTCAGGTGTAGCGGTTAAGGATGGCGTGGTTATTTCTACAACAGAAGTGTAAATGGATTCTTTAATATCACCTACCGCTTTTATACGATAATAATATTTAGTATTATCATCCACATCATTATCTGTATAGGTAGTTGCATCAGCCGTGGCCTGGCCAATCACGTTAAAGTTTGTACCGTCGGTAGAACGTTCAATAACAAAATGCAATTCATTTTCTGAATTATCCTGCCAGCTTAGTGTTACATAAGGGGATACCGTTGGCGTTGTATTCAGCCCAGTAACAGCACTTAAGTTGGAAGGCGCTTTTACAAAACCCGGTTCCACTACTTCCAGTGTTCCGGTTTCAGGTGTAAAACGCCACTGTAACCCGGCACCCGGTTCTGCAGGCTGTATAGCCGTAAAATTACCGGCATAACCACCCGAAGTAAATATCTTAAATTCATCGCCCGATGCTAATGTACCGGTTACCTGTACATTCAATACACCATTATAATTGATGGTATTGGTCACATTTACTTTATCCCAGGTACCATTGGTTTTATTAATATCAATATTTACTTTGGCACCTGTTTCCAGGGTCAGGTTATTTCTTAAAGTAAGTGTACCAACAGAACTGTCGCCCGGCTCTATAGCACCGGTTACTACAGTTACATTACCACTCAATGAACCGGTACCGGCCAGGGCGCCTTCATTCACCGTTACCGTACCGCTGCCACTTTTATTACCATTTACTACCAGCACGCCGGTTTCAACAGTAGTAGTACCATTGTATGGATTGGTATTGGTTAAGCGCCATATGCCCTCCCCTTCTTTTACAATATGTGTAGTACCCTGTGCACTGGAGCTTCCGTAAGCTTCATTATTAATAACCCCTGCAAATGTTTCGTTGGTATTAGCACCACCAATTATCCAGGTTGCTGTACCACCGGCATTTTTATCGCCTGATGCCAGCGTGGTACCACTGGTACCGGATAGTCCGCCCAGGTATAAGGTCTGGTTATTAGAGTAGGTAGTGATCTTGGTATTACCCGTTGCGTTCACAAGGGTATTGGGAAAGCCAACGCCATTATCGATCATGAGCATGGAGCGTTCGCCATTGGTTAAGGTACCGATACCGTTTGCATTTAACTTACCGGTAAATCCGCTCCAGTCACCCTGTATCAGTTCACGGGAGTAACTGATATCGTAATTAAGGATTCCGCTACCCGATACATTCATTTTTAAATTGGCTGTACGCTGCGGTGCAAATGTATTTTCGGTACCTTCTTTAATATGAAAGCTCATGGGGTAAGTTTCATAAAATGCATCCGAACCACCACGACTGGTTAAAGTACCACCTTCAAATTTTATAATATTGGAAGTACCCAGGGCCACACCATTATGGATAATATTCTCCGTTTCGGTACCGGTACTTAAGGGATATACTTCCAGCACACCGCCTTTAATCACTGTCTCCCCTTCGTAAGGGTTTACCGCACGCAGGGATAAACGGCCGGGACCATCTTTGATCAATCCGCCCACACCGGATAACTCTCCGTTAAAGGTTACGGTAGTACCTGCCTGCTCCACTGAGAAGGTGGTGGATTTATCGATGATCGCCTGGCGGTCGGTAGTGGTATTGCCACCGGTATAATTCCAGGTACCGCCTTTCCATACCCAGTTAAAGCCATAGTTTAAGGATGAACCTATTGAACTGGGCTGACCACCATTGGCCAGTTGCCCGAATTGTACCACACCATTGTGTAGTACGGTAGCTCCGGAATAAGTATTACCCGAAGCAAGCACTAAACTGCCTGTACCTGTTTTGTTTAACGAACTGGTGCCGGCCAGTACACCGGGTCCTGACAAGGTATAATTACCATCCGATTTAAACAATACATCACCGGGCGTAACCGTGGCCGGCACCTGTATGGTTTGCCCGCCGGTTCCCGCTTCACCAAATAACAATTTACTGTCGTTGGTAAACAGGGATGCCATATTGGTAGTATTCACCCAGTTTTGTGTACTAATATCCCATTGCTGGTTAGTGGCCCCGGTCCAGGTAAGATCGGGTACAAAAGTATCCGGGTCAATTACCGGCACTTCAACGGGCCTTGTTTTAGCTGTTAACTCATTTGAATTAGCCGATTCGGTACTGCCATTAAATGCACGTACACGGTAAATACCGGATTCCTCCGGCTGCAAACCGCTTACTTCATAGGTATTTACATTAGCAGCAGTGCGTCCTATTTCTACAAATACACCATCTATCTTACGTTCAATAATATAACCGGTTTCTTTTTCGGTATAATCCAACCAGGACAAATACAGGCTGCTTTGTGTAGCCGAGTCACGTTTTAAGCTCAGGGGCGCTCTTAAAAAATCCTGTGAATCAGCGGCAACAATACCGTTAATATAATTTTCAATATTGGTATAACCGTTGGAGGCGATCTGCATGGCATCTGCCGGGGAAGCGGGGTTCAGGCCATTGGCTGTTTCCCAGCTATCAGGCATACCATCACCGTCCGTGTCAACGCGGGCATTACCGGCCCAAAGGTTCCAGGCAGAAGGAGCGCCAAAAGGCAATACATCTTCCTTGGCAATAAATTCACCTCTTAATCCCAATGATTTTACTTCGTTCACTACATAATAATCGGCCAGGTCACGGTAAGGTAAACTGGCGCCTACGGTAGGTAATAAATCAGTCAATAAAGTATTGGCAGCAACCGTAGGCAGTGTAGGATAGCTGTACGGTGTAGCCTGGAAATCAGGACCACCACCAAATTCATTTTGAGGAATCACATATGGATCAAACACACCGTTACGGTTATTATCGTGCAGGTTATCGTTTTCGTAAATATGGTACAGGGAATTACCTACACTGAAAGGCCTGGTACCATTGCCCGGCCCCTGTATAAATACATTACCTACCGCATTCGCAAATGATTCGCCCTGCGAATCGCCACCCATGATATAAGCGCCGCTGGTCCAGTTATACACCAGGTTGTTTACATACTGGTTAATACCTTTAATTTTATTATTACGGGTTTGATTGTCCACATATAAATTACGGTACAAGGTAATACCACCGGGGGCCTGTATCAGGCCGCCTGCAGAGTGTGTCATCAACCCCTGCGACATAATTGTATTTTGAATGGTAATATTCTCGGAGGTGGAAGAGTTGATAGAAAAAGTTTCATCACGTCCCCATGAAATAGAACAATGATCGAATATCATATTTTTACCATCGGCAATACCTACGGCATCTTTACCGCTATCGCCGGTGGCACCCATGCGTATACGGATATAACGGCAAATGGTATTGTGTGCATTACTGAATGACCAGCCGTTACCATACACAGTAATACCTTCCCCCGGCGCAGTTTGCCCGGCAATATAAATATTGTTGGATACCACAATGCGGCTGGTAATGCGTATTACACCCGCCACATCAAATACCACAATGCGGTTAGGCTGGCTAACGGCATCACGCAGTGAGCCCGCACCTGAATTATTTAAATTGGTTACCCGGTATACCGAGCCTGTACGGCCACCGGTAGCAAATTTACCAAAGCCTTCCGCACCCGGGAAAGCCGGTAACTGCGCCATTGCACTGTAATTCAGCAACAGTACAACCATTACAAACAACATCCTCGTAAAAACGGTTAGTTGTACATTTTTTTTCATCATACTAAGCAGTTTAATTGATTGGTGAACAGGAATACATTACTGATGGTAAATGGTAATCAGGTGCGCAGTAACATAGTTACAGATGAACCGATCTTTGATGATTGACGTATGCTGAACGTGACAATGACGCAGGGGAACACAGTCGTGTAATGGGGCATGAGGCCCGGGTTAAAAGTAGACATATGGCAATAAAAAAATCGTTATAGTATGACTATAAAACTATAGGTGTTTTATAGACTAACTTTCCTGCACTGTCTGCTTTTTGTTTTTTAAACAACTATACTTTTATTTTACCGGATAGCTTTTTACAGGCATACCTATTCATGATTGTATGCTATAAACCATGTGTTATTATTGTTATAGTTTGCGGTTAAACCCATGCTTTTTTTTAAATAACCGTAAACCTTTGTTCATTAATCTTATCCATTTACAAAGGCGGTGATATGTTTTTCTTTTTGACAATTATCATATTCAGGGGTCAGCGGGTATATTATTACTTAATACTCCCATCCAGTGCTTTCAAGGGATCATTTTAGTGGCCGGATAGCCGGAAAACTGCTCTTTTTTCCTCTATAATTTATTATTTGTTTATGTGCAGCCGAAAAAATATATTTGGAAAGCCGCCATTTATGGATGCGTTTAGGATGCTAACGGCTATTTTAAAAATCAAAACAGCTTAACAACTATGAAGAAAATTGGAGTATTACATGGTAAGGAACGTTCTTTTCCCGAAGCATTTGTTGCCCGGGTAAATAGCAAAAATATTGATGGCGTTATTGCTGAACCGGTGAGTATTAATAAAGCCATGCAGGGCGTTAGCAGTGGTTATGCTGTTATTATTGACCGTATTTCACAGGATGTACCGTTTTACCGTACCTGGCTGAAAAATGCTGCCGTTACCGGCACTGCCGTAATTAATAACCCTTTCTGGTGGAGCGCCGATGATAAATATTTTAATAACTGTTTAATGACCCAGGTAGGTGTACCGGTTCCTAAAACAGCCATTATCCCTTCCCGCGATCTGCCGGATGATACATCTAATGAATCATTCAGTAACCTGGCCTACCCGATGGATTGGGAAAATATTTTTAAATATGTTGGTTTCCCGGCTTACATGAAGCCTTTTGCAGGTGGTGGCTGGAAACACGTTTATAAATTAGACAGCGCCGATGACTTTTTCCGCAAGCACAGCGAAACCGGGCAGCTGGTTATGTTATTACAGGAGGAAATTGTATTTGAAGAATATTACCGTTGTTACTGTATCGGCGGCAAACACGTTCGTATCATGCCCTACGAGCCACGCAACCCGCATCACCTGCGTTATGTGGCCGATTTTGCTCCAACACCGGAGAAACTACAGGAAATGACCGATATTGTTTTGAAAATAAACCGCTACCTGGGCTACGATTTTAACACCGTAGAACTGGCCTTACGTAATGGAGTGCCGTATGCGATTGATTTTTGCAACCCGGCGCCCGATGCGGAAAGAACCAGCGTAGGCGAAGAGAATTTTGAATGGGTGGTGGAAACCTCGGCTAACTATGCCATTGAAAAAGCACTGGCGCAGGTAGATGGTGTTGACAACCTCACCTGGGGCGATTATGTAAAACGTTCCAGTGCCAAAGCACCATTACAATAACAGCACAAGGTTCACAGTTCATCAGTCATGGCGGTAGTCTATGATCCATGAGCGATGATCTGTGAACCAATCATACATTGAACCGTAAACAAGCAGCTACCTGATATTTTAATAACACCATCAACTGTTATGACATTAAACTATAAAACTTTTACCGTAGGTGTAGAAGAGGAATACATGGTTTTAGATCCCGTGACGAAGGAATTGAAAAGTCATGAACAAAAAATTGTCCAGGAAGGACAAAAAGTGATCAAGGATAAAGTGAAAGCCGAAATGCACCAGGCCGTTGTGGAAGTGGGCACGGATATTTGCCAGGATGTGGATGAAGCATTCCGCGATGTATCTACACTGCGTACCACTATTGCCGGCATTGCCGATAGCCTGGGGCTGGCCATGGGCGCATCGGGTACCCACCCCTTCAGCCATTGGGAAAGCCAGCTGATAACCGACCATGTGCGTTACAGCGAAATTGTAAATGAATTACAGGAGGCAGCACGCAGTAATTTAATTTTTGGCCTGCACGTACACGTAGGTATGGAAACCCGTGAAATGGCCAACCATATTGCCAACAGCACCCGTTATTTTTTACCGCATATCTATGCGTTAAGTACCAACTCCCCTTTCTGGGAAGGACGGAGCACCGGTTATAAATCTTTCCGCACCAAAGTATTTGATAAATTTCCGCGTACCGGCATACCCGATGCATTTGAAAGTATAGAGGCTTACGACAATTATGTAAAGCTGCTGATCAAAACCAATTGTATTGATAATGCAAAAAAGATCTGGTGGGACCTGAGGGTACATCCTTTCTTTAATACAGTTGAGTTCCGCATTTGTGATATACCTATGACGGTGGATGAGACCATTGCCATGGCCGCCTTGTTCCAGGCCGTATGTGCACGTATTTATATGCTGCGCAGTAAAAACCTGAACTTTATGCAATACTCACGTCCTCTGTTAAATGAAAACAAATGGCGCGCCAGCCGTTATGGTATTGACGGTTATTTGATTGACTTTGGCAAAGAAGAGGAAGTAAATACCCGTGCGCTTATTTATGAATTATTAGATTTTATTGATCCCGTATTGGACCACCTTGGCAGCCGTCACCGGGTGCAATACGTACATAAAATATTAGAAAATGGTACAGGAGCCGACAGGCAATTAGCCGTTTACGAACAAAGCCGCAACCTCAGTTCCGTTGTGGATTACGTAAGCAGCAACTTTTTAGCCGGGCTATAACGCTTTTGTTGATTGTTTGCTATGATTAAGGTAACCGGTGGTATGTTTATACTCCGGTTTTTTTATGTCTTTATTATGTAGTCAGCTGCATTACTACTATCAGCTGCCGTTGCGTCGCACACTTCAGCTGCAGGAATACTATTCAGCTTCCTAGCCGGGTCTTCCGCAGGAGACCCGGCGTTATAATGCTGTCAACGCTGAGTCCCTTTTAGGAGACTCAGCCAGGAATAATTGTCAACACCCTTTCCAGCCGGGTCTTCCGCAGGAGACCCGGCGTTATAATACTGTCAACGCTGAGTCCCTTGTTGGAGACTCAGCCAGGAATAATTGTCAACACCCTTTCCAACCGGGTCTTCCGCAGGAGGCCCGGCGTTGTAATACTGTCAACGCTGAGTCCCTTGCAGGAGACTCAGCTAAGAAGAAGTCCCTTGCAGGAGACTCAGCTGCGAATCATTTAGTTTGCTCTTTTTTATAAATGGTAAACAATAATTTTCGGATAGTTTTACCTTAGTTTTTTATTTTACTTACTTCCCAGCCGGGTCTTCCGCAGGAGACCCGGCGTTGAATAAGCTTATCCTGTTCTTATGCGTACAAGCATACACAATAGTATTGTATGGTTCCTGTTTATGTTGAGTATAACAGGAACAGCGTATGCACAACAGTATAACTTTTTCAACCTTTCTGTCAATGACGGATTGATACAATCACAGGCAGGCGGCATTACCCAGGATAAACAGGGCCATTTATGGATAAGTACCCAGGGTGGCGTTTCCCGTTATGACGGAAAACGGTTTGTACATTTTACTACCAAAGAAGGGCTACCATCCAATACTGTTTTTTCACTGGCCTGCGACAGCAGGGGTAATATGTGGTTTGGCACTGACAAAGGTCTCACCCTATACAACGGGAGAAAGTTTATTACCTATACTTTACATCCGCAACCACAGGACAATATTGTCAGCCAGCTTGCTGCCGATTCATCCGGTAACGTATATGCATTGGCAAGAGGAAAGTTGTTCAGGTTTAATAATGGCACCATTGAGAACATCCTGGTAAATGCTGATGCTTCTCTCCCTGTTACCGCCATAGCAGTTAAACCTTCCGGAACATTATGGTGCGGCACACTGAATAAGGGTGTTTTTATACAAACCGCAAAAGGCTGGACACCGCTTTCTTTTCCGGGTGCGGACAATAATGGCTTCCGGGTAAGACGTTTACAACTCAATGGCACAGGAGCTACCATACTTACCAATAAGGGCATCTACCGCAGCAACGGGCAAACCATTGTACCGGATACCTTATTACAGGCACAGGGCTGGGACGAAACTACCATCACCTCATTAGCCAATGATGCCCAGGGTAACCTATGGCTTGGCAGCGCCAGTGGTGTGTACCGGGTAAAGCCGGATCAAAGCATCACCTATTTTCAAAAAAAGAACGGCTTTACCGATGCCCGTACCCAGTTCATTTTTTGCGACAGGGAAAATAATACCTGGATCGCATCGGACGGACAAGGCATTTTCCGGTATTCGGGTGACAGGTTTACTTTTTATAATGAGGCCAGCGGTTTACCCGACCCGGTTGCCATGTCATTGGTAAAAGATGGCCACAAAATATGGATCGCAACTTATGGAGGCGTAGTAAGTTTGGATAATGGACGTATTACTCCTTACCCGCTGATCCCAAAAAACGCATTACAGGTGATGTCTGCTACCCTCGACGGAAACGGCCGTTATTGTATAGGCACTTACCGGGGTGGGGTTTTATATTATAACGGGCAACAGTTTATTCCCTGTAATAATAATGAAGCACTGGTGAACAAAGCTGCCGTTGGTGAACTCTTTACCGATGTATATAAAAGGGTTTGGGTGGCCGCTTCCAATGGCTTTGGCCGTATTGAGCATAACAGTTACCGGCCTTTAAAAGCCACTGCCATTACCTGGGGCTTTGCACCAGCGGGCGATGAGGTACTGGTTGTTACGGGCGAAGGTTTGTTTGTAATAAATAAAACGGACAGTATCTACCCTGCGTCAACACTTCCCTTATTCAAAGAAAAGCAGGTTACGGGTATTATGCAGGACAGTAAAAAGAATTATTGGCTGCAAACCAATGGCGATGGCATTCTTATCTGGAATAAAGAAAAAGATACCATCCTGCAAACCATTACCAAAGAAGACGGATTACCATCAAACGTGGTGTATAGTCTTTTCCAGGATAGCAAAGGCCGGTATTGGATAGGCACGGGTTATGGCCTTGCTGCCATTACTATGACAAAAAACTACCGGATACGGTCGGTAGAACGTTTTGGCAAATCACAGGGAATGTTTGGTATGGAAGCCAATAAAAATGCTTTCCTGGAAACCGCTGATGGCGCTATCTATTATGGCACTACCAGCGGCGTGTTTGTATACCGTGAAAACACTACAACACAACAAGGTGGTATACAGGAAGTATTGCTGCAGTCAGTTAACCTATTTGGCAAACCTATACTGGATACAAGTTCGGGGAATAACAGCAATCCATGGTACGCCACACCTGCCTCTCTTAAGCTGACACATGACCAACATAACCTGAGTTTTGATTTTATAGCCATCAACTTTGGAGCCGCCGATGATATCAGCTACCAATATTATCTTCAGGGCAGCGATACCGGCTGGTCTGCTCCCGGTATACATAACAGCATTAGTTTTTCTTCACTGTCACCCGGTAAATATACCTTACTGGTAAGAGCCAGGGCTGGCAATGGCGAATGGTGCGCTCCTTTACAATATGCTTTTACCATACAGCCGCCTTTTTACCAGTCTGCCTGGTTCCGTGTATTAGCGGTAATGAGCCTTATACTATTGGGCTTTATTATTCAATACCTGCGCATGCAGTGGAAAAGAAAAAGAGCTGCAGACCTGGAAAAAGTTAAAAAAGAAGAGCAGCAACGGATGCGCATGAAAACCGCCGAAGACTTTCACGATGAAGTGGGTAACAAGCTCACCCGGATTGGCTTACTGGCCGATGTATTGGAAAAGAAACTAGATAATAAAGAAGAAGAAACTACAGCACTGGCCCTCGCCATCAAAGAAAATGCAGCTGCCTTATACACCGATGCCCGGGACATTATCTGGTCATTAAAACCTGACAGTGATAATTTACTGGAAGTACTGGAACGTATAGAATACCTGTGTCACGACCTGTTTCAATACAGCGGCATAAAGTTTTCTATGGATGGTCTTTTACCTGAAATGAATACCGTAGAGCTTCCTCCGGACTACAACCGCAACCTGATCATGATCGTAAAGGAAGCCATGAACAATATTATTAAACACGCGGCTGCCAAAGAAGTAAGTATAAAAGTTGTATACGATAAACCAATACTTACCTTACTGGTACAGGATGATGGCAAGGGCTTTGACAATAATGTTTCCGGTAAAGGAAGCGGCCTGGTGAATATGAAAAGCCGGGCAGAAAGATTGAACGGGAGTTTTACGATTGACAGTAAAATCAATCAAGGTACACAATTGACCATTCGGATACCCTTAATAAATAAATATTAAAAACCTATTGGTGCATAAGGCACTATTATTATGAAACAAATTTTTCTCTTGTGTTTATCGGGCTTACTCTTTATGCAATGTGTGAGCAGGCATAAATTAATGACAAAGGACACCCCATCCGTTATACAACCGGATACCTTGCGTTATGTTGATGAAAACAGGAAACGGGAGATACCGGTAGCTATTTATCAGCCGGTTGATAAAAAACAGGCTAACTATATCCCGGTTATATTCAACCATGGGTACGGCGCTAATCAGGGCGGAGATTATCTTCTTTATTCTTACCTGGCCGAATTTTTAGCCTCCAAAGGTTATTTTGTTATCAGTATCCAGCATGAGTTGCCTACGGATGAATTATTACCCACCACCGGTAATATTCGCGAAACCAGGATGCCGAACTGGAAACGTGGAGCAGAGAATATATATTATGTGTTAGGTAAAGTTAAAGCAACTTATCCCAACCTTCATTACGATCAACTGGCAGTAATTGGGCATTCCAACGGTGGTGATATGGCAGCCTTGTTTACCCATCAGCATCCTGAACTGGTGCATAAACTGATCACCCTGGATAACCGCCGAATGGAATTACCCAGGACAACCAAGCCGCAGGTTTTCAGTTTACGCTCAAATGATTACCCCGCTGACGAGGATGTATTACCTGGTGAAGCCGAAATGAAACAATATAATATGACGATCCGGTTCACCAATATCAATCATAGTCATATGGATAATGATGCCAGTGAGGAAGAACGGAAGTATATTACCGGCCAAATATTGTTGTACTTAAAAAAATAAAAACGGATAAAAAACAATCTTTTTAATAGTATAAGTCAGCTCAACAGCAGATACATGAATCAAGAGAACACAACTATATTACTGGTATTGATAGAAGATGATGCTACCATCCGGAAAAGTTATGAATACCTTTTTGACGGACAGGAAGAAGTACAGGTAGTAAACACTTATCCTTCTTTTGAAGCAGCAGCCGCAAACCTGGCCGAAGATGCACCGGATGTTATTTTGCTGGATATATCATTGCCCGGCATATCGGGTGTGGACGCCATACCTGCCATTAAAAAAATATTACCCGCCGTACATATTGTAATGCTGACCGTGCATGAGCAGGAGGATATTATTTTTAAAGCGCTGAATAACGGTGCGGCCGGTTACCTTACCAAGAATACACCAGCGGAAAGGATATTGTTAGCTATTAAAGATGTAATTGCCTCCGGCGGGGCCATGAGCGCCAATGTAGCCAGGCTGGTAATGAACTCCTTTCGCAGGAATATAGATTCGCCCTTGTCTAAAAGAGAAACCGAAGTACTGAAACATATTGCCGAAGGCAAAAGCAGGAAATCCATTGCCGATGAATTGCATGTAGATACAGAGACCATAAAAACGCATATCAAGAATATCTATAACAAGCTTGACGTACATTCAAAGGAGGAGGCCATTAAAGCGGCTAAGGAAAACAAGTTTATCTGATCACCTCACCACCTTTATATTCCCACCGGAAACACCGTATTACCATTCATCCAAATCCCCCTTTATGGGGGATAACTATTGATATACCCCGCAATAGCTTTACAAGCAGGGATAAGCTCCTGTTGCCACCTGTACTGAAGCCGAAGTGTGCGACGCAAGGGACGATGGCAGTTGCAC
>CAYUMH010000123.1:0-13537 GCA_964445775.1 uncultured Terrimonas sp.
CACCTGCACCACAGATCCGGTGAATTTTTTCTTATCGATCTTCTGGAAGCCGGTCACCACTACCCCATCCAGGCTGGCGGCATACACATTCATTTTAATGGATTGGCCATTGGCAACTTCTGAAGCGGCCATTTCTCTTGACTCATAACCGATCAGGGAAAAAACGATACGGCTGTTTTTGTCCACATCTTTTAACTCAAAAGCTCCCGCTTCGTTGGTAACCGTTCCTTTACTGGTGCCTTTAATCGTAACAGACACGGTGGCCAGGGGAAGATCGGCTGAATCGGATATTACCTTGCCCCAAACCGTGATCTTCTCATTGTTTTGGGCGAGTAAGGTAATGGAGAATGAAAAAAACAGCAGCAGACAGGCAGCCAGTCGTCTGCAGCAGGCAGTTTTGAAAACAAAATACATAATTGTTATATGGGGTTTAAAATTTGCGTAGAGGGTTATAGTGGCACACGGGTTTATAACAGCAGTTGTTCTTGCTCATAAGCTTGTTTTTAATAAAATAATAAGTCGTTCGGTTAAGTACGCTACCGCTTTCTTATACGAAACGGTACGTAATTATACATTGAGTCATTTGATCCCTTTTCACACGCGGTTTTTTTGAAATATTTTTTAATTATTTCACATTAGAACATAACTAAATGAAAATAAATCAGTTAAGAAAACTGTTTTTTTACGCAAAATGGGAGAACGGGGAATAAATTTGTAAAAAGCTCCGGTTAAAAAAGGTTGCAATAACAACCTTTTACGATTGATTTGGGCGGTTACAGATAAAGGAAAAACGGGGTGCGGGAAAGGCAAGAGTTAAAGACTATCCAATACATCAATAATGGCAGCTATCAATCCCCTGTCGATATCGTTATAATTAACAGGCATATTTTCCTGTTTAACCACCCGGAAAGCGCCGTTATCATCGCGTTCAAAAATCAACTCTATATCACTCACCGTAATATAAAACTTATAGCTGTAGGTAAATGCTACCAGCCTGCCGGGTAATAATAGTTCGGTATTTTTATAGGTAACCGGTAGTTCAAAGCTATGTTCCATGGTGGGGTATGTATAACAAAGCTAAGGTAATCAGAATGCCGGAATTAAACTTTTTCAGCGGTGTTGCAGCAGGTAAACATACCTGTATTTTTCAGGTACCGGTTTAGTGCCTGCCTTGGTTATGTTAGTTGAGAAGTTTAATATACATTTCCCGGTTCTTTATTATTTTTCAAAAGCAACCGAATGCTAAAGAAAAGTTATCCATCTCGCGGGCCGCTATGCCGTTCATTAGCTTAAAAGAATTACACTCCTGTTTATAAAAAAGCATACTAATTCCCTGATATAACCAGGGCAGGTATATTCGTCACCAGTCTCCCAACAGGACAACTAGCGACAGATGATTCAGGTTGTTATAACGATACTTATTTATATGTTACCAGCTACAGTACTACTATCAACTTTCGTTGCGTCGCACTCTTGTACACCTGATCCGCTACTCAACCCGGCACAACATATTCCAGGTTAACGGTACTACTGACTACCATAAAAAGATAAATAAATTTTTATCTACCTTTAGAGTCCTATTCTTTCTAAAACAGTAGATTTGCGTATGACAAATACCAATAAAAATATACACGAAGGCCGTAATGTAAAACGTTTCAGGGAGATGCTCGGCATTAAACAGGAAGCTCTGGCTGCTGAATTGGGTGATGATTGGACACAGAGAAAAATATCGTTATTGGAGCAAAAAGAAACCGTTGAACAATACCTCCTGCAGCAAATATCATCGGTGCTAAAAATACCGGTGGAAGCTTTTCAGAATTTTGATGAGGAACAAGGTATTAACAATATTATTGCAAACACATTTAATGAAGCAGCCTATTTTACCGGCCACTCTGCCACATTAAATATTAATCCTATTGAAGAGATTAAAAAATTGCATGAAGAAAAAATTGTACTGTTTGAAAGGATGTTAAAAGAGAAGGATGAAATGATGGTAAGACTGGAAAAGTTGATTGAAAAGAAATAACACTGGTACTGTTCAATAAAAGATGTAAGTGCTTACAAATTTTCACATTTTCAGGCCCGCCAAGCCCTTCATTCGCTTAGAAGAATTACACTCCTGCTTATAAAAAAGCATACTAAACCCCTGATATAATCAGGGCAGGACTATTCGTCGCGAGTCTCCCTGTGGAAGACTCGCGACAGATGATGGTGAGCCACAATAGTCATGTTGTGGGTCGCACACTGCACCGTTCCCGCCGCTTATCAGCAGGGCCTCACCTGTAAAATAAAAGTCCTGTTTATCCTGACAACAAAAAACTATATTTGGTTAAACAACACCTATGCCCCTCAAATACCTCACCCTGTTAATGTTTGTATTGGTTACAAGCCATTTACACGCACAAACAAATACCATTAAGAGACTGGATGGCAGCAGCATCACTGTTACCGATATTGACCGCACCGTTAATAAAGTAATGGCAGCGGCCAATGTACAGGGCCTGGGGCTGGCCGTGCTCAACAACAATAAAACCGTATTTGTTAAAACCTATGGTTATAAAAACAAGTCACAAAATACCCTGCTGGATACGGCAAGTATCGTGTACGGCGCATCCTACAGCAAAGCGGTGTTTGGCTACCTGGTGATGAAACTGGTGGAAGAAAAAATAATCGACCTGGATAAACCGCTGTACCAATACTTGGCAAAGCCTATCCCCGATTACCCTTATTTTTCCGATCTTAAAAATAATGATCGCTGGAAACTCATTACCGGGCGTATGTGCCTGAGCCATACCACCGGCCTGCCCAATGTACGCTGGTTTGACCCTATTACCAGTGCCTGGGATTCTGCGGGGGTGATCAAAATTTACTTTACACCCGGCAGCAAATATGCCTACTCCGGCGAAGGCTTTAAACTATTACAATTAGCGATAGAAGAGATAACGAAAAAAAATATAGACCAGCTGGCCGAAGAAAAAATATTCAAACCCTTTGGCATGCAGCGCACCGGTTATATCTGGCATGAATCCTTTGGCGATGACAATGTAGCCGTAGGTCATATGGAGAATGGCGATATTGATATGAAGCGAAAACGCACGGAGCCAGTTGCCGGCGGCTCGCTGGTTACTACCATTGCCGACTATGCCCGTTTTATTGAAAACGTGATGCAACAAAAGGGGCTGAGCAAAAAATCTTACGCCACTATGTTGGCACCGCAGATCCGTATTCATTCCGTAACGCAGTTCCCACCCATTTCTGAAGCCACAACTACTGAGAACGATGACATCCGGTTATCTTACGGACTTGGCTGGGGCGTGATGGAATGTCCATATGGCAAGGCTTTTTTCAAAGAAGGTAATGGCGGCGCCTGGCGCAATTATAATATCAATTTTCCAGAAAAAGGCATTTCCATCATCATCATGGCCAATAGCGAGAATGGGGAAAAGATCTTCCAGGAATTAATAGAAACAATCATCGGCGACAATTGTATACCCTGGAAATGGCAGGGGTATGTACCTTATGATGGGGTGAAGAGTAAATAATATAGTGACTTATATTAATGTTTTGTATTATCGCCAAAGGCGACAGAATAGCTATACGAAGCTTATAGCTTCAGATAACTAGAATAATTGAATATCATTTTTTATCACCATATTTTTTTTCATTTAGTTCTATTATCCATCTTGGAATGTCGATCCAACCAGTATCAGTAACAACAGCAGGAACCCACCGTACGGGAATAGCAATAAGCATTTCGTTATTGTTCGGATCTTCAGGATTAACTTTAACAATATAATGGCCTCTATCAGTTTTTATACCTCTTAATCCATTTCCCGACCATTTTGGAACACTAATTTGGGAGGCATATTTATCACCTCGAAAAAAATAGGTATACTTTAATGAAATACTAGAACTCCGGTGATTAGAAACAGTTCCGGTAGTAGTTCCAATAACGTATCTATAATTAGCGTTTAAACGATTTTTCTTTTCTTCTTTTTTCTTACACTGAAAGACACAGAAGATTACAAATCCTATTAAAAAAACAAGCTCAATAATATTCTTAATTTTCATTAATATTTTTCGATATAAACCAACAGGAAATGATGTTTTTATTTAATCCAAACCGATGAAGACTATGACACCAAAAAGCCTTAAACCCTATTTGTATTATTCATTTTATCCAGCCTTCTCCTTGTTTGTTTTCCGACCAATCTTATAGACAAACAGAATAGTCATTTTAAAACTGCCCCAGCGAGAGTAAAGATATACCGCTTATTATACTTGTCGTATTCAACTTCCGGCAATGCAATATTTATATCATAAAACTCAGCAAACCATCCTAGTATAGCGCAATAAATCCCTTCCTCCTGGAAATCGATAAAACTAAATTCAACTCCTTTAATATAATAACATATATTTTTACCATTTTTAACTATATCAATTTCATTCCGCAAGTCATTTAAAGCTTTAATACTCCAATACTCTACTATACTTTTCTTAATTCGTAGTTGATCTCCTACTCTGAGATAAACGTTATCAAACACCTGTAAGTCACTATCCAAAATTGAAAGAGCTTTGATTTCCTCCATATCCAATTCAACAGATATCCCCCAAGAAGATTTTAGCACCCGGTATGTGTATTTCATTTTATTGATATAAATGCTAACAATACATCAAATTCATTTCTTTTAATATTCCCCAAAAACTGCACGTTTATAAGTATTTTCTAAATATTCTCTTCAAAATGATTATTAGTAATAGATTGTGTAGTGGCAAAGTATTTAAAATATCCTTTTTCAAAAAGTGCTGAAACCGCTTTATGAATAGCATCTTTATTAACAATCTTTAATATAATCAAACCCGGTTTTGATAAATATTCCGTATCACCCATATCTTGTTGTAACCGTATAGCATCATAAAAGAAAACTTCCACAAACACACCTGCCGAAACCTCTACAAAAACATCATTTCGATAGCCTTTATCTTCTGTTTCAAAATCAGAATAATAATCATCAGCCTTAAAATATATTTTAGGATAATTTGCTTTGTCGAAATTAAAGTTGGACTTGTTCATACACTATTCTGTTTAATAGTCTTTGGAATTTCTCCGTTAATCAATTCACATAATTTTTTTGAATTATTCGTCTTAGGGCTTCAAAATCGTTTGACAATTTGGCATATTATTCCAATAAAACCCTTTTTCATACAGTACAGATATACAATGAGGAACACTAACATTGAAAATTCCCTCATAAAAAATTCGCTTCCCTCTTACTACTTTCATGTATATAAAACTATCCCGAGGAACTCTTTCATTCATTGAAGCACCTATTTCCGCAATATGCTTTCGATCGTTATAAAAATAACCAAATCTATTTACCCAACCTGTTTCAGTACCTGCGTAGAACGATTCTTCAAGTTTTGCAACCACGTAAACTCCTTCATTTTTTAATGCATACTTCTTATATATAAAGAGAATGAAGATTAAAGAAATTAAAATGGTAAAGAAAAGAAGCCCTCTAAACTCTTCCTTCTTAGCAGCATTATCTGTTATTTCACTCATTGACCATTATTTATATCCTTATAAACCCTTTTATTTGATCTAACCATATTTCGAGTATATTTCTTTGACACACCTCACCAATGCCCGTTATTCGCAGTCTCATTAAAGATAAAACAATACAAAGAAAGGAAAGCTGTCATTTGACAAAACTAAATCATAAAAAATCATGTCCAATAAACCTAATTTCTTACCCAAAGAATAATCTTTAGCACTGCTATATAGATAATCCTAAGCCTTTTCTACCACTCAAGCCTTAACAGGATTTTAATGAATATAATTCAATTGTTGAAAACAAAAAACATTATTATATAACGCCACCGAATGATTGGTTTCGTATTCTATAGCTGCTGGCACTCATTATGTATCCTGAATTTGCATCTTGCTATTTGATACCAGTAGCCCGCTATTTGACAACAAAAAAGCGTATGCAAAAACATACGCTTTTATTCAACCATATGAATTTTATTGTTCCATATTATAATCTTAATTACTTTTTAATAGATTATAGTATTCCAAATCACAATATTGAGCAGGCTTTTGCAAAGCCGATGCTTTGTTAAAAACAAAGCATAACTCTCCTATTATTTTTAGAACACTACAGACAACTAGTAAGATTTCGTTAATGGATCAACGCGGTAGGCCATCTAAGGACAACCGGGGATGATAATTACCGTATCATATCTCGCTCTCATTTTCAATTACATTAGCTATATAAAGTTCAAAAACTCTTTCGTTTTCGAAGGAAGGCAATACTCTCCTATCAATCAATAACCTCTGCTTCACATATAACCAATCACTCTGGTCTCCGTAAACACCTTCTTCAAAATAAAACCAGTCCATATCTGATTTAAAAAAATTGAGATACTGACTTTTAATATACATCTTGATCTCTGTCTTATATTTGTTTTCTATTTTCGACTTCAATACAAGTTCAATTATATTTACTTCGACATATCTATGAAAAAACAAGATTACCCCAAAAAATGAAAGAACATTCCTGAACTTGTGGCACAGATTAAGAAGATCGTCTGCCGAAAATTCTTCCCATAACTCCGGTAAACTTAAAAGTAATTTTACTACATAAGTTGTAGGCATTTGCTCCAAATTATATAATAAAAATTCATTTTTATCCAGCCCTAAAATCTTATGCAAATAGGGCAACAAAAATTGTCGATCAATCGGAAAGACCTCTGCTTCATGAGCTGACTTTCTTGCAATTATTGTAGAAATTATTTTAACCTCTTGATTATATTGTTTGTTCATTGTAGTCTAACTGTTTCCGTAGGAGCTTTACCGGGTATGCTAAATTTATATCTTTTTAGTTAATGCTGCTAACCCATTATTCAATAATAAAAAAGCGTATGTAAAAACATACGCTTTTATTTTAAAATATAAATTCTGCTGTTACATATTATTGTTTTAATTACTTTTTAATAATCATATTATTACAATTAATAACATATAACAGACTTTTGCAACGCCGATGCTTTCTTAATAACAAAGCATAACATTTCTTACTATTTTGGTTTACGACTTGTTACCAACACTTCAAATAAACGAGGCTTTCCCAACAGGATCTTATCCTCTGATTTCTACGAGCCGACTTTTGATACTTTGATCAAATATATTACACTCTTCCAGCGTTAAAACTCTTGAAGAATGAATATACGCTATACCACCATTGAAATACCATACCTTCTCAACATGGCCTGATAATACCTTTGCCAATTGTTCTACTGACACGCCAAATGCTTTTTTACAAAGGTTATTACTGACAAACATTACCGGGCAAAACCGGTGAACGTATTCCCGCAAGTTTTTATTCATGGTCAAATCAAAATCCTGGTAAATCAATTCCTCAGGAAAAATGGAAGCAAAGTACCCGTCAAACTCTTTTACGTAAAATTCAAAAACTGAATAAATCAATTCTTCATAGTCTACTTTTGGAGTACTAAATTCTACATATACCCTGTCATCACAGGAATGGTGGTCATACAACATATTTCTATACCGGAAAAACAGAGAATATTTAATGCCCTTTTTAAAAAGTTTATTCCAATTAATAAATGCAACACTTTCTGTCTTAAAATCAAGTGGGGGAATAATTGAATCAGAAGCTAAGCCCCAATTTCCTTCCAACAAGGTAAGCGATTTTATAAAACTTCGGTATTTCGATTCAGCAATACTCCCATCAAACGTTTCGGCATGAATCTTGAAAATCATTTTCATATATTACACAATTAATCAATATTATGCTTTAAAATTACTCCGGAGCAATTCGTACTGATATGTTATCAACGCCTGCTTTTTCTAACAATCTTAAAGCCTTTCTTTGAATTTTTTGATTTGGCACTTCTATCACTGCATTAAATGCGGGATTCTGCCTTAAGGCCTCTGACATTCTCCGAACTTGATCAATCGACTTTCGATGGTTTGTAACATTTATTTTTCGATCAATAAGAGTAAAGGTAATATCATCATACCCATCAAATTTAACATAATTCACTCCATTAGGATTGGGATTTGTATATCTTAAAGCTGGAATTTCAGCTTTTTGCGATGCAACATTAGAGCTGGCACCTGTAGTACCATTTTGGTAATTAGCAGCTCTTGTACTCATTGATTCTGTTCCCTCTATCCATGTAAGACCTCTATTGGTATTAATAACAACGTCATCCATTACCCGAAATTGCCTCCCCCCAGATCGGATTGCTTCCGTTGCTTCTTTAAAAGCTTTGACAAAATCATCAACCTTGCTACTCAATCTACCTCCCGGAGCGCCTTTCATTCCAGGAGCGTAAAAACTCAAAGCCTCAAAAAGCAACTCTCCGGCCGCCTGCCCATCACCTTCAAATGCACCATATATTAATTCGGCATAATTATTAATCATACCGTCAACGACATTCCCTAAAATTCGTCCGACAAAAAGTTCAGGATTAACACCATCTTTATACACTTGTCTTTTAAACAAATCTATCTCAATCGGGATTTCCTGTCTCTATATATTCTTTAGACTGATAAAAAAAAACCACCCATATTTAAACTCTATTGTTTCCTCCTCTAAAATCGTCAGAACGATTCCAGAATTAATACTTTGTTTGGACAATTCCATAAAAACTTTCTCTTTTGCTTGTTCAAAATTCATGTATAAAATTAATTTGAAGTTTTTAATAACCATAACTCTTTAAAGCTGTTAACCTCTGTGGAGCTCATCACAGCAGAACCGCTCTTTTGAAAATCTAAAAACTCAACTTTGCCATTTTTATTAACTACATTAAAATAGTGTCCAACCTTTCCTGTTCCCCCTGCTACCAAAAATAACTCCTGTGGCCCCATCACCTAAACTTTGAATTGCTGTTGATACACTTTGTGTCGATTGTCCAGTTAACCAAGAACCGCCTAATTCTTTTGCAACTTTATCAGTTGATGTAACTCCATGATTTAATGCAGATGCAGGAAACCCTTTTAATGTCGCATCACCCGCAATAGCACAACCAGCGACACTCATGCTGTATACTGAATTTACATCTTTTAATTAAGACCGACAGCTCATTATACGACAATAAAAAAGCGTATGCGAAAAACATACGCCTTTATTTAAACATTTTAATTTCACTGTTACATATTATAGCTTTAATTACTTTTAATAGATCATATTATTAAAAATCATAACACAAAGTAGGCTTTTCAAAGTTGATACTTCGTTAAAAACAAAACATTCCTTCCCTATTCCGTTTAGAACACTACAAGCCATCGAACCTGCCAGACGTTTTACGTTTGTTCAACTAAAAATCGCGTATAACTTCACAATCTTCTACTTCCATACAAGACTTTAATACCGATTCATATAAACCAACATCAAGAGGTGTTCGAATTCTATCCATCTCCTTAGTAAATATCCTAACTTCTTGATCTAAACGATCTGTATCATACATAAAACTCACTTGAAAGATAGTCCCATTCAATAACTTAATAAAAATAACATCGCCTTCTTGACTTATTTTATCAATTACAAAATGCTTTATAGACGAATCAATAGAATATTTCATTCCCTTAAACGACTTAGATATTACACTATTCTTTTGTTCGTAGAAATTAATACCACTAAAAAAAAGTGCGTCTTTACTCAAATTATTATAAAACAACAATAGTAAATACCCATATTCATCTCTATCAAAATATATACTTGTATACTCTTTCAAAAAATTCATATTTTTTTTATTTCATACCAGGCTTTGCTCCCGGTGTAACTATACGAGAATATACTATTTCGGCTATTTCTTCCCCCGACAAACGGTTTGTTTCATCTATTAGTTTACCCCTGATTGTAAAAGTTTTATTCGCTTCGTTTACCACCATACCACTCATCAACTTAAAACGATTGTTCCTTGTTTATAAAAAAGCATATTAAACCCCTGATATAATCAAGGCAGGGCTATCTGTCACGAGTCTCCTTCCGGAAGACTCGTGACAGATAGCATTTACTTTAAAACTTCCCCAGCAACAGTAAAGATATAACGCTTATCATACTTATCGTATTCAACTTCCGGCAATGCTATATTTATATCATAAAACTTAGCAAACCATCCTAGTATAGCGCAATAGATCCCTTCCTCCTGAAAATCGACAAAACTAAATTCAACACCTTTAATATAATAACATATATTTTTATCTTTTTTAACTATATCAATTTCATTCCGCAAGTCATTTAAAGCTTTAGCACTCCAGTACTCTACTATACTTTTCTTAATT
The DNA here is from genome assembly GCA_964445775.1 of uncultured Terrimonas sp. Taxonomy (GTDB): domain Bacteria; phylum Bacteroidota; class Bacteroidia; order Chitinophagales; family Chitinophagaceae; genus Terrimonas. The sequence continues at coordinate 10,316 of CAYUMH010000123.1, forward strand.
CGCATTTGATCTCCTACCCTAAGACAAACGTCATCAAACACACGTAAGTCACCATCCAAAATTGAGGAAGCTTTGATTTCTTCCATATCCAATTCAATAGATATCCCCCACGAAGATTTTAGTACTCGGTACGTGTATTTCATTTTATTTAATTTTAAACAATGGAAATATATCCTTTGAAAAAAACAATTCTGTTCCACCATTTGTAGCTCGACGAATATGATCATAACCATGTGTGGATGGCACGCCTTCTCCAAAAAGTGAACTATATTTGTTAAGCCATTTATTTCCTAATATATCATCAGTTGGCACTTCGAAGGTCTTTAGCCTTAAAAAATCTTTTCGATGCATGGAAAACTTAACAATTTTGAGATTTAGGTCAAGATTTTCAGATGTACTATACTTCAAAAGAGTTTGCATATATGCTTTTGCTTCCGCTTTTGTCCCCCAGGCATATAAGCCAGGACCAAAATGAGCTCTCGTTGCAGAAACTGGCCACGGTTCTCCACCCATTTTAAGCCTCGCTAAATCGTCCATACTTTGAATGGAATAAAATGTTTTAGGCGTAAACGCTTTAAATAAAGATTTAGCAAGTATACCTAGCCCAATCATATCCTCAACATTAAAAGATGATGGAGTTACAAGGCCAGTAGCACTTTTATTAATTCCATTCCCTACCTTCCAAGCCGCCCCGTAAAAAAGGTTTAACCCATTTTCTGAAACTCCTGAACCCATAAATCTGTTCAATTCGCCACCAGCATCATACTGAGACCTACTCATATGATTTGAATAGCCCGATTCTGCAGCTAATTGGTAGGCTATAGTTGTGCCCGCTAAAAGATTAAAATAATCCTGGTTATTGTACCAACCGGCTTTTGTAGAACTATTAGTTTCGTTCCGTATAGACAGTCCGCCTTTATGCCAATTCCATGTTTCCGATACTTTATATCCTTCTGATTCTGCACAATTACAATCTGAAGGAGCGAATTTAACCTCTGACGTTGTTTGTTGCTGGCCTTCTTGTGTTCCACTTGTTGAAGGCTTAGGTTCTGCGCCATCTAAATCAATATTAGCAATAGGACCATTACCTGCAAATTGATATGGAGTGTACCATGGAAAATCAGTTGTCAATGGATCTACCGATAAAAAACGTCCTAATCTTGGATCATAAATTCTAAGTCCATAATCCTGCTGGTTCCCTTCACCTTTCACCTCATTATCCTTCTCCTTTCCATTGAACCCATAACGATATTTGCTACTATTTACACTATAACTCCTTCCAAACAACTGCATTCCAAAAGGAGCATAATCACTTGCCGTTACGACATCAGCTGTATAATAATCTATCTGCGATTGGTTCGGACTAGCCTTCGGCATCTGTATCTTCTTATCACTAATCGTCACCAACACATTCCCTAAATGGTTACTTAATTCAAAGAGCTTCTCACCTCTTACAAAGCTTCTCTGGTATGCTGTTACCTCACCATCCAAAGCCAAACCACTACCAACAGGCTTGCTTTCCGTTAACGCCATGCCTATGCGGCTGCTGCCATACAAATGTAGCTCCTTTTGGGTAATTATACTCGCTGACGGGATTTCATAAAGGCTCATTACATTACCGCTGGCATCACGCACATATAGCGTTGTTACGCCACCCACGGTTTTGGTAATACGGTTACCGGCTGCATCATAGGTATAACTGATAGTACTACCATTTTTGGTAATGCTGGCTATTTTACCATATACCGTCCAGGTAATATTGGTAATTCCTTCACTGACATCGCTGATCAGGTTACCAATGGCATCGTAGCCATAATTACCCGGAGACTGGCCGTCTATATCTTCAGCATAATTAGCTACCGGTACATCATCCAGTACATGGCTTAACCTGTTTTTACCGGCTTCATACTTGTACTGCAGGTTATCCATAGCCAATGGCTTACCTGCTATTGAAGGCGCACCGTTTCTTACATAGGATCGTATATTACCATCCGGGTCATAGGTTACCTGCTCCTTATAATCATTTATGGCATCCGGCGTCCAGGTATTGGTAGTAATATCCAGTCCTTTAAAGGCCTGCATACTCACAATCCGGTTTAACTGGTCGTAATTGTAATTATACATCAACGGCAGGGCATTGGTTGTACCAATTGTACCTTTCTTTAACCCGCCATTGTTCACTGCCATCGCCCCTATATTGCCATTGTACAGGGATTTAAACAGGGCGTTATTCGGTCTTGCAAAACTCTCCGTAGTACCAATGGGCTTATAATCCCTTTCACTGCCATTATTATCAAAATAATGTAATGAAAAACCGAATATATCCCTGGCAACAACGCTGCTACCGTTTCCATCACCACCTATATCTTTGGCCGGGTCCAGGTTACTGCTGTTCACCCCTTTCAACCAGCCCTGTATAGTATAGGCATAGTCAATACCCTGTACCTGTTGCTGCCCCAGTATGGTACGGGCCAGCGGGCCGTGTTTATAGTATTCATAAGCCGCATCTTTTTCCCAGTACACCCTGTCACGGCTGGTCAATACTTCCGTAATGCGGTTCTCCGCATCATATTCATACCGGTGGTAAAACGCATCGGCTTCTTTATCCTGGTAAGCCACTTCGTTTACCTTGCCACTTACCAGGTCATATTTATAAGTAATATGTTTAAACCTGTTTACATTATGGCTTATACTTAACGCCCTGTAATCCTGCAATAGTTTGCTTACATTACCATGTGGGTCATAGGTATAAAAAGTAGCATTGGTTTGCCAGCCATCGGTGCCCAGGTTTTTAACCAGGGTATAACTTACCCGGTTACGCAAATTGCGCTGGTAAATGGCCCCAGCCACATCCGGATCAGGTACAATAGGATTGTAGGCTATATCGTATACGGTTTGTGTTATCTGTTCCCTGTTGCCCGTACCGTTGATCCAGCTACTGAGCGCCGTTGGTTCCTGGCTGGTGGCCTGGTTCATGGCGGCAGCCTGTACTTTCTGGCCTACTTCGGTTATACGCCCCAATTCATCGTATATGGTATAACTATACCGGTTTGTTTTTACCTGTTCGCTGTTCTGGCTTACAGCCAGCCTGCCCAGTTTATCGTACCAGAATTTACTGGTGCCGCCGTCAGGAGAGGTTTGCTCTACCACCTGTCCCAGGCTATTATAGCGATATTCTGTAGCTTTACCATGTGCTACCGGGTCCGCTATTTTATTCCTCCG
>CAYUMH010000124.1:0-13506 GCA_964445775.1 uncultured Terrimonas sp.
CCAAACCGGCTTGATCCTTACAGCAATAAACCTCACGAGACGATTTATCTGGATGTACTGCGGGCCGGTAAAGACCTGCTGGGTGAAAAGCCTTTTGGTATTGACCTGGAGTCGGCCATTGCCATACAACAAGAGGGTGAAAAACTGGGCAGGTTTGTGCGGTGCAGTTCGGAAATGCCTTTCCTGCCTGGTCCGCAGCGGGTGATTAAAGAAATCAACTCCGGTAAACTGGGGAAGATCATAGAAATAAATGCCGGCTTCCTGCATTCAAGTGATATGGATTTTCAGAAACCGATTAACTGGAAACGTCAATCGGAATTTTGTGGTGAAATAGGTGTAATGGGCGACCTGGGTATGCATGTAATGCATGTACCTTTAAGGCTTGGCTGGAAACCTGAACGTGTGTATGCACAATTGCAGAAAATTGTAACGGAAAGGCCGGATGGTAAAGGTGGCTTTGCGGTATGTGATACCTGGAACAATGCCAGGTTAAATACCACGCTTACCCTAAACGATGAAGCCATACCTATGACGCTGGATATGAAACGCCTTGCTCCCGGTGAAACCAATACCTGGTTTATTGAAGTGCTGGGAACAACGGGTGGTGTTAAATACAGTACCAAAGATACCAAAGCACTGTGGACCTATATTCCCGGTAAAGAGCAGGTATGGCAACGCACGGACCTTGGTTTTGGTGTGCCGTTCCCGACAATTACCGGTGGTATTTTTGAAGCAGGTTTCCCGGATTGTTTTATGCAGATGTTTGCCGCTTATGTGGCAGAACGGGAAGGCTTCCTGAATGGACGTTTCGGCTGTGTAACACCCGAAGAGGCGGTACAAAGCCATGAAGTATTTGCCGCGGCGCTGGAATCACATGCTACACGTTCGATAGTTGATATTAAAGAATATGCTGAAGAAGTAATATGAAAAGATCTGAAATAAATAATGCCGTAGAGGTGGCAACCCAGTGTTTTGAAAAAAATGGCTGGGTGCTGCCTCCTCAGCCAAAATGGGATGTAACTGATTTTGGACTGGGCGATTTTACCAGCTCGGGGTTGTTGCTCGTTAACCTGTGCGAGGAGGAAGAATATTGCGAAAAACTGATGTTTGCCCGGCGAAACCAGGAAACACCGCTGCATTATCATAAAAAAAAGAAAGAAGATATTATTTGCAGGCAGGGTATGCTGGCTTTGCATTTCTGGAATATCGTGGATGGTAAAATGAATACGGAGATACCGTTTATGCTTAAAAGGAATGGTAACTTTATTGAAGTACAACCCAGCGAAAAAATTATACTGCAGGCTGGGGAAAGGGTAACTATCCCGCCCAATATGTGGCATAAATTTTATCCTGAATCGGACGAATGTATAATAGGAGAAGTGTCTACAGCCAATGACGATCTGCATGATAATTTCTTCGACAATCCAAAAATAGGCCGTTACGCAGCGATTGTGGAAGATGAGCCTGCTATTGTAAAACTATTGAGCGATAAAAACTAATTTCATGCGAAACGGGATACTTGTAGGAGGAAACTGGATCATCGACCAGGTGAAATTAATCGATACTTATCCGCAGGAGGAGAAGCTGGTGAATATACTGGCCGAGTTCAGCAGCAATGGTGGCTCTGCCTATAATATACTGAAAGATCTCTGCAAAATGCAGGTCGGTTTTCCTTTGGAAGGCATCGGCCTGGTAGGAGAAGATGAAAGAGGGGATAATATTTTAAAAGAATGTGTACAAATGGGAGTGGACATTCGCCAGCTTACCAGAACGGATGCTGCGGATACTTCCTATACTGATGTAATGTCTGTACAAAGTACGGGCAGGCGTACTTTTTTTCATAACCGAGGTGCTAATGCCTTATTGGATGAACATTGTTTTGATTTCTCCATCTCGCAGGCTAAGATTTTTCATTTGGGATACCTCCTGTTATTGGATAAATTAGATAGCATTGGCCCGGATGGCCTGACCGGTGCCGCCAACGTGTTTAAAAAAGCCAAAGAAGCCGGATTTATGACTTCGGCAGATATTGTGAGCGAAAACACAACCAGATTTAAAGAAATTATACCTTTTTCCTTACCTTTCGTCGATTACCTGTTTATTAACGAGTTTGAAGCAAATATGCTGACCGGTATAGATACATGTGAACATACCGGTGAGGTTTCAATAAAAGGGTGTTATGCTGCAGCCGAACGGATTTTAGCTATGGGGGTGAACCAGTGGGTGATACTCCATTTTCCAAAAGGCGTAATTGCTGTAAGCAAGGCAGGGGAAACATTGTTTCAACCGAGCCTTAACCTTGACCCTAAAAAAATTGTTGGTGCCGTTGGCGCCGGTGATGCATTTGCGGCAGGCGTATTAACAGGTATTCATGATGAATGGGGTATGCAACAATCCCTGGAGCTGGGTGTATGTGCAGCAGGTTCCAGTTTGTTTGGCGCTACTTCATCCGATAGTATTCTTTCAAAGAAAGAATGTTTGCAATTGGTGCAGCAATATGGATTTAAAAAGGAGTTAGCTGAAGTTTAAAAACGCAATGATACCCACAGAACAAAACTTATCTCACATAGATACCGGTAAAATGCTTGAATCGGTTTTACCAAAAGAAAGAATAAGATCAAGGTTAATAGATATAGTATCTTATGCTTCCGATGCGGGATTTTATTACCTGCTTCCTAAAGCTGTTGTGTTACCCAATTCGGAAGCCGAGATCATTGCGTTATTCCGTTTTTCCCACCAGCATAATATCCCCCTTACTTTCCGTGCAGCCGGTACCAGTCTTTCCGGCCAGGCCATTACAGATGGTATCCTGGTTGATATCAGTCAATTCTGGAATGCAGTAAAAGTAGAAACAGCCGGTGAATATGTACGGGTTCAGCCCGGCGTGATCGGTGCTATTGTTAATGCGCACCTTAAAAAATATCACAAAAAAATTGGTCCCGATCCTGCCAGTATCAACTCTGCCATGATGGGTGGTATATTATCGAACAATGCCAGTGGCATGTGTTGCGGCGTTAATAAAAATTCTTATCATACTGTAAAACATATACGTTTTATATTACCCGATGGTAAAAGGTATTCAACTGAATCAGCAGCAGATTATACACGCTTTACAGCAGAGTGTCCGGCAATTTATACGAAGATCAGGGAATTAAAAGAGCGTATCAATCATGACCGGATAGCTTTTGAGTTAATAAGAAATAAATACAAAACAAAAAACACGGTCGGTTATTCGGTCAATGCTTTTATTGATTACGAGGAGCCGATGGATATACTGGCGCATTTGCTAATTGGCGCCGAAGGTACCCTGGGTTTTATTGCCGAAGCGGTAATGGAAACCGTACCGGATTACCCGGTAAAGTCTACGGCATTATTTTATTTCACCAATATCTTTTATGCCTGCGCGGCAATCGTTCCTTTGTCCATTGCAGGCGCAGAAGCCGTGGAGTTAATGGACCGGCATGCATTGAGATCGGTGGAGCATATGCCGGGTATTCCTGATATTATAAAAACACTTCCTGATACGGCTGCGGCCCTATTGGTAGAGTTCCAGGGTAACAGTAAGGAAGAGGTTGATTTGAAAATAGCAGCGTATGAAAATATAAGCTCGGATCTCTCACTTATTAATGAACCGGTTTTTACAACTGACCCGGCTCAACAGGCATTTCTCTGGAAGGTAAGAAAAGGAATGTTCCCGGCCGTGGGAGCAGTACGTAAAAGCGGCACCACGGTGATCCTGGAAGATATAGCTGTTCCTGTGGCACACCTGGGTAATGCCATTTTAGATCTGCAGGCCTTATTTCAAAAATATGCCTACGATAATGCGATCATCTTTGGTCATGCCAAAGACGGGAATATACATTTTGTGGTAACCCAGTCTTTTGATACAGCGTTGGAAGTTGAACGCTATGACCGGTTTTTACGGGAAGTAGTTGACCTGGTGGTACATAAATACCAGGGCGCTTTAAAGGCCGAACATGGTACGGGAAGAAATATGGCGCCATTTGTAGAAACAGAATGGGGGCCGGTGGTATACGGGATCATGAAAGAACTAAAACAGGTGGTAGATCCGCGTAACTTATTAAATCCCGGGGTTATTATTAATGAAGATGCTGCTGCGCATATACAAAACCTCAAAGACCTGCCAACGGTAGAAGAAGAGGTGGATAAATGTATTGAGTGCGGATTTTGCGAACATAAATGTCCCAGCAGGAATATTACCCTTACACCCAGGCGGAGAATTGTGGTGAGAAGAGAATTGGCCAAACTGAAAGAGAGAGGGAGCGGGAAAGAGTATGCTACACTGCTGAAACAATATCAATACGATGGCCTGGACACCTGTGCGGTAGATGGCTTATGTGCAACCGCCTGCCCGGTTGATATTAATACCGGGACACTCGTAAAACGGTTGCGTAAAGAAAACCATAGTAAACTGGCCAACAGCATAGCCGTAATGGTGGCAAATAATTTTAAAGGCGTAACTATTGGTGTAAAAATAGGGTTACAGGCCGGTGGACTGGTAAACAGGGTGTTTGGTAAAAATGCCATGTTTAACGTTACGGGAGCAGTTAAAAAGTTGGTGCCCGCGTTTCCGTTATGGTCTAACCAGTTAAAGGCCGCACCTGCATTGAAAAAATATAAACCTGCTAAAGACAAGCAGGCTGCTGTAGTATATTTCCCTACCTGTATCAACCGGGTAATGGGTGATACTACCGGTAAGTCAAAATCAATCATTGATACTTTCTTCAGTGTATCGGCTAAAGCGGGTGTTGAAGTGATGGTGCCGGATGATATAAAGGGGAGTTGCTGCGGACAGATATTCTCTTCCAAAGGTTTTAGCAAGGCATATAGCATTACAGCGAACGAAACCATTGAGAAACTTTGGAAGTGGACTAACCAGGGACAATTGCCCGTGGTATTGGATGTGACTTCCTGTACACATACTTTGCAACAATCTTATCCTGTATTAACTCCCGACAATAAGACTAAGTTTGACCGGTTAAGGATATTGGATAGTGTGGATTATATCCATTCTTTTATTGTGCCATCTATCCGGGTGAAAGCCAAAAAAGATTCTATCGTGTTACATCCTGTCTGTTCATTACAGAAGATGGGTCTTTCTGATATATTTGTACGTATTGCAAATGCATTTGCCAACGAAGTAAAAGTACCCCTGCATGCCGGATGCTGCGGTATGGCGGGTGACAGGGGCTTTTTGTTCCCGGAACTAACCCGTTCGGCTGTTGCGGATGAAATAGCAGAAGTAGAAAAAAATACTTACGATGGCTATTATTCGAGTGGGAAGACCTGCGAAATGGCACTCTCTGATGCGGTGAATAAAAATTACGAATCTATCCTGTTCCTGGTAGATGAGTGTACAGATTTTTCCTGATAGCTTTACACCTGGAATATTTATTTGTAATTTTTGTAAACAAGTAAAAGCTGAACAGCATTACTGCCGTTGAACGGAATCCGCCACAATGTTGTGGGGACAACAACAGCTTCATCTGTGTTCCTGCCGTTGGTAACATACCTACATTCATGTCAGGGTTTATTCCTGATCGCTTCAAGTAAATGTTGTAACTCCTTTACTTTTTCCGGGTATTTCGCGGCCAGGTTATCCCTTTCACCAATGTCCTGTTTCAGGTTATATAATTGCGGTTCCGCGGAATTACCTGTTTCTGTGTCGGTAAGTTTATAATAAGCTATCCCGTTTGATGGATGAATATACTTCCAGTCACCGGCAACAATGGCTAATGTACCTGCATGTTCAACAAGCACTGACCGGCCGTGTTGTGTTTTTCCTAAAAAAGCATTCAGCTGGTCTTCGCTGTCGGTAGCTTCACCGGTTGGGATTTTTTGTCCTGTCAGCCTGGCAAAGGAACTGATAAAATCTATTTGACTAACCAGGGCCGGTGAAACAGCCGGTTTAATGGTCTGCGGCCAGCTGATAATAAAAGGTACCCTGGTGCCTGCTTCTAAAATACTGTATTTGCCACCCCGTAACTTACCGGCAGGAGTATGCCCGTTCAATTGGGTTACCGCCCCGTCAACATAACCATCGTCCAGTACAGGACCATTATCACTGCTGAAAATAATGATGGTATTGTTGTACAGGCCCAGGTATTTCAATTGTTTGATGATCTCACCAACAGTCCAGTCTATCTGGAGTATCGCATCACCCCGGTAGCCTAAGCCACTCTTGCCTTTAAACATGGTGGAGGGCATGCGTGGTACATGTGGCTCTGTTAAAGCATAATATAAAAAGAAGGGCTGCTGCTGGTTGTCTTCAATAAATTCTTTTGCTTTGGAAAGAAAGGTAAGGGGCATTTCCTCGTCTGTCCACCTGGCGCGGTGGCCACCCTGCATATAGCCGATCCGCCCGATGCCATTGACAATGGTTTGGTTATGTCCCTGCCCGGGCGAAGACGCCATCTTTAATAATTCAGGATGTTCTTTACCGGTAGGGTCATTGCCAACAGGATTTTTATAATCAACCCTGATCGGGTCTGTTGTATCGGCTGCTATTACACGATGATTCTCCAGGAAAACGGTGGGTACCCTGTCTGCAGTAGCCGGGAAGATAAAGGAGTAATCAAAGCCAACTTCATTTGGTCCCGGTTTAATCTCGCCATTCCAGTCTTTACTTACCTCGGTTCCTAACCCCAGGTGCCACTTACCTACAATGGCCGTACGGTAACCGGCCGCCCTGAATACTTTGGGCAGGGATATTTTATCTGTAGGAACGATCAATGCTGCATCGCCCGGTAAAACTCCGGTACCGCTTTTACGCCAGGGATATTGCCCGGTCATTAAAGCATACCTCGATGGTGTGCAGGTTGCTGAAGTGGTATGCGCATTGGTAAAGCGCAGGCCCTTTGCTGCCAGTTGATCTATATTGGGTGTGTTGATTTTGGTAGCGCCGTAACAACCCAGGTCGCCATAGCCGAGGTCATCCGTATAAATAAAAATAATATTGGGGGACTTTGAAGATCGTTTCTGTACGGGTTGTGCAGTAAGCGTGTTTACTGCTAATAAAAAGATGACCGCGAAAGCAATATTCCTGATAATGGCAAGGCGAATTGTATTTCTCATCAATGTATATTTTAGGCTACCATCATGTTTACTTTTGTATACATGATTATGTAATACGCAATTTACTATTATTCCTGTCACCGGGTTGATAGTATAAAGTGTTGTTCAAAAAAAGTTATTGTTTACCGAGCATTTTTGCAAGGGTACCTATTTGTTTTAATTTTTGCCTGAGTTCGTCAGACCAGGGTAAGCCAATGCAAAGCCGCATACAATGATGGAACCTGTTTTGCAGGGTGAACATGCGCCCGGGGGAGATACTGATATTTTTTTTCAAAGCCAGGTCGTATAACTCTGCTACGTCTATTTTTTTGCTGAACTCCACCCATAATGCCAGTCCGCCGCGGGGACGGCTTATTTTAGTGCCTTCAGGAAAGTACTCGGCAATGGCAAGGGTATAATGTTGGGCATTTTCCTGCAGGGTACGGCGTAGTTGACGTAAGTGGTTATCATATTTCCCGGATCTTAAAAAATTGCCCACCACTTCATTTACGATGGAGATGGAGGAAATAGAATGAACTAGTTTCAGTTTTAATATTTGTTCTTTATACCTGCCCGGTGCTATCCATCCCACACGGTATCCCGGGGCTAATGTTTTAGAGACAGAGCCGCACCATAAAACATTCCCTGTTTTATCAAAAGCTTTACAGCAAACAGGGCGTTTGTCGCCAAAATAAAGATCACCATATACATCATCTTCAATCAGGGGAATACCGTGTTTGTCAAGCAGGCTTACAATTTCCTGCTTATGTTCATCGGGCATACAACTACCCAGCGGTGTATTGAAGTTGGGAACCAACAGGCAGACATTGATTCTCGGCAGCACTTTTTTCAATGCTTCAATATCAATACCTGTATCGGGGTGAGTGGCTACTTCTAAAACCTTCAGACCCATACTGACGGCCAATTGTAAGATACCAGGGTAACAGGGGCTTTCCAGGGCAATGGTATCACCGGGTTTGGTCAATGCCATTAAACATAATGCCAGGGAATTCATGCCACCGGTGGTGGTGATCAGGTCACTTTCTTTTAAATTGCCTTTCCAGTGTATAGAGCGGGCAGCGATCATTCTTCTTAAAGTGGCATTACCGGCCAGGGTTTCATAACCTGCGCCGCCATCATGTAAGGTCCTGGTGGCCTGGTTGATCTCCTTCTTCAATTTGGCAAGCGGTAAAAGATTGCCGGAAGGCACGCCGATTGAAAATAGTGTAAGGTTTTCTTTTCCCAGGTTTTCATATACCCGGCTGATCAGTTCGTTGGGTTCAATATTGTTGGTGCTGGTGGCTGTTTTGCTGGTATTGGGTAAAGGGAGCTTTAATAAGTGTAAAGCGCTTACAAAATAACCGGACTGTGGTTTTGACTCGATCAGGGATTGTGCTTCCAGTTCAAGAAACACTCTTTTGGAAGTATTGATACTGACATTATGTTGTTTGCTCAACATTCTTACAGAAGGTAAACGATCGCCGGCCCTGAATACACCATTCCTGATCTGGTTGGCAAGGGTATCGGTTAATCGACTGTACAGTAAATTATCTTTCATGGTACAAACTTAACTGTGTCCATCAAAATTACAAAAATTGGGACTGTGTTTATTTGATCTGCTCATCTAGTTTTGTACAAATTACAGGACATGCAACAAGGTGATGTAAGCAGTACGCATACAAAAGGGTGGATCAATGGCTTTATTGGTGTGTTGATATTCAGCGGCTCGCTGCCGGCAACCCGGGTAGCGGTACCGGATTTTGGTCCGGGCTTTTTAACAACGGCCCGTGCAGCTATTGCGGGGCTGATCGCATTGTTGGTATTGGTAATTGCGAAAGAAAAAAAGCCGGACCAGCGACAGGTACGTTCCTTGCTGATTGTTACATCTGGGGTAGTAGTAGGCTTTCCCTTGTTAAGCTCGCTGGCCTTACAATACTTAACCGCTGCGCATGCAATGGTATTTTTAGGATTGCTGCCTTTGTCAACGGCTACGTTTGGTGTATGGCTGGGTGGGGAATGTCCTAAACCTATATTCTGGTTCTTTTCGGTGCTTGGAAGTTTGCTGGTTATAGGTTATGCCGTTTACCAGGGGTTGACTGCTTCACCAGTTGGAGATTTATTCATGTTGGGTGCTATTATTCTTTGCGGCTTAGGCTATGCGGAAGGTGGTAAGTTATCCAAAGAACTGGGCGGCTGGCAGGTTATTTCCTGGGCCCTGGTATTGGCCTTACCGCTGATGCTGCCGCTGTGCTGGCTATTTTTTCCGCCGGCAGTTGGTTTTATTAAACCTGCTTCCTGGATAGGCCTTGGTTATATTTCTTTATTCAGCATGTTTATCGGTTTTATATTCTGGTATAAGGGTCTTGCCCAGGGCGGCATTGCTTCGGTAGGGCAATTGCAATTGGTACAACCGTTTTTTGGCTTAGCTTTAGCTGCAGTTTTATTACATGAGCAGGTGAGTATGGGAATGGTAGCTGTTACGGCAGGGGTTATTGCCTGTGTGATCGCGTCGAAAAGATATGGCCGAAGGGCTTAGACAGGCGGCGTTACAATAACTGGTTTTTAATATTTAAAACAAACAATCGAATGAGACTGGCATTTGTCGGGTACAAACCGCAGGAGAAATATACAGTGGGTGTAAGCCGTGATGAAGATACTGACCTGGTAGACTTTCTGAAGGGCAAGGGACTGTCTATTGATCGTGTGATCTGGAATGATGAGAAGGTGAACTGGAGTGACTATAATATGGTTATTATAAAATCGCCCTGGGATTATCATGAAAAAATTGAAGCATTTTATAGCTGGTTAGATGAGTTGAAAAAACTTTCCATTAATGTTTTAAATCCTGTTGATATTATTAAATGGAACAGTAATAAATATTACCTGCAGGCTATACAGGATAAGGGATTGCAGATCATCCCGTCGGCCTATTTACCCAAAGGAACTGAATTTACCCATCAGTATTTTGAAACCTTTGCTGCCGTTAAACTGGTGGTAAAACCCTGTATCAGTGCCGGTGCTAAAAATACGATCATCGTTAGTAAAGATAATTTGGAGGTACAAAAAGCGACTATCGATGCATTGTTGTTAGAAGAGGATTACCTGGTACAGCCATTTATGGAAGTGATTACAGAAGGGGAGTGGTCGTTCTTATTTTTTAACGGTAAATACAGTCATACTGTGTTGAAGACCCCTAAGCAGGACGATTTCAGGGTACAGCAATACCATGGTGGTACGGTAAGTTACCCGCAGGCCAATCCTGTGCATATAACACAGGCCGCGGCGTTTTTGGACATAATTCCGCAAAAAACTTTATATGCACGGGTAGATGGAGTGATGGTGGATAACTCATTTTATTTAATGGAACTGGAGTTGATAGAGCCTTATCTTTTTTTGAACGGTGATCCGGTATTGTTAGAGAACTATTACCAGGCTTTACTGCAGTTTATACAATCGAATTAATATAGCCTGGACTTTGTTATTTGTATACATTTCCTGCAGGTTTGCGCATAAATATTCTTTCCCGTTTGACTACTTGCACCTTCTGTTAATTTAAAATATCTTAGTACTATAATGAGGAAATATACATGCAGCAAGGGTCAAAACAGCATAACATCTGGTTATTGACGCCTGTCTTCGGGACGTTGGTCTTTGTTCTTCTTTATATAGCGGCAACCTTATTATATCCCGGTGGCTCTCAGGTTGACAAAAATTCAACTGGCTTTGACTGGTTTAATAATTATTGGTGTAATTTATTGAACAAGTATGCCATTAACGGTCAGCATAATCCAGCCAGGCCAGTTGCCATAACAGGGCTATTGGTTCTTTGCCTGGCACTCACCACTTTCTGGTTCCTGTTTTCCCGACATAGTCACAGTGGAAAAGTGCCAGGACTGATCATCCGGCTTTTCGGGACGTTTGCCATGATCATAAGCCTTTTTTTATTTACGAATATGAATCATGACCTGGTGACCAACCTGGCATCAGGTTTTGGACTTATAGCTACCGTTACTGTATTAATCGTTCTCTATAAAATGAAATGGTATGGACTTTTGATTTTCGGGATCTTTAATTTACTGCTGGTTTCCGGCAATAATTATTTGTATTACCATGAGGAGCTGATCGTTTATTTACCGGTTGTGCAGAAAGTTAGCTTTGCCGCTTTTTTACTTTGGGTCTGTTGTATTACTATATGCTTATACAAGCAGTAATACTAACCAACAGACTACTTTAGACCAGTCAGGACAAAAACTCCTTATTTCTTGATAAAAGTCAGCTAAATCGGCTATCGTGCGGCTTGTAAATATGTAAATATGCTGTTATTTTTATTTTGGTATTACCATTAAAAATCAATGTAAAATAACCTGGTTGAGGAAACATTGTTTCATCAATATACAATCTTTGGTTCTGCTGTAAATATTTTACAGATCACCGTCTAAGTGAACCAGAAAGGGCAACAATGTTGCCCCTTTTTATTTGCCGGCTGCCATTTTTGAAAGCGCTATTTCTTATACTGCCGAACCGGTATGATTTGTGCATTATTGACTGAATGATGTGAAAACCGGAATACAATAACAATATAATCTTGGTTAGTATATGCGCTATTACAGAATTAAAAAAGGAAAAGGTTTTAGTTATACCGATAAGGAAGGGAATAGGGTGAACGATCCGGCATTAAAAGCTTATTTCAAATCCCTGGTGATACCGCCTGCCTGGGAAAGGGTGGAGATCAATACTTCGGCCAGGGCTAAGATATGGGCAACCGGTTATGACGCAAAGAACCGGAAACAATATATCTATAATACTAAATTCCGACAGGAGCAGGATAACCGGAAATTTGACCGGATCATCCGTTTTGCCGGCAAGTTAAAATATATGCGTCGTGTAACAGGGCAGCACCTGCGGCACAGGAAACCCGACCGTGAAAAAGTACTGGCAGCGATGGTGCGCCTGCTGGAGGCTGCCTGCTTTCGTCCCGGTAATGAATATTATACCAAGGAGAATGAAAGCTATGGCTTAACTACATTGCGCAGCAAACACCTGGAAATTAAAGGGAATGAAATGGTATTTACCTATAAAGGGAAATCGGGCCAGCAACAGGAGAATCACCTGGTAGATGCAAGGCTGGCAAAGATTGTACAGGAACTGGATGATATGCCCGGCTACGAAATTTTTAAATTTATTGATAAAGATGGAAATATACAGGATGTAAAGAGTGAACATCTTAACGAATATATCCGCGAAATAATGGGTAAGCATTTTTCGGCTAAAGATTTCCGTACCTGGGCCGGTACTGTAATTGCGGCAATTGCACTAGACCAGGTAGGTGCTATAGAAGAAGATGACCAGCGGAAGCTGAAAAAGAATATCCGTGATGCGGTTATTACAGTAAGTGAAAAGTTAGGCAATACACCGGCTATTGCCCGCAGTTCCTATATCGACCCGCGTGTTATAGATCATTATATACAGGGTAATACCCTTACTGTATTTGAAAAGCGGGTAAAGAAATTGCTTAAAACCAATGAACAGCTTTCCGTAGAAGAATTAGGTGTATTGTGCTTACTGAAAAAGGGATTGGATAAAAAAGGGAAAAAGAAAAAGGACCGGTAAATCATCCGCAGGCCCGGTTTTACTTTTGTAAAAAGTCTTATCTTGAGACCGGCTCTCTTTAATAACACTTACAATATACCATTGCCTTTTACCTTTTCAATTTTTGATGTACTGATCTTAACCGGGGTTACCCAGGGTTTTGTTATTACAGGTTTAATATGGAGTGGTAAAAAGAAAACGGTGAGCAAACTACTGCTTTCTTTTTTACTGGTTACGTTTAACCTGTTATGCATAAAGATATTGATCCATACTATTGGTTTATGGGAAAAGCCTGGCTTACGCTACTTTCCACTTGCGGTTGAACTTGCCATATCGCCGTTGATATGGCTATATGTTTCATCGCTGGTTACAACGGGTTTCAAACTCAGGCGAAAGCACCTGCTGCACTTTTTGCCTTTTGTTATCTCTCTTGCTTATTCATTGTTTATTTATATTAATGTATTACCGGAAAAAGAATTGATGGCAAAAGATGCTCTTGCGAACAGCTTTTATTTTAATACTGTAAAAGCTGTGGAAGACTATCTTTCTATTCTTGCAGCCGTTTTATATTGGTTTGCAGGACTGAAACTGGTAATGCAGTACCGGCAATGGCTTTATAGCAATATAGCTAGTACGGATGCTCCTACTTATGCATGGTTAAGGAATGTGGCTGTTTTAATGGGGGTGCTGATACTGGGCCTTGCCATGGCCATGGTTCTTGATTATTTTTTTGATTTTGGTGCACAGCATTTTGTTCACTGGCAGTTGTTTTTTGTTTACCTCGCTTTATTGATCTATTATCTTGGTTTTAAGGGATATCAACTCCCAGATAAAGAAAATATA
>CAYUMH010000125.1:0-13470 GCA_964445775.1 uncultured Terrimonas sp.
GCACTGGCCGTAGCCTGGTAATCATCCAGTCTTTCTTTTTTGTATGAGTTGTACACCAGCAAAAACTGGATCATATTCCTGGCCGTAGATGAATCAATGGCTTCTACCCCACTAATGCCCCTGTCGGTAAAGAAAGTCTGAAAGGCATTATCATTGGGTGCAAAAAAGGTCCAGTACCCTGCACCGCTTAAAGTTTGTTTATATCCCGATTTATCGATCAGCTTTACCAGGTGCTGAAAATTACCCCGGCTTACCAGTTGCTGGTAAATAGGATCGGCCAGGTTATCAGGACGCCCATAATATTCATCAAATGCTTTTTTACGGCAGGCAGTAAACAGTACCGATGCGACAGCAAACAATAATAGAGAATAACAGAACCTCTTCATATTTTATTTATGTTTTGGCCTCTTACAGACCAGGTATTTTTTAAACTACTACAACCTATTTATTGGCGGGTGAACAAAAGCAGTTAGCGCTTGTTACCTGTAACAGCAAATGCATATGCATATTCAAATGAAGGAAAACGGAAGACTAAAATCTGACGTGAAGACACAACCTGGAACAGATTGTTTGTAAAGTTGATCAATTGAAGCATGGCAAGCTGTTTAATTAATTTTGGAACATATTGAACCCTCGTTACCGGTTCAATAGTAAAGGCACCAATCCTTAGCACAATTTTAACACCTTAAAAGTAGTTTTTTACTACCCCGAACCATCCTGAAGCATCCTGAATATTAAGAATAAGTTATGCAATCGTTCCCGGCTTATTTACTGAAACACAAGCGCATAGCATGTTTATCCGGTTTCATAACTGGTGTGTTGAACAAAATAAGGGAATAAACTACCCTGCAATCCAAAAACAACCACTAAGGGTTTGCTTTTACGGGTGGCAGATAACAAAAAGGGTAAGAAAAGAGAAGAAAAAATATATTATATTAATTTATAATATATTACCGATGAAATAATTTCATTTCCACCATGTCCCCGGCAATTTGTTTAGTGCTCCAATGTTCATGAATAGCGAGGGCCGCTCCAATAGCTGTAGCCTGCGAAACGGAGGCCGCATACACTTCCATGGCAGGAAATGCCCATGCTAAAAAGTTCATGAAAATAGGGTTACGGCTAAAACCGCCATCCACAAAAACACGGGTAGTTTTTTTGTTACCCAGAATAAGCGAGGTTGATTGTTGTTGTTGCTGTACCAGGTCGTATAAAAAGAAATGATAAGCTTTTTCGTAAGTATCAAAGCCACTGAGTCCGGCTACAGTAAATCTTTTGCCGTTATTATACTCCTCCATGGCCCATTTACCAAGTGTATAATCAAACGCTACATTTTTATAAAAATCCGCTACCACACCAAAATGAGCAGCCAGCTCTTTAGTAATGTTCTCATGCTCCTGCCCGGCAAATAAACGGGAAGCCTTCACCGGTTTGTTCTGGTAACTCATGTAACATAAACAGTCCGCCTGTAACTCATCCGCCGTTAAAGGCTCGTCGTTAAAGGGATTCAGGCTAATGCACCAGGTGCCGGTAGAGATCAGTATAAAAGCATCGGAAAAATTACGCAGGTAAGGTATCAGGGCTGCAGAACTATCATGCAAACCGGTACCTACACGGATTGATCTGCCCTTATGTTCTATCTCCTGCACCGCATCGGCAGCCACAACAGGTGCCAGCTTGTCAATAATGCCACTGGCATGTACCCAGTTATGGTATTGATCCTGCTTGAAGTTCCATAAAGCCGTATGACAACCAATGCTCGTAATATCACTCACCGCTTTTTGGGTTAACAGGTAACTGATATACTGAGGTAAATGCAACGCATAAGCCGTTTGCGCAAATATTGCCGGCTGTTGTTGCTGTAAACGGTACAACTGTAGTCCCGAATTTAAACTGCCCAAAGCCGGGGAAGCCGTATCCTTGCTAAACAGGTCAACGCCTTGATAAGCGGCATATAGTTTTTCAGCCAGCTGCGACGGGTATTTTTTTAAGTAGTTGTATAAAGGTGTCAGCGGTTTCCCGGCTTTGTCAATATAAACAAAGCTGGCGCCATAGGTGGAGAAGTTAATGGCTTTTACCTGGTAAGCCGGCAGTTGCAGTGCTTTGTCAAAAGTATCATTTACCCAGTTGGTAAGCGCTTCCAGGTTTTCGCAGGCATCGCCGTCTTCATCCGTTACTTCATCAAACTGTTGCGATACTTCGTACACAATATGGTACGACTCATCAATTAAAAAAAACTTTTTGTTTGTTTTTCCAATATCAAAAATCGCTACTACAGGTTGTTGTTCACTCATCTTTATATCATCCGCCCGTTAAAATAACGGTTATCTATTTGTTTAGGTAATACTTCATTACAAGAGAGACGGTACAGCCATTGTTTTAAAATACGGTTGACTATAAACAGTTATACAGCCAACCGTATGGATAGAATGGCAATTATAAACCGGTTGCCACCGACTTCTCTCCCCTTTCGCCGATCAGGGCAGCCCTTACTTTTCCTTCGCGGAATAATTTGATGGGGCTTAATGCGCCACCCAATTGTAAACGGGCTTCCGCAACCAGGGGTCTCACATCGGTGCGATAAGCTTGTTGTAAAATTTCCTGTGCCAATGCCACATCATTGTTTCCCTGTGCGGCTTCCAGTGCTGCCCTGTCAACCAGTAATGATTGTGCATAGGCTACCTGTATGGCTTCTACTGATTGTAAAAGATCTTCCAGCGGATCTTTAATATTGTGGCTGGCATCGATCATCCAGCCCAGGTCTGTTGCATGATTCAATCCTTTGGCATCCAGGCCTTCTACCAGTTCATTAAAGATCAGGAATAACTGGTAAGGATTGATGCTGCCTACGGTCAGGTCATCATCGCCATATTTGCTGTCGTTAAAATGAAAACCGCCCAGTTTACCTTCACTCAATAGTAAAGCAACGATCTGCTCAATATTGGCATTGGGCAAATGGTGGCCCAGGTCTACCAGGGTATAGGCTTTATCGCCTAATTTATTGGCGAATAATAAAGACTGGCCCCAATCACCTACGGTCATGGAATAAAAGTTGGGTTCAAAAGCTTTGTACTCAACAAAAATTTTCCAATCGGCCGGTAAAGCCGCATATATTTCCTGTAAGCTTTCCAACGTACGCTGAAAGGCTTTACGAAAGTTTAACTGGCCGGGAAAGCTGGAGCCATCGCTTAACCAAACGGTCAGTGATTTTGAACCCAGGTTTACACCGTGATTGATCACTTCAATATTATGCTCAATGGCCTGCTTGCGTACGGCCTTATCGGTATGTTGTAAAGAACCAAATTTATAACTATAAGCCTGGTTGGGCTGGTCCTGGAAGGTGTTGGAGTTCATGGCATCGAACTGCAGGCCATGTTGTGCCGCCAGTTCTTTTATAGCAGTTGCATTGGTAGGAATATCCCAGGGAATATGCAGGGAAATAGCACCACTGCTCTGGTTCAGCGCATGTAATAAACCAACGTCCTCAATTTTTTGCTCCAGGGTAGCCGGCTCGCCTGCACCGGCAAAACGTCCAAACCTGGTACCTCCGGTGCCTAATGCCCAGGAAGGGATAGCCACCTGGAAAGCCTTTAATTTTTCCAGGACAGATGTTGCCAGGCCGGTTTGTTCCGACAAAAAACCGAACTGTTGCCGGTGTTTAGCTAATTCTTTTTCGTTATGACCGGCAATTATATTTTTATCCAATACCATTATGAAATTGCTTTAAATAGTTAATAAAACGGCAGCACTAATTTACCTGTACAAATATAGGTCACTTGTCCTTGCTCATTCGTGTATTACTGCTGAAGTGTGCGACCCGCAACAATACTGTTGGGACACAGCGCAAGGGACGATGCCCATAGTGATGCTGCTGACAAAATAAAAAAATGGGTTGACAGATTAGACAATCATCAACCCACGATGCTTGCTAGTGAAAAACAAAACTTATCTGACAAATGCCGTTGCCACACCACCATCAACATTTAATACATTACCTGTTGATTTGTGTAACAAACCACCAACAAATGCAAAGCAGGCATTGGCGATATCTTCGGCATGAATAATCTCATTTAATAATGTCCTTTTGGCATAAAAGGCTGGCAGTTCTTCCACTTTAATACCATAGGCTTTTGCACGTCCTTCGGCCCATGCACCTTCCCATATTTTACTGTTACCAATAACGGCGTCAGGATTTACCGTGTTCACACGTATTTTATCCTTACCCAATTCGGCGGCATTTAAACGGCTTAAATGTAACTGGGCCGCTTTTGCCGAACCGTAACCGGCGTTATTAGGTCCGCTAACCAGGGCATTTTTACTTACAATATTCAATACATCACCACCTGTTGCCTGTTTACGCAGTATTTCCACACCGGCCTGTGTTACCAGGAACTGTCCTTTTACCAATACATCATATAACAAATCCCAATCAGCAGCCGTATGCTCCTCAATAGGTTTTGAAATTGATAAACCGGCACAGTTTACCACTATATCCACCCCGCCAAATGATAAGGCGGCAACGTCAAATGCTTTTTTAATATCGTCCTGTTTGGTTACATCCAGGATAGCCGTATCAAACACATCTTTACCATATTCTTTTGTGAAAGTGGCTTTAGCTGTTTCCAAACGTCCGGCGTCATTATCATTAATAATTACACAAGCGCCTTCATCGGCAAATTTTTTGGCAATAGACATACCAATACCACCGGCACTGCCGGTAACCAATGCAATTTTACCGCTCAAAGCTTTTGGCTTGGGCATACGTTGCAGTTTGGCCTCTTCCAATAACCAGTATTGAATATTAAATGCTTCCTGGCGAGGTAAAGAGGTATATTCCGACACTGCTTCAGCGCCACGCATTACGTTAATAGCATTAATGTAAAACTCAGCTGCCACACGGGCAGTTTGTTTGTCCTTGGCAAAAGTAAACATACCCACACCCGGGTATAAGATCACCACAGGGTTCGCATCACGTATAGCAGGACTGTTAGGGTGTTTACAGGTTTCGTAATATTCAGTATACATGTTGCGGTAAGCAACAAATAAAGGGGCTAATTTTTCTTTTACAGCCGCTACATCAGACAGGTCCTCTTCTTTGGCCAGGTTCAACACCAGCGGGCTGATCTTAGTGCGTAAGAAGTGATCGGGACAACTGGTACCTAAAGGAGCCAGCCTGTCTAAATCATTGGAATTAATGAATTGTAATACCCTGTCGTCATCGGTAAAATGACCTACCATGGTTTTACTTACTCCTTTACCTTCCGCGGCAGCTACATCAGCTCCCGAGCAAAAGCCTCTTAATACCGGCGCCAAGGCAGCCGCTTTTTGCAATCTTTCTTCTTTAGCTAAAGATTGTATTTTTTCGCCGCCAAATACAGGCTTGGTCTTACCCACATTATCAGCCAGGTATTCTGCACAACGTTCAATTACTTCCAGGGTATTGATATAACTTTCGTAAGCTGTATCGCCCCAGGTAAATAAACCATGCGATCCTAACATAATACCACGGATGCCGGGGTTCTCATCCAGGCATTGTTTTAACTGTAAACCAAGATCAAAGCCTGGTTTTTGCCATTCTACCCAACCTATGGTACCGCTGAATAATTCCTGCGTAATTTTTTTACCATCTTTAGCGGCTGCAATCGCAATAGCCGCATCGGGGTGTAAGTGGTCAATATGTTTAAAAGGTAAAAATCCATGTAAAGGCGTATCGATAGACGGGGCTTTGGAAGCCAGGTCATAAATGCAATGATTGAACAGTTCTACCATTTCATCCTCATGCTCAATACCACGGTAAATATTTTTAAGGCTGCGTAAACGGTTTACATACAATGCAGCCAGGCCGTTACGTTTCATACTGGCCAGGTCGCCACCGCTACCCTTTACCCACATTACTTCCGTTTCCTCACCCGTCAATGGATCTTTTGCCATTGCCTTGCAGGAAGTATTACCACCACCATAATTTGTAAGCCTCAGATCTGCACCCAACAGGTTTGACCTGTACACGAGCAACGCTACTTCGTCTCCCGCCAGTTCAGCTGCTTTAGCTTCATCCCACAGGTAACTCACATGCTTAAACGATAAGGTTGTTGTTGACGACATAATTCTCTATTTTAATACTAATTATTTACTGATACGGTTTCCTGAACAGCTGTCTCTGCTGCTTTATCAGGTCTTAAGGAGTTGCCGTAACCCACTAATAAAACGGATATAATGATCACCACAATACCGGCAACAATGGTATTGATCGTTTTTTTGCTTACGCCTTTCCATTCTTTTAATATCAGTCCCCACATATTGGCTACTAAAATAATAAAGGCCATATGTAAGATCCAGGAGCTTGGGCCATTACCTAAACGGCTTTCGCCCATGCCGTAGAAAAAGAATTGTAAAAACCAGGTGGTGCCTGCCAGTGCGGCAAAGGCAATATTTTTTAGTATGGGAGTTTGTTTGTTGGTATAATCGCCAAAGGTTTTGTTTTTAGCGTTCAGGTACATACACCAGATAAAATTGGTGGTCAGCCCACCCCATAATACCACTACATATACCACGTTGTTCTGGAACAAAAATTCACCTTCACCTGGGTTGGCCAGTTTCCAGGCTTCGTTGGCAACAATGGCCATATCCTTACCGCTTTCCAATCCAAAATTAAAACAGGCACTTAATATGCCCGATACAATAGCTACGGTAATACCTACGCCAAATTTAAACTCGGTCTTTACCTCGGCGCCATGCGGGTCTGTTGCAACTGCAGCACCCAGTTCCTTATCCTTCATCATACCGGCTTTACCACACAATATGATGCCTACTATACAAACCGCTAAACCGGCCAGTACCACCAGTCCCCAGTTATTACCGGTTAGTAAAGAAAAGCTATCCTTGCCTGCCTGCGGAAAAGCATCATAATAAAAGGCAGGGATCAGTGCGCCTATCACCATACTTAAACCCAACATGATACTGCTGCCCAGCGATACACCCAGGTAACGCACACCCAGCCCGTAAGTTAAACCACCAATGCCCCACAGTAAACCAAACATATAGGTAAGGCCCAGAATTTTACCGGAGGTGGCGGAAATAATATCACCAAAATTGGGAATAGTAAGGTAAGCGGCTAAAGGTGGCACAATAAGCCAGGAGAATAAACCTCCCACGATCCAATAGCTCTCCCATGCCCAGCCACGAACTTTTTTGTATGGAATATAAAAACTACCTGAGGCAAAACCGCCCAGGAAATGAAATATAACACCGAAGAAACTACCCATGTAAATAATTGTTTCAAATGGCTTAAGCAATAAAAAAATATCTGTTAAAATTACCCTGGTACCCCCTGCAACCCGTCATGTACTGTCATGTGCAGCAACAAAATGGTTATCATAAATATACAAAATATCCCGGGGTCTTTTTCGGCCCAAACAGCGGGCAAAACAGGGAAAGAGGAACAGGATTAACAGGGGCTATCAGCTGCAGTGCCCTGGTCAGCTGCGGTTCCGGCTGCTCCGGGGTTCCGTGCTGTGCACCGCCTCCTGCGTCGGCGCCCTCCGTATCCGGCAGCCTTTCGGCTTTTGTTGAGACACAATGCTTGTGTCTCAACAAATATTACGTCTCAACAAATATTGCGTCTCAACCAGAATCGGAGACACAAGCATTGTGTCTCAACAAATATTACGTTTCAACCATTACTGAAAACGCAAGCATTGCGTTTCAACATTCATAATTCATCATTCACAACTCCCCTGAACATTTTCAATAACATTTTAGTAGCTTTGGCCATTGACCACCTTTTTTTGACTCTGATTAATTGCCATGAAAAAGAACAGTGCATTCCAGTATTTACATTTCGACTACTACTCGGCTACCCCAAAATACCTGCAATTAGCGAATGCTATTATCAAAGCCATCGGCGAAGGCAATATTGTAAAAGACGAGATACTCCCTTCCATCAATGAACTGAGTTTTGAATTTGAGATATCACGTGATACAGCCGAAAAGGGTTATAAATACTTAAAGAATATCGGTGTATTGGGCTCTGTTCCCGGCAAAGGCTATTATGTAAAAAGTGCCGATGTAAAACAGGAGCTGAAAATATTTTTACTGTTCAATAAACTCAGTACCCATAAAAAAATCATCTACGATTCGCTGGTAACTGCTTTGGGTGAAAAAGCCACTATCGATTTTTATATCTACAATAACGATTTCGATTTCTTTAAACGCCTGATACAAAATGCCGGTAACGATTATACGCATTATGTGATCATACCCCATTTCCTGGAAGGCGGAGAGAATGCGCATCATGTAATTAACCAGATACCCAAGGATAAACTTATTTTGTTAGATAAACTGGTGCCCGATGTAACCGGTGAATACGGCGCCGTGTACGAAAACTTTGACAAGGATATTTATAATGCACTGGAACAGGCCCTGCCCGCACTGGAGAAATACCATACTTTAAAGATCATATTACCGGCTTATACTTATCACCCGGATGAGATTGTAAACGGTTTTAAACGCTTCTGTGCCCAGTATGCTTTTAACCCTAAAGTAGTACATAAAATAGAAAACGAACCGGTAAAGGATGGTGAAGCCTATATTAATTTAATGGAGGATGACCTGGTTTTTTTGATTGAAAAGATAATGGCAACAAAATTGAAAGTAGGAAAAAATGTGGGCGTTATTTCTTACAATGAAACTCCGATGAAAAAGATCATCTTAAACGGCATTACTACCATCTCAACCGATTTCCAGATGATGGGCGAAAAAACCGCCGAACTCATCCTGGACAGGTCCAACCGGCATATTGAAATACCGTTTTATCTCACCCTCAGGCCTTCGCTGTAAAGGCGATTGAATATTGTCTATTGAATATTGTCAATTATCCCTTGTCAATTGTTCAATCGTACCAATGCGATTTTTTAATAGTATACCCTTCTTTCTTAAAAGCTTTGATCAGCTCATCGGCAAATATTTCATTGTTCTTTTCGTGGCATAACTGTAAAAAGAAAAGGGCGCTTCCGAAAACTTCCGTCGTAGCCGGCGCATTTTTATAAATAGTATGCCGGGTAACGGTAACAGCACCCGGCCAGGTTTCAAACAGTATATTAATATCCTTAACAATATGCACAATACTATCTAATACCACTTCATGTGTTTCTGTTATATAACCCTCCTCCTCCGGTAATTGCTTTTTAATGGTCACCGATAATTTTGTACCATTTATACTATAAGGTGCTACCACTTCAAATAATTCGCCACAATAATTGCCGGGGTCCTTTTTCTGCACTTTTACTTCTTCCCTCAAAGCCTTATTCAGCACTTTAACAAGTTGCTTCTCCTGGGCATACAACTCCGTATGCAGTGCAGCAGTAAAAAACAACACAACAAGTATTTGTATATGGAATAACCGCATATTGGCTGGCAGATGAAGATGGTTTATTTTACATCCGGCAGTAAGATAAACCCTTCTGCCGGTTACTGCAATACCGCTAATGGGTGACGTATTTATTGCTCCTGGTTTAACAGGTAGATCAGGTGCGGAAAATTATTCAGGTTGTTTTTTTGCAGCATACGCCGGCGGTGCGTCTTCACCGTTTCAATACTAATGGCCAGTTTACGGGCTATTTGTTTAGAGGTAAATCCCTGCCCCACCAGGCGGGCCACTTCCTCCTCTCTTTCAGTCAGGTCAAGCTGCGTAGTGCCGGTTATTTTTTGCAGGGTCAATAGTTTATGAAAAGCCATCTGTATGGCCACCAGCAATTGTGTATTATTGTAAGGCTTTACCAGGTACATTACAGGATCGGTACCAAAAGCTGCCTGCAAGGTCCGGTTATCAGCATAAGCCGTTAAAAAAATAACCTGGCATTTATACAATGCCTTTAGCTGCGCTGCCAGCTCGGTTCCTTTTATGTTTCCTTTAATATTAATATCACAGATCACTACCTGTGGAGGTTGTGCTGCTTTACTGCACAATTGAAGTGCAGTGGCTGCATCCGCGGCAATGCCTTCTATAATATAATCCTCGTCCTCCAATAGCTCCGCTATATCCTGTGCGGTTATTGCTTCATCTTCAACAATTAATATGGACGTAGTTGTTTTCATTCATCAGGATTTATAGGTAACCGTAAACATGGCCCCGTTGTTCTGTTCTGTTATCATTTCTCCTTTTAACTGGCTCACCAGCATATTCACCAGTTTCATGCCAAACGATTCTTTTTTCCTGCCAATTAATGCCGGATCAAAACCGCTGCCGTTATCGGCCACCACAAGTTTAATCTTGTCGCCCACCGAAGTCATATTGACCATAACGCGGGGAACAGCCGTATTACTAAAAGCATATTTAAACGCATTGGTCACCAGCTCATTCACAATTAATCCTACAGGAATGGCTTTATCAATATCGATCTTTGTATCTGTTAATGACACATTCACTTCTACCGCACTGTTATCATGTCCGTAACTGGCTGCCAAAGATAGACAAAGTGATTGCAAATAATCGGTCATATTAATAGAAGCTCCCACTTCGTCCATATATAGTTTCTGGTGTATCATGGCCATAGCATCTACCCTGCTTTTTCCCTGCTCCAGGGCATCACGGGCTGTATCATCCTCAATCCGGTTGGATTGCAGGTTCAGCAGGCTGGAAACCACCTGCAGGTTATTTTTTACCCGGTGATGCAATTCACGTATCAGCGTTTCAATCTGCTGATTTTTTAAAGCCAGTAACTGCGTTTGCTTTTGTTTGGTCTTATATATTTTATACAAGGCTATTGCCAGGCCTGTTAATAAAACAATGGCCCCGCTTAATATCCATATCCGTTGCCGGGATTCCTGCAGCAGTTTTTGTTGCAGGCGTTGTTTTTCGTTTGCAATGGCCAGTTGCTGTTCCTTTTCCCCGGTTTTAAACTTTGTTTCCACTTCCTTTACCATATAGTACCGGGCCGTGGTATTCAGCGAATCCTTATACCGGTAATATTGTAATGCGGCATTGAGCGCCTTTTCTTTATCGCCGGTAGCCAGGTAATAGCCTGATAGTTCTTTACTATACTCTGCCTGAAAAAACAATAAGCCGGTTTTATCGATGCTGCTATCCAGCGATTGTTTGGCTAAGGCCGCCTTATTTAACTGGCCGGTATTAGTATATAACCGTAACAAGGCAATGGCCGCCGGGTGAAAACTCCCCTGCATAATGTCCAGTGTTTTTTTATAACATCGTTCTGCCTGGGCCGGGTTCTTTTCCTGTTCATACAACCACCCCTTTGCAAAATAAAGGGCAGGAATAGGCGCCTCAGTTGTTTCATGATATTGCTTCAGCAACACAATGCAGCTATCGTAAATATGTTTTACTTTTTGGTAATCATTCCTGAATGTCTCCATCTCGGCCAAAGTGCTCCAGCTATATGGCAGGTAAACAAAGTTGTTGTTCTGCACCTGTTCCCGGTAAGCCAACTCCTGGTAATAACAGGCATCATCCAGGTTGGCCAGGTAATAATATAGTCTAGCCAGGCTGCCATATAAGGTAAGCTTCACATTCCTGAACCAGAATGGTACCCGCTCATGTACTTTTACCTGGTATTCATCCATCGATTCATCGGCTATCAGGTTTTTCAGGGAAGTATAAGCCGTAACAGCCCCCGGCCAGTCCTTTTGTTTTTTATCCTGTAAAAAGTAACCTTTATTGTACAGGGCCAGGGCATCGTCGTGCAGGTTTGTTGTTTTTTGTGCAATGGTTGCCGCGGTATCAAATAGAGCGATCACGGTTTCGTCAGGCAAAACATGTACATTGTTGATGGCTTCAAAAACATAAGCAATGCTCAGGTTAAAATTGTCGAAATGTTTTTGAGATAATTGTTTAAGTGTTTTTGTCCAGTACAGGGAGCTATCTTTCTCACCTATGTATAAATAACACATGGCTATATGCGCCACCATATCGCGGTACGATACATTGTTTTGTAATGGTGTATTATTTTTTGCAACAGCAATCCCTTTATGGCAAAGCGTTATGGCCTCCCTGAATTCATTTTGCACAACACGCTGAAATGACCAGTGATTGTAAAAACGCAGTAAATAATCGGGACGGTTGATATTTGCAGCCAGTTTAATGGCCGCTTCAATCACACTATCCTGGGCCTGTTTGTTTTTTGCACCCAGTTTACCGGATTGACTGATGAGTTGTATAACAGCCGTAGAGTCGGCAGGCTTTGCCTGCGCCTGTATGCAGCAAGCCGGCAATAAGCAAATAAAAATGTGGACCAGCCTTACCCAATACATAGTGTTAAAACCATTGAAATGCCAAATGATCAAAAGTTAATTTATAAGCCCGGAGCATGCCCGCTAACTTTCATGGTAAGGTTAATAATACAGTAGTTTGTTATACTTTAATAGCCTGTACAAACTGTTGCACTTTGGCTATATCTTTTACACCCGCACTTACTTCAAACTTACTATTAATATCCAGGGAAAAAAGTTTTTTTGCGGCCGGGGTCTCGCTAAAGGTTTTAATCTGCTCCTCATCACCGGTTTCAATGCCGCCACTTAAAAAGAATAGTTTATCAATAGTGGTTTGCTGCAGTACGTTCCAGTCAAATTTTTTACCGGTACCCCCATACCCGGAGCCAAGCGTATCAAACAGGTACATATCACTGGCTTCATGAAAAGGACGGGCCATCCATTCAATAGGGTCATTGTCTGTTAACCTGAATGCCTTGATCACGGTTACATAATTAGCCACCTGTTCGCAAAACCGGGGCGTTTCATCGCCATGCAGCTGTACCATATCCAGGCGGTAATCCTCAACGGTTCTAAGCAGGTCGTCGTAAGGTTTGTTCACAAATACCCCTACTTTGGCAATATTGCCACCCATTTTTTTAAACTTTTCCGGGGGAAGTTTATCGCCCATGTACCGGGGCGATTTGGGGTAAAAAATAAATCCTGCAAAATCAACCCCCATCTCGGACAGGGCATTTACTTGTTCCGGCAAAGTCATTCCGCAGACTTTAATTCTCATGCTTTTGTTGCGTTTAGTAGTTTTACAAAATTGGCAAAAGCAACCGCCGGTTCGGGCTCTTTCATAAAAGTTTCTCCTATAAGGAACCCTTTAAAGCCTTCCCGCTTTAAAGTTACAATAGTTTCTACATTACTAATACCACTTTCTGCAATAACTACCTTATCCGACGGAATTTTTTTAATCAATTCCATGGAATGCTCAATATTTACTTCAAATGTTTTCAGGTTACGGTTGTTCACCCCTACCAGGTCCACTTCATCACAAATATGTTCCAGCTCTTCCTCATTATGAATTTCCAGTAATACCTCAAGCCCGAGGCTTTTCGTATAAGCAGCCAGGTCTTTTACTTCCTTAGGGGTTAAACAGGCTGCTATCAGCAATATCACATCCGCTCCAAATGCTTTGGCTTCGGCTATCTGCCAGGGATCTATAATAAAGTCTTTCCGCAAAATGGGCGTATCCGTTATAATTTT
>CAYUMH010000126.1:0-10537 GCA_964445775.1 uncultured Terrimonas sp.
ATTAACGGATAAATGACCTGGAAGAAGGAGGGGCTCCTTAATCATGTAAATAGTTATGGGCAGAAGATGCCTCCTTGCAGTCGGCATGACCTAATCCCGGTGATGCTTCCTTGCAGTCGGCATGATGTAATACAGGAGCCGTCTCCTCGCAATCGGCAAGAGCTGACAACAGAATATGATTGAAGTTGTTTATCCCGAAGGGATAATCGGCAAGAGATGGTAATTGTATATGATTGAAGTCGGTTTATCCCGGAGGGACAACAGGTTAATAAGCATACGGTAAAAGTTTCTGTAAATGATTGCAATTGGTTTATTTCGGAGGGATAACAGGTTTATAAACGTACAGTAAAAAGGTATCCCGACCCCAGCGGGGTCGTATGCTTTCGCATAACAACATTGTTAGGGAAGTCACCCCGACGAAGGGGGGCACATTAGCCATGTGAATATTTATCGGCAGGAGATGCCTCCTAAGAGTCGGCATGACCTAATCCCAGTGATGCTTCTTTGCAGTTGGCATGATGTAATACAGGAGCCGTCTCCTCGCAATCGGCAAGAGCTGGCAACAGTATATGATTGCAATTGTTTTATCCCGGAGGGATAACAGGTTTATAACAATACTATAAAAGTTTCCCCGACCCCGGCGGGGTCGTATGTTTTGGCAAAACAATATTGTTAAGGGATATGTCGCCCCGACGTAGGAGGGGGCACATTAACCATGTGAATATTTATCAGCAGGTTACAGTCGGCATGACCTAATCCCGGTGATGCTTCCTTGCAGTTGGCATGATGTAATAAAGCAACCGTCTCCTCGTAATCGGCAAGAGCTGGCAACAGTATATGATTGCAATTGTTTTATCCCGGAGGGATAACAGGTTAATAAGCATACGGTAAAAGTTTCTGTAAATGATTGCAATTGTTTTATCCCGGAGGGATAACAGGTTTATAGATGTACAGTAAAAAGCTATCCCGACCCCAGCGGGGTCGTATGTTTTGACAAAACGATATTGTTAAGGCATATGTCGCCCCGACGAAGGGGGGGCACATTAGCCATGTGAATATTTATGGGCAGGAGATGCCTCCTAACAGTCGGCATGACCTAATCGCGGAGACGCTTTCTTCGGTTGGCATGATGTAATAGAGGAGCCGTCTCCTCGCAATCAGCAAGAGTTGGCAATTGTATATGATTGAAGTCGGTTTATCCCGGAGGGACAACAGGTTAATAAGTATACGGTAAAAAGTTTCTGTAAATGATTGCAATTGTTTTATCCCGGAGGGATAACAGGTTTATAGACGTACAGTAAAAAGGTATCCCGACCCCGGCGGGGTCGTATGTTTTGACAAAAACAATATTGTTAAGGGATATGTCGCCCCGACGAAGGAGGGGGCTCATTAACCATGTGAATATTTATCAGCAGGAGATGCCTCCTTACAGGCGGCATGACGTAATCCTGGAGTTGCTTCCTTGCAGCCTACATAACGTAATACAGGACACGCCTCCTAATCGCGGGATGACGTAATAACCACTGAGTGTGGCTTAACTTTCAGCAGTCAGTTTTTTTAATAATGAAACCTGCCCGAAATGATAATAACTGTGTTCTATTACTCCTTCTATATTTCTTAACCAGGTGCCATATTTTTCCTCTACAAAGGGCTGCTCCAGCTGTGTTACCGGCATGGCTTCTACCGCAGCCGCAAAACTTTCGGCATTGTGCAGGAACCGCTGTACCAGAGAGTCCCAGTCCGCCGCAATAGTGATAGAAGGCATATCAAAACTATACTGGTCGCGTATCTCCAGCGGCCCGCCGTTACAGACCTGTAACAATCCTTCCAGGTAATAATTAAGGTGAAAGGTAAGCAGGGCAATGGTATTTAAGCTGCCCACTTGCTGTGTAGCCTGTTGCCAGCTTATACTTAATAACTGTTCCTGTAAATTGGTATTGGCTATCCAGCGGCCGTTTAACATTACTTCTCTCAGCCGGGTAGCCAATGCGGTATTGTTATGCATAGTATGTTGTTTTTAGTAAAATCAGTTACAAATCCTGTTGTTGGGTTGCCAAAATATAATAACCCTTACACACAGGAATGCCTGTTGAGTAAAAAGTAAAATAAAACTTTGAAAAATTAGCGGGAAATGCGGTTAGGATTAAAGGTTACTTTGTTGTTCAGTAACACTTTTTTCTTCATGGGTAATACCACAACACTGTTGCCGTTACGGTAAGCAACATTGGTGTTCAACTGCATGTACTGTTTGGTATTATTGAAGTTGATTACTTCGTTGCCACGGAAAGAGTAGGTGGTACGTAAAGTAAATACGCCGTTATGCGGAGTAGTGATATCGGTTGTTAATAAACTGCGTTTTGGTTTATTATCAACTTTTTTTGTACGGCCATCACCCAGGGATGCAAAAGCGCCGGCTACAAATAGTACCATAACAGTACCAACAGCCAGTCTTTTGAAAGTATATAGTGATATTTGACGTACAGATTTCATTCTAAGTGCAAAATTAACAAATTAAAATGATAATATTTAGTAATTGCGTGGAAAGTTTTAATATTCTTTTAACGCCTGAATAGCGAAATTGTTACATGTTAACCGAAAAAAAGTATAAAAGATGTTCACAAATGGGGAAAACTAAAGCACCCTGATAAACCATTTTTTAGGTTAACTTGTTGATACTTAAAGCGGATAAAAATTGTAGCCGATGGCAGGATGTACAGTTAAAATGCCATAAAATTTTAATTATCCAAATAAGCCGGTATTTTTGCCTGGATATTTAGTTTCTGTTTGATTATCAGTTCTTTACATATTCGTTATTGTTTTAGTTTAATACGGACTTACACCATGCAACCGCAACCGTTTTAAAATCGTTTATACTGGTAGACGACAGTTGAACAGAACCGGTTAATAAGGGTTTTTACCGATTTGCGGCGAAACGCCGGCAAACCGGGCACCTGCAAAAACAATAAAGAATTAACCGGGCAAACAAGGAACACATGATTAATGTTACTAAAGGGTAGTGTGCCGCTTGTAAAGCTGTTTTACGGAAAAGTATTTCCGCAACAGCAAATACCTGTTTGGAGTGTATGCACTTGATTGTTAGTTATTATTTCACCATTTAAACTTCCATCAAATGAAAAGTAACCCTTTTGAAGAAGATCGTGACGTACTGGCTGAGTTATTGAAAAACTATGATAACCTGAAACAAGGTCGTAGTCATTCGTTTATTGAGGAGGAGGCCTTTGAGAAAATAATCAGCTATTTTGAAGAAAAAGAAGATAATAAAGCCGCGCTGGAAGCCGCAGAACTGGCTACAGAGCGCTATCCATACTCATCCAGTTTACTGATACGCAAGGCGGATGTGCTGTTAAGCAACCGCCGTTATAATGAAGCACTGGAGGTGCTGGAGTTTTCGGCACTGCTGGACAGCAATGATATTAACCTGTATATATTAAAGACGGATGTGCTGCTGGCGCTTGACCGCCAGGAAGAGGCTGTTTCCCTGCTGGAAGAAGCCCTGCATTTGTTTGATGGCGAGGAACGCATAGAGTTGTTGTTTGAACTGGCCGATGTATATGATGATTACGAGGATTTTGATAAGGTGTTCGATTGCCTGAAGATGATCCTGAAACAGGACCCCAATAATGAAGAGGCTTTGTATAAGATCTGTTTCTGGACAGATTTTACCGGCCGTAATGAAGAGGGTATACGCCTGCACAAGCAAATTATTGATAATTATCCTTACAATGAGCTGGCCTGGTTTAACCTGGCTGCAGCCTACCAGGGCCTGAAGCTTTACGAAAAAGCCATTGACGCTTACAAGTACGCCATTGTTATTGAAGAAAAATTTGATTACGCTTACCGGAATATGGGCGATGCCTATATTCGCCTGAGAAAGTACAAAGATGCTATTGAGGCCCTGGAAAAAGTGCTGGAGCTCAGCAAGCCGGAGGACGTTATTTTCGAAGCCATTGGCCATTGTTATGATAAGCTGAAGAATTATGCCCAGGCAAGGTTTTATTACCGCAAAGCTACCCATTTGAACCAGGAGGACAGCAAGCTGTTTTATAAAATAGCCTGTACTTATGTAAATGAGGGACAGTTCCAGAATGCGGTTAAACAGCTGGAAACCGCTTTGCGTATCAACCGTAATCACCCCGAATACCATTTATTACTGGGTGAGTGTAAACAGGAGCTGGGTTTTATTAAAGATGCCATACAGTATATTACAGCGGCAGTAAGGTTACGTCCTAAAAATGTGGCCAGCTGGGAAGCCCTGATCAAATGTTTATACGAGAACGAGTATTACGACCAGGCCCTTGAACAGGCCGACATAGCATATGAGGCAACCGGTAAAAAAACGGTATTTGTATTTTACCAGGCCGTGATTCATTTTGCACTGGGTAAAACAAAAGAAGCCTTATTGTTATTGGAAAATGCCCTGGAACAATCGCCTAAACTATTGAAAAAAATCATTTCACTGGAACCAGGGTTGTTACAAAACAGCAGTATGCTGGACCTGATAGCTAAGTATAAAAGAAAAAAATAAAGGAATATGCGGTGGATTGGTAAGGAGTTTTTTATGAACCACTTATCTTTGCGCCATTAACTGAAAAGCAAGTAAAGCAGTAGCATGAATTTTAATTTATCGCAAATGCCCGACAGGGCGGCTAAGCCTCGTAATAACGGATTAACCATGGTGATGGACAAAGGCTTAAGCATTGAAGAAACTAAAAATTTTCTTAGCATTTCGTCCACGTATGTAGATATTTTAAAACTGGGTTTTGGTACTTCGTATGTCACGCCTAACCTGAAAGAAAAACTTGCTATTTACCAGAGCCAGGATATTCCTGTTTATTTAGGGGGAACTTTATTTGAAGCTTTCCTGATCCGCAACCAGTTTGATGATTATGTAGCGGTTTGTAAAGACCTGGGTATTACTTATGTGGAAGTAAGTGATGGCTCAATTAATATTCCGCATGCTGAAAAATGCGGGTACATTGAAAAACTGACTAAACATTTTACCGTATTAAGTGAAGTGGGTAGTAAGGACGCACAACATATCATTCCTCCTTATAAATGGATCGAGTTAATGCGTGCTGAACTGGAAGCCGGTTCTAGCTATGTTATTGCAGAAGCCCGTGAGGCCGGTAACGTGGGCATTTACAGGGGCTCCGGTGAGGTGAGGGAAGGCCTGGTACAGGAAATACTGACCCAGATACCCAAGGATAAAATTTTATGGGAGGCTCCCCAGAAAGCACAGCAGCTTTACTTTATTGAACTGCTGGGCTGTAATGTAAACCTGGGTAATATTGCGCCTACCGAAATGATCGCATTAGAGGCCATGCGTATTGGTTTACGCGGTGATACCTTTAATTTCTTCCTGGATAATAAATAAACGGTTATGCGGGTCTTTGGCTTGATCGGGAATCCCTTAACACACTCTTTTTCCAAGCAATACTTTACCCAAAAGTTTGAAACGGAAAATATACCCGGTTGCCGTTACGAACTATACCCTTTAGCCACCATTGAGGAGTTGCCAGCCCTGTTACAGCAACAGCCTGCCCTGGAAGGTATAAATGTAACCATACCTTATAAGGAGCAGGTATTGGCTTACCTGGATGAACAATCGCCGGCAGTACAACAAATAAAAGCCTGCAATTGTATTCATATTGTAGATGGTAAACTGGTAGGGCATAATACCGATGTACTCGGCTTTCAGCAATCGCTGCAGCAACAATTACAGCCCTATCATACACAGGCATTGATACTAGGTACCGGTGGCGCGGCCAAGGCCGTGGCTTTTGCCCTGGAGCAACTGCAGCTGGCTTATCAATATGTGTCACGCCGCCCAGGCAATAATACCATTGGTTACGAAAACCTCTCACCGGAATTAATACAATCGCATACATTAATTATTAATACCACACCGCTGGGTACCTATCCCAATACAGAAGATGCTCCGCCAATACCTTATGCGTTATTAACCGAAAAGCATCATTTGTACGACCTGGTATACAACCCGGCAGAAACCCTTTTCCTGCGCAAAGGAAAAGAACAAGGGGCACAGGTTCAGAACGGTGCCGATATGCTGGTTATCCAGGCCGAGGAAAGCTGGAAGATCTGGAACAGTTAAGCTTTGTCCGCCTGTTCATTCCCGCCAACTGCATTACCGGTGTTTATTTTCCCGGGGAACAATTGTCCAAAAGGTTTCCATACTACAAATACAACAACGAGGTAAAACAATATACAGCTGATCACTTTTAGTGCTAAACCCGGTATGGCCGGTAAGTTCAGCAGGTTAATGCCATATACAATCGGGTAAAAGAAAAGGGAAAGGCCAACGGCCATGAAAAAGAACCTGGCAGAAAAAACAGGTAGATTGCCCGCTTGCTTTTTTACCGATGCCAGGTTAAGCAATAGTAAAACCGTCTCCGAGATCAATAAGGCCAGGCACATACCCATGGCCCCGTAATAATAACCGCCCGCAAAAGCCAGTGCAAAGAATAACAGGCAGCTGACGATAAGGTTATGGAGGTAACTTTTTTCGCGGTGACTGGCCAGCAGTATCGGGTTGCTATAATAAAGGCTCACCGCTTTAATAAAGGGAAATAAAGCCAGTAACTGCAGGTTGGGTATAACGGCGTTGAACTGGTCGCCTAAAAAAACGGGTATAATATCGCCTGCCAGTAAAAAGATGCCGATACTCAAAGGTGTTGCAAACAACAGGATCAACCGGATACTGAATAGTAGTTGCTGCTTCAGCTGTTCCTGGTGCTGCTGCGATTGTAAAGATACTACTGAGGGAAAGAACACTAATAAGGAATCGGTTACCACTGAGCCGGAGATACGTACAATTTTAACGGTAAATGCATATAAACCTACCGTAGCCGCCGAAGCTACAATACCCATTACCACATTATCCAGCAACATAGGTATGGCGTATAACATACTCACCAGGTTAATGGTCCATACCTGTTTGATATATTTAATCCCTCCCTTGAAATCAAAACGGAATAAACGTTTCCGTATCACCTGGTAAAAATTCAGGCCAATGGTAATTACTGAAGAGAATACAATGATGCCATAATACAGCAGGTAATCATCGGGTGCCTGTACAAAGAGGTATATGGCAATAATGCCCAGTATCCTGATACAAATAGACCGCAGGGCGATATAGGTAAATGCTTCCTGGCCATAAAAATACCACTCGCAGGCAAAGGCATTGGCAAACAGGTATAAATAGGAGAGGAATAAAATATTGGGATCAGGGAAATGCGATCTTAACAGGAACGCAAAAAAACTGAACAGGAGGATAGCAATAAAGGAGGTTAATACATGCAAGGATATTAAAGCACTCACCGTTTGATTGAGCCGTATAGGGTCAGTTCTGTGTTTTGCTACTTCCCTTACGCCATAGGTAAGGATACCAAATTCGGCTATGATGGTAAAATAAAAAGCAAAGGAGTCGGCAAAGCTCACCTGGCCAATGCTGCCGGGGGATAGTACCCGGGCTACATAGGGAATAGTAAATAAAGGAAAGATCACCTGGCTGAGTGATAATGACAGGTTAAGCAGCAGGTTTTTTTGAACTTTGGCCAAACGCTATTTTTTTTAATGCAAACTTAGTTTTATATGCCCTACAAACAGAAAATAATTAACCCGCCTGATCAGTTTGCAAGCCGGGTTATATAAGTGTGCTGTTACGTTCCCGCACTGCTTCTATGGTATAATGCCCCGCTGCTTCGGCTATTTTTAATGCATTGGCATGATATAGTCCCGGGTTTTGAAGCTGTGCGGTTAAATAATGAACGATGTCGGCTGTACTGTTATACCTGAACCCTGCTGTTGCCAGTGGGTTTTCCAATGCCATATGCGAGGGCAGGATAAACGGTTTGGCATGCCGGATAATGTCTGATATATTACCGGAGCAGATCGTTTTGCCATATGTTTCGCTGATGCCATCATCAAAAACGGCGGTATCAATTAATGGCGAAAGAATAAAATGCGCTTCGCCGATCTGGCGGTCAAACTCATTTTGCACTACTTCATCCTCATAGGTAATAAAGGAGACATACTCTTTTGACAGTTGCCTGGCCTGTTGAATGATCTGGCTTCCGTAATCACCCATTGGTTTGCCCAGCAGGGTAATGACGGTCCTGGTCTTTTGATCATTTAACTGTTCTGCCAGTTGAAGAATTGTTTCGTAATGTCTTCTTTTTTTATCAATGCTACCGGGAATAACCAGCCGCAATGTATTTAAAGATAATACCTCAGCCGGCACAGGCCCTTTTTCATAAATACCTCCGGGCAGGCAATGCACCAGGGCCTGCGGTGCAAATTGCTGTAATGCCGGTAGCAGGGTGGTGCTGATGACATTAAACTCTTTAACAGCCGGCATCATATAACGTTTGCCCCACTGGCGTACCCGGCTTTTAAAAGAGCCGAGGCTGCCTTTTGCAAAAAGGTTATTGATGATATGCGCTGTAAGGATCACCCTTTTTGCCGGGCTGAACCTTACCAGCATTCCGTAAAACAGGAAATTATTGGAAACGGTATTGAGCCATAGAATATCCGTGGATTGTTGTTTCGTGTACCGGAATATCCGGTAAATGAAACTGATCTTACCGGCTGCGTCGGGTTTAATGAGCCAGGTATAACGGCTGCTATCTGTTCCCAGCATATGCTGCAACTGATCGTAGGTATTTTGGTAACAGCAGATCGTGATCGTATTGCCGGGACGATCAAAGAACCGTATCACAGGGTATACGGCTTCAAAATGTTCTGTTTCAAAAATTACGACCTGCATTATTAAATTATGGTAAAGCTACATTGCCGGTTTCATATTTTGTATATCCGTGTAAAATAAGAAAGCTGCCCGTTACTAAACAGGCAGCTTCCCTAAAATATGATACAGTTTATTGTAAAGCCTTTATGATGGCTAAAAATTCGTCAGCTTTTAAAGAAGCACCTCCTACCAGGCCGCCGTCAACATCGGGACTGGCAAATATTTCAGCGGCATTGGCTGCTTTTACGCTACCGCCATATAAAATAGGAATAGTATTGGCTACCTCGCTGTCGTACTGGGCTTCAATATTGGAACGCAGGTAGGCGTGTATTTCCTGTGCCTGTTCGGTACTGGCTGTTTTACCGGTACCAATAGCCCAGATGGGCTCGTAGGCAATGATGATTTTTTTAATGTCTTCGGCCGGTAAATGGTATAAAGATTCTTTCAACTGCACGGCTACAAAGTCATTCTGGTTACCAGCTTCGCGTACTGATAATGGCTCGCCGCAGCAAAAAATAGGAGTGATATTATTAGCCAGGCAGATATTTACTTTTTCGGCCAGTATGGCGTTGGTCTCATTAAAATATTCGCGGCGTTCACTATGACCTATTATGCAGTAACGGATATTGAGTGATTGTAACATAGGTGCGGATACCTCGCCGGTGTATGCGCCTGATTCTTTGTTATAACAGTTCTGCGCGGCCACAAAATAGTTTTTCTCTTCATCGGTGAGGCTTTTGCTCATGGTAAGATAGGGGAACGGAACCGCAAAAATGGCTTGCTGGTGTGGTGCTAAAGTAATATTGGCACTCAATATATCATTTAATAAAGTTTCACCTTCCTTAAACGTCAGGTTCATTTTCCAGTTTGCTGCGGCAATTTGTTTTCTCATTAGTATTATATCTTAAATATGGTTGTAAATATAGTGTAATAAATTTTTTTCTCCGGTTGTTACGCTGCTGCCTTTGAGTTTTTTCCAGTTATTGATATGTTCCAGCGCTTTATCAAAGTCATATTTAGTGGTATCGTCAATGCCCCAGGCAAAGGAAGGAATGAATTTGGGTGTAAGTCCATTGGCAAATACATTGGCCCCAACGCCGATAACCGTACCGGTGTTGATGGAGGTATTGATGGCCACCCTTGCATAATCGCCCATGAGTACCCCGCATTTTTTACCTGCATTGTGTTTACCGTTGGGCAGCCAGATAAAAACATCGTTGGCGGTATTTTTTATATTGCTGTTAGATACCCCGGCACCGATATTACACCATTCGCCAATAACAGCATCGCCCAAATAGCCGTCATGCGCCTTATTGGAATGACCAAAGATGACAACATTTTTTATTTCGCCGCCCACAACGGAATGCGGACCAATAGTAGTAGCGCCATATATTTTAGCCCCCATTTTAACAACGGCATTTTCACCAATGGCAAAAGGACCACGGATGATACTGCCTTCCATAATGGTAGCATTTTTACCAATGTATACGGGCCCGGTAGCCGCATTGATGATAACACCTGCGCCAATAACAGCGCCTTCTTCCATAAAAACCTGGTCCGGCTGCTGTACCTGCACAAACGAAGGCAGTGGCTGAGATATAGCCTGGTGCGTGAGCAGGGCAAAATCTT
Organism: uncultured Terrimonas sp.; assembly: GCA_964445775.1. Lineage (GTDB taxonomy): Bacteria > Bacteroidota > Bacteroidia > Chitinophagales > Chitinophagaceae > Terrimonas. The sequence continues at coordinate 10,415 of CAYUMH010000126.1, forward strand.
CCCGGATGGCCCAATCATTTTTAGTAAAAATATCCCAGGGGTATTGTATAATATGCAGGGGCTGGTGAAAAGGTATGGACTGGTTAACCTTTATCTGCTGCTGCTCATTAATATCCTGTTTAC
>CAYUMH010000126.1:10637-13450 GCA_964445775.1 uncultured Terrimonas sp.
AAAGGTATGGACTGGTTAACCTTTATCTGCTGCTGCTCATTAATATCCTGTTTACTGAGTTTGTAAATAATATGCAGTCCATCGATGGTGGTAATAACCTGGCCGTGCTGCAGTTGCTGTACTGCCTGTATTAAAGCGGGTGTAGGCAATACATTGCCGTGCACCAGGTAACAATCTCCATCCTGTACGGCATCTAACAGGTCAATCGCATTGGAATTATCCTTGTAACTGGCTTCTTTTTTATTAAAGGAGGGTAACTGTAACAGCTTTTCCCATTTTTCACGGATGGTTAAAATACCTACTCTTATATCCTGTAAATGCCGGGTAAGCGTAAACGGGTATAAATTTTCCGGTTGGCAAAACTCCTCGGTGAAAATTATTTTATCCATTGTATAATGGGTTAATGATGAGTTACCGTTGTTACCTGTTGTACTGTTTATTTAAACCGGCTGGTTATGATAAACCAGCTGTATTACTATTGTTCCAATCTGTGTACCAACTGCAAAGCTCAGTAGTATTACGGAACGATGCAGTGAGTGACACAACCGGGCGCCCCTTTGGGGTCGGGGGAATAGTAGCAATACAGCCGGTTACCTAAAAATTACTCAGCGGTAGTTTCTTCTACCTTGGTAATTTTTAAAATATTGGTAGGCCTGTGTTCATGAACAGGCGTACTGCCGGTGTTCACCACCAGGTCGCCGGTTTTAACAAAGCCACGTTCTTTTAATATTTCAATCTGGTCAAAAAATATTTCGTCCAGGCTGTTTTCTTCATCGTAATAAAAAGCCCTTACACCCCAGCTTAACGATAACTGGTTTACCAGGTGTTTACGTTTGGTAAAAATGTATAAAGGTGATTTAGGACGATAGCTGCTTAACATAAACGCCGTATAACCGCTTTGGGTCATACCAATCAGGGCGTTGGCCGAAATATCGTTGGCAATTTTACAGGCATTGTAACAGATGGCATCACTGAGGAAAGAAGGGGAGTGTGATTGTGGTCGCAGGTCCTCTTCACGGTCATAACGGTACTCCGTATTTTCTACCTCCATAATGATCTTGCGCATGGTCTCTACCACCAGGTGAGGGTGTTTGCCGGTAGCGGTTTCACCACTCAGCATTACGGCATCGGCGCCTTCCAGTACGGCATTGGCAACGTCAGTAATCTCGCTGCGGTTGGGTTTTACGCGGTCGATCATACTTTCCATCATCTGCGTAGCCACAATTACGGGCTTACCGCGGTGGATACATTTGCGGATAATATCGCGCTGGGCCATCGGTACTTTTTCTACCGGTAATTCAACACCCAGGTCACCACGGGCTACCATCACACCATCCGATTCAACAATAATATTACGCAGGTCGGCCAGGGCAGATGGCATTTCAATTTTTGCCATCACCTTAATATTACTTTTTCTTTCTTTAACCAGGTTCTTTAAATTAATAATGTCTTCGGCACGGCGAACAAAGGAAAGCGCCAGCCAGTCCAGGTCCTGGGTCATGATAAATTCAAAATCCTCGTAATCTTTCGTGGTCATGGCCGGCAGGGAGATAGACGTATCGGGCAGGTTAACACCTTTTTTAGGTAATAAGATACCACCATATGTAACCTGTACTTTAATATCACCGGCAGGGGTAATATCCACTACCAGTACTTCCAGTTTACCATCGTCGATCATTATTTTTTCGCCTACTTTCACATCGTTGTGCAGGTTAGGGTAGGAGATATAGATCTTCTCTTTGGTGCCTACTACTTTCTCTGTAGAAGTGAAAGTAAGTATATCACCCGGCTCAATAGGTAAAGCGCCGTTCTCAATTTCACCTACCCGTAACTTGGGCCCCTGCAGATCGGCAAGTATGGCTACATTATAAGGTTGGGTACTGTTTATTTTTTTCAGGTGTTGTATGATCTCCGCTTTATTCTCATGGGTACCATGCGAAAAGTTTAAACGAAAAACATTTACGCCTGTTTGTGCCAGTTCCAGTAATTTTTCATAAGTATCACAGGCCGGACCTACCGTTGCTACAATTTTTGTTCTATGCACCCTATGCGCTAATCCCGCATCTTTGTCCATTTCCTTGTGGTAATACTTTGAAGCTTTTTGTGTCATTGTGTTGTTTTTATTTCCGTGCAATGAAAAAATAGAGTTCTAAAAAATCAGCTGGCCAATATCTTCACGATCTTCATCCATTCCTGGCCGATCTTATGTTTTTCTTTAACCGCTTTATCAAGCGGGGTATAATGAATTTTGTTATTAATAACGCCTACCATTACATTCTTACGACCGAGTAAAAGACTTTCTACAGCATAGTAACCCATATGGCTGGCCACTAAACGGTCTTCGCAGGTTGGCGAGCCGCCACGTTGTATATGTCCTAAAACAGCAACCCTTACATCGGCTTTTGGCAGCCTTTCCCTTATTACCTTGGCTACTTCATCGGCGCCGCCAATGCCATCGCCTTCGGCAACAACGATAAGGTTTACCAGCTTCTGCCTTTTTTCTTTTTCCGTTAAACCATGTATAATGGCTTCAATATCTGTTTTTGTTTCGGGGATCAGGATGTTTTCCGCACCGGTGGCAATGCCGCTGTGCAGGGCAATATAACCGGCATCACGGCCCATTACTTCCACAATAAAAATGCGGTCATGTGCATCCATGGTATCGCGGATCTTATCAATGGCCTGAACGGCAGTGTTTACGGCCGTATCAAAACCAATGGTTACTTCGGTTCCGGCCATATCGCGGTCAATGGTACCGGGAACACCGATACAGGGAATATCATATTCGTTGCTGATTTTCTGGGCGCCGCGGA
>CAYUMH010000127.1:0-13316 GCA_964445775.1 uncultured Terrimonas sp.
CTATTCCCAGGTCGGTAAAAATACCGGTCAGGTGGGTAGTACGTACAACCGACCCCGAAACCATTGAAACCATGGCATTTTGAACGCCCATGGCAAATAACAAACTGCCGGGGAAAAATTCATGTTTCACCATGGTATCAGCATAATTATGGCCCCAGATGGTAATGGCCACTAGAATCAGTATCTCCACCATCATCGGCAACGTATAGGCATATACCTTATCGCGGCCAACTTTATGAATATAAAAACTTGATAAAAATGCGCCTGCTAAAAACAAAAAAAGCCAGACCAGTATCACCAGTAATCCTTTAAAATCGCTTTCCGTTATTTTAACTGCTAAAATGGCCGCATGTCCTGTAACATTGGTGGTTAGGGTTGCAAAAGCTAAAAAGCCACAGGTATTGACAAAGCCGGCGGTAAAACACAACAATACAGCCAGCCGCAGGTTGTGTATAAAATTCCGCCTTGTACCAATATGTCGAAACATCTGCTTATTATTTAACCGGTGCAATCTCCGTAAAATACCAGGAATGAAAAAGTAATGCAGGCTGATGTCGCAGGTTACTTACTCATAATGACTTTTTTTAACGGGGTGACCGTTACACCGAAATACCCGGTTTTTACCTTGCTGGTTAAAAACGCTAAAAAATGCACCGGTTATTTCAAGGCCCTAACCCGTTTTTCAATTCTGTGAAAATAGTTATAAATTTAAAAAAGTTGAATACGTTATGATTTTGGTATTGTTATTTAATTAACTTTAGCTTACATGAGGCGCATTATAGCCATATTCTTTTGCATACTCTATTTAACATCAACAACCGAAGCCAGCCAGTTGTTTAAGATACCCGTTATATTACAGCATTACCAGGAACACCGGCAAACCGATAAACAAATGTCCTTTCTTTCATTCCTGGACATGCACTATATGCACGGATCTCCCCATGATGATGATTATGACCGGGATATGCAATTACCTTTTAAAAAAATGGATCACCGGCCTAATTTTTCCCCGGTATCTGCCCCCGTTTTTACTGAAATAGTTCCGGTTAATACACAGGAGCATTTTTCACCTTCCTTTGTTATTTATAACGACAGGAGCCTGTACTGCCGGTACCACCACTCTATATTTCAGCCTCCCCGCTTGTAGGCAACTTCCCTTTTTATCATTTTTTATTATTCATTATTCATTTACAAGGCTCCTCTCCTGCAGGCATTCATTTGTTATGCCCCGGCCTGGAGTACCTTTTTAATTATTGTATTTATGAAAGTAATGCTCATTAGCTGCATCACATTACTCTTTATGTCCGTTACGCATTGGGAACCTGATTTTACTACCGCTGCAAAAAAAGCCAGGGATAATAATAAAGTTTTATTACTGAATTTTTCAGGCTCTGACTGGTGCATTCCCTGTATCCGTATGCATAAGGAAATTTTTGGAACAGCACAATTCGGAGATTTATCGGATAGTTTATTGATCTTATACAATGCAGATTTCCCGCGTAAAAAAAAGAACGAACTCCCCTCTCTCCTACGCCAGCAAAATGATTCTCTTGCGGCCACTTATAATCCCGAAGGGAAATTCCCCCTAACACTGCTATTGTCTCCTGATGGCAAGGTACTGGGCCGGTGGGAAGGTTACCCGGAAGACGGGGCAGCGGCATTTTCATCTTCAATTAAAAAAATAGCACATGCTTACTACCACCAACAGTGAGTACAAACAGGTTGAGAAACTAATGGGAAACCGTTTCGAAATTACCGTTTTAGATACGGACCCCGTATCGGCTCATCAGAAAATATCACAGGCTGTTGCTGAAATTAAACGTATTGAGCAATTGCTCACAACATTCAGCAACAGCAGCCAGACCAATCTTATAAATAATTATGCAGGGATTAAGCCCGTAGTCGTTGATCGTGAAGTATTTGATCTTATCAGCCGCTGTCAGCGTATTGCCGGTATAACCGGCGGCGCCTTTGATATCAGTTACGGGTCTATCGACAAAAGTTTATGGAATTTTGACCGGAATATGACCTCGCTTCCTTCTCCCGGCAAAGCCAGGGAAGCAGTACGACTGATCAATTACCGCAATATTATTTTAGATAAAAAGCAACAAACCGTTTTCCTCAAAGAAAAAGGCATGCGTATTGGTTTTGGCGGAATTGGTAAAGGATATGCAGCGGAAATGGCAAAAAACATACTATTACGCGCCGGGGTACAGTCGGGCATTGTCAATGCATCAGGCGACCTGTCCACCTGGGGATACCAGGCCAACGGGAAGCCCTGGACTGTCGGCATTGCACATCCTGATCATGCAAACCTTCCCTTCTCCTATCTCGCTATCACAGATATGGCTGTAGCCACTTCAGGAAACTATGAAAAGTATGTTGTAATTGATGGACAAAAATACTCTCATACTATTAACCCCAAAACCGGGCTACCGGTAACCGGTATTAAAAGCGTTACCATTATCAGCCCAAACGCTGAACTATCGGATGCCCTGGCTACCCCGGTTACTATTATGGGTATTCATGAAGGCCTTGCATTGATTAACCAGATTCACCAAGTAGAATGTATCATCATTGATGATAACAACCAAGTATTCACTTCAAAAAATATTAACCTGATATGAAACAAACAATTATTACCAGGGTAATGCCGGCATGTTTCCTCCTTATATTATTAAATGCCTGTACTACTGTAAAAGAATACCAGAAAAACAAATTAAATGATGCAGAAATGACATTAAGTAACCGCAGAGCAGAAAAAACCGAACTCAATTTTCAATCTTACCGCGAAGGTTCATCAGGCGCCAACGGCGGCAAAAACGGTGGGGGTTGCGGATGTAATTAAACAAATAAACTTCATAACCAACTTAATGTCATTTCATGAAAAGAATATTTTTAAGTGCTATAACTATTATGGCAATGATAACCGGCCGTGCGCAGCAACCGGCCGATAGCACCGGTTTTAAGTCGCGGAAACTTAAACTGGAAGAAATCAACCTGGTATCCAGCTACTATATCCAAAACGGCGAACACGCTGCTGTTACCGGGGGTATTGGCTCTCAAAAGTTAACGGATATTGCCAATACTATTGATGTGCGACTTACACGTTTTGATAAAAAATTACGCAAACACAGCTTTGATGCAGAGGTAGGGATTGATCATTATACTTCGGCCTCTTCGGACAAGATAGACCTCAAAACCAATTCTTCCGCTTCACATGCAGACACACGTATCTATCCATCACTTAACTGGACGGTAGAGAACATGGCAAAAGGCAACAGTATCAGTACAGGCATTTCGGTTTCCACTGAGTTTGATTATTTTTCTACAGGCATATCCGCAGGATTTTCAAAAAAAACCAAAGACAGGAACGGGGAGTTCAGTGCCAGGGTGCAGGTATTGCTGGACCAGGTTAAACTGGTTATTCCAACAGAGCTCCGTGGTCAAAACGGTAGTGAAGCGGATAATGGAACCGGGGCTAAACGTAATACATATACCGGCTCCCTTACCTGGTCTCAAATCATCAATCCCCGGTTGCAGGTGGCATTTCTTACAGATATTGTACAACAATCAGGTTATCTCAGTCTTCCTTTTTACAGGGTATATTTCTCTGATGGTTCTGTTAAACAGGAGCATTTACCGGACCGGCGTTTTAAGTGGCCCATTGGTATACGGGGTAGTTATTTCCTGGGCGATAATATTATTTTGCGGGGTTATTACCGGTATTATTCCGATAGCTGGGGCCTGCATTCGCACACTGCCAGTATTGAAGTACCGGTTAAAATTAATCCCTTCTTCTCGGTTAGCCCCTTTTACAGGTTTTATAAACAAACCGGACTTAAATACTTTAAACCATACGGTGAACATAACCTGCAGGATACTTATTACACCAGCAATTTTGATCTTTCCACGTTTAATAGTAACTTTCTTGGAGCCGGGCTGAGATGGACCCCGGTTAAAGGGATATTCGGGATACAGCGTCTTTCAACTGCCGAATTAAGGTACGGGCACTATACAAAAAATATACAGATGTCAGCCAACAGCATTGCCTTACATTTAACTTTTAAGTAGTACATAATGGAGAATGAACAACATTATATGGGAAGAAGCGGCTGGCTGCGGGCAAGTGTACTGGGCGCCAACGATGGTATACTTTCTACAGCCAGTCTTGCAATCGGTATTGCCGCCGCTAATACGGGTCGTGAAGCAATTGTATTAGCTACTGTGGCAGGAGTGGTAGCAGGCGCCCTTTCCATGGCCGCCGGTGAATATGTTTCGGTAAGCTCCCAGACCGATGTAGAAACTGCTGACCTGTTAAGGGAGAAAGCAGAGTTGGAAGAAACGCCGGAGGAGGAATTAAAAGAACTGGCTTCCATTTACCAGGCCCGTGGGCTAACTCCGGACCTGGCCATGGAAGTTGCAAAACAACTTACACAGCATAATGCAATAGAAGCGCATGCCCGCGATGAATTAGGTATTAATGAAATTACCAAAGCCCAACCTTTGCAGGCGGCTTTTGCTTCAGCGGCCTCATTTGTAGCAGGTGGATTACTTCCTTTATTGGTTTCATTCATAGCGCCCCTGCATAATATGGTTGTGATACAGTATATCAGTTCCATCCTGTTCCTCGCTGCATCGGGTATCTTTGCTGCAAAAGCAGGAGGTTCCTCCATGCTTAAATCTGTATTAAGGATTTGCATTTGGGGTACTTTGGCTATGATAGCTTCGGCACTGGTGGGTTATACATTCAGTAAACTGGGAGCTTCCGGATAATGAGGTTAGTAAATATCCAAATTAAGGGTTGCATAAAAATAACGGCAGGTATTTAAACCTGCCGTTATTTATTTTTACTTCCACCAATGATAATAATTATGTAAACCATCATATTCAAAGCCACACCGGGGATAAAGCCGGTTGCCGATATCATTTGTTTTTTCCGTTTCCAGCATCAGTCCGCAGGCCCCGGTTTCTTCACACCATTGTTTGCTGCGGTCAATTAATGCTACAGAGAAACCTTTACCCCTGTGATCGGGGTGTACAAAGAGATCACTCAATAACCATTGTAGCTGCAACCTGGTATAATGAAACAGTTTGTATAACTGGACAAAACCAACGGCTTTTCCTTCCGTTATCACCAGGAATATATCCGACTCGCTGTTCAGGAAACGTTCTTTTAAAAAAGCTTTTCCTTTCTCCACATCGGAGGCTTGACGATAAAATACACGATAAAGATCAAATAGTTCGGCTGTTTCATCCAGGTCTTCGAGACCCGCTTTTTTAATTGTATAATTCATTATGTCCTGTAGTTTGTTTTTGGGTTATTCAATATATCATCCGGCCCGCATACCAGCTGGATCAGGGCCGTATTCTTTTACTTTAATTCATCTATAGACGCACCAAAGTTTATGTGTAATACATTGCCATTGGCCAGTACCAATGCCGGTACCGATTTTACTCCTGCAGCTTCGGCTTCCTTTACTTTTTCTTTTTCACTACCCAGGTGAATGACTTCTATCTGGTCCTCGGGAATAAGGGTTAACATATCTTGTTCAGCACTGACACAAACGGGGCAGCCCGCATGATAAAAGATTGCTTTTTTCATAACTTAATTGTTTTTAAAATTGTTGATTGTTTTATTGCATAGAGACTAATAACAGGTGTATAAGATATTCGGAGTTTAGACAAGCTGTGCGGCAGGCATTGACTTTTCCCCTAGCAGGGAAAGTATGGCTTGCAGTTCGCCGGTTTCCTTATCCGTTAAAGGTTTTAAAGGACTGCGCAAATCCCCTCCTTCTTCTCCCAAAAGGGTGAGCCCTGCTTTTACGGCCCTTGGTAACCCTTTGGCTACAATGAACTTCAGTAGATCAAATTGCTGATAAAATAAACGCTGTGCTTTCTCCAGGTCATTCTGCCTGACTGCATTATATAAGTCAATATTAAGCGCAGGGATCAGGTTAGGCGCTGCCGTACACCAGCCATTGGCGCCGGCTGCAAATGCGGCCAAAGCCAGAGGATTAGCACCATTATAAAATGCAACTTCTTCGCCCAGCTCTTTACGCAATGTGTGCATCCGTTGTACATCGCCCGTACTCTCTTTGATCATGGTTACGTTCGGAATTTCCAATAATCTTTTTAATAAGGCGGGAGACATATCTACCCCACTGGTTGCCGGGTTATTATAAGCCATAATAGGAATGGATATTTTAGCAGCTACCGCATCATAATGTGCTACAATTTCATCATCGGTCAGTTTCCAGTAACTCATCGGGATGATCATTACAGCCGTTGCTCCTGCCCTTTCGGCAAACTGTGCATGGTAAATAGTCTTCTCCGTAGTAAGATTTGAAACCCCAACCAATGTTGGCACCCTGCCGCCTACCTGTTGTATACAAGCTTCGGCCACCGCTTCTTTTTCTTCGTCGGATAAATAGGGTAAAACACCTGTGCTGCCCAGCGGCGCTATGCCATGGGAGCCGGTAGCTACCAAACGCTCTACCATTTTTTTAAACAGGGGTATATCAACTTTTTCTTTTTCGGTAAAAGGTGTAACCGGGTAGGCGATAACACCATGAAAAGGTATATGCTTCATGATTGTGATAAATTTAAAATGTAATAAAACGGGGAACAGGTTTACAGGTCCCTTCCTTCTTCTTCTCTCAATGCCACACCTAAATTCTGCAGCTGCGGGGCATTTTCGCAGGCTATGTATTTAGCCGGCTCGCTGTCACTGGTATTCTGATGCCTGTGCCAGGCCCAGGAGGGAATATAAACCGCATCACCTGCCTGCCATTCTACACGCTCCCCTTCTATTTCTGTCCAGCCCTTTCCTTCTATTACATACAACACCGTTTCATAAGTATGCCGGTGCCGGTTGGTTAACTGATTGGGTAACAGTCCCCCGATTGTCATGCTTACATTTTTACTGGGCAGATCTACAAAGAATACAGGATGTTTTCTTTCCGTAGAGAACTGGTTGTGCTCACCGGCCCGTTCTACATTTTTATGAATAACATGTGAGGGTTTAACATACACCGGGCGGGCGAAGGTTTGGTGAAAATCTTTTGAACTGAACTGCTTTTGACCGGCCTGGACAGTTTGTTGCGTACCTGTTGCTGCTGTTGACATAATTGCTAAATTTTTATTGGTTACTATGTTTTACAGCACAAAAGTATTGTAGCTTTGGACTATCATACTGATACAGTTTTTTAATAAAATGGTAGTCCAGATGCTCAGACCTTGGAAATTGGAAATACAGCTTAATTACGATTGTGATAAAGCCGTTTATTTACAGATAGCCGATGCTATTATCGCAGACATACAATCGGGACGGTTAAAAAGAGGAACCGCTTTACCCGGAAGCCGGGCCATGGCAAAAGACCTGGCCCTGAACCGGAATACTATTGTAGAAGCCCTGCAGGTATTACTGAATGAAGAATGGCTGATCGCTAAAGAAAGAAGCGGAACTTTTGTAGCGGAAACATTGCCTGTTCTGCCTAAAACTTACCGGCGGAATACCATTCCACCTTTCCAGGAGTCACATAAAATACCCTTTCGTATTAACTTTGATGATGGCTCTCCCGACAGCAAAATTGCGCCTGTTGCCGCTTTGGCAAGGGCATACCGGCAGCTTTTTAACAGGAAGGCCAGGTGGCAGATGATGGGCTATGGTAATGAGTTGGGCGACCCGGAGTTCAGGAAAGCGATGGCACTGATGTTGAACCTCCAGCGGGGAATGCAGCTACACGAAGAACAATTATGTATTACAAGAGGCAGCCAGATGGCCATGTTTCTCACCGCCCACTGTCTCTTTGAAAAAGGCGATCATGTGATGGTGGAGAACCCCGGTTATAAACCCGCCTGGAAAGCTTTTGAAAATGCAGGTGCCAAACTATTACCGGTTAATGTTGATGAAGAAGGCCTGGTAATAGAAGATATTATTAAATACCTGAAAAAATACCCTGTAAAAGCACTTTATACCACACCACATCATCAATATCCTACTACGGTAACCTTAAGTTTAAAAAGACGGTTGGAACTGATCCGTTTATCCAATATGTATCATTTTACGATCATAGAAGACGACTATGATAATGAATTTCATTTTGGCTATCGTCCCATACTACCCTTATGCAGTTATACAGAATTAAAGAATTATGTGTATATCGGTACCATGAGTAAAGTAGTAGCGCCGGCATTACGTATAGGATACCTGGCCAGTAAGGATAAAAGATTTTTAGAAAAAATCGGCACCCTGCGTAAGATCATTGATGTACAGGGCGACTCTATTATGGAACAGGCTGTTTTGCAGCTGGTGCAGGATGGCACTATCAAACGTCACCTGAAAAAAGCGACCCAGTTTTATAAACTCAAAAGGGATTTTGTAGCATCGGTATTAGATAAAAAGCTGGCCGGTAAAGCCACTTACAGTATACCCGATGGAGGCCTGGCTTTCTGGCTTATACCTCATCAACCGGTGAACTGGAAACAGGTGGATAAAAAATTACAACAGAAAGGTATCCGGATCCTGTTACCCGATACTTACAGTTACCACCATGGCGTGAACGGACTTCGCCTGGGTTATGCCAGTTTAACGGAGGAACAACTAAAGGAAGGCATAGGTGAATTGGCGAAACTGATTTAAGGAAACATGGTAAGAAACTACCATATTGAAGACTTGATTTTTTAAACCCCAAATAAGCAATATATAATTAACCGGCGCAAACCTTACAGTAAAGATTTACGCCAGTTAAGACAGGGCATATTATTTTTTGAGGATTTTATAACTCATACTTTCCCCGTTTTTATCGGTTGTTTTGAGAAGATAGGTACCCGCCTGTAATCCGGACATATCTACCTGTACAGTACTGTTCATATTCACAGGGATCACCTTAACCAGTTGCCCGTAAGCATTTAACAACTGAAGACTCATGCCCTGCTTTAAACCGCTTACAGACAAAATTGAACTAACCGGGTTTGGAGAAAGTGCCAGGAGCTTATCATTAAATACCAGTTTACTGATATTACTGTAAACAGATCTACCATCCAGGTCGGTCTGTTTTAAACGATACAGGTTGTTGCCGCCGGCCGGTGTAGTATGTGTATAGCTATACTCCAGCTTTGTGCTGCTGCTCCCGTTAATTGTTTTACTATTGACTACACCGATTGTAGTCCATTTTTCTCCATCCCTGCTATGCTCCACTTCAAATCCCTTATTATTTTGTTCAGCAACGGTTATCCAGTCCAGCAACACAGCGTTATTCATTTTAGTTGCCGTGAAATGCTCCAGCGTTACCGGAAGTACCTGTAAAGAATTGGAAAAATTATCAAATACATAATAGACACCATTAAGCGGAGGTAAACTTGTACCACCTGGCCGGAATTGCCCCATTGTCATGAACTGTTCGCCCCCTACCGCTGTGTATTGAAGTGTTACCTTTACCCAGGTATTACGTGATGCAGGACCATATACGTCAGTATTTGTTTTAGGCACCAATGCCCTGCCGCTGCCAAAATCATTTCTGATAGAGTTATACCTCGGTGTGGTGTTACCCACGGTATTGGCTGCCACAGGAGCTGCGTTAGAAAATACGGCCCCCATAAATCCCTGTTCAGCATCAGGTAAGTCTACAAAATTGATCCCGGCAGGTGGAGGAAAAGAGGAAGGCGCTGCGCCATATATATGAGCAGTATAAAAAGAAAAAGTATAGGTTACCCCGGCTAATAACGGAGTAGATAACTGGCTGGTGAAATACTCTTTATAATCAGTGAATGTATTATTAAATTCCAGGTAGGCGCCCCCGTAACCATCCCCGCTCTGGGCTACCAGCTTTTCCGGCATTTTATATCCACAGGCATTATAATAGTCAGGTGTGCCTGCTGTAGCGCCAAGAGATACTACCCAATTCGCCACATTATTTACAAATCTTGAATGTTGTGACGGACAGGTAGTAAAGAGTTCCAGGTCGGCATTAGCGATACCCTGTGCACTCACCTCCAGTCCTGAAGTAAGCGTAAGCATCGCGATGATGGTCTTTTTCTGCAATAAGCGTTTATACATAGTATGTTTTTACTGATATTAGTATTGGTCGTAATAAAATGTCAAAAGCATCTAAAATTCTGACAGTTTTACTGATCTGTAAAACAACAGGGGAATAATTCAACATTCTAATTGAAAAATCCGACAGCTGGATTGCCGGACGGTGTGTATAGAAAGAAGCTTTAAATTTTACCATCCTGGTATCATCAGGATGTATGCAACCTCATTTTATGCTTTAAGCACTTATGACAAGCTTATTATTAATCGTCCAAAACTTTATCTAACCCGCTGATATACTGAACTCTAATTCACCAAAAAACAGTTTGGTATAGTTTTAGTTTAGTAGTGTATATCTTAAAACTTTTAATTATGAAAAAGTACTTATTAGCAGGCTCAGTATTAGCAGCAGTTTTATTTGCTTCTAACCATTCAAGTGCACAGACAGGCGGGTTGTATAAAAATACGTTAAAAGTAGGTGTATCCGGCGGTGTTGCTGTTCCAAACAATAATACAGGCGGAACAGTAGGTCTTGACCTGAATTACCAATACCTTGTCACTAATCATTTCGGTGTGGGTGTGGCATCCGGTTACCAGCATTATTTTGGTAAGGAAAATAAATTAGGAACGACCACTATTGATAATAATAGTGCAGGTGTAGTACCTGTTGCAGCACTATTGCGTTACTACCCTAAAGCCTCAGGCATCTATGCCGGTGCAGACCTTGGTTATGGCTTTGTAGTTGGTGATGCCCTGGTAGCCGAAGGCATCAATGTAAGCCGTCCCGATGGTGGCTTTTATATCAGGCCGCAGGTAGGTTATCATAACAGGAACTGGAATTTCTTTGTACACTATTCCAAACTATTTACCAATAGTGACCACAATATTAGCCTGAACAACGAGACTCAAAAATATAACCTGGGCAATATTGGTGTTGGGGTGCAGTATAATATTGGATTGGGGTATAAATAATATACGCCAGCAGTTGGTTTAAAGTTAAAAAAGTGATTAACAAGCGAGACTACAGCCTCGCTTGTTAATCACTTACACATTTTATAAATCGCTGTCCTTTTTTAATACAAACCCTTTAAACATTGCTTAAGGAAGCTTGACTGAAAAATCCTGTTTTTTAGGAGGCAGGCATTCATGATCATTGCAGGCCATGAATTCTACAGTACCTGCAATCGTTGTTTTTACAGCTGCTTTCTTCGTCACCGTTAATACAAAAGTTACTTTACCGGAAAACTGTTTTACGTCAACACCAAATAATTTCTCATGATGTTGTTCCAGTTTACCCAGTTCTTTTATTTTTCCCGTTAGCTGTAGTACCGGGTTGGTTACCAGGGTAACAGTGGTTGGCACCGGCCCGCCTTCCGGAGTGGTTTGAGAGTAGATATGCCACCCCTTTTCAATGGTTGCAGTCAGGTGCAGTTCCACCGTTTTGGCATTGATCTTCTTTGTTGTAAAGCTCCATTGCACCGGGTTCTTCACCTGGGCATGCAATACCTGTAATGCCATCATACAAAGCGCCAGTAATACATTTTTTTTCATATTTTTTAATTGATTGATTACCTGGTTAACAGGCTGAAAATAAAACAGGGCAGCCATTTGATACACTTTTCATACTGCACCGGCTTGCCCTGTAAGTTATAGACGCCATCCTATCCTTTGTAACTATATTAATTTGCTTGTGCTGCTAAGGCCTTTTCAATAGCGGTAGTTGTTGCAGGTTCACTGGGACGTGTAGCATCATTATCCACAATCTTTCCATCCCTACCTATTAACACATAACGGGGAATACCGCTGATATTAAAGGCTTTTGCCACAATGCTGTTCATACCACCGGCAGAAAGTAGATGTATACCCTCTATCTTGTCATCCGTAATTGCTTTTTTCCATTTATCTTCACTGTCATCAATACTCACATACAGGAATACCACATCCTTATTGTCCTTAAACCGGTCATGTAACTGCGGAGCGCCATTTTTCATTTCTCCCCTGCAAGGCGCACACCAGCTTGCCCAGAAGTCAATATATACTACTTTACCGGTAAAATCCTTTAACGCCACTTCTTTACCTTCCAGGCTGTTCAGTACAAAATGCGGAGGTACCTGCCCCGCAGCCAATGTTGATACTTTTACATAGGTGGCTTCCAGGTCTTTTGCATCCGAAGCAGTAGCATATTTTTTTGTATATTCATCTAACAAAGGGCGCAGTGTTTTAACATCCTTTGCCTCGCCCAACATCTTGCTCAGTTGCTTGCCCATTACCATGCTTCTTACCTTACCTGTATAATACCGCTCTACCAGCCGGTATTCTACCTTGGCTCTTTGTTCTCTTGGAGTAGTATCAGCATCCAGCTTTCCTGTACGGCGCAACTCCTGTAATCTCAATACTTTCGGGTAAACTCCTGATATGAAGTTTTTATATTCAGCATTGGTCAGCAGTCTTTCATCCATTTTTACTTCCTTCATCATGGTCCAGAATTTATTATTGAAGGATTCTGACGGTTTTTTCCTGATCGAAGAATCGGATGTAATAGTAAAGACATAGGCCACTGTAAAGGCAGTCGACAGTTTCTCATAAGGAATTGAAACAATTTGTTTTTTGTAAAAAGCAGGCGAAAGTATGGCCTTATTGGCTTTTACTGTGTCCAGCATTTCCTGTACTAATCCCGTCCATTGATCAAAAATTTGTTCATAGGTACTTGACTTTGCATCCAGTTTATTATACCCTTCTGTATACCTTCTTTGGCTGGCATTTAGTAACTTGTTGTTATTAGCCCCCTTACCGGTAAAAACACTGTTCTTCTCAAAATCAGTTTTTATATGTAATATATCCTTGTCTTCAAGGAATAAAGTCAACGATCCTGTGTAGGGAGAATCAATACCCATACGTACCATCCCCGGCAGGGACTTTGTAAACTCAAGCACTACCTTGCCATCTTTATCGGGTGTATGTTTGGTCACATTATTATCGGCATCTGCCACCCACATAGAAGCTACTTTAACAGGAGCAATATTTATGGTTACAGAAGCTTTTTTTTGCTGCGCAAATACAAAGCAATAACACAGCATGAGGGCTGCAAAAGAGAATATTTTTTTCATTTCAGATTTTTTTTAATTCATTTTTTAGTCAGGTGTAATATCATGGTTATGGATTCTGTTGTAAGCCAGGGTTGGCGGTCGTAATGTATTGAGGAAAACGGAATGTAAGTCTTTCAGGTTTTAATGGGTAAGTACCAACTATATTCCCGGCCATATCATACATGTTGTGTGTC
>CAYUMH010000128.1:0-7565 GCA_964445775.1 uncultured Terrimonas sp.
GCAGTCAGGTTAGACGGACTAAATGGTAAGCCATTGTCTACATAAGACTATATCACCAGGGCATTCAGGTAGGCATAAGCAGATCCGGAACCTTTAACTACATTAAAGTCAATCACACCATTTGCATCCGGCGTTAAGCCATTTATCTGAACCGTGTTGCTGGTATTACCCGCAGCATTTAAAGTTACCGATTGACCACCTACACTGTATACTGTGTTCCTGTTGTCCGATGCAATACGGCTGCCAAAGAATACCAGGTTGTATTTATTTGCTGTATTTAAGCCGCTGATACGAACTGTTCTCACATTTGTGGTAGACTCGTAGAAAGCGGTTTTCATTACATCATCAGGATAAACACCACTGTTATTACCGGTAGTAGCACCCACATCGTTAGCACCAGTCCATTGTTGCAGTAAAGTTACCGCTACATCTGTAGTAGCACCGGCATCATTCACCAGGTTAGTAACACTGCGATTAGCTAACGGTGTATTGTTAAAGCTGTTCCATGGCGCTGCCACCGGAGATACCTGGTTAAAGTTTACATATATAGATGTAAGATCTTTATCCGTTACAGTTATTTTAAACTGTCTGCTGGCAGTAGCTGAACCATCAGTAGCGGTTACTGTGATACCATCAAAAGTACCGGTGGTTGCACCTGGTGCAATTTGTATAGTAGCAGTTCCGTTACCGGTATTGGTAAATGTTGCAAATGATGGTAAGCCTGTAACACCTAAGGTAATTACATCACCAGGCTCATCAGTAGCTACGATATTAACAGTAGCAGTTTGTTCTGTTTTAATGTTCACGTCAGCAATAGCAGTTAATACAGGCGCTGTGTTTGGTGTACGAACAGTTACTGTATCACTGTTAGCCGAAGTTCCGTAAGCATTAGAGGAGGTTACATAGTAGTAATAGTTTTTATTACCACTTAAACCTGTATGGCTATAGCTGGTAGTATTAGCAGCCTGTGCACCGCCCAGTAAGGTATAAGGACCGGCAACATTCGTTGCAGTGTATACCTGGTAGGCTGTTTCATTATAAGCTGCGTCAACCCAGGTTAAGTTAGCTTTATTAGTACCATCTAAAACAGCTGTTAAGTTTCTTGCTTTAGCCGGAGCTGTTCCGTCATCATAGGTCAACTCAATGATCATGGCATTCAGGTAAGCATATACCGAACCGGTTCCGTTACGTACGGTCAGGTCAAGTGTACCATCAGGATTAGGCTGCAGATCAGTTAAAGAAACTGTATTCTGAGAGTTACCTGAAGCATTCAGGCTCACGCTGTTGCTACCGATAGTGTACAAAGTTGTCCTGTTATCAGTAACCGCACCACGGCTACCAAAGAAGGTGAATTTATATTTATACGCAGCATTTAAGCCGGATATTTTAATACTCTGAGGTCTTGTATCGGACCAGTAAGCCGAACGGATAACGTTATCAGGATATACGCCGCTGTTATTGCCCGTATTTACACCCAGTACGTTGGTACCGTTACCCACACTCTGCCAGCTTGAAGTAATACGCAGGCTGATAGGGCTGTTATCACCGGCATCATCTTTAAAGTTGGTAAACACATCATTTAAGGCAGGTACTTTGCTGGTATTGTTCCATGGCGCCGCACCCAGTAAGCTACCATCGGTAAAGCTGATGAATACACGTTTATTCGGGTTAACATCAGTTACTGTAACGGTGAAGCTTTTCTGATCCACACCTTCGTTACCATCGTTGGCAGTAGCTGTAATGGTATAAGTTCCGTTATCGGCATAACCAGGAGTAAGATTGATCTGTACATCACGGCCATTTACCACAGGTGTAGCAAATGCAGGTAAACCAGTGAACGACCAGGTGATCGCATCAGCAGCATTTACATCCGTAGCGCTGATATTTACCTGTGTTGTTTGCTGCTCGGCCAGTGTAACATTATTGGTACCAGTAATTACCGGCGGGTGGTTTTCATTTACCACCAGGTTAAAGCTGGCAGTACTTGTACCGCTATTCTGATCGGTTACCACCACCTGTATATTATTGTAAGCGCCCTGCAGGCCAATACCAGGATTAGTAAAGGTAATAGTACCGGTTCCGTTTCCGGTAGATGCATAAGCACCGAAGGCAGGCAGGTTATTCACCTGTACCGTTAAGGTTTCCGCATCTATATCAGTTGCTACTACATTTACCTGTAAAGTTCCATCATAACGCATTGTTTTGTTGCTGATGGCTGTAATTACCGGTAAGTTGTTGATAGTTTTAGCGCTGTCCTCATTAGAATAGGCTGAGTAACCACCAACACCTATCGCTCTTACTTTATAGTAATGTATTGAGTTAGGGAATAATCCCGAATCGATATAACTGGCTGTATTAGCTGGTAATGATTTGAACAGCAGGAAGTCAGCATTGGTATTGCTTGACCTGTACAGTTCATAACCTTCTTCATTGTTGGCATTATCATTCCAGATAATATTAATAGCACTGTTAGATATTCCTGAAGCCAGTAACGACGTTGGTGCAGCAGGTGCAGCAGGCAATGCCGGAGTTAAAGCATTAGGTAATGGCATACCTAATACGCTGGCAGGAATAATTTGTTTGGCAATACCGCTTCCGGCAGGACCCTGGTAACGAACTTCAAGTACCTCGCCACCGCCTCTTTCAAAGAAGGTAACAAAGATGGCATGCGTGCCTGCAGTCAGGTTAATAGTACCGCTGCGTTCTGTAGGTCCTTGCAGGTAATCGTTGGAAACAATTTTATGTGCATTATCAAAAGCACCAATGTACAGGTTAGAACCATCATCAGAAGTAGTGAAGAAGGTATACACCCCTGTTACAGGTACGGTGATAAAGCCTGAATACTTGAAAGCAAAATCATCACCTCTGTCACGTGGATCCAGGACAAAAGTAGCCACCTTACCGGTTTTCTTCGGCGTCAGTGCATTAAAGTCGGGCAGGTTAGATAACTGGCCTGTTTCATAATAAGCGTAGTCAACTCCTGATCCCGCTGAGGCAAATGCAGACTCACCAGCTAAACCAATGGCACGGATATTATAGTAATATCTTGTATTGGCCTGAACCGCTGTATCAGCATAAGTAGTAGCGTTTGCAGGTGCATTACCTACAGTTACAAATCCTGTAGTAGGATTGGTAGAACGCCAGATCTCGAATCCTGTTTCATTAGGATCGTTATGCTGCCAGGTTAAATTGATGCGTTTGAAAGAAACCGCAGTAGCTGCCAGGTTTGTTGGCGCTGCTGGTTTGGTACCGCTGGCCGAGCTTCCTTCTGTAAAGGCAGAATTAGGTATTTGAACAAAGTTGGCGTTACCGGGAGTTCTCCAGGATACAACCATTGTTTCACCACCACCCTGCTCGTAGAAAGCCATAGCAATGGGGTACACACCGGCAGTTAAAGTCAGCGGTCCGGAATCCCTGTCCTGTGAACCGTGTAAGCCGTCGTTATTTACAGTCGGCGTACCGGCAAAGGAATAAGGAGAAGCGCTACCGTTTAAGCTGCCTAACCATAACCTGCTTCCATCATCAGAGTTTGTTCTGAAATAGTAAGTACCTGTTTGAGGGATTAAGATATACCCTTCCCACAGGAATGCAAAGTTATCATCCTGCGTACGTGGAGTTAAAGCCACATTTGGCATCACCCCTGTAGCAGCAGGTGTCAGCGTAGTAAAATTAGGCAGGTTGTTCCAGGTACCTGTAAATGTATAATATTTATAAGGCAGGCCCGATAATACCGGCTGACCGGTTACCTGGTTACTGAACGGTGAAGTATTGTTGGCAAAGTCTCTCGCCTTCACTGTAAAGTTATAGGTAGTACCTCTTACCAGGTTGTAAATAGTAAATTCTGTTTGAGATGTTACATATGATTTAACACCATTAATATAGATATCGTATTTCTCTACACTCACATCATCAGTTGCCGCATTCCATTTTAAGGAAATAGAGTTTTGTGTAGTAGTTGTAATAACCAGGTTAGTTGGCGCTGTTGGCGCTTGTGTATCGGCCATGGTAGTACCGCTGGCAACAGCAGTAGTTGCCGAAGCTGCGGTATTATTAATAGCTCTTACAATATAATAGTAAGTAGAGTTTGAACTTAATCCCTCAGCCTGGTAGCTTAACACGTTAGCGCCGGTAATAGCAATCAGGGTAAATGGTCCTGTTGCACTGCGGGCCTGGTACACTTCAAATCCGGTTTCGTCATAGCTTGGTGAAGGGTTATCACTCCAGTTCAGCCGTAATTGAGTTTTAGAGATCGGTGTTACCAATACATTAATAGCCGGATCGGGTTTGTTGATACCATTGGCATCAATTACAGTGAAAGGAGCCGAGAAACTGCTTGAACAGCCATATAACTCAGTTACCCTTACCTGGTAGTTACCGGCAGAAGTAGCATTTAAAGTATTAACAGTGCTTAAAGTTGCAGCATTGCCCACTTTTTGCCAATCGTAAGATGTATAACCGGTTGGCACCTGTAAGGTTACACCAGCGCTTCCGTCAGGAGCAGGAATATGTTTACTCTGTAAACCCGAAACCTGGATGGGCGGAGATACGGTAGGTGCTTTTGTTTTAATTTCAACAGGAATAGGTGACCATTCAGACCACTCAGAACCTCTTTTGATCCTGCAATCATATACACCGGTAGTAGTTACATTAATTTCATTGGTGTTACCACCGTAAGCCTCACCATTTCTTCTCCATTGGTATTCTGTAAAACCGGCAGAAACACCGATTGTTACATTAATAGGTACTCCAGGGCAAAATTCAGTTTGTCCGAATAAGGTCCAGGGATTTGCTTTATTGGCGCGGCGCAGATAAGGGAAGTAATCCGCTTCAGCCCATGCATTGCCCCAGCAACCATGTCCCACATTGGCATATTTGCTATACCTGTAATTGGAACCGGCATTTTTTAAGGTGTTACCCAGTGTTTCACTGGTATTAGGGTGAGGTGCATTATCCAATGCTCCCTGGAAATGCCAGATAGGGATCCATTTCAGGGTTCCCGCTGAACTACCATAACCAACAGAAGCCGCACTGATAGGAGTAGAGGCAGCAGTTAATAACGGGTGCCTGATAGAAAAATCCCAGGTACCGGTACCACCGCCTGATAAACCACCCACAATTACCCTGTTAATATCACCTTTATTTTGAGGAACAATAAAGTTCTCGATAATTTCTTTTATGAAGTCATATTGTGTAGCGCCAAAAAAACCACCCTGGTTTTGAGGGTATAGTAAAAAACCATCAAACTTATCATTGGTAACGGCATCATCATGTAACTGGCCGCCATGAAAAAGCTGGTATTCGTTATCATACACAGTGCCTTTTTCACCTACACCGTGAAAGAAAACAAATACAGGGTATTTTTTTCCATCACTTACACCATGCTGGTATGATTTAGGAAAACGCAGCCTGAACTGCATTCCTTTATATATATAAGCTTTGTAGTTGGATGTATTCCAATTCAACCTGTTTGTCTTAACCCACTTCCCTATTTGTCCCCATGCCGGCTGGGTAGGCGGAGTAGCCGAGTTATATACCACAATCGGATCGTTAGGGTTCAACACCTGGGCATATGCTGAAAAAAGGCCGGATAAGAAGCATAATAAAAATACTCCTAAAGAAAGGCGTAAAGCTGATTTCATAAAAAATTAATTGAGGCTAAAGAATGCCGGCTACCAAAGGAAGAATGGACAGATAGTTGGTATCTGAATAGGTATCGATTTTGGAATAGAAAAGCAGACTTTAAATAGGAAGGTGGAAAAGGTTTAATTCCGACAAATTAGAGGTCTAAATTGGGAAGACAGCACAAGATAGGAAACTTTTCGAAATTCCAAATATTCCGGCGGCCTTTTTACTGATTTTTTTTTCGTTCGCCATGTAAATATTTACCTATAATGGTAAACCGCACCAATAAGTGATAGGTTATCAAACATATAGCTGTAGTACCTATCAACACGATACTAAATTTAATTCCCGACAAAATTGGTTTATTTACCAGCCATATCTGCAACATGGCTATAATTCCCAGGTGCAGCAAATAAACCCAGTAAGAAGCATCGGAAAAATAACGCCACATGGCACTATCCCTGACAAATAACCGTAAAAACAGCCCCAGGAAACCATTAACCAGCAGTACACATTGCACCGCAAACAGTGCTTTTATCAATAAATGATACCCCCGTTCATCAGCAGGTTCCGCTAAAAGGAATTCCAGGTAAAAACTCAGGCCCGAAATAATTACCCCGGGAATCAGCAACGCATAAGCATTTCGTTTAATAAAATCAAAGTATCCCGGGCGGATATTGATCAAACAGCCCGCAAAGAAAAATAAGCCGTAAAAGGTAAGGTAAACCGGGTTGGGGATAATACCGGTATCTACACCAAAAAGTAATTCTTTATGCAATAATAGCAATCCTATAATCAGAGTGATACAGCCTGCCATCAGGTAGATATTCCAGCGATCATTATTACGTATAGCCGTTGTTATACTTTCTGTTCTGGCTTTAAAGGCAGGTAGCTTTGTTGTTCTGCTGAAAACAATAAAAGCCGCGTAATAAAAAATAAGGTAATAGAGGAACCAGAGATGCGCCATCCCATTCCACCCTATTACCTGCTTAGCGGATAAGGACATGGAGGCGCTCCAGTCCCAGTTGGTGTTCAATAAATGTTTGTATAATAAAAACGGGAATATAGTAAGTGGTAATAAAACAATTACACTACAAACAAAAGGAATGACGATTCTTTTAATCCGGTGTTTTACAAACGCCTGTTCCCCTATTTTGTTAAACAGCATCCGGCAGAAAAAACCTGCTATTAAATAAAACAGGGGCATTCTGAAACTATGAATAAAAGCATAGAGATAATCCCAGAAATAATTGGTACTACCGGCATCGTGCGGCCATGTAGGTATGGCAACAACTTTATAAGCTATGGCCGCATGCAACACTACACCCAGGAACATGGCAATAGCACGCAATGCGTCTAATCCGTGTAACCTGTCGCCATTTATTTTTTGATTCATAGTTTATAAAATTGTCAACAAATCTATTAAGTTCCGCCAATCTTTTATATTTTAGCCCACTATACCATTAACATGAAAAATAAGTTTTACAAACTTGCCCTCTATTGCCAGAAATTCGGATTTGTAAAGGGGTTTAAAATGATCCTCACCGGTACTTTTGGTAAAAAAGATCAGCTGTTGGGCGTACAGGTGCCGGGGATCAAACACCCCGTTTACTTTCGCCGCCGCAGTTCCGATGAATATATTTTTCAACACATCTTTATCAGGGAGGAATACAATTTTGATGTAAACACTACTCCCGCCAGTATTATTGATGCCGGCGCCAATGTGGGCTTTGCCGCAGTTTACTTTGCCAACAAATTCCCCAATGCTACCATCATCTGCCTGGAGCCGGAACCGGGTAATTTTAAACTATTACAAAAGAACATCGCAAACTATCCCAATATTATTCCTGTACAAAAAGGCCTGTGGAACAAAACCGCTTATTTACAAATTATTGATACCGGCCTTGACAACTGGGGATTCACAGTAAAAGAATGTACACAGG
>CAYUMH010000128.1:7575-13242 GCA_964445775.1 uncultured Terrimonas sp.
CCCCGGCGCTATTGAAGCATTATCATTAACTGATATTATGCAGCAATACAAATTGTCAACCCTGGACCTGGTAAAAATTGATATTGAAGGCAGTGAAAAAGAGGTACTGGAAGCGCCTGATCTTCACCAATGGTTATCTACCTGTGACACGCTGGCCATTGAGCTGCATGACAGAATGAAGCCAGGTACATCAAAGGCCTTGTTTGAGGCATTGGCCCCTTACCATGCAACCATGAATGTAAAAGGCGAGAACCTGGTCTTTAACTTTAAACGCTCCTGACCCTTCTTTCGTTTGGTAAAACTATATTTCAAATAACTACCCCGCGCTGTTTATTGTTTTTTCGCTAACACATCTTCTATATACACCAGCTTGGTATGTGGTGTTTTCAGGAATTTCTTTGAGGCTTTCCCCAGCTTTAATAAAGCCAGCGCCTGTCGTCCCGCAAACACAGGTAACATACATAATGTTTTCAGGTATTTGAGCTGTTTACTGCGAATGAGGATAATAGCTGCAAAAGAAACAATATACAAACCAATGATCACCAGCCAGGCATAGAATAAACCAGGAAATAAAAAGAAATCAATGACCAGGCTAAAAAACGCGGCCGCAAATAATAAAAACTGCGGCGGACGCAGTAATACAAAACCGAAATAAATAAAATCAAGGTTCAGCGTCTTTAACCCTGTAAAGAATATTTTACTACTCTCTTTAAAATAGTTGAAGTAAGACAACATCCACCTTGCCCGCTGGTTCTCCAGCGAACTGCCACTCTCCACTTTTTCGTCATACAAAATAGCATCAGTTGAAAAAGCTATCTTTTTTGTTTTCAATAACAAGGTTGATTGCAATTTTTTATCAAAGCCGCCCACGAGAGTTTTATACGCAATTTCATCGTACAAAGCAGATTCAAATGAAATACCCGATCCCCAGATCGCAGCTGACATGCCTGCCATCATACGGATCTCCCTGTCAACAAAAAAGTTATACATATCCCCTATCGCATCAATACGGGCATATAAGGAGTCTTCGTTTTTGGGTTTAAAGTCAGCCTGTACCACCCTGTATCCTTTTTGAAAATGCTGGTTAACTACTGACAAAAAATTAGGGTGTAGTAAATTGTCCGAATCCAGTATCAGTGTAATATCGTGTTCCCTGGTAAAACTTTTGCGGGCAAAGTCAATGGATTTAATTTTGGCATGTAAAGCCGGACTGGGAGAGAGAATAATAACACGCGGATCGGTAAATTGCAGCTGGCTGGTGTCGCAATCATCGGCTACTACATAAATATAAAAATGCTGGTAGGTTTGTCCTAAAATAGAAGCCACTAAAGGCTTAATGAACTCCACCTCCTGGTGGGCCGTAATAATGATCCCGAATTCAAAATTTTTATCGTGAACAATCTTACGTTTTTTAAACGGGTGTTTAATGGAAAAAGCTTTTATAAATCCATACACCACAACAGAGAAAAAAGGAATAAGCAGGTATAAGGCCACAACGCCCTGGAATAAAAAAAATAATATCGTTACTATCTCATAAAATGTCTGCATGATCTGTTTCGGTATTCGGTTTACCTGCCTGCATAAATAAAACCCGGTTAATACTTCATTACCTTTTTTGCCATACCGTTACAAAACCGCCTGTAAACTGGTAAGGTAACTTTTCGGCAACGGCACAATCCCATTTCTGTAAAAACTTAAACCTTTTTGAAAAAAAGGAGAAAGGAAAAACATCTTCAATGAAATTGGTCTTACCAAATTGTACAATATTAAACTGGTTGGTATTGGCTAATTTCTCCAGGTCGTTCTTGGTAAAGAATTGTATATGCGTGAGGTCATCAGCCGAACTTTGCACCGTGGTGCCTTTATAACCAAAAGCCGACTTGATTTTCTGTACCAGTTTCCACACCCAGTTATTCTTTTTCTGCATGGCAATTACCGGCTTGGTTACCAGTACTTCTCTCGGGCCTTTACCATTGGGTACCGTTACAATCAATACACCATCTTTATGTAATACCTGGTGCAATACCTGTAATAACATTTCAGGCTGGTGTAAATGTTCTAATACTTCACTGCAAATAATAGCATGGTACTGGTGACCATCTGCTACCAGTTGTTCCGCACTTTTTACTTCAAACTTTACGTTGGGTAATTTATTTAATTCTTTGGCTCTTTCTATTGCTTTTTCACTAATATCCACGCCTTTCACATTAAACCCAAGCGAGCCCAGGCTACGTGATATAACACCATTACCACAACCCACATCCAGCACCTCGGCCCCGGAAGGCAGGCTGGTTTCTAGGGTTTTCCTGATAAACTCCAAACGTTTTATATCGGCAATTCTTTCAAATTCCACGGCGCTGTTTTATTTACAAGTGAATGAGGATTGACTAACTGCTGATAAATTTTTTCTATCTCCGTAGTCATTTGTCTGGCATTAAAGCGGCTTTCTACTGTATGCCTGGCAGCGTTGGCAAATTTTGTTCTCAACGCTTCGTCACCCGCCAGTTGCAGGATCGCTTTTGTTAATGCCGGAACCATGTTCTGTGTATCCACCAGGATACCGTTCTCATGATCCTTAATAATTTCTTTGGTGCCATCAACGTCGGTAGCAATAATGGTTTTACGCATGGCCATTGCCTCCAGCAGGCCAATAGGTAAACCTTCCCAAAGGGAAGGTAATACAAAAACATCTGCACAGGCCAGTATACCCGGTACATCCTGCCTGAACGGCAACAAAGTAATATGTTGCTCCAGGTTTTCGGCCCTTAACCATTCCAACGCCTTTTCTTTTTGCTCTCCATCTCCCACCATCAATAAATGGATTCCGGGATTTGCCGCCAGCGCATCTTTAAAAGCAGCCATTAATGCTAATGGTTGCTTTTGAAAGGTAAACCGGGCAATAAAAAGAAATAAGGTCTTGTCAGCAGGAACACCCAATGATGCACGGGTTAATGCAAAATCATTGTCGGGGTTAAACTTTACCGTATCAATACCATTATTAATGACGGTTGATTGAAAGCCGGGTATATGTTTAAACCCGGTTTGCTGGTTGGATGCCGAAACAGATATGTTGACCGTTGCTTTACGGGTGATATACTTTTCGCCCATCACCCTGATTTTTTTTACCAATACATTTTGGTCCTGGTGAAAGGACCAGCCATGTACGGTGTACACTAACGGCAGTTTTAATTGTTTGGCTGCCCATAGAATATTGGATCCTGCTCTGGTGCCGTGAGCATGAATTAAGTGAACATCAGATTCCTCAACAAAATTTCTTACGGCTCTCCATTTCGTAAAATCAAATGGTTTTTCGGTATAAATAACTTTTGTAGTAACATTCAATGCCTGCAGCCTGTCTATCATCGGCCCTTCCGTAAAGGATAGTACTACCGGTTCAAACACAGTCCTGTCCATATTCTCCACCAGGCTTAAAAGGTGCGACTCGCCACCGCCAATTTTACCCTGGCGGATACACTGCAACACTTTTATTTTGGGGGTAACATGCATCTTCTGTTAAACTATACTAATGTTTTTTTAACAATGCCCCACCCTTCCGGTAATTTCTCGGTAATTTCAATATTACCAAATTCCTGGCTCTGCCTGGCGCCTACACGCTTAGCCCATTCGGCCATACGGGCAATACCTTCTTTAAGATCAATACCGGTTCCGGCGCCAAATACTTCATGCGCTTTGGTATGATCGGAGTAAGCATGTAACACTTCATTTCTTGCTGCTAAATATTTAATATCAGCTTCCACACCAAACTCCTCGCTTACTACAGTAGCCAGTTCATTCACCGTATAAGGTTTGTCAGCACCAATATTAAATACCTGGTTATAGGCCGCCGGTTTTTCTACTGAATGCGCAATAGGAATAGCTACATCATCAATATAACTGAAGGCCCTGGTCTGGGTACCGTCGCCAAAGATGGTCAGCTGTTTGCCCTGCATGATCTGGTTCATGAATATACCGATCACATTCCTGTACTTATCACCTATATTTTGGTTTTCGCCATATACATTATGTGGCCTGAACACCACATAGTTCAATCCAAACATTTCGTGGGCCGCTTTCAAATCCAGCTCCACCGCATATTTTGAAACACCATAAGGATCTTCCGGCTCCGGTGTCATTGCTTCTGACATAGGTAACTGACCTTTACCATATACAGCTATTGAAGAGGTAAATACAAAACATTTTACTTTGTGTTTTACCGATTCATTAATCAGGTTAATACTACCTACCAGGTTGGTATTGTAGTTAAACCTCCTGATAAAATGTGAAAGACCTTCAGCAGCATAGGCCGCCAAATGGTATACATACTCAAACTTATACTTATTAAACAGGTCGGTAACCAGGTCGTGATCCACCACACTTCCTTCTACAAAAACGGCACCTGCAGGAATATGATCCTCAAAACCACCGCTTAAGTCGTCCAACACAATCACTTCGAAACCCATTTCCAGGCAATGGCGGGTAACGTGTGAACCAATAAAACCAGCGCCGCCGGTTACCAATACAGACTTTTTCATATTATCAGTTTAATTAAAAGTTATGTTTTTATTAAAGTGCCACATAATGCCTTTCCAGAAAGAGCGAAAATGGTGCATCTGCCTTTTCAGTAAAAAAACGGCAGAGTTTTTTGGCACCGTAAACAAACTAAAATAGGTCAGGAAAATTAAAAAATTGCCCGTGGTCATATTTCGTTTCATAAACAAAATACGGTTCCTGGTCAGGTAGAAAGTCTTAAACGGACTGGATTTGCCCGTTGTCATTGACTCCTTATGGTAAATTAAAGATTTAGGCTGATAGTACACTTGGTACCCTTTACGTTTTATCTGTGCGCACCAGTCAAACTCTTCATAGTAAATAAAGAACTCATCCGGCAAACCGCCTATTTCATCAATTATCTTACGGGGTACCATCATGGCGCCGCCATGTGCATAACCCGTTGTAGTAATATTATTGTACTGCCCTTTATCTTCTTCACGGCAACCCACTTTACTGTTTCGACCGGTAAAAACATTAATGGGCGGATAACCCGCATATTCAATCGTTCCTTTCTGGAAAAAATAATGAAACTTAGGACTTACCACTCCCGCATCGGGGTATTGTTCAAACACTTCTAATAAACCTTCCAGCAGGCCGGGCGTAAACTCGGTATCGTTATTTACAATAAATAAATAATCCCCTGTGGCTGCTTCAATGGCCACATTATTACCACCGGTAAAACCCAGGTTCTTACCGTTTAAAATTACTTTTACATCGGGACGTATTGCCTTGAATACCTCGGTAGGATCTTCTTTTGATCCATTATCGGCAATAATAATTTCAAGAGAAGGATATGAACAATGTTCATTGATAGACCGTAAAAAATCGCAGGTAATGTCCGTAGTATTCCAGGTTAATGTAACAATGGACACCAACGGCGCTGAATCCTTTGGCATGAATAACTTTTAGAGGTACAAAGATTAAGGGTTAAAGATAAAATAGGTTTTGTCAAAATGCAAGCTAATTGCTTAAGAATTGCACTTTTGGAACATTACAATGGGCGTTTTCATTAAAATCCACATGTCTTTCAGAAAATTCGCCTCTCTCGCATAGGTAATGTCCAGGTTAATCCTTTCTTCAGTTGACATATCTTCCCTGCCTCTTTTTTCAATTTGC
>CAYUMH010000129.1:0-13001 GCA_964445775.1 uncultured Terrimonas sp.
ACAGCGCGGTAAGCATTGTGTCTTTTGATCATACCGGCCGCTTACAGGTCTATCCAAACCCCGTAACGTCAATACTTTCAATTGGTGGATTGAGTGGCAAAGCTTCTGTACGGATATTAAGTCTTAACGGCCAGGTTGTTAAAACCGTACAATCAAATGCTGAAGCATTACTGACCATCGATGTATCGCAGTTACCGGTTGGTATGTACCTGTTACAGGCAGAAGACAGTGCCGGAAATAAACAAACATATAAAATTGTTAAACAATAAGGCACGATCCAATACATTTTGGGAAACCAGGTAGTGATTGTAAGAATAGTATAAACCGGGTTGAAAGACCCGGTTTTACTAATTAGCTATTATATACCGTTTGTTTGCTGCTTGGGCATCAATTTTTTAAACAGATACATTCAAATAGTACTATAGCGTTTTATACTATTAGGTACTTTTCTTTGATTTGAGTAAGGATTCCTGCCGGTAAGCGTTCGGGTTCCTGTTGCTGAATAAAGAAGTGTTTCTGGTATCTCACATTTTTAATAACCTGCTTATGAAAAAAAAAATTATTCTATCCGTTACTTTTTTGGCGGCGGTATTTTTTTTTGGACTAAGTGTAAGTGCACAAATAATTGGTAATTGTACTGCCAATGCGGGCGGGATTGCCACTATTTGCGGATCGTCTACCACCCTGACAGGAAGTGCCAGCGGAAGTGTGGGAGCATCTCCTCCAACCTGGACATTTATAACCGGGCCTGTAACACCGGTTATTGCAAGCCCTAATACAATGATCACGAATGTAACGGGCATGACAGTGGATGGTAATTATACCTTCAGATTGACACAACAATGTGGAACAGGCACGGCAACTTCCCAGGTAGTGATCACGGCACATCCGCGGCCGGCATCTTTTACGGCCGGACCAGATATACTGAATGTTTGTGCCACTACCGGCAGTACGCCATTAAGCGGTGTGATCCCGGTAGGTTTTACCGGTGCCTGGCGGGCAGTAAATATCTGGAGATATAACCGGGCAAATGAAACCGTCAGTACCAATGCGCAATTCAGCAGTACTACCGTGGCAACGCCCACTTTTTCACTGGTTAATACATCCAACCACCAGATAGATCCAGCATACTGGGCTATTTTGAGAATTACTTCGGCTGATGGCATATGTTCATATGAAGATACTACAGTGGTCCGTTTTATACCCAATCCTGCCATCAACCCTCCGGTGACTACATCCCGCTGTGTTTCGACATCCAACCCCGCACATTATATTAACCTGACAGCACCGCCATATTTTAATACTAATTATGCAGGATCTGCCGGTACAAGCAGTACTACTGTTTCATTGAGTGTATTAACGCAGCCTGCAGGAGCTAATATGAGTTTTGCACGGCTGGATGACAATAATTTTTTATTTTTTAATGGTGTTACGGCAATTGGAACTTATACGTTTACCCTTACGGTGAGTAACAGTTGCGGTTCTTATACTTCGCCTACACTTACCTATAATTTCCAGGGATTCAGACCACAGGTTGTTAATATGCAGCCTGCGGGTCATGGTGAGCCTGAACAGCTGGCTATTTATTTTTCCGGTGGCAGCGGCGGCGAGGTTCATTGTAACCTGGCCGGTACCAGTACACCTGAAAGTTTTTATTTTGATGTTGACCCTGCAGACCCCCCGACTGTATTGACAACGGTCACGCCCAGCGGGATTTTTCCTCCCGGAGGGGCTCCTACGGTAGTGGTTACAGGAGCCAATACTTATAACAGGCAAGCTACCGTTACACCTCCGGCAGGGGGCTGGAGTGTAGGCACATACCGGTTTACAGTAAGTGTAAGTAATGCCGATGGCAGCTGTTCAAGCAGTCAGACTTATTATATACATATTACAGACAATAACAGGCCGAAAGTAGAGGTGCCGGATATTAATGTTTGTTATCCGGGTACGGGCAGCGTATCGGCTACCATACAACTTCCGGCGATATATAAGGGGGCGGTGAACAGCAGTTATTTGCAGGACTTCAGCGCATATTACCAGATCCAGTTACTCTCGGGTCCGGCGGGAGCGGCTGTCCCTGCCTATACTACTAATGATCTGCGTTCAATCACCAGTACTTCTACCGTTATTTCAAATCTAAACAGGGTAGGCGAATATCGTTTCAGGATTACTCCCGTTGCATATAATGCAAGTGTGGGACCTTTTTTGGATGCAGAATATGCCTGCTCAGGCGTTTCGATGGCGGATACTTTTGTTGTAAGACTGGAAGGTTTGATCAATGCCAATGCCGGAAGCGACCAGGTATTAGGAAATACGAATACGGCAAATCTTGCAGGAAATGATCCGGGGATTGCCAGCGGGGTATGGACCTTAGTGTCGAAACCGGCCAATGTAACCCCCCTTATTACAGCACCTGATAACCGGTTTACTACCGTCACCAATATGAACGTTGCCGGGTTATATGAATTTGCCTGGACGGTCACTACTCCTTATGGCGGTTGTATCAGTACGGATAATGTGGTTATTAATATTACCACCACCCTGGGGGTTAAATGGTTATATTTTACCGCGGAAAAAAATAGCCATGGCGTGGCTTTAAACTGGGCTACCAGCAGTGAGGAAAATAATAAAGGGTTTGATATTGAAAGAAGCCATAATGGCCTGGATTGGGAAATGATCGGGTATATGGCTTCGCTTACGCTCACCGGCAATAGTAATGAAGTGCTGAATTACCAGTTTACAGATCAGCGACCTTTGAACGGGGTTGGTTTTTACCGGTTAAAGCAGACTGATATAGATGGAAAATATGCGTACAGTAATATAGCCCGTGTGGCTGCCGAAACTTCAGAGGGGTTGCAGATCTACCCCAATCCTGTAAGCGCCACATTAATTATTACAGGGATGAAGTATATAGACCGTATTCAGTTATTGAATACCTACGGACAAACGGTTAAAGATATAGCTGTTCATTCAATGACCGTTGCGGAGATTGATATGTCAAAACTGGCCAGGGGCATATATATCATCAGGACAATAGATGTAGCCGGCAATAATGCAAGTTATAAAGTGATTAAAAACTAAAATAGTTTAAAATAGCTAACCTTGAAGTTCATTAAGTTAGGGAGATGGTTAATTATCGACCGGGCTTTTTAGCCCGGTTTCTTTATGGTAATATCTATGCTTCCATTTTTTATACATCCACAGGCCGGAAGACCTGCAGCGATTTACAGGTCGTCCAATTGCACAATCCCGTTCTGGAGTGCAAACTTTATCACCCCTGCCAGGTTTTTAGCACCTATACGCCGGGTGATATTGCTGCGGTATTGTTCCACAGTTCTCTCGGAAAGGTTGATGTTTTTACTTATTTCCTTTGTGTTCATCTGTTTGCACAGGAGTTTGATCATTTCAATCTCTTTTCCCGAAAATTTGGTATTGGCAATCAGGTGTTTTACTGAATAATCGTCTTCAGTGCCTGAAAACCGGTTAATGATATGGGTCCGGGCTTCCTGGCTGAAATATTCTTTATTGTTCAACAATAAATGAACGGCTTTTACAAATTCTTCGTCATCGTCTTTTTTAATAACGTAGCCGTTGGCGCCGGCCTTCAGCATCTTTAAAATTACATCGGCCGAATAGGTGAAAGAATAAACCAGTATAATAGCAGAAGGGAGTTTATACTTTAATTCCCTGATCAGTATATCGCCGGTCGTGTCCGGGAGATAATTATCCACAATGATCATCTGTGGACTGTGTTTAAGCGCCAGGCTCTTGGCTGTTGCTCCATCATGAGCCATATAAAAAGATTCAAATAAATCGCCAATTAAAAGCTTGATCCCGTTTACAATCATTTTATGGTCATCTATTACGAGAACGGAATTATATTTTTGAACAGGTTCTGTTGTCATATCTTAATAGGTATTGAATAGGTATTGTTTCCGGGTTTGCTGACTTTTGAAAAACGTGGGTCAGGGTAACAGCGGTTACCATAGAATCACTCAGAAATACGGCTTTTACCGGCACCTGTTTTCTCAAAAGTAAGTTGTTAGTCGTATTTTTTGACAAATGTCAATATAAAAAAGTAAAAATATAGCTTCCGATACAAAATCTTCTAATGGTTTGCGTATTTCTACAATAGAACGTGATATTTCAGTTATAAAATAGTATTTGTTCAATTTCTGCAATGAACAGTTCATCATCTTTTTTTCGTTTAGCCGGGGATATCCGTTGGCATGTCCGGGTTTCTTGTAAGCGGGCTGGTGGATGGGGCTTTAATGAAGGGGTAATTTTATTAGCTACCTGCATAAGTGTAGTATAAATATATAAGTACGATGTATGAGGTGAAATAATGAGCTTTTCGTTATGTCGTACTTAATATTTGTGCAGAAAAACGGTAATATTGTGGGTAAAGGTAAACCGGCGGCCTGTTTTACGGAACTGCTATAATGGCCTATCAATTAAGCAGGGCGGTTTATTTATACCTGAAAAAATAATGCTTTAAAACTTGTAAGATGAAATCGACCAGTGCACATGATGAACGTATTGCCAAAATGATCTTTGGTTCTGTTTATCCGATGTATGTTCAAAAAGTGGAGAAAAAGGGCAGGACAGAAGAAGAGCTGATTGAAGTGATCACCTGGTTAACAGGGTTTACACCAAAAAAAATACAGGACCTGATTGCTAAACGAGCAACTTTTGAAGACTTCTTTGAACAGGCTACGCTTAATCCCAATGCCCACCTGATCACCGGTGTAATATGCGGCTATCGTGTGGAAGAAATTGAGAATGCGCTGACACAAAAAGCAAGATACCTGGATAAACTGGTTGATGAGCTGGCAAAGGGAAGAAAAATGGAGAAGATATTGAGAAGCTGATAACTTATATACAGGTATTAGGGTGCTTTTATTTGAGCGCTGTTTTCCGGAAGCTGGCTTCACTGGTAATATTTAGCTTTTTTACTACTGCGGGTTTGCCCGCTTTTTTTATAACTACACTTTATTCCCTGGTTCTGTCAGAACGTTGCTGATTGATGAAGTTGCTGATTCTCTTTGTGCAATGGAATTATGTTTTCCGGTTAATAAGGGTAAGTGTTTTTACTTAATGAATGGTTGTACATTAATAGTAATATGAGGAGAAAATATCCCGGGAATATAATTTTTTCTTGAAGGATTCATTTTATGACAAATGTCAAAAAGGCTTATGAAGTTTTGAAAATCAATGAGTAACGGTACTGTATTGGCGTTATGAATTTTTTCGTACGACTTTAGTCGTTTGGTAACATTGATTATTGAATAATGTAATTACCTATCTTGGGAAGCATTAGGATTTTATTAGTTTATATGTACACACTGAGAGGTGATTTCGATAGCGTTGTTAGATATTAGTAGTAGTTCATATTTATAATAGTGATTTCTCTAATAAGCATAATTATTTTCTTTTTCATGGGGAAAAACACCTGAAAAGATGTTTTTTTTCTCATTGAATGTTTCCCCCGGTGAATGAACTTGCCTATTAATTATCGGAGCGTAGCTATGAAGAGGTTCGTATTTGTGCAGTTTTGAAAATAATATGTAGTAAAAATAAAAAGAAGATTATTTATGTAATATTAACGATCAGCACATCTACTGAAATGTAGCTTAACTTTTAAACACGAACCGTCCAAAATAACTGTCTTTGTCCACCACTTACAGCAAAATACTTGTATTTGTGTTGCTGCATGTTTGCTGCACGCAAGTTATCCTGGCTCAGACTGAGCAGCAGGATGACCGGTTGAACTGGTTACTTGACAGTAACCGGGTAACCGGTAACGGTTGTTTTGGCTGGTTAACTACTGCTGCAGGCATTATTCCCAAACCTTATCCTGCCATTGCCAGGCAGGCGGATGTTAAAACACCTTTACTGAGTATTCATGGTGATGTGACCTATGACTTTCAATACCGCTCTTTTGTAGACACTCCCTACTACCAGAAAGACTTTTCACAGCACAGTATCCAGGCTAATCTCAATATTATTTATCGTAATCAATACCCCATGCGGGTGGTCATTCGTCAGCGCTTTAATAACTCTCCTTATTTCCGGGACATGTTTGATATTAATGCACAGTTTAATGAACGCATGATGACGAACCGGGCCAAACAACTACTATTACAGCAAGCCGATAACTGGATGCATCAACGGTTAAGCGGCTTATATGCTAAAGCCGATTCTTTAAAACAGGAATACGAACAATACAAAAAAACAATTGCTGATTTAACTGCCGGGCTGAGTAGTGAGGCAAAATTTGCTGCGCTGGTGAAGGCCAAAGAGCAATTTGTGGAAAGAGAAATGAAACAACTTGCCGCTGAAAAAAAGCAACAGGGCCTGGAAGTACCTGATACAGAAGTGTTGAAGCAACAGGTAATGTCGCGTTATGATAGTGTACTGCGTAAAGGATTTGCGCAGTGGTCTCTTGATAGTATCAATAACCCCGGGCTCGCGAAACTCCAGGGAAAACAAAAAGACCTGGAAAAAAAACAACAGGACCTGCGCAGTAAGGAGCAGGATATACGTAAAGCCGAACGCCAGATCACCGATTCAATTGCCTCACTTAAAAAACAGGTGAACCAGTTGCGTGATGGAAATATGCTCAGGGAATTTGTGAATGAGAACAAAGACCTGGAGAAAGAACTGCCTAAAGGCTGGCGCCTGTTAACCAGTATTAAAAACATTGGTATTGGCAGAAGCTGGGTGGACTATTCGGAGCTGACCATTAAAAATATTTCGCTGACCGGTGCGCATGTGGAACTGAATCCGGGTAAACTATATATAGCTGCAGGTGCAGGCCGTGTCAATGCACGGTTCAGGGACTTTGTACTTAATAACCAGCGTGAACAACCCCGGCAAAATGTACAGTTTATCAGGGTAGGGTTGGGCGACAAAGAAAAAAACAACCTGATCTTTACCTACTACAGTGGTAAACGCTCTTTACTAAACTTTATCACCGATAGTATCAGGCCGGTAACGGCAGCGGCACAAAACATTATGGGTATTTCTTTGGAAAATCATATCCGTATTGACCGCAATAATGAGCTTACTTTAGAAATTGCCCGTTCCTCCTTTTCACCATCGGCCGGTAATGCCGGTAAAGATGAGGGCTGGCAACAGGTGTTCAATGTGAATAACCGTAGCAATGAAGCGTACAGTATTAAACTTAATAGCCATTGGCCACAAACACAAACTACTGTCAGCGGTTTCTATCGCAAAATGGGTGAGCAGTTTCAATCCTTCAACCTTCAGCCGTTGAATACCGAACAGGAATCTTATGCGGTAAAACTAAAACAATATTTATGGCGCCAGCGGGTGCAGGTAGAAGCAGGTATCCGCAAAAATGATTTCTCCAGCCCATATGCCAATCCTGGTCTGCAGAGCAAAACAATCTTTAAATCGGTGATGGCCAGTGTGCGCATACCTAAATACCCGGTTGTTACTGTAGGGTTTTATCCCAGCAGCCAGCTAACCATGCTGGATAATAATGTATTGGTCGAAAATCAATACAATACCTTAACCGGTATACTGTCCTATGCATTCCGTTTACAAAAAACGGCCATGACCAGTAATCTTTCTTACCTCAAATTTTATAATACGGCGGCTGATACCTCATTTATCTATTACAATGCTACCAACTGGTCACTGAACCATAGTATTTTCTGGCAAAAATTACAATTACAAAGCGGGTTGTCTTATGCCTCACAATCCGGTTTAAAAATAACTACCCTGGAGCAATCGGCAGGCTACCAGTTAAAAAACTGGTTATATGTGCAGGGCGGTTTAAAATACAATCATGTCAACACGGCTAAAACCTTATGGGGTGGTACCGGCGGACTGACGATCAATATACCCAAACTTGGCAGGGTACAATTTCAATATGAACGTAGTTATTTACCGGGCATGGACCGGAACTTATTACCTATGGACATGGGACGATTTAATTTTTACAGGTTGTTTTAATATAGAATAGTATGAAAAAAAGATTACTTATTATCTGTCTCCTTTTATATGCCGGTACCGGTCTGCTTGATGCGCAGGTGCAGATACAGGGCACATTACCGGCAGTAGGCCTGGTACAAAGGAACCAGCTCTGGAACCTGGTACTCATTAACGGGGCCACGGGCGATATAAATGGTGTAGTGGAGTTAAAACTCCGGGACCGCAGCAACGGTCTGGAACTGTTGACTGCTGTCACCAATACCATTACGTTGAAAAAAGGAGCGAATACGGTTAATATCAATAACCTTTCACCGGTGCAGTATAATTATACCGGTATGCAACCGGATAATTCACTGAACGGCCTGATACCGGTTGGCAGTTATATAGCCTGTTACTCTTTTGTACACTTTGTATCCGACTACCAGGAAACCCTGGCGCAGGAATGTTTTTCCTTTGATGTGGAGGCCTTAAGTCCGCCAATGCTGATCTACCCGACGGATAGCAGTCGGCTGGATATAGCGCCTGCACAATTCTCCTGGATACCCCCGGCGCCGGCCAACCTGTTCCAGGCCCTGCGGTACGAATACCTGGTGGTGGAGATCAACCCCGGCCAGCTGGCGGCAGAAGCGATCCAGGAAAATATTCCCTTATACAATACCGGTAGTCTCAGCAACAACGTATTGAGTTATTCAGCCGCTTCCCCGGCTTTCCAGAAAGACAAATGGTATGCCTGGCAGGTGATAGCCCGGGATGGGGATCAATATGCCGGTAAATCGGAAACCTGGGTATTCAGTATTACTAAAACAGACAGTACACAAGCCCCGAAAGAAAAAAGTACCAGTTTTACCTTACTGTCAGCAGACCCGCAAAGAACGGGTTATGTTTTATTACAGGATCACCAGTTATATGTAAAACATTATTCTTATAAATCGGCTTATACCGGCCAGGTTAAAGTCTATTCCGCATCGGGTAACCTGGTGCAGCAACAGGAACAGGCTGTACAATATGGCGATAACTATATCCGCCTGGCACTGAAAAAAACAATAGAGAAAGGGCAAACTTATACCATGTCCCTGACCGATGATACCGGTAAACAATACAAAGTACTATTCAGCATCACCGACCAAAACCAGCAATAATCATGATCCAAAGATTAGCCCTGCAATACAATAAGGCCATTGCGTATATTTTGTTCTTCAGTTTTTATATCAGCTGTATATCTCCTTTATATGCGGCTGCTAAAATGCAATACCCGCCAATAGGTAATCCTGACCGGTACCTGTCTTATAATAACTATGGCCCGATTACAGGCCGCATCAATACTCCCGTACTGAATAAAGGAAATGAGCTGACAGTTTCGCCCGCAAGCGGTGCCGGCAATAATATTTTATCCCTGGCAACCCCTGAAATAAACGCGGGTGAGTCAGCAGATTTTATCGGTGGTCCATCCCAGCCCGAGATGAGCGCTTTTAAATCGGCGGGTACCAATGATATGGTAAACCTGTTCACCGGCGATTTCAGTTATAATATTCCTTTACTGGATGTTGGCGGTTACCCGGTAAATATTTTTTACAATGGCGGTATTACGATGGAGCAGGAAGCAAGCTGGGTTGGTCTGGGCTGGAATATTAACCCCGGTACGGTAAGCCGAAATATGCGGGGTGTGCCGGATGATTTTGACGGGACGGAGAAAATTAAACAAACACAGACGATCAAGCCAAACGTTACCTGGGGTGGCAGGGTTGGTGTAGATGTTGAACTTGTAGGGATTAAAGATGCGCTTGGCTTTAGTATCGGTGCCAGTATGGGGGCGTCAGTAAATAATTACCTGGGGCCTGCCGTTGAATTCGGACTAAAAGGTGGTTTAAACTTTAAAGTGGCCACATTGGCCGGTTCTGAAAAAATACAGGGGTCAGGCGGGCAGTTGAAAACCTCTGCAAGCGTGGAAGCCAATCTAAGTTCACGAAATGGTTTAACGATAAATCCTAATATATCCCTTGGATCAAGAATGACACTCAACAGTAATAGTTTTGGAGTTGGTATTGGTGCTTCTACTTCTTATAATTCGAGAACTGGTATCAAAAGCCTTAACCTGTATGAACAGGCTTCTATGAGCTATCAATCGGTAAAAAATGATCCGGAAAAAGCACGGCCCGGTGGAATTGGAGGAGCTATGTATGGTACTACTTTGAGCTTCAACAAACCATCTTATATACCTATAATCAGGATGCCTGTTACAAACTCATCTCATGCCGGACAGTTCCAGATTGGAGCAGCTATGTTTGGGGGGTATGGCTCAGCAGAAATTGAAGTGTATAAACAGGAATCGAAAATTGATGATAGTGATACGGTACAATATAAGCCAATGGTGGGATTCATTTATGCACACAAAGCAAATAACAATGCAGACGCTATAATGGATTTTACCCGTTTTAATGATAAGGAAGTTACACCCAAAACACCGGTTATTGCTGTTCCGCAATATGCATACGATATCTTTTCTATCAGTGGAGAAGGAACAGGAGGTACTATTCGTGCCTATAGAAATGATCTGGGTTATGTACGCGATAACAAAGTAAGATCGAAGGATAATAGTTTTAGTCTGGGCGTTGATGTTGGTATTCCCGGGCATGTAGGAGCCACCCTGAATATGATACAAACTCCTTCTAGTTCCGGGGATTGGGAAGGAGGGAATAAATTAAGAAATGCTATCCCCTTTAAAGAAAATACAACACTCAATGAGTATGTATATTTCAGGAATCCTGGTGAAACAAGTGTTATTAACGAGGGCCAGTATGATAAAATAGGTGGGGCAGATCTCGTGCGGTTCAAACTGGGAGGTGATGGAGCTAATCCAACTATTGAGCCTATATTGGAAAGATTCAGCGATGAAAGTAAGAAGACCGGTGAAGTTTTTGTGAGCAGTGCGATAAGCGGTGAACCCAGGAAAAAAAGATCACAGGTGATTAGTATGCTGACGGCAAGGGAAGCAACCGAAGTTGGACTGGATACCCTTATTAAAGATTATGCAACGGCAGTGATTGTTAGCGATACATTACAGTACACACAATTAAAAAGAGTAGATGAATTGCAGGGGAAACGGCCTAATCATATTTCAGAAATAAATGTGACTGAAACGGACGGTAAACGTTATGTGTATGGGCTTCCGGTGTATAATCTGGTGCAGAAAGATTATACGGTTACTGTTTCCGGAACGCCGGACGCTAATGACCTGGTTGCGTTGCAGCCGGATGAAGTGAATATAAGGGCCAATTTCCCGAATAATAAAGACGGATATAAGTTAATAACCGAAACACCGCCATACGCTCATTCCTTCTTATTAACAGGATTATTATCTGCAGACTATGTAGATGTTACAGGTAATGGTATTACCGAAGATGATATGGGCACTGCTGTGAAGTTTAATTATAGCAAGATGGCTCACACTTATAAGTGGCGCACGCCTTATAATACAAGCGGTGTAACACAAGCACATTTCAATAGCGGTAATTTAACAGAAGCAAAGGATGACAAAGGGATTTTTTCTTATGGAGAAAGGGAATCATGGTACCTGCATACGATTGAAGGGAAAAATATGATAGCGGTGTTTACCCTTGAACAGAGAAAGGATGCTAAAGGAGTTGTAAGGGGTACAGCAACTATTAATGCTGATGATCAATCCAATAAAAGATTAAAGAAAATTGATTTATATAATAAGGGTGATATAAGGAAAAATGGGTATGCGAACGCCCGCCCTATTAAAACAGTATGGTTTGAGTACGACTATTCTTTATGTGCTAATGTACCGGGTAATGATGGCCAGGCAGAAACAAAACCGGGCAACAGTACGAATTACAATGAGCAAAAGGGAAAGTTGACCTTAAAAGGTATCTATTTTACTTATAATGGAGTTGAAAGGGGGAGCAAAAACAGG
Source organism: uncultured Terrimonas sp. (assembly GCA_964445775.1). Taxonomy (GTDB): domain Bacteria; phylum Bacteroidota; class Bacteroidia; order Chitinophagales; family Chitinophagaceae; genus Terrimonas. Next base: position 11,897 of record CAYUMH010000129.1, read on the forward strand.
TATGTTTTTGAATATGGTAATGCGCCTGTTTACCAGCCCAATGCTTCTGACAGGTGGGGGAACTATAAATCCAGATCTCAAAATCCCCAGGAATTAAAGAATAGTATTCATCCATATGCACAGCAAAATCCCGCTACCGTGCATGACAATGCAGCAGCGTGGAATTTGCATAAAATTTTATTACCATCGGGAGGCCAACTGGAAGTTACTTACGAAAGTGATGATTATGGCTATGTGCAAAACAGGCAGGCTGCAGTTATGATGCCGATCAGTAATACAGGTAGGGAAACAGCGAATACAGGCAACAGGCTTTTTGATATTGGAGGTAATGGAAAAGCGTTGGACAATGATATTGTCTATGTCACGGTTCCAGAGAGTTGTGTTAACCGGCAGGAAGTGTATGATAAATACCTTTCCGGGATGAATCAACTGGCGTTCCGGTTAGCGGTAAATATGCCAAAAGGGAAAGAATATATTACTGTATACGCTAATTATGATGATTATGGTGTTGGAACGACAGCAAATACGATCTGGATTAAACTTAAACTGGTAGACGGGTATAGCCCGCTTTCTTTAACGGCAGTAGAACATTTGCGGGAACATTTACCCGGACAGGCATTTAAAGGATATGATACACAGAATATGTCATTAAAAGAGTTTGGAAATATAATCGGGGAGATCCACCAGGATCTTGGCGACGCATTTACCAATCCAGTTACTTTTTTAAGAGAGGAGAAAAAAGCTCAGACCATTGTATTAGCAGAATCATTTATCCGATTAAATCAACCTGTTGGAAAAAAATATGGTCACCGGGCTCGCCTTGCGGATCGCGCAAGACGACCGCGCGGCGCAACTGATGCGCCTGCTCCAGCGGGAAGTCGACGGCGAAGAGGACATGCGGTCCCTGCGCTGGATCGACATCGACACCGCGCAAGGGCCCGTGCGCGCGCTGGCCTGCTGGGCCGAGCCGGTCGAAAGCCGGATGTTCGTGGAAAAATCCACCACCGAACAGGCTCATATGCTGGCGCGGGCCTGCGGGTCCATCGGATCGGGCGCCGCCTATCTCCATCAGATGGTGGAAAGCCTCGCCAGGCTCGGCCTCGCC
>CAYUMH010000130.1:0-12972 GCA_964445775.1 uncultured Terrimonas sp.
AAACCACCGGCAAAAGTATCGCCTGCTCCCGTAGGATCAAATACGTCCTCCAAAGGCAGGGCCGGTGCATAAAACACTTCGTTTTGGTTAAACAACAGGGCGCCGTGTTCGCCTTTTTTAATGATCAGGTATTTAGGACCCATTTTTAAGATGGCTTTAGCCGCTTTAACCAGCGAAAACTGGCCGGTCAGCTGGCGGGCTTCGGCATCATTTACCATTAACAGGTCCACATGTTTCAGGGTTTCTTCCAGGTCGGGCATGGCCACTTCCATCCAGAAATTCATGGTGTCCATTACAATTAACTTGGGGCGGGTAGTCAGTTGTTTAATTACACTTAACTGTACCGCGGGCACCAGGTTACCCAGCATCAAGAACTCTGCACCCTGGTAAGATTCCGGGATAACAGGGTTAAAATCGGCCAATACGTTTAAATCAGTCACCAGGGTATCGCGACTATTCATATCCTCGTGGTAACGGCCACTCCAGAAAAACGATTTTTTATCTTCAATTACTTCTACACCATCCAGTAAAACGCCACGGCTTTTCAATTCCTCCATCTCCTCTTTCGGAAAGTCGAAACCTACAATGGATACCTGTTGTACCGGTTTTACAAAATTGCTGGCTGCATAGGCAACATAAGTGGCCGACCCGCCCACAATCTGATCGATTTTGCCAAAGGGCGTTTCAATAGCGTCAAAGGCCATGGTGCCTACAGAAATAACTGACATGTGTTGTTGTTTATGTACTTAAATTGATTTGAGATACCAAAAGGTGCAGCAATAGTAATAAGGGCTGTAAACACCTGTTTTGATTGCGGCGTACAAACCTACAAAAAATTTGATGATTTGTATAGTGAACCGGGCATTATAAGGCCTGAAACCGGGGCCAGGGCCTTAAAATTCAGGATTTTCAAACTGTCAAATTCATTTATCTTTGGCCTATGAATAAGCCTCAACGTAAAAAAGCCGGAAAAAAAGACCTGATTCTTTTAAAGGCTGCTGCCATGTTTCGTGAAAAAGGGTTTGCCGCCACGTCTATGCGTGACCTTGCCGAAGCTGTAGGTATTGAAGCTGCCAGCCTGTACAATCATATTCGTTCCAAGAACGAAATACTGGAAACCATCTGCTTCGATGTTGCCAACCGTTTTCACACGCATATTGAAGAAATTGACAGTAACCACGATCACGCCATCAAAAAAGTAGAGACCCTTTTACGTTTTCATATTAAACAAATGATTGAAAATTTTGAAGAGGTACATGTGGCCGACCGTGAATGGCGTCACCTGGAAGAGCCTTACTTATCAAATATGCAGGCACAGCGCCGCAATTACCGCAAACGTATTGCAGCAATTATCCAGGATGGTATCAATAAAAAACAAATTGCCAATATCGATGCCTCTACTTCGGTACTGATCATGTTACATGCTATCAGTGGTATTGAAAGCTGGCATCGCAGTAAAGCTAAAATTTCGGCCGAAGAACTGGAGAACAATATGATCCGGTTATTAATAGATGGTCTGCGTAACAGCGATAATTAATAAGGTGTAACCGGCTGTAGTAATCCTTATCATCGTTTGTTGCGTCGCACACTTGTGCTGCATCAACACGGGTCGGCATTAGGCGAACGCCCGCTATTGAATGATTAATTCCTGGTTTTAAATTACTAATTAATACACCCTTAACTACCTGCTATTTTTTTAAAGTAAACATTACGAAAACAAAAAAATGTCTATTCATTTTCATCCGTTAAAAGTTAAAGAGTTACGCAAAGAAACACCTGAATGTGTAACCATTGTTTTTGAAGTACCTGAACAATTAGTATCCGATTTTAAGTTTATACAAGGTCAGAACCTTACCATAAAAAAAACGATCAACGGGCAGGAGCTGCGTCGTACCTATTCCTTATGCACCAGTCCCCTGGACAATGAATGGCGCGTAGCTGTTAAAAAAATTGAGGGTGGTCTGTTCTCGCAATATGCCAACAGCGAATTACAGGTTGGTGATGTGCTGGAAGTGCTTTCCCCCGCCGGTAAATTTTATACCGAGCTCAGCAACAGTCAAAAAAAGAAATACCTGGCCATTTGTGCCGGCAGTGGTATAACGCCTATACTCTCTATTATTAAAACAACCTTACAGGTAGAGCCCGAAAGCCATTTTACCCTGGTATACGGTAACCGTACCCGTAATTCCATCATGTTTTTCGACGAGCTGGAGGCGCTGAAGAATAAATACATCAACCGCTTCAGCATTATTCATGTCCTAAGCCGCGAAACGGTGGATACGCCCGTTCACAATGGCCGTATTGATACTGAGAAAATGGAAACACTGAACCGCCTGGTAAACTATACCGGTATGGACGAGATCTTCCTTTGCGGTCCTGAAGGATTGACTTTTGGCGCTAAAAGCTACCTGGAAAGCCTGGGTATCGATCACCATAAAATACATTTGGAATTATTTACCACCCCCGTTTCCACCAAATCGGGCGAGGAGAAAAAAGTAGTAGCTGCACCTGTAAACAGCAATGCCAGCCTGGTGACCATTAAACTGGATGGCCGCAGTTTTGATTTTGAACTGCCTTACGACGAAACTATTTTAGATGCCGCACTGGATAAAGGGCTGGACCTGCCCTATGGCTGCCGGGGTGGTGTATGCTGCTCCTGTAAAGCACTGGTAAGAGAAGGCGAAGTAAATATGGATGAGAACTGGGGCCTGGAAGATGATGATGTAGAAAAAGGTTTTGTACTTACCTGCCAGAGTTACCCAACCACCCCCCGCGTGGTGGTTGATTTTGATGTGAAGTAATTATTGACACAACCACACTGAATGTGAAACAGGTTGACGATTTTTTTAATGATTTAACGGAGCCTAATAAAAGTTTTTTGTTAGCCTTAAAACATATTGTTCAGCAACATATTCCGCAATTACAACTAAGTATTAAATACGGCCTGCCATTTTTTACCATCAATGGCAGGCTTTTTTGTTATTTCTGGACCCACAAAAAGTTTAACCACCAGCCCTATATCAGCTTTATGGATGGTCACCGTATGAAGCACAAGGCTTTATTACAGGAAAAAAGGGCCCGTGCAAAAATATTTTTAATGGATCCGCTGGCTGATATTCCCCTGACCACTGTAAAACAACTTTTAAACGAGGCCCTTGCCTTCTATAAATTATAGCGGTTTTTCATCTCCGGGTTATACCTTTCACTATAAACACATAAACATTTTCACGCAATTGTTTATTTTCTCGTTTTCTTTGCTCAAATTGCTATAAAAGTAAACCAGCACAAGAAATGCACCACGCACTTATTATTGTATTAACGTTGTTATTTTCATCGTTAATGCTGGCCGTATTGGCACAAAAAATAAAAATAGCCTATCCTATTTTCCTGGTAGTAGCCGGTCTCCTCATTAGTTTTATCCCCGGTCTTCCCAAAGTACATTTAAATCCCGAGCTTATTTTTTTAGTGTTTTTACCGCCACTTTTATATGAAGCGGCCTGGTATACTTCCTGGAACGATTTCTGGAAATGGCGTCGTGTCATCTCCATGTTAGCTTTTGGTTTGGTGTTAATTACTTCCCTGGTGGTGGCCTTTGTATCCCAGGCGCTTATTCCCGGCTTTACCCTGGCCATGGGCTTTTTATTGGGCGGCATTATTTCCCCGCCCGATGCGGTGGCAGCCAATACGGTTTTAAAAAACCTGAAAGTACCCAAAGCCCTCTCTACTATTTTAGAAGGAGAGAGTTTAATTAATGATGCTTCTTCACTGATCGTATTCCGCTTTGCACTGGCGGCCGTGGTTACCGGCAGTTTTTCGGTGGGCGAGGCCGTAGGCGATTTTTTTATTGTAGCAGGTATGGGCATTGTTACCGGCGTGGTGATAGCCATCGTCATTTTTAAACTGCACCGTATACTACCCAGTATCCCGGCCGTAGATGCTACTTTAACCGTAATGACCCCCTACATCATGTACCTGGTGGCAGAGGAGTTTCATTTTTCCGGTGTACTGGCTGTCGTTAGCGGCGGGTTGTTCATCTCCTATCGTTCGCATAAAATATTTGACAACGGCGCCACCCGTATGAATATGTTGGGCGTTTGGACCACCCTTGTTTTTGTATTAAACGTGCTGGTGTTTATTTTAATCGGGTTAGAGTTGCCCGATATTATTTCGGGCCTGGGCGAATACGCTATTATTGATGCTATACAATATGGCCTTATCATCAGTGCCGTGGTCATTGCTATACGTATATTATGGATACTGCCTGTAGCCTACATACCCAAATGGCTGGGCCAAAAGAACCGGATGGACACCGTAAACCCCACCTGGAAAGGCCCGCTGTTGGTTGGATGGGCGGGTATGCGGGGCGTAGTATCGCTGGCTACCGCCTTATCTATTCCCTTACTGCTGGATAGCGGGGAAGCATTCCCGCACCGTAACCTTATTTTATTAATCACCTTTATTGTCATTTTTGTTACCCTGGTATTCCAGGGTATTACCCTGCCCTTCCTGGTAAAATGGTTAAACATAAAGGATTTTGAAAAAACCGGCAAGGAAGGCGAAGAACATGCCGGTATACAGTTACGCTTAAAGCAGGCTACTTTAAAAAAACTGGAACAAAAATATAGTAAGGATGAAGCTTATGTTACCATTGCCCAGCAACTGGTGCAGGATGTAAATAACGATATTACCCGCCTGGAACAACAGTTAGAGGAGTTGAATTATGATGAGATTGCACCCGAGGAGCAACAAAAACTGCATGCCATTATGCATGATATTATCCTGGTAAAAAGGGATGAGTTGTTCAAACTGCGTAAAGAAAAACATTTCAGCGACGAGGAAATACGCCGGCAGGAGTATTTGTTAGACCTGGAAGAGCTGACCACTAACCATTTAAAAACACATTAGTATGAATACAGGTGCCCGTTATAGTCTTAAACATTTTATATTATGGACCAGGCATAAAATTTACTGGTTAGCTATTATGGCTGTTATACCGGTGCTATTGTACGAGTTTGCCAACTGGCACTGGTTAGCTATACCCTGGGTAACCATTGCATTTATTGGTACCGCCGCTGCGTTTATTGCAGGTTTTAAAAACACCCAATCCTATAACCGTACCTGGGAAGCCCGTACTATCTGGGGTGGTATTGTAAACAGCAGCCGGGCATGGGGCATGATCGTTAAGGACTTTGTGAGGCATAGCGATACCACAGAAGAAAAAAAACTGCACCGCGAGCTGGTATACCGGCATATTGCCTGGTTAACGGCTTTGCGTTTCCAGTTAAGAGAAAGCCGGAGCTGGGAAAATGTAAAAACCAAAAAGTATAACCGCGAATACCTGGCTTATTATACGGTGGACGAATGGGTGAATCAATTGGATAAGTCCATGGAACATTTGTTATCGGCCGATGAGCTGGCCTATGTTATGAGCAAGAAGAACAGGGCCACACAACTGATCGCATTACAATCAAAACAATTACGAGCCTTAAACGAAAACGGACAGCTGGAAACATTGCGTTATGTGGAAATGGAAAACCTGCTGAAGGAAATGTACGATCACCAGGGTCGCAGCGAGCGAATAAAAAACTATCCCTACCCCCGGCAATTCGCCAGTATTAATATTTTCTTTATTTTATTATTGGTAGTTTTGTTGCCCTTTGGTTTATTAAATGAGTTTGCCAAACTGGGCCAATACGGGGTATGGTTAACCGTGCCGTTTACCGTAATTGTAGGTTGGGTTTTTACTTCCCTGGAGCAGGTGGGCGAGAGCACCGAAAACCCGTTTGAAGGTAGTGCCAATGATGTTCCTATTACTTCCATGAGCCGGACCATCGAGATTGACCTGAGGGAAATGTTGGATGAGGAGAATATACCGGCACCGATTGCAGCCTCCAACAATATTTTAATGTAAACTAAAAGGGGAATGGCTTTTGCTTTATGAACAAGTATCCCTTTAAAAATTAATATTGTACATACACGAACATATTTGTATTTCGCCGCAGCATGGTTTTAATGACCTGTTATCAGGTAACCTGCAGGCCAGCGTTAATAATCAACTACACGCTATTGAGCCGGCATATACCGGTATTCCGCCGGGTCTTTTACGCCGTATGGGCAAAGCCGTACGCATGGGTATCGGGGCTGCACTGCCCATTATACAAAAACATCCGCAGCTGGCCGGTATTATATTAGGCACAGCCAATGGGGGTATGGAGGACTGTATTAAATTCCTGAACCAGATTATTGATTACGACGAAGGCATACTGGCCCCCGGAAATTTTGTACAAAGCACGCCCAATGCCATTGCCGGTCATTTAGGCCTCATGAGCCGCAACCGGTGTTATAATATTACCCATGTACACCGTGGATTAGCTTTTGAAAATGCGCTGCTGGATGCCTTACTGTTATGCGGGGAGAATCCTTCCTCTTCTTACCTGCTGGGCGGAGTAGATGAAATTTCGGATTATAATTTTAATATTGACTTCCTGGGTGGCTGGTACAAAAAAGAAACGGTATCAAATATCCATTTATACGAAAGCACCACCCCCGGCAGCATAGCCGGCGAGGGTACGGCCATGTTCCTGGTAAACCAGGAACCCGTAAATGCGCTGGGCCATATAAAAGCAGTGAGTATGTTACACAGCACCAGCACTGCCGCCGTTACTGAATTTATAGCCGGTTTTCTGCAAAACAACGCCGTACAGCCCGACCTGCTGATAAGCGGTGAAAACGGCGACACCCGTTTACTTCCCTTTTATACCATAGCCCGGCAATTGTTACCGGCCGAAACCGCCATAGCCCGTTTTAAACACCTGAGCGGTGAATACCCCAGTGCCACTGCCTTTGGTCTCTGGCTGGCCGTAGAGTTACTGAACCGGCCCGCCATCCCATCTCACCTGTTTACCACGCCTGTCACGCAAAAAGGTTACGAAAATATTATGCTTTATAATTGTTATAAAGGAGAACAGCATAGTATTATCTGGATTTCAAAAAAATGATTACTTTTCAGAAAATTTAAAATTAAACCTTAAAAAACAAAACCATGAAACTAGTAAAGTCGCTAGGATTGCTGCTTTTATCAGGGGCTTTTGCGTTTACCGCTAATGCCCAAAAAATTAAAGTTACCGAAGGAAGCCTTGACGCCCTTGGAGGTGTAAAAGAGTATAATGTTGAGTTTACTTACGAAAATATGGCCGTTGGAAAGTTTAAAACTGAAGCGGAATACATAGAAAAAAAGAAAGCGGAATACAATAAAAAAGAAGCCGGCAAAGGCGATAAATGGGCTGAATCCTGGGTTAATGACAGGGCAAGCAGGTTTGAGCCAAAGTTTATTGAGAAGTTTGAAGAATACAGTGGTGCAAAAGTTAAAGGCAATGCAAAGTACACGCTTATATTTAATACCAGCTTTACTGAGCCCGGCTTTAATATTGGTATTACTCAAAAAAATGCTTCTATTAACGGCGAAGTAACCATTGTTGAAACAGCCAACAAAAGTAAAGTAGTGGCCAAAATGACCATTGAAAAAGTTCCGGGAAGAACAGGTACCGGTTATGACTTTGATACCGGTGAACGTATCTCAGAATCTTACGAAAAAGCCGGTAAAGAAATTGGGAAGAAATTGAAATAATGCCTTCAGATACCTTTTAAAAGAGAGCAAACGCTCTCTTTTTTTATGCCTATACCGCAGGGCAATACAGCTGAACAATGCCCGCCACAATAGCTGGGGAGGTAAGCTGTTTCAACCACAATCACCCCACCATAATAAAAAAAGTCCCCGCAATAAGCAGGGACTTTATATACAATAAGCTTGTGATTATTTGTACTGAGGGATGATGCTTTTAGCCAGGTCAACCATTTTCTTAAGACCAGCTTCAGGCAGATCACCTTTTTTAAATTGCGCTAATACATCAGGCAGTTGATTTTCCATTTCCATTAAGAAATGCTCTTCAAACTGTTTTACTTTACTAACGGCTACTTCTTTAATTAAACCGTTTGTACCTAAGTAAATAACCGCAACTTGTTTTTCTACGCTAAACGGTGAGTACTGTGGTTGTTTTAATAATTCCACGTTACGGGCACCTTTATCAATTACGTTTTTAGTAGCCGCATCCAGGTCACCACCAAATTTAGAGAAAGCCTCTAACTCGCGGTATAAAGCCTGGTCAAGTTTTAAAGTACCGGCTACTTTTTTCATTGATTTGATCTGCGCATTACCACCCACACGGCTTACAGAGATACCTACGTTGATCGCAGGGCGGATACCTGATAAGAATAAGTTAGACTCCAGGAATATCTGTCCGTCGGTGATAGAGATTACGTTGGTAGGAATGTATGCAGATACGTCACCGGCCTGTGTTTCAATAATAGGTAAGGCTGTTAAAGAACCACCGCCTTTTACCAGGTGTTTGATCGACGCTGGTAAGTCGTTCATGTTCTTAACAATCTCATCATTGTTAATCACCTTGGCGGCACGCTCCAATAAACGGCTGTGTAAGTAGAATACGTCACCAGGGTAAGCTTCACGACCCGGAGGACGTTTTAATAATAATGATACCTCACGGTAAGCCACGGCTTGTTTAGAAAGGTCATCATAAATAATTAAAGCAGGGCGACCGGTATCACGGAAAAACTCACCAATAGCCGCGCCGGCAAATGGTGCGTAAAACTGTAAAGGAGCCGGATCAGAAGCAGAAGCCGCTACAATGGTAGTATACTCCATCGCACCATTATCTTCCAGGGTTTTCATTACACCGGCAATTGTGGATGCTTTTTGACCAATAGCTACATATATACAGTAAACAGGCTGGCCTGCTTTGAAAAATTCTTTCTGGTTAATGATGGTATCCACCGCAATCGCCGTTTTACCGGTCTGGCGGTCACCAATGATCAGCTCACGCTGTCCGCGGCCGATAGGGATCATCGCATCAATAGCTTTGATACCGGTTTGTAATGGCTCTTTTACTGGCTCACGAAAAATTACACCGGGCGCTTTACGCTCCAGGGGCATTTCGTAACGCTCACCGGTAATCGGACCTTTACCATCAATAGGCTCACCCAATGTGTTTACCACGCGACCAACCATACCTTCACCTGCTTTAATAGAGGCAATCTGGTTAGTACGGCGCACCTGGGCACCTTCTTTTATACCTTTGCTCTCACCCATCAATACCACACCCACATTGTCTTCCTCAAGGTTCAAAGCAATGGCACGTACACCATTTTCAAACTCCACCAGCTCACCATAACTCACGTTATTCAATCCATAAACACGGGCAATACCGTCACCTATCTGTAAAACGGTACCAACCTCTTCCAGGTCGGCATTGGCGTTAAAATTGCTCAATTGCTGGCGCAGTATGGCCGATATTTCATCTGGCTTTATTTCTGGCATATAGTTAAAATTTAATTGATGTTTAATTTTTGGAAGACCGGCTGTAGTACCCTGAGGAAACTGCAGTTGCGACGCTCCGTTCATCGTCCGGTAATGCTATTCTGCAAACCTGCAAAACCGACGTTGTTTTTTCGGGTGCAAAAGTAGTATATCGGTGACGGTAAAACAAAAAAAGACCCCTAAATATCGGGGTCTTTGTAACAAATTATTTTTTGGAGGCCGTAATTACTGAACCAACAACTTTTCAGTCCATATTTTATCAGCCAACTGTATGGAAATCAGGTAGGTACCGGCATTCACTCCCTGCAGGCTTAAACTTGCCTGACGGTCAAATGCATTTACATTATTCCAGGTTTTTACCAGCTGGCCCTGTGTATTGTACATTTTTACCGTAACGTCGTTCTGTATACCTGAAATAAACAGGGATATTTTGCCGCTTGTTACGGGGTTAGGTGCCAGTAATAATTTTACCTGGCTGGTTTCCAGTTTAGCACTTCTTACAACCGATAATTTTTCCCGGTTGTCAAAATCGGTCTGGCGTAAACGATAATGGTATAAAATACCCGGCTGTACATAGTTATCAGTAAAATCGTAATGGTGCTTAGCATTGTTAGTGCCGTTGCCATCTACCCAGCCAATATATTCGTAAGTAATACCGTCTTTACTGCGTTCTATAGCAAAGCCTTTATTATTCACTTCATCCTCCGTGGTCCATTTCAGGGCAATTACATTTTTTTGTGCAGTGGCGGTAAAGGTCAGCAGGTTTACCGGCAACACTGTATTGGCCGATACGATCATAAACTGGGAAAAACCACCGGTAAAGTCACCCGTAAAAGAGGCATACCCTTTTTGGGTACGCTGGTCATCAACAACAGCAGTGAATAATTGGGCGTTCGACGAATTGAGCTGTCCTGCCAGTGATACACCGTCCCTTACTTTCAATATTTTAAGATTGCTGATATTACTCCAGGCTGCCAGCTCGGCAGTAGTAAAGTAAAAAGTGGCCCGGTAACTGGCATTGGTATTAGCCGTTGCAGGCACTAATGTAATTACCTTATTACTTCTTAAATAACTGCCCGCATTTGTTGTTATAGGCGTAGTTCCGTTGCCGGCAACAGTAATGCTTGCTTTTAATCCTGCCAGGTTGGTTGAAGCAGTTTCTACTTTTGCAATCATGGCGCCATTGGCGGGGTTTACAAAATTATTAACGGTACTGGCCCGCACATCGTAGGACTCACTGGCCGATACAACAGTTTCTACCTGTGAACCTAATGCACTTACAACCACATCATCAATGTTAAAGCCGGGATCATTACCTGTTCCGTTTGCATCGTTATACCATACAAAGGCCAGGTGAAAAGGAGAAGATACGGTACTGGTGCCGGATAAAGTAACATTATCGGTACCGCTTACAACGGAAGTGGTGCCCACATAAAAACCTGTACCTGTAATAGAGCTGAAACTGCCCGGAGCCGCAGCTGTTGAATAGAACAGCCGTCCATAATCATGTGCTGTACTTCCTATAGCCTCTCCCCAAACTCTTGTTTTAAATGTGAGCCTGATATCTTTCCATCCCGACGGATCAATGGCCGGAGCCCTTAAAATGGCAATAGAGTTATTTGTTTTTACATATTGGTTAACCGCAGGCGCCGAGTTGTGAGCAATATACATGGCATTCCCTGTACCACCTGCATTACCTGCTGTACCCAGTCGCCATAAGTTTTCCGTACCCGTCGCTGCTGTTAAACTTGACCAACCGGCTGTACTACCCTCAAAATCCTGTGATAGTAAATTGAACCGGTTGTCGGACACGTTTACATTGTCATTATCTACAATGGTTACCTGGAGCGTTTGTGCATTATCACCAATGCTTACCCCTGTTCCACTGATCGTATAACTGATTGTCCAAACCCTGTTACCGTCAACTTCTGCATTATCAAACACTCTTAAATTAATATTCTTATGGGTTTCGCCTGCTACAAAGCTCACCGATGCAGGCAACTGGTAGCCGGTTAAATTAGTACCTGTAACAGCAAGATTCACTGTTGCATTACCGGTAGCCTGGTTTTCCACCTCAATCCGCACAGGTATATCCCTGTATTTAGGATAGGTGCCTGCATTGGCCAGTTCACTGAATGAAACAGCTTTACCACAATTGGTAAAATATAATTTGTTTGATGCTGCAGGTAATACACCACCCGCCGGTGAGCCGCTCAGGGTATTTCTGAAAGTACTGTTAGCCATCACCGTTTGAATCCTGTCAGTCTGGTTTTGTGTAAACGTGTTCATTACATCGTCATCCACATAATCCATGTAGTTCTCAAACATTTCGTCTGCGGTACCACAGGTGTTGGGTTTAGGGTGTGTTGGTTTTCCTGCGTTATCTGTACGGTGTACCGGTGTATCATCACAATAATCGGTACCGCAGTTGGCATCGCCCCAAATATGTCTTAAACCCAGGTAGTGACCAATTTCATGGGTCAGGGTCCGGCCTCTTCCGTATGAAACGGCAGATGCACAGTCGCCGTAAGGAGTAATCATACTTCCCACGGTGAGGCTGTAAATAACCACGCCGGAGGCAGTGGCCGATTCTGAGCCCGGCATGCCAGGTAATGCGCTGCCCGGGAAAGTTGCATAGCCTAATAATATGCCGGTAACGCCTACTGCCGATATTTTAGGAATAACCCAGATGTTCAGGTAGTGTGCAGGGTTCCAGATGGTCCTTGGTTTTACATCGGAGTCAATATAACTGTTTAACCAGCCCGCATTGGAGTTGGCCGTGTTATAATCGGTCCAGCCCGCACCGGCATCGGGAGGCGCATTCCGGTTAATCCGGTTTATTCCGGGCTCTGCTAAAGTACCACCCGAAGGATTAAACTGTGCTAATACAAATTGAATTCCCGTATTCTGGGCCACACTATAGGTACTTCCCGATCCGTTTGCAAAATCCTTGTTCAACTGGTTTAATTGCTGTTGTACCAAAGCCGCACTCATATTGGGTTTGGTGCCAACTGCTTCGCCATTATGTATAATATGAAATATAACAGGGATAGTATATTGAGCCTGTACCCTTGCCCCGGCATTTAGCTTCTTTCTTTCGGCCGTTGCCTGTTGCATCCAGGCTTCAAATTGTTCCCTGCTTTCTTTAAGGGGGTTCAGTTTTCGCTGTAATGTTTCATTTTCTTCGGTATAACACCTGACAATTTTTTCTATTGTAGGCAATTGCAGGGTTTCCTGGGTAAAAGCCGATGGCAGAGAAAACAGCAATGCCACAACAATCAGTATTGGTTGAAAGGGCGTTCTCATGTTTTAAGTAAGTTGGTTGAGGTTGGTAATTTTTACCAATATTATGTTAAAAAAATGTAAAAAATATTAACAGGTATTACTTTTTATTCATCATCAAAATGCTTTTATGATAAATGTCACAAAACAATAAGGCCTTGTGCTATTCAACACAAGGCCTTATAAATAATGTATATTTTACTTATTTCACTTTATAAATAAATTCCTTATTCTCAAACTGGCGTGCAATTGCTTTCAGGTCATAAGCAATGCTGGCATCAATTAATTTGTCGCCTGCT
>CAYUMH010000131.1:0-12847 GCA_964445775.1 uncultured Terrimonas sp.
CAAACACTGCGACGGGCAGGTATTGGTAATGCACGATATGCTAGGCATTAACACCGAATTCAAGCCGCGTTTCCTGCGCCAGTATTTAAACCTCAACGAGCAGGTGACAGCTGCAGTACAGCAATATATCACCGATGTAAAAAGCAACGACTTCCCCAACGATAATGAACAATATGTTTAAGGCTAATCGTTAAAGGAGCTTTAGCGCAAGCATTGATATACTTTTTTGTTTACCATCGTTCCTCCCCTGACCGGGCTTTGGTTGCGCCCTGCCCCGACGAGCGTTGCGGAACTCGGGGTCGCACACTTTTACTTCCGTAATGCTATTGGGTATTGTTCAGGTTCTCTATGCAATGATGAACCCCAATTAATAATTATTATATATTAATTATTAATTATTAATTATTAATTATAAACCCCTCTCCGGGAACGTTGCCGGAATTATATTTAACGTTTACCCTCATTTACCATGATCGCTCCGCCCGAACAAAAAACTTTAGGCTTACATTTGCCACAACGATAACAGCAATATCATCACGCTAAAAAATAACGACATGAAAGTCTTGCATCAAGTACATCCCGAAGATTTTGTGAACTATACTACCCAGCAGATCAGGGACAAGTTTTTATTGGAAAACCTGGTAGCACCCGATAAAATTGAATGTGTATATACCCATTACGACCGTATGATTGTAGGCGCTGCAACACCGGTGAACACTACTTTAAAACTGGACACATACGATAACCTGAAAGCCGATTACTTTTTAGAGCGCCGTGAAATAGGCATTATCAATATTGCCGGTAACGGTACCATTACGGTTGATGGTGAAACATTTGACCTGGAAAAGAAAGATTGCCTTTATATCGGCAAAGGCAAACAGGAGGTACTATTTGCCAGCAAGGACGCCGCCAACCCGGCCAAATATATTTTATTCTCCTGCCCGGCACATATGGAATACCCCACCCGTTTAATGAAACCTTCCGAAGCCTTACCGGCCGAACTGGGAAGCCTGGAGAACAATAACCACCGGGTGATCAACAAATACATTCACCTGGATGGTATCAGGAGCTGTCAGCTGGTATTAGGTGTAACCTCGTTTAAAGCCGGAAGCATCTGGAATACCATGCCCCCGCACCTCCACGACAGGCGCATGGAAAGTTATTTTTACTTTGACTTACCGGAGAATCAACGCATCATTCACTTCATGGGGCAGCCCCATGAAACACGCCATATATTCCTGCATAACGAACAGGCCATCTTATCACCCAGCTGGAGCATTCACAGCGGTACAGCCACTGCCAACTACTCCTTTATATGGGCCATGGCCGGGGAAAACCTGGTATTTACCGATATGGACCCGGTACCTACTACTGAATTACAATAAGTTTATTGAACTGATCATAATAAAAAACGGAGTGTATGGTACACTCCGTTTTTTATTACAATTTTATCCAGAACTTCAGCAATTCATCCATATAAGTACCTACCACATGATAATTACGGGGTATATAGGTATCGTTACCGTAAAAGGTAGCCAGCCTGGTACCAGAAGGCAGTTTCTCCAGCTGGCGTAACAGGTAGGCCTGGTAATGTTTATACAGGCTTACGGATTGGGCTACTTTTTCATCTATCCTTTCATCTATCGCAATATTTTCATAAAAGGAATTATAGAAATAAAAATGATCATAATTTTTCAGGTCCACCGTATTAATATCCCGGGCTTCAAAATACACATTGGTCAACCCTAGCGTATTGACGCAATCATTGGCCACTGTAACAAGATTTTCGCGGAACTCC
This sequence comes from uncultured Terrimonas sp., assembly GCA_964445775.1. GTDB lineage: Bacteria > Bacteroidota > Bacteroidia > Chitinophagales > Chitinophagaceae > Terrimonas. The sequence goes on from CAYUMH010000131.1 coordinate 1,799, forward strand.
ACACCATAAAAATTAACGGCCGGGTGAAACATCGCAGCCGTCAGGCAAAACTTTCCCACCCCGCTGCCAATATCCAGCACTTTTGTGCCCGGTTGTACCGCCAAAAAATCCGCGGCCCTGGCGGCCACATGCATCGGCGACCAGTGCCTGCCCGACAATGCCCTCGCCCAATCCGGGAAAAGCGCATCCAGTTCTGTATCGTTATTTATTACTTTCAATTAGCTTACGCCTTTTACAATGGACAATTGACAAATGACAGTTGACAATTAATAAATCTCTATCGACTGTTAAACCGGCCCGGCTTGCTTACTGCTTTACTTCCGGACTTACGGTCTTTTTGACTTTCCAACTTCTGGTCTTTCGGACTTTCTAACTTCCGGTCTTTCCAACTTTCCGTCTTCCCGTCTTTCCAACTTCCGGTCTTTCTGACTTTCCGTCTTCCTCTCCTCCCCGCCGGCAAATTACTCCATTTTTAGCAATAGTATTTTATTGTGTAATATTGCTGTTAAACCGGTTACGCCACCCATGAATTGTCGCAATATTTTTGCCTTATGCTGCTTACTCTTACTGCACATTGTTGTCTTTGGTCAAAAGAAAACAGCTGTTGTCAGCGGTATTATTATCGATGAGAATGAGCAACCTGTTGCAGGCGTTTCTGTAGTTATACTGGGTCAGCAGACAGGTCAAACCACTTCCGATTCGGGAACCTTCCGAATCACCACCCTTGCAGATAAAGCATTTGCCCTGGTATTCAGCCACACGGCCTACCACCCCATTCAAAAAAACTTTTTACTCAGTCCCAACGAAGAAGAAACCATCACCATCATTTTACATAAACGGGAGAATGTATTGCAGGAAATAGTGGTAAGTGATCAGCGGGAACGTCGTGAAGCAGGCTTGGTAAGACTGAACCCGAAATCCATCATCAACCTGCCATCCGTTACCACCGGGGTAGAAAATATGATCAAAATTATTGTAGGCAGTAATAACGAGCTTACTTCGCAATACTCGGTACGTGGCGGCAGCTTTGACGAGAACCTGATCTATGTAAATGACTTTGAAGTATTCCGTCCTTACCTCATCCGTAACGGTCAGCAGGAAGGGTTAAGTTTTATTAATCCCGAGTTGGTACGCAATATCAACTTTTATAATGGCGGCTTTTCCAGTAAATATGGCGATAAGATGAGCAGTGTATTGGATATACAATACAAAACGCCGAAAAAATTCGGGGGCTCCGCCTATGCAGGCATCCTGGAACAGGGCCTGCACCTCGAAGGCACGGGCATCAATAACCGGCTTACTTACTTATTTGGTGTACGTAACCGCAGCAACCGTAACCTGTTAAGCCGCCAGGAAACACAGGGTAACTATGTTCCTTCCTCGGCCGATATGCAATTGCTGGTTAACTACCAGCTATCCAAAAAATGGCAGACCGAATTATTCACCAACTTTTCCCGCAGCAAGTTTTACCTGCAGCCGGCCTACAGCCAGTTAACCACTTCTGTTTTCACCCCGTATTTCACCGCCAACCTGGGCCTGGATGTATACTTTGAGGGCCAGGAAAAAGACCAATATACTACCAATATGGTGGGCATATCTGCCACCAATACTGTCCATAAAAACTTAAAACTAAAATGGATGGCTTCGCGTTTTGAGAACGACGAAACCGAGAACATTGATATTGCGGGGGCGTACTTATTCGGCGACCGTGATTTTGATGAAACCCAACCCACTTTCGGCACCATTGTCAATCCTTTAGGGGCCGGTATTTTTCACAACTATTCCCGCAATACCTTAAACATTAAAAACTGGAACTTTTCGCATAAAGGCAATTACACCATCAACAAACATGCGGTACAATGGGGCCTGGCTTATGATAAAACACTGATCAACGATAAAATGAACGAGTGGGAATACCAGGATTCGGCAGGTTATTCACTGCCTTATGACCCCAATACGATACAGCTGACCAAAGTAATTAATTCCAGGGCCGATCTCGATATCAATAAATACTCCGGTTACCTGCAGGACAATATTTTATTCGGCGATTCACTGCAATCATTCACCCTTTCTGCCGGGCTTCGTTTTAACTATAACAGTTTAAACAAAGAGTTTTTATTATCGCCCCGCATTGGCGCCAGCTGGAAACCCAACTGGCAAAAAGATATTGTTATCCGTGCTGCGGCCGGTGCCTATCACCAGCCTCCGTTTTACAGGGAGTTACGCCGGTACGACGGAACGGTGAATACCAACTTAAAAGCACAAAAAAGCTGGCAGGGTGTGCTGGGCTTTGATTATAACTTTACCGGCTGGAACCGGCCCCTGCGCTGGACCGTGGAGGGTTACTATAAACACATGACCGATGTGGTGCCTTATGATATTGACAATGTAAGGGTGCGTTATTTTGGTGAGAACATGGCCAAAGCCTATGCTGTGGGCATAGAGTCGCGGCTGTATGGCGAGCTGGTAAAAGATGCCGAAAGCTGGATCAGCATCGGCTTTATGCGCACCCGTGAGGACATTGAAGGCGATACCTATAAAAACTATACACTCGATAATAACAACAACCCTATTGACAGTGTAACCGTAAACCAGGGCTGGTTACGCCGCCCTACAGACAGGCTCATCACTTTTGGTATGTTTTTCCAGGACTACCTGGCTACCAATAAAAACCTGAAAATGTACCTGAACTTATTGTATGGTACCAACCTGCCTTATAATATTCCCGGCAGTGTAAAATACCGTAATGCCATGCAGATACCGGAATATATCCGTGCTGATATTGGTTTCAGTTACCAGCTCCTGGACAGTGACCGCAGCAAACGCCGCAGCCATAGTCCTTTCAAAAGTTTTGATAATATCTGGGCCACGCTGGAAGTATTTAATATCATCGACAGGGATAATACCATCTCCTACCTGCTCATCAAGGATTTTTCCAATACTACTTACCTGATGCCGAATCGCCTTACCCCCAGGTTGATTAACTTTAAAATTGTTGCACGCTGGTAGTATTATATTTAGTGAGTACCACTGAGTCTCACATTGGGTTTTCACAGCATAGCACAGAGAAGGTCCCCGTTATCGGCATCAACTTATTCTGACGTATCTTGTGTATACATTCACTTAATTCCATGCCGCATATCCGCCATACATTACTCATTGCCGCAACGGCTGAAAAAGTTTACCAGGCTATTACCAGCCAGGGAGGTTTAGCTGCCTGGTGGACACCGGGTGTCATTGCCCTGCCGGAGAAAGACAGTATAGCCCGTTTTAACTTTGGCCCTGACTATTACAAAGAAATGAAGATTACCAATCTGCAGCCGGCACAACTGGTAACCTGGTTATGTACAGCCGGTGCAGCTGAATGGATCGGTACAGATATCCGTTTTGAATTGGCAACAGTAAATACAAGGACCATACAAAGTTTATACCCCGAAATCACCGGGCAGGCCGAACAACAACCGGCAGGCACCTTAACCCTTTTGCATTTTCACCATGATAACTGGAAGGATTATACACCTATGTTTGCTGAATGTAATTACACATGGGGACGATTTTTATGGAGCTTGAAATTATATTGCGAAACAGGTAAGGGCTTACCCTGGCCTCAACAGCACCAGGTATAGTTGAAATTGAATTTATCATTTCCGCGTATAAAAGTATATTTAAGGTATAAACATTTATTAAATGGAGGCCACAGAAAACCTGAAATTGGATGAATATGATAGTGAGGAGATCGCTGATATCCTTCCTGCTCTTGAAAAAACATTTGATATTCGCTTTAAGAATGATGATTTTTTAAACGTACGTAGTTTCGGCGATTTCTGTGAAGTAGTAACAGCTCATATACAACAATCACACAAAGAAGATTGCACCTCACAACAGGCATTTTATAAAATCCGTCAGGCTATCCTTATAACAAACGGTATGGATAAAAATACCATCCTTCCCGAAAGCAGGCTGGCAGATATTTTCCCGTCTGTAAATCGTCGGCGGCAAGTCAATAAATTTCAACGTGCATTGGGTGTCCGGCTTAACTTTTTAACTTACCCCGGCTGGTTAACCGCCACATTGCTCATAGGTATACTCCTTTCCTGTATTGCGTTTTTCTTTGACTGGAAGATCGCTGTATCCGGCATCCTTTTATTTATTAGTGCGCTCTATATAGCTGAGAAAACCGGGAAAGAACTGGAACTGGAAACAGTAAAAGACCTGACCGGAAAAGCAGTACTGGAGCATTACACTACTATTCGCAGAACTCCTTATACCGTTAATAAAAAGGAAGTACCTGGTATCATCAGGGATATATTTCATGCCCAACTTTATATTGACAAACAATTCCTCACTGATGATGCTTTATTCAGCTGGGCTAAATAATCACTCCTGTTGTTAAACAATAAAATAACGAACATGAAAAAACTCTTAGTTATTTTGGCCATTCTTTTTGGCATTACCACTCATGCGCAGGATGCAGGCATTTTTGAAAAACTCATGACCGAAATGAAGGCTTATCAATTAGACACTTCCGCAGTGCCTAAGGACAAGCTCACTAAAAAAATAAACGAACTCAGAAAACTAAGAGGCGGTTTCAATATCACGGAAGCCGTGGCCTATAAAATTGCCGAAGAGAGAACAAAAGAGAATGCCAATAAAGAAGAGCTGGATAAACTGGAAGCTTTTTTCACCACCGGCAACGGCAAAAAATGGCTGGACAATGCCATTACATGGATATACCGGAAACAGTTCAGTTATGCAGAAGTAAATGCCATGGTACAGTTTTACAAAACCCCGGCAGGACAAAAAATGGCAGGCAGCTTGCCGGTTATTATGTTACAATCTTTAAAGGCAGCGGAAACAATACAGGAACAATTCAAACCTTAACAAATAAAACAAACCAAATCATCACTTTTACTTATGGAAAAATGGCTTTCAAAGGAAACGATCTCGGCTTTATTAAAATTAGGTGTTTATCAAATTGCGGGAGGCGCAATTGGTGTGTTACTGATTTTGTGGGCCATAATTCAGACTCCTGTCTTTAATATAGCGCTTATTGTAATTTTTATATTGATCCTGGCCCTTTTTGGTTATTCTATTTTTTGTGGAATAAGCTGTATCCAGACAAAGAGGAATGCCTTAAAACATTCTTTACTGAACCAGGTATTACAGGTATTAAGTTTTGCGTTACCTGGTTTTACTTTTAGCTATACCGCAGGTGTAAGTATATTTGCCGGACTGGCGATGTCAGATTCACTTGAGTTTAATTTCAGTGCCGGTATATCGTCAGTAACCGTTAACACCATGACGGGAGAAGACACATTAAAGTTAAGTGTAAATATCGTTGCTATCCTTTTAGTTCTATGGATCAATAAGCTGAGTAAAACGGTAAAAGAAGAACTTACCCGTTGGGATCTGCCTGGTACGGAGACCATATAATACAAATATCCTTACATAATATTTAGAAAATAAATTTTGCTGCAAACGACATTCATACAGTTACTAGCCGGGTATACCGGCAATAAAAGCCTGGTAAACGAACTATGGGCCGAGATAGAGAAAAACTATTCGGGTAAAAAAAGATATTACCACAACCTGCAGCACCTGGAACATCTTTTAGCACAATTACAGCCCTTACAACAAACAATAGAAAACTGGGACACGGTTTTATTTACCTTGTTTTACCACGATATTATTTACCTGGCGCACCGGTCAGACAATGAAGCAAAGAGCGCCGCACTGGCACAGCAACGCCTGCAACAGGCGGGAGTAAGCGAAAGCATCATTAATTGTTGTACGGCACAGATATTAGCTACCAAAAACCACCTGCAAGCTACCGACCCTGATACTAATTATTTCACCGATGCCGATCTTTCTATCCTGGGCCAGTCCTGGGAAGTATATGAAACCTATTATAAAAATGTAAGAAAGGAATACGCCATCTACCCCGATTTTTTATACAACCCGGGACGTAAAAAAGTATTGCAGCATTTTTTATCCATAGACCGTATTTTTAAAACCAACCACTTTTACAGGTTACTGGAAACACCTGCCCGTGAAAATCTGCAGCGGGAATGGACCTTACTTTAATGAATTACTAACAGTGTAATGTAAACAAATCGTTAGCCGGATTGTTATATCATTCTTATTTCCCCTCCTATTCCCTCCCATGCCAGAAGCTGACAACCGTTTAAAAATAAATTAACATTTGTGCATAAGTTGTACTAGGAAATTACGGACTAAATAAATTAAATTTGGATACAAAGGGTAAGCTTTGGCAATACGCTAAAGACGCTAACTAAAAGTCCGGTTACCCTTGCCGGTTTTATAAAATAAATGCTGTTTGCTTAAGCACTAGGCAGTATTAAAACTGATACAACATTGACTGACGCGATTATTAACCTGGAAACCGTTAACCCCATTGAATTTTTTGGTGTAAACAACGGCAAACTCGACCTCTTAAAAAAGAAATTCCCATTACTTAAAATTTTATCCCGCGGTACACAATTAAAGTTAAGCGGATCCCCCGAACAGATTGGCACAGCCCGTGAGAAGATCGAACTGATCGTTTCTTACCTGGAGCGTAACGGCCATATGAGCGACAATTATTTTGAACAGGTATTAGGTGGCGATGATGCCGAGGTGGTAGACAATTTTGTAGAAAGAAACCCTAACGAGGTATTGGTATTTGGTCCCAACGGCAAATCGGTACGTGCCCGTACGGCTAACCAGAAAAAAATGGTGGTAGAAGCTGATAAAAATGATATCGTATTCGCCATTGGCCCGGCCGGTACCGGTAAAACCTATACGGCCGTAGCATTGGCGGTAAGGGCTTTAAAGAACAAGGCCGTTAAAAAGATCATCCTCACCCGCCCGGCGGTGGAGGCAGGTGAAAGCCTTGGCTTTTTACCCGGCGACCTGAAGGAAAAGATCGACCCGTATTTAAGACCATTGTACGATGCCCTGGATGATATGATACCTGCCGATAAGTTAGGTTATTATATGACCACCAGGACCATTGAAATTGCACCCCTGGCCTATATGCGTGGCCGTACGCTGGATAATGCCTTTATTATCCTGGATGAAGCGCAGAACGCCACCGACCTGCAGTTAAAAATGTTCTTAACCCGTATCGGCGCTAATGCCAAAGCCATTATTACCGGCGATATGACCCAGGTGGACCTTCCGCGTAACCAGCGGAGCGGTTTACAAACTGCGGTACGTATTTTGCGTAATATTGATGGTATAGGTCATATTGAGCTGGATGAGGAAGATGTGGTAAGACACCGTCTGGTAAAAAGCATCTTAAAAGCCTACAACGCCGAACACGAAAGAAACAACGATCAACGACCACAGTAAAGAAACTGTAAACTTTTGTTCTTTATACCAAAACGTTTACATAAAAGCCGTAGTATGCAAATACTACGGCTGTTTTTTTGCTGATCAATAGTAGGGCAGTTAAACGGAGCCCGCCTCAATGCTGTGGAGGCAACCGGGATGCCATGAAAAACGGCAGCCGGTATCATAAAAATTATGGATTAACGGTACCCCAGAAACGTTTGATAGCCCTTAAAGAATGAGTGCGCTTCCCTGTATCAACATTAATGATACCATCCTTGTCAATAGTATCAATACGCACTTTACCGGCGGCATGAATAATATCGGTGGGGCTTAGTAAGATGCCCACATGTACAATCTCATCCTTATCATCGAAAAACGCCAGATCACCGGTGGTGGCATCCTTTAATTTTTTAATGGTCTGACCGCCCTGTGCCTGCTGCCAGGCATCACGGGGTAATTTAACACCCATTTGTTTATAGATAACCTGGGCAAAGCCACTGCAATCAACCCCCAGGGGTGTTCGTCCGCCCCACAGATAAGGTGCATTTAACCATTTTTTGGTATAAGCCAGTACCAGTTCCGCACCGGGTACTGTATTATCTGTATTCACCACGGTGCCGTTAAAGAACGGGAAACGTTCCCCTTCCGGCAAGGCTTCCGGCGCATCAATACGCAAACTGGCGCCGGCGGAAATATGCATTTGTACATCTTTTACCGTAATAGCCGCCAGCAGGTCGGTACTCACAAATTTGACCGGGTTTTCGGCAATACTTTTTTTAACGGGATAGATCATGTGATAAGTCAGCCACCCTTCATAATCATCATACAGGCTTCTCACTTTTATCCAGGTGCTGTTTTTAGCTTTGAGAATCTTTACGGCTTCACCGAATAATAACTGGTTCACCATTTCGGACTGGTGTTTGGGTTTTCTTCTTACGGGTGCAGCCGGTACCGTCACAATTGCATATTCCATTAAAATAATTTGTACAAAATTATCATTTACATGTTATGTAGATATGAAAAATAACAAATATTGCATCTTATAAGCAGAAACCAACTTAATGTACCATTTTACGTACATTCTATTATTTTTGATATATAAAAGATCAGCATTTGGGTGCAACTGATAAATACAGGCATTTAAGCGACCAGGAGTTGCTGGCAAAGTTTAACCAGGATCATGATAATGAATGGTTGGGCGTTTTGCTGCAACGATATACCCTGTTATTACTGGGTGTGTGCATGAAGTATTTACAGGAGGAGGATGAGGCCAGGGATGCCGTACAACAGGTTTTTTTAAAAGTGATACAGGAGCTGCATAAATACAAAGTTGATTATTTTAAATCCTGGTTATACATGGTGGCCAAAAACCACTGTTTAATGAAACTGAGGGAAAAAAACGGTAAATCGCCGGTTAGCTTAACGGAAAAAGCCGAATTGCTGCAGGATACGGGGACGGATACGCAGGAATTACTGCAAAATGACCTTACCCTGAATTTGATGGAGGAATCCCTGCTGGAATTGAATGAAGAGCAAAAGCAATGTGTAACTTTGTTTTACCTGGAGAAAAAAAGCTACCAGGAAGTAGCGGATATAAGCGGGTATAATTTACTGCAGGTAAAAAGTTATATTCAAAACGGTAAACGTAACCTTAAAATACTGATCGAGAAAAAACTAAAGGAGCAAACGCATAAACCATAATGTCAAAAGACTTAAAAGACATATTATCCAATTTATCTAAAGATATTGACCAGGAACAGCTACTGATGTACCTGAACGACAAACTATCGGCCAATGACAAACATTTGCTGGAAGAACAGTTGCTGGATAATGATTTTGAGAATGAAGCCCTGGAAGGTTTACAGGCCATACAAAATAAACAGCATATCAACCACACCGTGGAGATGCTGAACTACGAGTTAAAGAAAAAAACAGCTAAGAAAAAAGCATTCCGCAAAAAACTGGAGATCAAAGACCAGACATGGATCTATATTGCCGTATTCCTGGTATTAATGCTGGTGGTTATGGCCTATTTTGTTATCCATTATTTAAAAACAAAGGGGCAATAGTTTAATACTCCTTCTTCCCTTCCCGTTTTACCCATTGTTCAAATACAGCCAGGGCCGCTGCATCGGGCACATGCAGGAAAGGTATTTTCCGGTCGGCCAGTGTGGCATTGATCTCATCATAAATAAAGGCATCATCAAAAGCAATGGCTGCCGCTTCGTTACGGGTATTGGCATAAATTACCCGGCGCGGACGTGCCCAGTAAATAGCCCCCAGGCACATAGGACAAGGTTCACAGCTGGTATAAATATCACAATCCGTTAACTGGTAACTGCCCAGGTGATTACAGGCATTGCGGATGGCCACCACTTCGGCATGTGCCGTAGGATCATTAAGCGAGGTTACTTTATTATTACCCTCACCGATAATTTTATTATTAAGTACCACTACCGACCCAAAAGGGCCACCTTCGTTGTTTTCCATCCCGGAACGGGATAACTCTATGGCACGGGCTAAAAACTGCGCTTCTATGGGTGTGAGCATATCGTTTAAAATTACTGCAAAGGTCGGCATTTTTACTGAATGCATTATTTACCCACAACCAATGTTATTTAATTATGACCAAATTGTTAAGTTTTACGATTGTGCTAATTAATCCCACCGTTTTTCCCAATTTTTACATCCTCAAACCGCAGGTAAGTGTTTTACTAAAGCATTGAGATTCAAACAATGACTCTCATCCGGCTTATTTAAACTGATCTCATTTTCCTGCAAAAACTGATTGTTATGATCTGGCAAAAAATTACCTCAGCGTTTGGCGATTCTGTTTTTACTTTATTAAGTAATGGCAAAAAACTGCTGACTTTGGACTTTCATCCTTCGTCAAATGCAGCAAGAGTGAATTTTGAAATGGGCGAAAAACGTGTGTTTTTATTGCGTAAAGAAGGGTTCTTTAAAAACAAAGTGGTATTGCGTGATGAGTACGGTCAAACTATTGGCCGAATTGGCAATGAGAACAACAAGAAGTTTGTAAGTGTGGGTGACACCCGCTATTATGTGAACGCCGAGCATATCAACAACTCCGAAACGGCTGTAAACATTTATAACATTGCCGAACAGGCGCCTATTGCTACTTATAATATTGATAAAACAGCCGTTACCTCTCCCACCGGTGACAGCTTATTAATGGTATTATGCCTGTGTTTGTATGCACCGGAGCGGGTTAGCCTGGCTTCATAATTGTTGCCATACATCTTTGGCAAAAGCTTCCAGGGATGGGTCCCTGGCTCCCATTAACAGCAATACACAATCATCCGTAAAATGCGAACGTAATTGTTGCAGCAGGTCGTTCCTGTGCTCAACAAAGTAAGCATGCTTTCCTTTTGCCCTAATATCATTGATCAGGTCGGCTGCGGAAATATCTTTGGTGGCCGTGCCGCCTGCATAAAATATTTCGCTCATCCATATTTCATCCTGCGGACGTAATACTTTGGATATTTCTTCTACAAAATCATTTCGTAAAAAACGGGTAGGCCCGTAACCATGTGGCTGGAACCAGGCAATTACTTTGGCTGCTACCGGCTGGCAGGATGCAATGGCTGCGGCGCACTTCACCGGGTTATGCGCAAAATCATCTACTACCCAAACACCTTCTTTTTTACCCAATACCTGGTTACGGCGGTACATACCTTCGTATTGGCTTAAAGC
>CAYUMH010000132.1:0-12580 GCA_964445775.1 uncultured Terrimonas sp.
TACCGACCTGCAGGGTATATGGAATGATGTAACCAAACCGGCCTGGGACAGTAAGTACACCATTAATATCAATACCGAAATGAATTACTGGCCCAGTGAGATCACCAACCTGAGTGAGCTGGGAGATCCGTTATTTACGATGGTGAAAGAACTATCGGTAACCGGTCAGGAAGCGGCTAAAAAAATATACAATGCCCGTGGCTGGGTTACGCATCATAATACGGACCTGTGGCGTATTAACGGACCGGTGGATGGCGGTTTTTATGGTATGTGGCCAATGGGCGGGGCCTGGTTAACGCGTCATTTATGGGAACATTATTTATTTACCGGGAATAAAAACTTTTTAAAAGAGATCTACCCGGTATTAAAAGGCGCCGCTACTTTTTATGTTGATGCTTTACAAAAAGAACCGGATAACGGCTGGCTGGTGGTAGCGCCCTCCATGAGCCCGGAAAACAGTTATATGAAAGATGCGGCTGGCAATGGCGTAGGGCTAACTTATGGCACCACCATGGATAACCAGATCGTATTTGAATTATTATCGCATACCATACAGGCGGCCGGTATTTTACAGACCGATCCGCTTTTTGCCGATACCCTGCGTAAAACGCGGGCTTTGTTGCCACCCATGCAAATAGGACAATACGGTCAATTACAGGAGTGGATAAAGGATTGGGACAAACCCAAGGACGGCCACAGGCATATATCCCATTTATATGGTTTACATCCTGCCAACCAGATATCACCATACCGTAATCCTGATCTGTTTGCAGCGGCGAATAAAACCTTATTGATAAGAGGGGATATCTCCACGGGCTGGAGCATGGGCTGGAAGGTAAACTTCTGGGCCAGGATGAAAGATGGTAACCATGCCAATAAACTGATAAAAAACCAACTGAACTTTGTTCCGGCTGTTGACCAACAGGGACAGGGAGGTGGTACTTATGCCAACCTGCTGGATGCGCATCCGCCTTTCCAGATCGACGGTAATTTTGGTTGCACTGCCGGTATTGCGGAGATGTTGCTGCAAAGCCAGGATGGTAGTATAGAGCTGTTACCCGCTTTACCGGATGAATGGCAAACGGGTTCGGTAAAAGGATTGAAAGCAAGAGGCGGGTTTGTGATCGATATGGATTGGAAAGATGGTAAAGTGACCCGCTTATCGGTTACCGCTGCATTAGGTGGTAACCTGCGTATCAGGCTGCAGGAGGGAACGGAGCCCACTACAAATAGCCTGGCTCCCGCCAAAGGGGAAAACAGCAACCCGTTTTATGCGGTTGATGCGATTGCCAAGCCTATTGTAAACCCAAAAGCAAAGCTGACAGATACCCGTATACCGGTTACAACATTATATGATATGCCTACCCAGGCAGGTAAGACCTATTCATTATTGTTTAAATAGATAATTATTTAAATTTTTTAAAAGCGTATGTTATGCATACGCTTTTTTGTTTTGTATAATTAATTAGTCTACTTATTTTGTAGACTAATTAAAACATACTATTTTTGCTAACTATTCTATTAAAATAAATCAACCAAATATGACGAAGACTGCATTCCGGTTTTTATTACCAGGTCTGGCTGTTATGACTTTACAGGCTGCAAAGGCAATGGACCATGATCCGGGTAAAGGCAAAAAAACAAAAGCGCCGAAAGAAAATGTAAGGGTAACGATTGACCTTAACAATCTTTCATACAAGGCCGAAAAAGTGTTCTTTACTTATTATAATTCCCTTACCAAAGTGCGTTATAATGATAGTGTACTGGTAGGCGATGTAAAACAGGTAGTGTTTAAAACCTGGCTGGACGAGCCTGTACTGGGACAGTTACGGATAGAACCTGCTGAGAAAAAAACACCGGTAAAGGGACAGCGTATTGTTCCGGATAACCTGAGTGTGTTTTTTGAGCAGGGTAAAATAAATGTGCTGATAAAAGATTCCATCAAAAATGCGGCGGTATCTGGTTCTAAGGCTCACCAGGAATACCTGGGTATAAAAGAACAGGTGGCAGGGTATGACCCGGAGTTTGCAGTATTATATGAGCAAAGTTCACAACACCGTAAAGAAAAGGATGAAGCAGCTGAGAAGATTGTCCGTAAGCAAATAGATTCCTTAAATGATGTGATTAAGGAAAAGGTATACAAAGCGTATATTAAAATAAAGGGTAAACAATCCCCGGTAGCTATATACGCGTTATCGCAATACAGCGGTTATGCTATTGATGCAGATAAAGTGGAACCGGTTTACGCCTTATTAGGTCCTGCAGTAAAAAATACGCCTTCCGGTAAAATATTTAAACAAAGAATCGCTACGGCCAGGCAATTAGCCATCGGCAAGCCTGCTATTCCTTTTTCACAGGCCGATACTTCCGGCAACCTGGTAAGTTTAGTGTCTTTTAAAGGCAAATATGTGCTTATTGATTTCTGGGCAAGCTGGTGTGGTCCCTGCCGGGCAGAGAACCCTAATGTGGTAGCTGCTTTTCAGCAATATAAAAACAAGGATTTCACAGTATTGGGCATTTCACTGGATCGCCCGGGACAAAAAGATAAATGGTTAAAGGCAATTCACGATGATCAGCTGGAGTGGACACATGTTTCGGACCTGCAGTTCTGGGATAATGAGGTAGCTAAATTATATGATATCAAAGCCATACCCCAGAATTTATTGCTGGATAAAGAAGGTAAGATCATTGCTAAAAATATCAGGGGCGAAGAGTTAACAGCAACCCTGGCTGAAATACTGGAATAACAGGACAGGTTATCGTCACACATGAGCACATATATATCAGTTGGTTAAGGCCGTTCTTAAAAGGAGCGGCCTTTTTTATATACAGGAACTTTAGTTGGAATGAAGTTTGTATAAATACCCGTGCAATGATAATGCTATTGCACTTACAGGCTGCCACCATCAAATTAAATGATACATTTAAATATATGGTGTATGAAAAAGCAGGCAAAGAAAAATACAAAGACAACAAAGGATCCCAGGACAAAATATCCTCAACCTCCTTTCCCCAAACAAAAACAGGAATTCCCCGGTGTGGAAGCTGCCATGAAGCCCTTAGCCGATCATGGCCAGGAAACCTATAAAGGTTCCGGGAAATTAAAAGGTAAAAAAGCGATCATTACCGGCGGTGATTCCGGTATAGGAAAAGCGGTAGCCATCGCATTTGCAAGGGAAGGGGCTGATGTACTTATCAGTTACCTCAATGACCGCGAAGATGAAGATGCGGCCGATACGGCGCAGTATGTGGAAGATGCCGGCCGGGAATGTATATTGGTAAAGGGCGATATTACCAGCGAAAAACATTGTAAAAAAATTATTGCCACCGCTGTTAAAGCCTGGGGCAGGGTAGATATACTGGTGAATAATGCCGCCTTTCAAATGGCCAGGAAATCCTTGCAGGATATTCCGTCGGGCGAATGGGAACATACTTTTGCCGTAAACATACACAGCATGTTTTATTTGTGTAAGGCGGCCGAACCCCATATGAAGCCCGGCAGTTGTATTATCAATACCACTTCGGTCAATGCTTATCATCCTTCTGATGACCTGCTGCCCTATGCGGCAACCAAAGCGGCCATACAAAACTTTACCGCCAATTTAAGCCAGATATTTTTAAGCAATAATAAGGGCATCCGGGTGAATGCAGTGGCTCCGGGGCCGGTATGGACACCCCTGATCCCATCGACCAAATGGCAGGATGCGGATATATTTGGTGAAAACACGCCGGTAGGCAGGCCGGGACAGCCGGCAGAAATAGCACCCTCTTTTGTATTCCTGGCGGCAGATGAAAGCAGTTATGTGTCCGGCGCTACCATTCCAGCAACCGGGGGCAGGATCACTATCTAAATATCCCCGTTGTTAACGGCAACCACCATTTTAATTGTTGATATTAGTAAGAGATATAACAGTCATAATGTTATAAATGATGAAAATGTTAAATAAGATGATATATGTCAACAAATTGGCTGTTTTTAGTGCAAAATTTTAAGGTTGATTTTGTATCTTTGTGGGGTAATAGATCATTGTTTTTATGATCTGCCTGGTTCATCCCCGGGTTAACCGTCCAATATTTTTTTATATGAAGAATCAATCATTTGTGGCTCGTACCTCTTTGAGGACGTTGCAACAGTTATTTTATTACCCCCTTTACCACATTCCCTTTATTCATTCTTTAGGAAACACTGCGTTTGCCAGGTATACTGCTGCCGCTAATTCAAAGAACCAGGGATAATATTTTACCGGAATAGTAAATAAACCCGGCGTAGATAGGTAAAACTATGTACAGGGATTGTTATGCCTGTTCCGGTATGGTTAAACATGTATTCAATCCAATATTTTATAATTTAAAACAGGACATGACAGTAACCGGGACCGCAACTACACAATCCTTTTTTTATGCTGATCAGGAGCATGCTTCCCTGAACCGGATGACTGTTTATGCCTGTTCTTAAAACAAGTATCATGATGAGATCTTTATGTACGTTTTTACTTTTGCTGGCTATTGGAGCCGCTGCAACAGCACAACCTACTATCAGTAATTTTACACCCAGGTCAGCCGCACCTGGTATGGCCATTATTATTACCGGTACAAACTTTACTACGGCCACTAATGTCCGTATAGGCGGTAATATCGCAACATTCACTATTAATTCGGCTACGCAGATCACGGCTACAGTGCCGGTAACAGCATCGGGTGCGGTAATGGTAACCAATCCGGCCGGTTTTGCAAGCAGCACTGGTTTTATTTATGTACCCACGTCCGAGATCATGACAGACTTTGGTGGATTCTGGCGTGCAAGGGCCAGTAATCCGCAAACTACTAATCCCGATAACAGTCACCACCTGTTAGGATTTACGCATAATGGCGTTACCTATTCAACAGGTGTTGATAACAGTAAACTGACGAATAACAGCATCAGTTTTGTACCGGCTACTTTTAAAGCCCTGCCGGTGGCTGCTATTGCCGGTGTGGCTTCGGGTTCAGGCTCAACCTATATTTCACTCGCATCAAAAGTAGATGGTTCGGCCACCAGCGCTTATGTTGCCGGTGTGTCCTCTTATACTATAAAAAAAGCCTTGATCGATGGTATTAACGGGCTGGACATGGGCACCGGTGTAACCAACCTTCCTTCCACCGCTACCATGACCTTCCAGATCTATAATATTGATGCCAGTAAGGCATCGGATGCAGAGCCGGACCTGGTACTGACACAGATCGCTTCTCCTACTTCGTCCAATGATGTATTTACTTTCCTGGATGCTGCCGGTAATATGGTGGGTAATTCCTTTACACAGGACATGACACTCCTGCCAAGATTTGGTACCTATGTACTCGACCTTTTCACCATGGCGGCCGGTGTTCCCTATAATGCGGCAAGACCCTATGATGTGGCCAATAGCGGTACCAATACCACAAGGGATATACGTTTGGTAAGTCTTAACCTGTCCAGCTTTGGTATCAATGCTTCCAATGCATCCACTGTAAAGGCATTACAAATTACACCCAGCGGTAACAGCGATTATGCTTTTATCGGTTATAACACCGCTTCTATTAACCTGCCTCCCAATGCGGCATTAAGTGTGGAGACTTCGGTAACCAGGATATGTACCGGCGGTACGGCCAGCCTGGAAGTAATAGGTACACCGGCAGCCGGTGGCGCTTTGACTTATACCTGGGAGGAATCAACAAATGGCGGTACTACCTGGCATACGGTTACCAATGGTGGTAACTACTCGGGTGCTACTACCGACCGTTTACGGGTGGCCAATGCCACCGTAGGATATAATTACCGTGCTTCAGTGCATGAGGAGGGTAATGGTAATGCAGGCATCAGTGGTGTGTTCACTATAACAGCAGCAGCCGGTACCAGGGCCAGTGCAGTTTCTATCTCCGGTGGCGGCACCGTGTGTGTGAATACTTCTGCACAGTTCACATCCAGCGTTACAGGTGGCAGCAATCTTATTTATCAATGGCAGCGTAATGCTTCCGGAACTTACGAGGATGTTGCCGGTGCCAATACATCCGTTGAAATTCCCAACACAGCGACTACAGGAACAACCAGCTATCGTTTACTGGTATCTCCCGGTGCGGGTTGTCCCGGTGATCTGTCCAACGTTATCAGTTTAACGGTGAACGGTATTTCTTCCACCAGTGCAGTGGAACGCTGCGGAACCGGGGCGGTTACCTTATCGGCAACAGCTACTTCCGGCACCGTATCCTGGTACAACGTTGAATCGGGTGGTACGGTACAGGCTACAACCAATGACTATTCCATTCCTTCGCTGGCTACCACTACTACTTACTATGCAGCAGCAACGGGTTGTTCGCAACGTGTACCTGTTATTGCAACTGTAAACCCCGCCAGTGCAGCAGGTGGTATATCTTCTATGGCCGGCAGTGATCCCGGTACTACCGTGTTCACACTCAACAGTCATACCGGTAATGTAACAAAATGGCAATCCTCTACTGATAATTTCAATACGGTTATTACCGATATTGCTTATACCCAGGCGCAGATAGTTGTTAATAATCCACCACAGTTAACACAGTACCGTGCAGTGGTACAAAGCGGTAATTGTCCATCGGTATACTCTGCCAGTTCAGCCGCCATTATTACCCTGCCTATCCGTGCCAATAGTTTAAAACTATCCGAAATAGGCAGTACCGTGCAGTTACAATGGGAAACCATCGATCAGCAGGGAGCGGTGGCTTATGAAATAGAAAGATCAATAGATGGCATTCAATTTGTTACTATTGGTACAATACAGCCGCAGGCCAGCCAGTTATACCAATGGGTGGATATAAACCCGGGTACAGGTATGGTAGCTTACAGGGTAAAAGAAATAAGATTATCGGGTACTGTTTACTATAGTAATACGGCTTCCATCCGTTTATTATACACAACCGGTTTCTCCGTTTATCCTAACCCTGTAAAAGGTGGTCAGCTGAATGTTCGCCTGCAAAACAGGTTAACAGGTAAATACCAGCTTGTATTATATGCCACAACAGGACAAACTATATACAGTGGTAATATAAATCATACGGGTAATACATCTGTTCATCCTGTTACTTTACAAAAAACGGTTCCGGCAGGGGTATATCATTTGATGTTGCTTTCGCCTGACGGATTAAAAGAACATAGTACCATACTGGTACAATAATACATTGATCCCGGTTACTGATAAAAGACTGTTCCTTAGGTGGGGCAGTCTTTTTTGTTTATATACAGATAGGATAAGCCCTGGCTGGTAAGCAATAATGCATAATTGGTACGGTTTTTTAGGCGTATAGTGTTCAACAACACCAATATCATGAAAGCAATATGGACCGGCGCTATTGGATTTGGGTTGGTAAACATACCGGTAAAAATGTTTAGTGCCATACAGGAGAGTAACCTGGACCTGGACATGCTGGATAAAAAAGACCTTGCCAATATCAAGTATAAACGGGTGAACGAAAATACCGGCAGGGAAGTAGCCTGGGGCAGTATTGTAAAAGGTTACAAGCTGGATGACCGTTATATTGTAGTGGAAGATAAAGACTTTGAAAAAGCCAGGCCGGAAAAATCAAAAACCCTCACCATTGATGCTTTTGTAAAAGAAGCAGAAATTGATAGTGTATATTTTGAAACACCTTACTATCTCAAACCCCAGAAAGACGGGGAAGCTCCTTTTCAGTTATTAACAGCCGCCCTTAAAAAAACGGGTAAAGTAGGTATGGGCACTTTTGTGATGCGCAGTAAAGAAGTATTGGGTATACTCAGGGTATATAATGATATGCTCATCTTCCAGCGGATCAGGTACGCCGCAGAGATCAGGAATACAGCGGACCTGAAAACTTCAAAAAAACGTATCAAACCCGGTGAATTGAAAATGGCTGTTTCGCTGGTGGACCAGTTAACCAAAAAATTTGATCCGGCAGCTTATAAAAATACCTACCGGGCCGCTTTAATGAAAATAATCAGGGCCAAAGCAAAAGGTAAAAAAATGCCGGTCACTAAAATGAAAGTGGTACACAGTACGGCCAGGGATCTCATGTCGCAGCTCAAAGCAAGCCTTTCTGCTTCCAAAACAAAAAAAGCCTCATAATATAAATAGCTTTTTATGCCGTTGGAAAAATACAAACAAAAGCGAAACTTCAAACGTACAACGGAGCCCCAAGGGAAAAAGGAAAAAAGTGTTAACAGCAAACTTCGTTTCGTGGTACAACGCCATGCGGCCAGCCGGCTGCATTACGATTTCCGGCTGGAGATGGAAGGTGTTTTAAAAAGCTGGGCTGTACCCAAAGGTCCTTCTTTAAATCCCAATGATAAACGGCTGGCCATGATGGTAGAGGATCATCCCTATGCCTACCGTGAATTTGAAGGCAGTATCCCCGAAGGCAACTATGGGGCAGGTGAGGTGGAGATATGGGATGAAGGCACTTATGAGGCGATGGAAAAAAAGACCGGTAAAAAAGAAGAGACCCTCTTACTTGCCGGTTTGAAAAGCGGCTCCCTGAAATTTGAACTGCATGGTAAAAAACTGAAGGGTTCATTTGCCCTGGTACAAATGAAAACCGGTGAAAAAAATGCCTGGTTACTCATTAAACACAAGGATAAATATGCGGTTACAAAAAAATATGATGCGGAAGACCTCACTTCCAAACGATCGAAAGTCACTGCAAGGGTAAAGGCAAAAAAAAGTACTGCTGTTAAGAAAAAGCCCGCAGCCAACTCACCTGTTACCCAAAAAAATTACGACCCGCTTTTATTAAAGGAAAAGAAACTGGCGCATTATATAAAACCCATGCTGGCAACAGCCGGCAATAAACCTTTTGATGATGATGATTGGCTTTTTGAAATAAAATGGGATGGTTACAGAGCTGTGGCCGAGTTGGGTAAAAATAAAAAACTCTATTCCCGGAATGGACTTTCCTTTGAGCAAAAGTTCGCTCCCGTTTTTGAACAACTCTCCCTGCAATCCGAAACCATGGTGGTAGATGGGGAAGTGGTAGTATATAATGAAAAAGGGTTTCCCGATTTCCAGGCGCTTCAACATTACCAGGCCGGCGATCCCAATGCGATTGCTTACCAGGTATTTGACCTCATTAGTTTACACGGTAAGGACACCACTTCACTTTCTTTGGTACAAAGAAAAGAGTTGTTAAAGGAAGCGTTGATAGAGACCGATCTCATCAGGTACTGTGACCATGTGCAGGGGCAGGGTAAAAAGTTCTTCCGGGCATTGCAGCAAAACCATATGGAAGGGATGATCGCTAAACGGGCCGGTAGTATTTACCAGCCTGGTGTACGCAGTAAAGACTGGCTTAAAATTAAACACCAGCTTACCGAAGAAGTAAGGATCGTGGGGTATACCGAACCGCGGGGTACACGTAACCAATTCGGGGCATTGATACTGGCGCAGGAAGACAAAAAGGGTACACTCCGTTATTGTGGTCATGTAGGTACCGGCTTCGATGAACGTTCTATTGATGAACTATTCCGTGTATTACAATCATTGGTGGTTACAAAATGCCCGTTGGAGCAAACACCCGCCACCAATACACCCGCTACCTGGGTTAAGCCCATGCTGGTATTCACCATTAAATTTACACACCGTACCCGTAATGGCATTTTCCGGCATCCGGTCTTTATGGGACTTCGTCCTGATAAATCAACCCTTATGACAAACACCCGAAAAAAACTGCCCGCTAAAAAAGCAACAGTCAAAAAGATAAAAAATAAGGGTGAGGATACCGGCGCTGATAATATGGTACAGGTAGGTGGTCACCCGGTAAAGCTGACCAACCCCGGTAAAATATACTGGCCGGAGGAGGGTTATACCAAAGCTGACCTGATCGCATATTACAATGAAATATACCGTTACATTCTTCCTTATCTCAAAGACAGGCCCGAAAGTTTAAATCGTTTTCCCAATGGTATTACAGGCGATAGCTTTTATCATAAGGATGCAGGAGATACGGCGCCTGATTGGGTGGATACGGTGAAACTGTATTCAGAGAGTACCCAAAAAGATATTGACTATATTCTGTGTAATAACAAAGCTACCTTATTATACCTGGCCAACCTGGGTTGCATTGATATGAATCCCTGGAACAGCAAGGTCAGTAAAATTGATCATCCTACTTATCTTATATTGGACCTTGATCCTTCTGATAAAAACGATTTTGATGATGTGATCGAGGTTGCCAATGCCGCTAAAGAAATACTGGATAAAATAGGGGCGGATAGTTTTTGCAAAACATCGGGTGCTACCGGGTTACATGTGTATATACCCATGAACAATAAATATACATACGAACAGGTAAAAGATTTTGCTCACCTGCTGGCCATGCAGGTAAATAACCTGTTGCCCGATCTCACTACACTGGAACGCAGCTTACAAAAAAGGAGTAAGCATAAAATATATGTCGATTACCTGCAGAACCGCAAAGGCCAGACCATCGCCAGTGCGTACAGCGTACGTCCCAAACCTGCTGCTCCGGTATCAACGCCATTACTATGGAAAGAGGTAAAAAAAGGTTTATATCCGGAACAATTTACCATCAAAACCATACCGGCACGACTAAAAAAAATGGGTGATATCTTCAACAAGGTTTTAGGCAAAGGCATCAACCTGGAAAAATGTATAACGGCCATGGAAAATTTATGACCCGGTTGATTTTTAATAATTTTATCAGCGGTATAACAAGTGGCATCCCGGTTGCGTCGCACACTTCAGCTGCATATCGTTATGCAGCTTTTTAATTTCGTTGCGGCGGATGAAGTATAACTAAAGAACCGCATATGGACAACATATGCGGTTCTGCTATCAGGTGGTATAACTTTTTACTTTTTTTCAAATTTATGATAGCTGCCGTCTTTCAGTACAATAAAATAATAACCGGTTGGTAAACTGCTGATGTTTACTTTTTGCAGGTTACTGTTCATATTGAACTGCATCACCAGGCGGCCGGTTACATCAAAAATCTTATTATCTGTTGTACTGCCTTCATAAGCCGGTAATTGTATATATACATGATCTTTGGCCGGTACAGGATAAATTTTAATGGCAGTGGCTGCTTGTCCCTGGTGGATCCTTACGGCCGAATAACTCACCGTACCATCCCTGTCGGTTAACTGGATGCGGTAATACAATTTCTCATACGGGGTTGTCGCTGCATCATGAAAGCTATAAGCTTTCTTTTCAGCCGATTCTCCTGCAGCCTTCTTTGTACCGATGGTAGTGTAACGTTGCCCGTCTGTACTGCGTTCAATGGTAAAATAATCAGTGTTTGATTCCTGTATGGTTCCCCATTGCAGCAGGTTGCCATTGGGTTGTGATTGTAACTGGAAATAATCCCACCTGGCCGGCAAGGTACTGGCGGGTATTACACTCACACTGGCATAACTGTAAGCGCCCTGGTTGGCTAGGGTGGTTTTATTCGCTCTTAAGCGGTAATAATAAGTAGTATCGTTGGTTAAACCGCTAACAGCAAAACTGGTTACATTGCCCACATTGCGTGCCTGGTAACCGCTAACAAAACTGGTAAAATTGGGTGAAGTAGAAACGTCTAATAAATAATTATTAACCGTACCTACTGCGGGGGCTGTCCAGTTAGCGGTAAATCCTGTACTGTTAACACTGCTCGCCGTAACGGGCATAGGCGCTACCATCGCATAACTTTCTACAAAGTTTGAGCCGCTTCCGGTACGGGTAATATTTGTCAGTGTGGCCGTACGGTTATAACTGCTATAATCTTTTACTGTAGTGATGCCCACGTTATTACCGGCAGCAATTCCCTGGTCCATACGTAAATAAGCCAATAATCCCGGGGTATTGCGGGCAAGCGTATCATAAGCAGATGCTCTTACCTCGGCCTGTGTACGAACACGGTCCCAGATACGCACTTCATCCACCACGCCATTCAACGGACGGTCAAAAAGATTCCAGTCGCCTACCAATACTTTGCCGTTAGCCACCGCCGGCTCTGATACGCCGCCGGTGCCCAGGTTGCCAACATCAATACGGTCACCCACTGCAACACCATCTACGTATAATCGCATAGTGGTTCTGTCTAAACCATTCCAGGTAGCTACTATATGATACCAGCGGCCTGTTACCAGGTTACTGGTCAGGTAGTCAACATGACTAACATTGGCGTTGGTACGCATACAAAAGAAGGCCAGCCTGTTATTGTATAATAACAGTTCAATGCCGTTGTTGGTACTTGATTTATTCAGGATCTCCTGGTTGCCGGTAAGGCTATTAAATTTCACCCAGCATTCAAGGGTACGGATGGAATTGGCCGTGATGGCTGATCCCAGGTCAATATAACCGCCGTTGCCGTTAAAGGCCATCGCATTATTAGGTGCATCAGGAATGGCAGCCGTTACTGTAATCGCAGCAGAAGTGTCAATACAGCCATTGGTAACAGCTAAAGTATAATCACCCGATTCGGTGGCCACATAACTGGAGCCGGTGGCGCCGCTGATGGCTGTATTATTGCGCAGCCATTGGTAAGCTGTTCCTGTACCGCTGGTCCTGCTCAATGTTACACTGCCGCCTTCCGGGAAAGTGGTGGCACTGCCTGC
>CAYUMH010000133.1:0-12501 GCA_964445775.1 uncultured Terrimonas sp.
AGATCGGAATAGGCGGCATAACTGCCCTTGTATTCCCCTGGTGATTTAGCAATGACTTTGGTAAAATACCAGCTTTTACCTTTGTCTTTTGACAGGCGCAAGGTAAGATTATCACGGTTTTTTGTATCGGCCGCATTGCATACCGCAAGTATAAATTGTTTTTTATCTAACCACGATAAAGTGCTTCCCTGGTTAACAGGGTCGGGCAGGTTGCTGTCATAAAAAGTGGTATCCCAGCTTTGACCTCCGTTGGCGGAATAACTGATGATCCGGTTACGCACATTGCCTTGCTGGTTCCTGGTATTCATGTATAATTCGTTGGCAGCAACCTGGGCAGCCATCGATTCGTTACCGCCTTCAAAAGGAATGGTGGCGCTAAGCGAAAATGTTTTGCCATGATCATCTGTGTAAAAACCATGGGCAAAATAATCTTTACCGGCTTTTTGTGGCGGACCCTGTGAATGATTGGCCGCTACATATAGTCTGCCTTTGTATTTACCCGTAACAAACTGCATCGCATGGCCTGGTGTGTTGGCATAAGTGCGCCAGTCGTTTGCTGCTGCCGTGCTAGTATCGGCAGGTGATTTTTTTACTTTATGTACCTGGGCTGTTATATTAACAGGGGCCGACCATGTTTGGGCATTATCAGCAGAGGTGATATACCAAACTTCCCTGGAGCCTTTACCGGCCCTTACTTCACTTTCATGGTTATTGCCGGTATTGTAAAATAAAAAAATACGGCCATTGGGATAAGCTTTATCATATAAATCAACAACCGGGGCTGCATTGCCGGCCTGTAAATTCCCGGCATCAACGGCAACCTGTACAGGCCCCCAGCTTTTGCCATTATCTGCACTTATCTTATATACAATATCTACATTGCCATAATCACCGGCATGATCAACCCTGCCCTCGGCAAAAGCAATCAGCCTGCCTTGTTTGTCTTTAATAATTGCGGGAATACGGTAACTGGAATAACCATCCTGCCCCGATTGAAAAACAGGGGTATCCTGGCTATAAACCAAAGGGGAATAAAAGATAATGAGAACGAAAAATGCAAACAGTTTAGTCATAGAAACAGTTTTGGAGGGTAAAACTTTATGTTTGCCATAGGTTGACAAGGGAAGCAAAAAAGTACAAAGATAGACTATGCTTCCGCTTCAGCAGGTAAGGCAGCTCTCTCTAGGATGTCCTTTAAAAACTGGGTAGAGCGGCTTTCATCTTTAACCAGGTCGTCCAAAGTTACCTTGCTTAATAACTGGTCAACGGTAAACTGTATCATCTGCCACAGGGAGCGGGCAGAACAGTCAATAGAGTGGGTGCAGAGCTTTAAAGTACCTGCATGCATCACGCAAAAGTCTTTGCTGTACAGGGCGCCGCCAAGGGCTTCCAGTACGGGTTTTAATATAATCTCATTGGCAGGTTGGGCCAGCACATAACCGCCTTTGTGCCCCGGGGTACTGTTAATAAAACCGGCCATGCGTAATACACGGGTAAGTTTGGCAATATAATGACTGGTCAGTCCTTCAGCCTCGCTCAGCTCACGTATGGTCATGCCTGCTTTGTCGGTACAACCGGCAATGCGGATCAACAGCCTCAGACCGTATTCTTCCTGCGATGTTATTTTCATTTGTCGGTTACTTGATTAAAAATTACATAAAACCCAATTCTAACTGGGCGGCTTCTGTCATCATGGTTTTATTCCAGGCCGGCGACCAGGTAACAGTCACAAATACATCTTTCACGCCTTCAATCTCCCTTATCTTATTATCTACTTCTACCGGCAGGGATTGGGCAGCCGGGCATCCCGGTGCGGTCAGCGTCATCACAATATTCACCACATTGTCATCACTGATATTAATTTCGTAGATCAGGCCCAGTTCAAAAATGCTTACCGGCAATTCAGGGTCATAAATTGTTTGCAAACAATCTTCCACCTTCTGCCGCAACGTTTCTTTATCCATGTGGTTAATTGATTTGATTTTTTATTTTATAGGCCAGCGCATAATTTTTCATCTGTTTCACCATCGACAACAGCCCGTTGGAACGGGTTTGTGCCAGGTGCGTCGTCATGCCTATTTCGTTAATAAAATTAAGCGGTGCATTAATAATCTCATCCGGTGCATGCCCTGATAAAACCCTTATTAACATACTGATCAACCCTTTTACAATCACGGCATCACTTTCAGCGGTAAAATATACCTTACCGTCTTTATAATCGGCTACCAGCCATACGGTGGATTGGCAACCCCTTACTTTATTTTCATCAACTTTAAACACATCGGGCAGGGGAGCGAGTTTTTTACCCAGGTCAATAAGGTACTCGTACTTATCATCCCAGGAATCAAACAGTGCAAATTCTTCTACTATTTCTTTCTCTATTTCTTGTATGGTCATTTCAAGTTCCCCAGGTTTGAATATTTATAATTAAACGAACGGGCGTTTTATCTCAATAACTTTACCGCATGCTGTAAGCCTGCCAGTAAGGCATCCACTTCTTCAAGTGTATTGTACACCGCAAAAGAAGCCCTGATGGTACCGGGTATTTTAAACCTTGCCATTAAGGGTTGTGCACAATGGTGACCGGTACGTACCGCAATGCCACGGTTATCTAATAAAATACCTACATCCTGCGGGTGGATGCCGTCTATTACAAATGAAATAAGACTTGTTTTTTCTTTTGCCTGGCCGATGATTTTTAAACCATCAATAGTTAATAACCGGCTGGTGGCATATTGCAATAATTCATCCTCATGTGCACGGATAGTAGCTTTACCAATTTCCTGCACATAATTTAATGCTGCAGCGGTAGCTACCGTATCGGCAATATTGGGGGTGCCGGCCTCATATTTATAAGGCAGGTCGGCATAAGTGGTTTGTTCAAAACTTACTTCCTTGATCATTTCACCACCGCCTAAAAATACAGGCATTTCGGCCAGTAATTCTTTTTTGCCATATAACATACCTACACCTGTAGGGCCATATAATTTATGTACGGAACAGGCAAAGAAATCGCAATCAAGTTCCTGTACATCAATATCCAGGTGTACGGCAGATTGTGCACCATCAATAAACACTTTAGCACCAACTTCGTGGGCTGCGGTGATGATTTCCTTTACGGGGTTAACGGTACCCAATGCATTGGATACATGCACTACCGATACCAGTTTTGTCTGCGGCGTTAATAATTTGTAATACTCTTCTATTATTAATTCACCCTTATCATCAACAGGGATTACTTTTAAAACCGCCTGTTTCTCGGCACAAATGATCTGCCAGGGTACAATATTGGAGTGGTGCTCCATACCACTGATGATCACTTCATCACCGGCCTGCAATTGTTGCCTGGCCCAGGTATAGGCTACCAGGTTAATGCTCTCGGTAGTACCCTTGGTAATGATTATTTCCTCCCGGTGACGGGCATTTACAAATTGTTGAAAAGCATCCCGGGTGGCTTCAAAGCCGGCGGTAGCTTCCTCCGCAAGTGTATGAATGCCGCGGTGAATATTGGCGTTGTAGTGCGAATAATAGTTAACCAGCGCATCAATCACCACCTGTGGTTTTTGTGCAGTGGCCGCATTATCAAAATATACCAACGGCTTGCCCTTTACTTCACGGTGAAGAATAGGGAACTGGCTGCGGATGGCAGCTATATCAAGGGCCGGTTGTATAACGCTTGTATTAGTCATTAATCTGCTGTGTATTCTAAGCGCTGCGCAATTAAGGTTTCTACATAACTGCGGATAGCGGGTATGTTAATTTTATCAATAATGTCGCTGGCAAAACCCTGTAATAACATGGCTTTGGCTACTTTTTCAGGCACGCCACGGGATTGTAAGTAAAATAGTCCTTCCTCATCCAGGCGGCCGATGGTACAGCCATGCGAACACTTTACGTCATCGGCAAATATTTCTAACTGCGGTTTGGTATTAACCGATGCATCGCCTGATAACAGTACATTTTTGTTGGACTGGAAGGCATTGGTTTTTTGTGCCGGCTGGCGTACAAATATTTTACCATTGAACACGCCGGTACTGTTATCGTCCAGCATGCCTTTATATAACTCGTTACTGAAACAGTTAGGACTTACATTGTCAACCACCGTATGGTTGTCAATATGGCTATTGCCCTGCTGAAAGTACAGGCCGTATAAATGCGCTTCGCAATATGGCTTTTCCAAAACAATGTTCAGGTTATTACGTACAATGCCGCCATTCAATGAAATGGTTACACCATGCGAATAACTTTTACCGATATGCCTTACATGTGTTGTGCTTACAATATTGGCCTGGCTGGCATCATTCTGAATGATATAGTATTCCAAACGGGCATCTTCTTCCACTACCAGCTCCATGATCTGGTTGGTAAAACTGTCCTGGTTGCCAATTGTGATAAATGTTTCTGCAATTTGTATCTGTGCGTTCACCCCTACATGAAACAGGCTGCGGGGTAAGGATAAAGTATTTTCAGTACGACCGTCAGTAATATTATAAATATATACCGGGTGTTCTACCTCGGCACTTTTGGGTACGCTGATCAATACGGCATCTCTTACCAATGCGGTATTCAAAGCATTGATACCATCACGCAGGTAAACCCCGCTATGTCCGAAATGGGTTAATACAAAATCTTTTCTTTCGTCCTGCAGGGCTTCTTCCAGGGCCGAAACCTGTAGGGAAGGGGAGATGATCTTGGACAGATCGGCATTGTAGCGTCCGTTCACAAAGAAAAGCTCATTTGCTTTTTCATGACCGGGCAGGCGATGTGTTACCACATCGGCCAGTACCAGCTGGGTGGTTTGCTGAAACTGGAAACCGTTATTGAACAGGGGTGCAATACGGGTGTAACGCCATTCTTCGTTACGGGCAGTTGGCACGCCTAACTGGTTAAAAGTGTCAAATGCTTTACTCCGAACAGCCTGTAAACCCGATCCGGCTTCAGCGCTTTGTAACTGGTCAAACTGCTCTTTAAAATATGTAATGTGATCCATTATTAATTTGCTGCAATTACGGTAAACCGGGGTTTACGCTTGTTCTTCAATATTAATTTCGTTCTTGATAAAATCGTACCCTTTTTCTTCCAGCTCGTAAGCCAGTTCTTTGGTGCCCGATTTTACAATACGGCCTTTGTATAATACGTGTACAAAGTCGGGGATAATATAATCCAGTAAACGCTGGTAGTGGGTAATAGCCAGTACCGCATTATCGTTGCTGCGTAATTTATTTACACCATTGGCCACAATACGGATGGCATCAATATCCAGGCCCGAGTCGGTTTCGTCTAAAATAGCCAGCTTGGGTTCCAGCATCGCCATCTGGAATATCTCGTTGCGTTTTTTCTCACCGCCCGAAAAACCTTCGTTCAGGGAACGGCTCAATAAAACCTGGTCCATATTCATCAGGGCCATTTTTTCTTTCATCAGTTTCAGGAAAGAAACTGCATCCAGGGTTTCCTGGCCACGGTATTTACGAACTTCGTTAACAGCAGTTTTAATAAAGTTGGTGGTGCTCAATCCCGGAATTTCAACAGGGTATTGAAAACTCAGGAACAGGCCTTCACCAGCTCTTTCTTCCGGGGCCAGGTCTAACAGGTCCTTACCCAGGAAGGTTACACTACCTTCAGTGATCTCATAGTCTGCACGACCAGCCAATACTGAGGCCAGTGTACTTTTACCGGCGCCGTTAGGCCCCATGATGGCATGAACTTCACCCGGTTTAATATCCAGGTTAATACCTCTTAAAATCTCCTTCCCGTCAATGCTGGCGTGTAAATTTTGAATACTTAACATTATAATTAGATAATTAGACAATAAGATAATTTGATAATTTGCTGATTCGCTAATTAGTTGATTATCTAAATTTTATGGTTGTTACTTAATATTTTTAGTGTATATCTTACATTGTAAATCGAAAATCTTACATTGTATTTATCCAACGCTTCCCTCCAGGCTGATCGCCAGTAGTTTCTGTGCTTCTACGGCAAATTCCATGGGTAACTGGTTCATTACTTCTTTTGCAAAACCATTGATTATCAATGCTACAGCAGTTTCTGTATCAATTCCTCTTTGATTACAATAGAATAACTGGTCTTCCCCAATTTTAGAAGTGGTGGCCTCATGTTCTACCTGGGCACTGTTGTTTTTTACCTCGATATACGGGAAGGTATGAGCGCCGCATTTATCGCCCAGTAACATGGAGTCGCACTGCGAAAAGTTACGGGCATTGCTGGCCTGTTTGGCCACATGTACTAAACCACGGTAACTGTTCTGGCTAAAACCGGCAGAAATACCTTTGGAAACGATACGGCTTTTGGTGTTCTTACCAATATGCATCATTTTGGTACCGGTATCGGCCTGCTGCATATTATTGGTAACGGCTACTGAGTAAAACTCACCCACCGAGTTGTCACCTTTTAAAATAACGCTGGGGTATTTCCAGGTAATGGCCGAGCCGGTCTCTACCTGGGTCCAAGAGATTTTTGAGTTAACGCCTTTACAGATACCACGCTTGGTTACAAAGTTGTAAATACCGCCTTTACCGTCCTTATCGCCGGGATACCAGTTTTGTACGGTAGAGTATTTAACCTCGGCATTATCTAAAGCAACGATTTCAACAACCGCTGCATGTAGTTGATTTTCATCACGTATAGGTGCAGTACAACCTTCCAGGTAACTTACATAACTGCCTTCGTCGGCTACAATTAAGGTCCGCTCGAACTGGCCGGTATTTTCGGCATTGATACGGAAATAAGTAGATAATTCCATCGGGCAGCGAACGCCTTTGGGAATATAACAGAAAGATCCGTCGGTAAACACGGCCGAGTTTAAAGCGGCAAAGTAGTTATCGGTAACCGGTACCACCGAGCTGATATACTGGCGAATCAGTTCAGGGTGTTCCTGTATGGCTTCGCTCATGGAGCAGAAGATGATACCTTGTTCTGCCAGTTCCTTTTTAAAGGTAGTGGCAATGGAAACACTATCCACCACGGCATCCACGGCTACACCGGAAAGGCGTTTCTGCTCGTCCAGGGAAATACCCAGTTTTTCAAAAGTGCGGCGTAATTCCGGGTCAATATCGTCCAGGCTGTTTACCGTAACTTTTTGTTTTGGAGCAGAGTAGTAGATAATATCCTGGTAATTAATAGGCGGATACTGCAGGTTACCCCAATTGGGCTCTTTCATTTTTAACCACTGGTGGTAGGCTTTTAAACGCCATTCCAACATCCATTCCGGCTCGTTCTTTTTGGAGGATATAAACCTGATAATGTCTTCGTTCAGACCCATTGGTGCCTCGTCCGCATCAATATTGGTCGTAAAACCGTACTTATATTCACCCGATACCACTTCTTCCAAACTGGGATCCAGTTCAACCTGGCTGGCAGAGGGGTTTATTTCTAATTCTGTTTTCATCGCTGCAAAGGTAAGTATCTATTTATACTTAAAAGTATAAATAGCATTTTAATAGTATAACATTTTCACTTTTGTAAAGTTTGCCGGAGGCTTGCGAAATGGGGAATTATTTACTACAGAAGCTTTTATTGCTGTTTTACAGGATATTAGTAACCACCGGATGCCCGTATTTAACAAAAATGGCATTTTGCCGTAATCAAATAAACTGTAATTTTAGGTATAACCTTTTAAATGATGAAAAAGTTACTGATCCCGGGTATGCTTGTCTTTTCCTTTTTAACAACTCAACATGTTAACGCACAGGACGAAAAAAAGTACAGGCTGGAGATTCCGGAGCAATTGCACAAGAAACCTATCCTGGATGCTATTGAAGAAAATATAGCTTATACGGTACCCAAACTCAGGGACAGTAAATCCTGCCAGGATTGTAAAACAAATTATACGGTAAAATACCAGACTACCGCAGCAGAGTTTGGAACAGATAAAAACGGGAAAAAACTTTTTGTTTTTAAAGGCGCACTCGTTGTGTATGATTCAACCGGTAAAGGAGTGAACAGGGTAGTGCTGGTAAACCCCGAAACGGATGAGCAGGTATTTTATGATGTTACGGATAATGGCAAACCTGTAAACCCCGCGCCATTGGTGGTTACCTCCAAACAGGCACATGTTGAAGATGTGAACGGGTTAAAAAAATATTTCAGGAATAATAACCAGGACCCGCAAGCCTACAATGAAGAAGCTTTTTTGAGAGCAGCCAAGGAAAAAATACTGGACATGCGGGAGAATGTGCGGAAGCTGGAAAAACAACGGGGTCGTAATCTGTAATTGTTTGTACGTTCACCAATAATAAAAAAAGGTATTGCAACTGCAATACCTTTTTGTTTAATTATCTTCTCTGCATAAAGGTCCGGCCCCTTTTACCACCGCGGCTGGCCCCAAACGAACCATAGGCGGGTGTGGCGGTAACAGGTTTAGGTATATTATGCATTAACGGAACATCAAACGGGTGGTCCTTTACTACCGGCACCGCTTTTTTGATCAGCTTTTCAATATCCTTCAGGTAAATCTTTTCCTCGTAATCGCAGAAGGAAATAGCTTTTCCATCGGCACCCGCACGACCGGTACGGCCAATACGGTGCACATAGGTTTCGGGTACATTGGGCAGGTCAAAATTAATTACATGCGTCAGGTCATCAATATCAATACCACGGGCGGCAATATCAGTTGCCACCAGGATACGGGTACGGCGTGTTTTAAAATTGCTTAAAGCACTTTGCCTGGCGTTCTGTGATTTATTACCATGGATGGCTTCGGTACGTATACCTGCTTTTGACAGGTCGCGGGCAATACGGTCAGCTCCATGTTTGGTACGGGCAAAAACCAAAGCGGTTTTAATAGTTTCGTCCTTTAAAATATGAGTAAGCAAAGCTCTTTTGTTTTGCTTTTCCACGTAATAAATGGCCTGGTCAATGGTTTCGGCTGTAGAGGAAACCGGGGTTACTTCTACTCTTACCGGGTTATGCAATAACATGTCGGCCAGTTGCTTAATCTCGGGCGGCATAGTGGCCGAAAAGAACAGGGTTTGTTTACGTTCAGGCAGGCGGGCAATTACCCGGCGTACATCCTGTACAAAACCCATATCTAACATACGGTCGGCTTCGTCCAGTACAAAATATTTAATGTCTTTTAAGGACACATGGTTCTGTTGCATCAGGTCGAGTAACCTTCCGGGGGTGGCTACTAAAATATCAACACCCTGACGTAAACGGTTTACCTGGTTGTACTGGCTTACACCACCAAAGATCACGGTATGTTTTATATCAGAAAAACGGCCATAAGCCTGTATACTTTCTTCAATTTGTATAGCCAGCTCACGGGTTGGCGTTAATATCAGGGTTGATAATTTGCGGCGTTGTCCTTCGGTGTTGTTATTGTCATTCATTAATAACTGTAACAAGGGCAGGGAAAAGGCGGCTGTTTTACCGGTACCGGTCTGGGCGCAGCCCAGCAGGTCTTTTTTATTTAACACATGCGGGATCGCTTGTTCCTGTATAGGGGTAGGTTGTGTATAACCTTCTTCGTTCAAAGCACGTAATAACGGCTCTGAAAGCTGTAATTCACTAAATAACACAATTAAAAAGTTTAATTAAAATAATATGGTAAGGCTATCTCAACTAGCGTTGGATACATTACCTGCCTTACGTTAAGCCTTCACTCGGCATTTATTTTAAAACATCAGGTGAGCAATAACGGATAAGAGATGCAAATATACAATTTTTTTTGGAATTGTAATAATTATGATTTATAGGCACAATTTAACAATGGATAATTGACAGTTGACAATGGACAAATGACAATGAGCAATTGACAATAAATGATGCGTAGTGTAGAAAAGTTTAGGGGGTAGTATATCCTTACGACTTAAAAGCCGTAAAAAATAAGGCGTGATGTGATGGGTTAGTACTAGTTTACTACCTTGTTGGCACAGCTGCTGCTGGCGAATGCTTCGGGCTTGGCTTTAAATGCAAACCCCATACCGAGTATATAACCCATGGCTTCTTTTAAAGCATCATTGCTTTTAAACTGCGGGTTAGTATTAATGTCGGCATGTACTTCCATATCCACATCATACTGTGTAAACAAATGACATAACTGGTAAGCTATGTCAATACTTTTGGCTACCTCGGTTAACATCCTTTCTTTGATAGAAAACCTGTGCTGGGTCTTGTCATTGTGAATGAACATAAACCCGCCATGGCCTTCCCTTAAAAAAACAATAACTGTAGCAAATTCCGTGTCTCTTCCTTTCACCTGCGAATCTGTTCCGATGCAAACTTTTAGTCTGAAGCCTGCGTTGGTTTCGCGTTTGATCACATTTTCGACAGCGTTGATAATAGGAAGATTGATAAGATCACCATTAAACTTTCTCCAATGCATATAAAAAGAGGTTTTCCTAAGTTATAGAAAAACCTCTTAATGACAAAATAGGGAACGGATTATGCTTCTGTTAAGTTTTAACAGCGCTTAGGGTATAAGTAGTTTATCGGTCGATTGTTGTCCGTTAGTATATTGATACTGAATGATATACATTCCTTTCGCCGCATGTTTCACCTGCAGGGCATTTACACCGGCTACCAGGTTGCCCTGCTGTATTTGTTTGCCCTCGGCATTAAACAGGCGGTATTGCATTTTGTCGGGCGATAGTACCTGGAACTGTCCGTTGGCCTGTATATTACCCGCTACTTTAGGTCCGGCAATAGCATGGGGTTGTAACGTAAGGGCATTGGAGTAGTAATAACGTCCGTTATCAAACTCAACAAAGAGGCGGTAACGTAATGACTGTTTGCTAAGTGGCTGGTAACTGTAGCTGCGGGCATTGTTTTCAACCTGTTGTAAAGGGATGAAGGTTCTGCCGTCAGTTGATACTTCCACTCTTAAATTAACCACCTGTTCATCGGCATCAATTACCCAGTTCAGCAGGTGTTTATTGCCATCCAGTTTACCATTCAGGTTCAGGGAACGTACAGGTAAAGGAGTAAGACCATTTGTTTTTGCCTGTAAGGCATAAGAACCAAGACTGGCATAGTTGGGGGCGTACTGGTTACCGCGGCCTTCCACTTTTAAATAGTAGGTGCCGGTTTCCAGCACCGTATCAATAATAGAGTTAAGTAAGTTGCCCGGGTTATATACGTTTAACAAGGCATGAGAACTATGGTATAAGGAAACCTGCATGTCTAAATTTGAACCTGCGTTGCCGGTGCCTACATTGTAGGGGATAGCATCCAGTTCAAACCTTGATGTGGCCGGAACATTAAAGCTGAAAAAGTCATTATCGTTATTCTGCATAATAACGCCGTTTACACGGAATTCGTTATTGGTAAAGCTGGCCGGGGTGCTGGTGGCAAAGCTGCTGCCATGATCATCTACCCGGAAACCAAAGCCGTTGCGGCCATCAGTAATGACTTCCAGGTCGTTTTGCTGACTGTTACAGCCCAGCGAATTGGAACCATTATGCCATAAAGTAAAGTTTTGGTAATAACCCACACCCATGATTGGTGCCCAGCCTATCTGGCCGGTGCCTTCACCGCGGTTATAATCGGTGAGTTTGTTACAGGTAGTGGCATCATATTGTGCCTGGTGAAATAAACCCAGGGTATGTCCCGCTTCATGTGAAATAGCTTCGGCTACGTTTTTTACATTATTACCTAATAACTGGGAAAAAACAAAGGCTGGGGTATCATCGCCCCAGGTAAATGAGCCGTTAAAAGCCACACCGCCGGCACTGCCGTACCAGCTGGAGGAAACGGTTACAATAACACGTATCCTTCTGTTCAGGGGAGCATTCAGAAACTTTACCGAATCGGTGGTGATGTTTACATTAAAGGGACGATAGTCTTCGGCTACGCGGTTAAAAATGGTTTCAATATCGGAGCCTGAAAGGGTAGACGCGCCGCAGTCAATTGGCCCCAGGTAATTCCAGCTGGTGCCTTGTACCATATGGCCGTCAAAATCCAGGAAAATAGTAGCACTCGCTGAAGGATAACTGCTCAGCTTAGGCACCTGTGCATATATTTTACAGGTATGTATACATACAATAGTAAAAAGGGTGAGTAAAAGTTTTTTCATAACAAGGGGATTTTAAATAGAACAGGATATCAGGTCATCAGGAAAACAGCTCAGTTTTATTCATGTACAAAAAGATTGAAATCTTTTTTCACGAACTGGTATTCATCATTCACTTTCTGCAGCTCATATACATCGCCGTGTTTCATGCTGATGATACGGCCGGTATAGGTTTTATTACCTTCTTTATCGGTAAGGGTAGATAAGGTGAGGGTTGCGCCTTCGTATTCAGTGAGCCTGATAATAGTTGTTTCAATGGCCCCCTCATATTTGGAGGTAGTAGATACAATTGTACCGTTAAAGGCTATCGGCATCTTTTTACCCGCCATCAGTTGTACGGGAGCGTCTTTGGTTTTACGACCGGTAGTTGCAGTATTAAAATTGTTGATTGAAACAGGGATCTGGCTGGGCAGGGTGCTAAACAGCTTAGGCATATTAGCATCGGGCTCGTTAACAGGGATAAAGTTTTT
>CAYUMH010000134.1:0-12393 GCA_964445775.1 uncultured Terrimonas sp.
TGGTCAGTGTATCTAAGGAAGGAATATAGGTATTGCCTTTTTTTGTTAGTTTCTGAATACCCTGTTCCAGTTTTTTATACTGGGCCTGGTTTTGTTCTAAGAATTGTTTGGCTTTTGTACTATCGGTCTTTTGTAGCTTTTTGTAAATACGGTTTTCCTGTTGTTGTAATTTACGTAACAGCTTAGCTGTTTTTTTATCCAGGCTTGTTTCTAATTTGCCTGTTGTTTTATTGATGGAGGAAAGGTATTTGCCTGATACCAGTGCTGTGGTGCTATCCGGGGAAGATATATCCTGTGCCTGTGCTTGTTTTAAAGCACAAGTGAACATGAACAGTAAAATAAGCAGGTGGGTAATGGTTCGGCTCAAGTGACTCGGTTTTATCCATGGTCTATCTTGCACGGGGTTCTAATGGCTCACTATGAAGATAACTATTTATTTCAAAATAATTCAATAGTACATAAGAAAAATTTTAATCGTCAATTGTCATACGTTAAAACACTTAAAATAGTGGTTGATAATTATCAAAAAAATATTTTACTAAGCAATCGATTGTTTTTTTATACCTACATAGTAATTAATAAAATTTATTATATCAAAAAAGCCCGAATGATGACTCATCCGGGCTTACCAAAACTAGCTGCTTATAGAGAAAAATTTATTTTACAAATTCGCTGTCATACAGTTCCAGCCAACCAGAACCGTCCAGGCTCCAGCTCTCCTTTACTGGTATTCTCAGCCAGTAACATAACTGCCTGGTAACGTCTACTACTTTCGGCAAAAAGGTTACATCGTTCGGTCCGGGAGCTGGCATTACACAGGGGTTTTCTTCCACTCCTGCCCATTTATAGTTACCCATCAAACCGAAAGTATAAGTCTGGTTTTGTGGTCCTTTATTAGAAAAGCCCATGCCATACCCATCATCACAAGGCCAGTAACCTATCAGGTTAGTATATTTAGGATGCTGCGTAATATCCTGTAAACACAGGTTACTTACAATTTCCTGGTCGGTTAAGGCAGTATTGAAAAAGCGAATATCAGCTACATTAAAGGTAGGCGGCGCATAACCCGGATCGGTTCCCCAGCCGATGCGTATAGGCTCGGTATTGGTAACGGTTTGATAGATAGCTCCTGATCTCAGTCTTACCCTGTCCAGCGGGTCAGGATTTCTTACACCATCAGTAAACCGTTTTACCCAACGTTCCTGTATGCCAGCTACAGTTGAGTCATAGATCACTACAGTTAAAGTATGCCACTTTTTATCATTCAGAACAATACCGGGTGCAGCTGTCTCCGGTCTTCTTTCCGTACCTCCCACTCCTCTTATACTAAAGCCCCAGGTAGCACCGCTGGTACCAGTGAAAAATGACCAGCCATCACCTACAAACTGTTTCATTTTAGAAAAGAAATGCGGCCAGGAACCTGCCGGTGTAGATTGCCTGAATTTAAATTGTATGGTTTGTTGTCCTAACCCAATATTAAAGCGGCCATCTCCGTTGGCCATTTCTGCTTTAATAGCAGCCCCATCTCTTCCACTTAAAGCGGCAGAGTTAAAACTGCTCGTTGTAAGTTCCTGTTTTTTAATACGCTCGTTATAATATAAAGTCAGTACATCTGTTTCTGCTGCCGTACCACCACCATAGCTATTACCCAAACCACCATGTGTGGAAGTTACCACCACCAGCCATTCTTCCGTTTTATTATAATTAGGACGAGCTTTTAAAGCGGTCATGATCTCACCAATATAACCATCGATTGTAGTTACTGCTGCACGGTAAGTAGCATTACCGGCACTGAAAGCCCCGGTTATACCCGCTTTACTTACACCATTAAAGTTCAGCACAATAATATCTGCATTACGTTTGGTCAGTACACTGATAGCAGAATCCTTTACCACCTGGTCATTGCTTACCGCCATTGCATTATTTAACAACTCACCACCCAGCTTATTGGTCATATTAGCCCAGGGAGAAATCAATACTGATGACAGGCTTGCCCTGGGTGTAGTAAGAATCCGGGAGAAAATAGACGGATAAGATGGCGGCTGCGCATCATGCGGGTCACTGCCTGCAGGAGCAGAATAGATGAAAGTACTATCCTTGATCTTATGTTTACTATAAGACACACCCGATATCAGTGTTTTCCAGGTAGCCGCATCCGTAGTAACAGGCTCGGCCTTGGTTTTATAACTAAACTTACTTTTTTCCAGTAATTGCTTAATGGTTGGCGGATCAATCGTTTTTACCTCCGTTCCCACTAAACCATCAATAGCAATTAATAATAATTTGCGTTGACTGTTCACCCCTGATGCCGTGTCCTCTTCAAAATACGGAGGGGGATCAGCATATTTTTTACAGGAACTAATAGTAAAAAACATCAATCCAGTAAGAAGCATCACTACAAAAGCTGATAATGTATGTTTCATGATCATATTAAATTTATTACAACGGACTCATATTAATAAACAACTCCTACCTCAGCCAGTGCTGCAAAATTGTTATTGCCTTCATGCGTATCTGCCTGGGTAGGTACGGTTATCCTGAAATACCTGAACCTTGTAGGAGGTATAGTGAAATTCTGTTGCGTCACATCGGTAGTCAAAGTAAAGGTTGTTGGGCTCGATGGATTAACAGCGTTGGGAATCATCACCCAATCATTATTATTTGTCATACTTACCTCAACTTTTACATTTTTAATTTTTCGCTGCCCATTTCTTTGTACAAAGAAAAAACCGTTAATAGTAAAAGGTAATTTCATATCAATGGTAAAATAATGTGGCGGAGTAGCTTCTGGAGACGAATATCTGGAATGCCAGTAAGTTCCAGGAAAACCATCTAAAATAGTGGTAATCGGACCATTGGTAATGCCATTAGAACTTCCTTCACCTGAAGTTTGTTCTGAACTAAAATTAATGATTGACCAGTTCGTTCTGCTATAAATATTCACCTCTGTATCACCACCCGTTCCCGTTAATGGATTGTATTTCCATAATTCTTTTGTATAATAAGGATAACCTTTCGCGCCTATTTTATTAGCCGATACATTACTGATCTTAATGCCCCAACGGTCAAAGAACAGTGTCCAATCCAGTTTAGTGGCATCACAAATGGTCTCATAGAAAAAATCTCGTTTATCCTGGTCGTTATTGGAAGGACGTAAAGCCCTCCTGGCCGCCTGGTACATTTTGGTGATCAATGAATCGCCATTCGGATATTTAAACATGATCTGTAGGAAAGGAGTAAGACGGGCAAAAGGCGTATTAATATTCGCATCTGTACCATCAAAATCTTTTGTACCTGCTGCATTGGCAAAGGTCAAAGCCTTAGGTATATCGCTTGGCAAAGCCGGGTGCGCCTGGTTAAAATAACCCTGCAATTTGGTTTCGCGGCAGGCAAACAGGTTACAGGTCACTTCACCCAAACTGCCCCAGCTCCAGTAACGTCCCTGCTGGTTATTATGTCCTATCTCATGTAAAATACCCCAGGATATGCCTTTTGAAATTCTTTGTTCATAATTGGTGATCTCTGAGAACCACTCATAGTCATTGGTCACCACTACCGGGTAGCCCGAATGGCCGTAACCCACAGATGGCTTAATATCCATTACCACGCGCCAGGGCAATAAAGGCGACTGGTCTCTTGCATCAGCCGGGTTATCATTCAATCCTTCCCAGTCATAGTAGTTTCTTTTGATCACTTCGTTCCAGCGGTTCATTAAACGCACCACATCGGAGATAGGACGGTTTAAACAGTATTCACGCGGAACGGTAAAGATCACATACTTGCTCCTCAGCTCCAGCCAGGGAATACAGCTGGCCTGTAATTGGGCATTCCAGTCTGCATGTGTCATACCAGACTCCAATACAAAGTCAGGCATTTTTAAAACATTGGTAAAAGTGAGGTTCACCGGCGTACTGATGGGCCTGATAGCGGTGATATAAATAGGTCCGCCATATAAGTTCCGGTAATAATTACGACCCGGAGACAGCTGCGCCACAGTATATAAAAGGGCATCCCTGGGTGCATCCACCACACTGGCCAGGTTATCAGTCCAGGCACCTATCTGTATGGATAATGAGTTTATACCTACCGGCACATCTACAATCAGCAACTCGCCCGGCGCTACATATAAGCCTGTACTGAATAAAGGTTCAGGTGGCTTACTGATACGTAATCCCTCTGTTACAAAAGAGTAATTAAGGTTAAAAGTTTGTGTATAGTTGACCAGCCGTGGTTTTTCAGTAGCATTACACACCAAGCCGGGAAACACGCTGGCAGCAGCAAATTTGGATACATCAATAAATTTTAAGGATGTATCAACGGTGATATTCGGGTCAACTTCTCCGCCCCTGTCATACCCATCTTCAAAACTATACTTGTTTTTAATACACTGTGTAAAGAAAGCCACAGTAAATACTGTTAAAACAATACGTTGTAATAAAGAATATTTTTTCATTTCCGATGTTTTATAGTCAATTACTGTTTGTTCTATAAGTTAATATAGTTAGTGATCCAGCTTCTGCCTTTTAAGTTATAGGTAGTTGTATTAATACCCATCCACTGCATTACCTGTAAACTGATATCAATATTATTAGGTACAATTTTATAATAGCCTTCATGACCGGTAGGGCAAAGGTTTTGGCTGATCTCATCAAATTTTGTCCATTGTACCGTTCCGCCATTGGCTGCGTTGATCAACCCTACCCGGCCATTCCCGGTTATATCTTCAAATGCATTTGTCGTTGTATTTAATTTTGCTTTTACGGTTGACCAGTGCCCTACTAAACTTGCAAAGTTGGGATGATCAGGAGGTATCTGGTCAAAACAATCATATTTATTAATGGTAGGAGCCAATAGCCTGGTTTTCCAGATACGCACATCCGTCATCTGCATATCCATATAAGCAGTTGAAAACACTTCCGGGTTAAACCCTATCGTAACAGGAGCAGTTGAAGTAATAGAGCCCACCAGATCTTTGTTACCACTTGCGGCCAGGTCCCCATCCTTATAAAATTCTACACGAAATGTGGCGCCGTCACGGTACATCACCATAGCAATGGTATGCCAGAGATCATCATTGATAGACCCGGTTGAAGAACCTCCAAGTTGTATATTATCAGCCCCATTTGCCAGGTAAGCGGTAAAGCCATTGCCATTTTTAAATATAGACCAACCCGCTGTACTACCGGTACGGGCCGTGGTTTTGCTTAAAATGGGTGGGAAGCTATAACTATAATTCCCCCCTGCATTTTTATTGAACTTAACTTTAGCTTCCACGGTTAAAGCGCCGTTCTCTACATCAAATAAAGTTTGGTTGGTTTCACCCGGTTTATTTTGAATGATCACCCTGGTACCACCGGTTGCATCAGTTGGTCGCCCATACATTCGCAAGGAAGAATCTGCGAAAGGCGAAAAACCACGGCTGGAAACAGGTTTAGGCACAAATTGAGGTGTAAACTTAGGCTGGTACATAATCGTGAAAGTATTACGCCAGGAATCCCCGTAAGCCGACAGATCAGTAGGAACAGCAGCAGTAGCACCACCTTTGTTCGAAGTAATAATTACCAGCCAGTTCTCATGCTTGTAATTATCCCTTTTTTTCATCTGATCTACCAAAGCACCGATATAAGTATCTACCTGTGTAATCGCATTCATATACTGTGCAGTCGTATTTTCAAAACCATAAGCTGCACCTGCGATAGCCACGCCATTATATTCAACAAATACCAGAGAAGAACTGCCGGTACCTAATTCAGTCATGGCAGCAGTATGAACCGCCGCATCGGTTGATAATTCCTGCACCTGGGTTGCATCAGTCAGCAAGTTGGTTTTTAAAGCCGGAGAGCTGACAATGGCGGTTGTTTTTGCAGCGGGTTTGGCCGATTTAATTCTTGACAGGAAAGTAGGATAAGCTGCCAGGTCATTACCTGAAAAATCATTACTGGTTACTTTATGCTGCGCCGAAGTAGCACCGGTTAAAATATTGGCCCAGCCTGTAGCATCTGCTATCGGCATACCTACATTATTATATTCGGTTAAAGCATTCCACGAATATATTGCATTATCGCTCAGGCTAACCATATTAGGAATATTGGCAGTACGTACCGCCTCACCCCTGGCCCCGTTCACCACTACCAGCAAAACCTTACGCTCCATGGTACCGGTTAAGGTAGAATCTACAATGTCATTATCCGTTAGCTTATTAGGAAAATCTTTATTACAGGAAAAGAAAAAAGCTACAGCCGAAAACGACATTAATCCTAAAAACAGCCTGTATATTTTTTTATGATTAATCGTATTTATCATATCAGCAATATTTGGTTGAATCTTATTTACAAAAAATTTATTGTTCGTTATGGTATTTCCGTATAATGATCAAAGCACTAGGGTTGCAGCTCTAAAAACACAACACTGCTTACACTGGTATTATCGAAACGGGAAAACTGTCCTACCAGCACTACTCCCACATTATCCGAAGAAGACCTGGTTTCATACATTTTTAGTACCACCCCTTCAAAAGCGCCCATATTATTGTAACCTGCTGCCAGTGAGCCATCGGGGTTCAGCACCGCTATACCCGGCCTTCCTTTTTCAGCATAACGTTTAAAGCTTCCGGTAATAATATAACGGCCATCATTTAAACGGCCACCAAAACTGATACGGCCCCCTTCCAGGTTTTTTAAATTGAAAGTATTATCAAATGAACCATCCGTATTTAATACTACGATACCATTCGCCGGACGTCCGTTAAAATTGCGGAACTCCCCCACTACCACCAGTTTACCGGCAGTTTCATTATAGGTTACTCCTGTTACAACACCATCAGCACCGCTTCCGGTATTGAACGCATTATTTAAAGAGCCGTCACTTTCATTTACACAGGCAATGCGGCCTCTAGCAGTGCCGTTGTAGCTGGTAAATGAACCCACTATCACAATGCGGTTACCCGGTATTTGTACTGTTCCGCTGATGCTGCCATTGGCGGCAGGTTTGCCACGGTGTAAAACAAGATCGTAGTTAAATGTTGAATCAAGGGTGCCATCTGCATTCATACGCATCAGGCCTGAAATATTCCTGATATCGATTAATTTATTATCACGTGTAGACCTTTCATAGAAATAGCTTACGTAGTTGCTAAAATTACCTACCGCTATATATTGCCCTGTACTGGTAACAAAAGTTTTTAATACAGTGCCAAAAACGCCGCCATTAAAACGGGCAACAGTGTCTTTGCTGTCCTGCGGACGTAAAACCGGTTCCGGGTTTACTACATCAATATCCACAGAGTCAAGAGCCATACTACTGAGTAAGGTGGTAATACCATTCATCCCTTTTCTTGTATTGTATTCGGA
This sequence comes from uncultured Terrimonas sp., assembly GCA_964445775.1. Lineage (GTDB taxonomy): Bacteria > Bacteroidota > Bacteroidia > Chitinophagales > Chitinophagaceae > Terrimonas. Next base: position 7,350 of record CAYUMH010000134.1, read on the forward strand.
GAACGAACCCGACACCAGGTAACTGGCGGTACCGCTGCTCAGCTTTGTAATACTGTTTAAAAACCCTGAGGAGGTTCCCCTTGTAACAGCATCTTTATAGGCACCGGTACTAGATATCTTAACGAGGTTAATGATTGGTTTGGCCGCTGTAGACGCGTTACCATAATTATCAAAAAGACCCGCCAGGATATAGTCATTTCCATCCGGTAAAATATCGGCGATTATACCGGTTGATGAACCGGCCAAAGCACCCGTGTAACCATTAAATGCAGGGTCAATTAATAACTTACCCCTTACAATAAAATCAGGCCCGAAAAAGTATTTATCCTGGTATTTTATGTATAAAGTACTGGTAATGGCATCAGCAGGCACTTTAAAAGTTACCAGGCTATCCGCTACCGAAATTACCTGTGCTTCCAGTTCGCCCACATAGAATTTAAAATTGCCTTCTTTTCCTTTCAGTCCTCTTACTTTAACAGCCACCACGCTTCCCTCTCCTCCGCGTGAAGGTGAAGGCAGTCCGCTCAGGAATTTGATATCCTCAAAACTTGAAGGAGGATATACCGAGGTTTTTTCAATATCCTTGGAACAGGCCATCAACAATCCCGCAACTGCAAGAAAAGTTAACAGGCCGGCGCTATATCGGTTTATACGTTTCATGAACATAATATCTTTTATTTCAAACTGATTTGCTATATCTTTTTAAAAGGTATTGTATTAAGGATTACCAATACCATAATCCAGTGCCATGTTTACAAAGTCCACCAGGTTAAATCCAAAATAATGGGGTTCAACATAAAACTGGTTCAACGAGGTTTCATACTCTGCTATCACATGCACAAAGCCATTATTGGTTTCTATATCGCTGCTGGCTACCCTTCCGTTCAACCAAAAACCACCCAGGTCCGTTTGTGAAACAGGATATGACAGTACCAGGTTCCGGTACCCGGCATATTGTATACCGCTGGCATTACCATACTCCACTCCAATATTCATAAACCTGCCGGTATAAGATTCAAAAGTCTGGCCCGGAAAAACGATCTTATTGCTCAGGTCAACCTGCGGATAATCCACCAACGACCTTTTCTCTTTAAAAATATAATTACCCAATGCCCAGCGCCATACTTCAGGCTTTATCTGGCTTAATTTCACTACTGTATCACGGCCGGTACTGAATAACAACTCATTCAGTTCCCTGATCGTTCTTTCTATACAAGGCGCAGAAGGCGCAAAGAAGGTCAGGTTTTCCGTTTGCAGTGCATTCTTAAAGCCCGCCAGGTTAATGATCTCCAATAAGGCTTTGTTGTTCACCGGCTTTGATTCCAGGTAGGCTACCGTATGACCATTGAACTTACGGTTGGTTGTACCGCCATCTTCATAATTACTTTTACTACAGCCCAGCAACAGCAGGGCCGCTAACGGAAACGATACCAATAAATATTTAAATGCTTTTTTCATAAACAAAGGCCAATTTTAAATTGCTTATTACCCTTAATATTTTCTACCTCCAGTAATTGTTATAAGTAACAGCGGGGTTGTTCACCCTTACCGCATCGGATAAAGGCCAGGTCCAGGCTCCTGCCCGGAATTGCTCTGTTGTTAACACCGTTTCAGAATAACTTAAATCCCTGTTCAGAATATTTTTAGTACGTACCAGGTCATAATAATAATGCGCTTCTCCTATTAACTCGCGGCATCTTTCATCCCATATTTCTTTTTTCAGGTCATCTGCTGATGAGCCGGAATACGGATCTGCCCCTGCACGTGCTTTTACAATATCCAGGTTCGTAACTGCCGAACTGGTCTCTCCTACCGCTGCATAAGCTTCGGCCAGTAATAAAAACGCATCTACATAACGGAACAGGATCTGGCTGTCATCAATGTTTAAAACAGACTCAGTAATAAAGGTATTAGCATATTTGGTAAGGGAGAAGCCGCCATTAGTACTGGCCCTGTTCTTTAACCAGTTAGTGGTACGTTTGTCCGATCTGCCAGCAGGAAATACCTTATTTAAGAATGTTGCATCCCAATACATGTATGTATTTTTCAATGCGCCGTTCGTTAACAGGAATTGGGTTACGTGGTCCGATATGAACGACCAGCCAAAACGTTCTCCGTAGTTAATATTCTGTGGAATTTCGAAAAGACCTTCTTTGGAACGGCCCCTGAAAATCTCCCTGTATCTCTCAAAAGGTAATAATTCGTAAGCGCCGTCATTTTTTGTAGTCAGCTCTATACCAAAATTAATTGCATCGCGATAATGCTGCTCGGCATTCAGGTCGTCAAAACCAGCCAGCCACATTTTCATATGCATTAATAATATCAAAGCGCCACCACGCATTCCCCGTACAGCTCTTCTACCCGGGTCGCTATAGGTCCAGGGAAGGTCCTGCTCTACTGCTGCCAGATCGGCAACACCTCTTTTTAACACCTCCCGCATATCCATACGACTTAACGAAGTAGTATTGTTGGCATTGGTATAATAAGGTACATCCCCCCATAAGCGTACCATCATAAAATAAGCCAGGTTACGCATCAGGGTACCTTCTGCAACAAAACGTTTCTTTTCTGCTTCCGTTAACACTTCTACAGTCGGAACTTTCTCAATTAAGATATTAGCCGATGCCACTACTTTAAAGAAACGGTCCCAGTTAAAAAAACGGGTTGTATTAAACAAACTGTTCCAGTCGTTAACACCGGGATAAGTCCAGGTAGTACGGTTGATAAATAAACGCAGGTTATTGTTTCTTAACCCACTGATATAGGTACGCTGCCATCCGGCACTTGTATTTTCAACAACCGGCGCCATACGCATATCGCCTGTGAAAGGGAAAAACGGGAACTCATCACTTCCCGCCCCGGATTTCATATTGGAGCGGAAAGTTGCAGCCCTGAACGATTCAAATAAACCATTCGTATAGTTATCTACATCTTCGTAGGTTTTCCAGAAATTATTTCCAGACAGATTGCTTGGCGGATCAACATTTAAGAACTTTTTACAGCCTGTTGTAACAAGTATAAAAGAGATCAATAAAAGCCTGCTAATATTTTTCATAACGAATAATCAAAATTGTTATTAACTAAAACTGAACATTCACACCAATGGTATAACTCCTCCTGTTAGGGTACCCGTTAGAATAATCACGCCCTAACTGTGATACCAATTCCGGATCGGGACCTTTATAGTTGGAGAATGTATACACATTGTTTGCAGTAAAGTATACACTTGACGATGTGATCCCCAGCCTACTGGTATATTTCCTGTCAATATTATATTTAAGGGTAACCTGGTTGATTTTCCAGTACGATCCATCTTCCAGGAACAAGGACTGGTCTGTTCTGTAAGTATTCAATGTAGATGCTCTCAGGTAATCGAAAGGATTAGGATATTGCGCATTGGCGGTACCAACATCTTTACTGTTCTCAGATGGACGCCAGTAATCATAACCGTCAATTGGCACCAGCGCACTTGCCGTAGCAGGAGTATAATAGTTCCTGAATGATTCGGCCAAAGCACCGTTCAATACATCACGACCCAATGTATAAGAAGCAAATACTGTTAAAATGAAGTTTTTATATTCAATAGTCGAGTTTAAACCGCCCACAAAACGTGGAATAGGGTTACCGATGGTCACTTTATCCTGGTCATCAATAACATAATCACCATTAATATCTGTCCAGATAGGATCACCGGCCTGGAAATAGATACCAGAGTTAGCACTGCCATACTGTAAACGTTTACCGGTAGCAGGATTTACCGGCACATCGGTTGTACTGGAATATACTCCTCTTGTATGATAGATCAGGTTAGAGAATGCATTGCGGCCTAAACGTTTGATCACCGGCATATAGGTTTGAGTAGCTCCGTCATATACCTCATCCAAACGCTGACGTTCACCGTCCGGTAACTTGGTCAGTACATCACGGTTATAAGCTCCGTTAAATCCTACTGTCCACTTGATATCTCTTTCTTTTTTGAATACGCGGAAGTTTACATTCCACTCAAAACCATAGTTTACCTGGCTGATAGCATTTAGCCTGATCTCGTTAAAACCGTTTACATTGGCAAGTTTAATATCGGCCAGCTGGTTGTCCAGGGCTTCGTAGTACAGGTCAAATACACCATCGATCCTGTTATCAAACAGACCTAATTCCAAACCGAGGTTCCACCTTTCTTTGGTCTGTGGTTTAAATTTATCATTAGGCGCATATCCCCAGTCGGTATATACTGTAGGATCATTATTATATAAATTACCCAGCCTGTAAACGCCATATACATCAAATATACTTCCGGTAGGTACAATATTTCTACCCCAGCCACCACGTAAAGAGCCGTAGGTTAACCAAAGCGCTTTATCAAATATCTTCTCCCTGTTAAAGTTCCAGCGACCGGTTAAGGAAGGGTTCTGTGTATAGCCGGTGAAAGGACCGTTAGTAGATGTTCCGTCAAAACGATAAGCAAAATCAAGCACATATTTTGTATCGTAGTTGTAAGAGATAGTACCACCATAACCATGTATCCTCAACTCGTTCACATTATTTAAGGTACCGCCTTTTGAAGCAAACCAGTTATAACCTAAAGGACCATTAATATAATCGTTAGCTGTTTGGTTTAACTGGATAGCATTGGCCCTGAAACTCTCAGAAGTAACCTCATTGAACACAAAAGTGGTCAGGTTATGATTACCAAATGAACGGATAAAGTTCAATGAGCTCCTGTTATTGATCGTGTATTTCTTATCGTTGTAGCTGTAATACTGTGAACGGTTATTGTTCAGGAATGATGGCCTGAAAACATCTGAGTTACCGGTTGTTAAACCATAACTTAATAAGTTTTTAAGCTGAATTCCTTTAAACGGCTCATACTGCAGGTCCAGGTTAACCATTACATTAATGGACTTATTATCGTTATTTACCTTTTTGCCATTAGAAGCTTCATTAAAATCAGCATAATAAGCAGGTGGTAATAAAGACGACAGGTTTACGGCATCACGTAAGCTGGTTTGCTCCAGGCCCAGGCCACTACCATCGTTACGCTGACCCA
>CAYUMH010000135.1:0-12343 GCA_964445775.1 uncultured Terrimonas sp.
GCTTTGGTTACATACACTACAGGAATAGCCAGTTTCTCTGAGCGGTCTTTTCCTTTAAATTTTAACTGGTCATCACGATCACTGCTGTTGAATATAATAATGGCCGTAGCTAATTTTTCTGTCGCCTTTTTTGCATTGTTATAAATATAGGTTTCCAGGTCAAAATGAGGGTTGTCCTTGTTATCTTCAAAAACATCCTTCAAATCAACAAACCAGGGCATATCATGTTCCTGTAACACTACTGCAGGCATAGCCTCAATATTTTTATCGGGCGAGTAGGGAAAAGGAAAATAATCCTTTCCTGCCTGCAGTTTATTATCATTAATGCTGAAATAAGTATCCGGCCCGATAGCTTTGCCGTCGTTTACTGTAAAGGCCTGGAAATAGCCTGCTGTTCCTTTGGGGTCAATACCGTATTTTTCAAACTGTGTTTTGATATAGTCCATTGCCAGTTGTTCGCCCTTGCTGCCGGTACGGCGTCCCTCCAGTTTATCATCGGCGAGGTAGGTAACATGTGCCTGTAAATTGGTCATGGTTTCCTTGTCGGCTTTTTTAAGTTTCTGTGCCTGTGCGGTCAGGGTAACGATAATAAAGGCGGCCGCCAGTAAACTTTTCTTTTTCATGCTGTATGCTTCTGTTATTTGGCTGCAAAGTTATTGTATTGCGGTCGGGTATCTGTCTAATCTCCTGCTGTTCCGTAATTATTTCCTGCTGTATTTCTCATGGTTTTGTCATTTAGCCGTCATAATACCGTAAATCGGGTATTTGACTGTATTTTTGCGGGCCTTTCTACGAATACATTTCATCTTGCAACAGAATACTTTACATATCGCTTTAGTGGGCAATCCGAACAGTGGTAAAACATCATTGTTCAACGGGCTTACCGGTTTAAATCAAAAAGTGGGCAACTTCCCCGGTGTAACGGTTGATAAAAAAACCGGCGCTACCAGTTTATCATCCGGTGAAGCGATGGTCATCGATCTTCCCGGCTCTTATAGCCTGTACCCGCGCCGCCTGGATGAATGGGTGAGTTATCGGGTATTACTCAACCAGGATCTTGCTATTAAAGCCAATGTGGTGGTAGTGGTGGCCGATGCCAGTAACCTGAAACGGAACCTGCTGTTCTGTTCGCAGTTAATTGACCTGAAACAGCCGGTAGTAATGGCACTGACCATGCTGGACCTGGCTGAAAAAAAAGGTATTCGTGTAGATGTTGCGGCATTGGAAAGAGAACTGGGCATACCCGTTGTAGCCGTTAACCCCCGCAAAAACAAAGGCCTGGCGCAGCTGAAAAAAGCCATTGAACAAACAGCCCAGGGCCTGTACCAGCCACCGGCATACGATTTTGTGGATCTAAAAGCCCTGGCCGGTGATGCCATTACGGATGTACAAAAGCTTTTCCCGCAAATAAGTAACTATACTGCCGTACACTATCTTATTAACCACGAATCTTTCCAGTTAAGCGATGGTACGCAACAGCAGATAGAAGCGATTGAAGCAAAACATAAATTTAACCATACCCGTATCCAGGCCGAGGAAATATTGCAACGATACCAGCGTATCAATCATATTATGACCAGGACGGTTTCTGAACCCGATCCGCTGCGCCAAAGCCTGATCACCGAAAAAATTGATAATGTACTGTTGCACCGGGTTTGGGGTTATGTGATCTTACTGGCAGTATTATACCTTACTTTTCAAAGTTTATTCTGGCTGGCATCTTATCCCATGGATTGGATCGATACCGGTACCGCCAACTTCAGCGGCTGGCTGGAACAACAACTGCCTCAAAACAACTGGACCGATCTGTTAATTAATGGCCTCATCGCCGGTCTTGGGGGTATCATCATCTTTGTGCCGCAGATAGCCATCATGTTCGGACTGATCGCCATTTTGGAAGATACCGGTTATATGGCCCGTATCAGCTTTTTAACCGACAGGATAATGCGTAAAGTAGGGCTGAACGGTAAAAGTGTAATGCCCATGATCAGCGGCTTTGCCTGTGCTATTCCCGCGGTAATGAGCGCCCGTAATATTGAGAACCGCAAAGAACGCCTGCTCACCATTTTAATTACGCCACTGATGAGCTGCACGGCCCGTCTGCCGGTTTATGTTATCCTTATTTCCCTGGTTATTCCCGATCAGAAAGTACTGGGCTTTATGAACCTGCAGGGGCTGGTTATGCTGGGACTTTATCTCCTGGGCTTTGTTATGGCACTCGTTGTTTCTTATGTAGCCAAATGGTTCATTAAAATAAAAGAGAAAAGCTTTTTCGTACTGGAACTACCCACCTACCATGCGCCACGCTGGGGTAATGTATTACAATCCATGTGGGAAAAATCAAAAATATTTGTGTTGCAGGCCGGACGGGTTATCCTGGTCATCAGCCTGGTGTTGTGGTTACTGAGCTCTTTTGGCCCGGGTGGGCGGATGGAAAAAGCAGAGGCTCAATATGAACAGGCCATAGCACAACCCGGTGCAGACACGGCTACCCTTAATATAGAACTAGCCAATCAAAAACTAGCCAACTCCTATATTGGTATTGTTGGGCATGCTATTGAACCGGCCATCCGTCCATTGGGTTATGACTGGAAAATTGGTATCGCCCTTATTACATCTTTCGCAGCCCGTGAAGTATTTGTGGGTACTATGGCCACTTTATATAGTGTGGAAGATGATGGGGAAGAAAACCTGCCCTTACAGGAAAAAATGCATGCAGCCACCCGTGCAGATGGCAGCCCGGTGTATACTATTGGTACCGGCGTTTCCTTAATGTTATTCTATGTATTTGCCATGCAATGTATGAGTACCCTGGCCATCGTACGCCGTGAAACCAAAAGCTGGAAATGGCCCGTGATACAGGTGATATACATGACAGCCCTTGCATACCTCTTTGCCTGGCTGGCTTATAGCCTCTTATAAAATTTGTAGATCGGCTGCAGTACTTGCCTCATCAATCGTTGCGCCGTGCCCCTACAGTATTGTTGTGGGTCGCACACTTGTACTGTAGTAACCTTACTGAGCATTGTGGGAGTAACAGGTAGCATTGAGTTAATACTATCTGTCAAAAAAGACAACCGTTGTTTAGTCCGGCTCAATATCAATGATATCCCCCGGTTTACAATCCAGGGCAATACAAATAGCTTTAAGCGTATCAAAACGTACGCCTTTGGCCTTACCGGTTTTAAGCTTGGAGAGGTTTACAATAGTGAGGTCCACCTTCTCTGCCAGTTCAGTAAGGCTCATCTTTCGCTTTGCCAGCATCACGTCCAGGTTAATTATAATTGGCATTATTATACAAAATCCTCGTTTTCATTTTTAATATTCACGCCCACTTTAAATATGATGGAAAATATGATCATCATTATTCCAAACACGGTCAGGAATGAAAAGATAGAAATACCATCATTAGTAAATGTATAACCCGAGTCATTCAACTGTAACTCTTCAATTGTTTTTACAAACACGCTTCCTTGTATTTTTTCAATAACCGGTATACAAATAAAAAATAAACCGGTTAAAAATAATCTTTTGACACTATCGGGAGAAAAAAACTGGTCTCGGCAAATATTGCCGAAAAACATTTTTAACTGGAAGGTGGCCAACACAAATAAAATATAAAAACTATAAAATACCAATTGGAATAAAATAGCCCATGGCTGATATAATTGTTCATACTTTTTAAACCACAGGCTTACGGTCCCTGTACTATCTCGCCTCACCACCATTACCGCTTGTTGTTGTTCCTCTTGTCTCTTTTGATAGTATTCCGTACGGTCCTTTTTTTCAATAAGGCTTGGTTTCGAAATACTGATATTATTTACAGCATACACTCTCACTGGTTTGCTTTCAATCAATGGCCCGGGAAAAAATATTTTTATTAGTAATACCAATAGTGCCAGTAAAAACGCCGCACCGGCAATTCTGTCTAAAAACTTTATCACCGCGGATTTTGAGAACATCATTTTTGTGCATTTTAAGAATAAAATTAGGAATATTTTAAACTAAAACAAATAAATTTTATCGTTTTAGTTTAATTTTTTAAACCAATACGATAGTTCTCTTTGATTTATTGCCCTTTCGGAAGCCGCCTGTTTTTATTAGCATTTTTACTTAGCAGGGCAAATCTTCTCTTCATTTAATAACTTTAGTCCCATTAATTAAAACGGAACTCATGATAAAAAAACTCTTTTCTGTATTACTACTCAGCAGCATTGCTGTTATTTCATTTGCCCAGCAAACACCTCCTTCCGCTGATGATGTGCTGAAAAAAGCATTTGCCACAGCCAAAAAAGAAAAAAAGAATGTATTCCTGATGTTTCACGCCTCTTGGTGCGGCTGGTGTCGTAAAATGGATACGGCAATGAATGATGCTGTCTGCAAAAAGTTTTTCCAGGACAATTATGTAATTGAACATCTTACCATCCTTGAATCTGACGGTAAAAAAAACCTGGAGAACCCTGGCGCGGAAGAACTATATAAAAAACACGCAAATACACCCAAGAGCTCAGGCATTCCGTTCTGGATTGTTTTTGACGCAGACGGTAAAGTAATCGCCGATGCTAAAATGCCCGATGGCAGTAATACCGGTTGCCCGGCAGCCGTTGCAGAAGTAGAACACTTTATTAATGTGCTGAAAAAATCGTCGAAGATTGATGAGCAAACCAGTAAAATAATTTTTGACCGCTTCCGTAAGAATGAACCGGTTCGTCAACAGTAAATAAAAAAAACGCCGACATATGATGGCGTTTTTTATTTCTCCATAGTTAGAAGGGTTCATGCCTGCGATTAAAACAGGCATGAACCCCTTTATTACAGTAATTTTATTGCCTTAAAAAACACATTTTGAACGCCGGGCAGTTAAAGATTTTTTTAGATAATAAGGTAAAAGAATACAACCAACCCTCTTTTATTAAGGACGACCCCGTTTCTATTCCTCATCTGTTTACCCAACAACAGGATATAGAAATTGCCGGCTTTTTCGCGGCCATATTAGCCTGGGGTAACCGCATTACGATTATAAAAAAATGTAAGGAGTTATTAGAACGGATGGATATGCAGCCCCATGCTTTCTGTTTACACCACAGCGATGAGGACCTGAAAAAATTACTGGGCTTTAAACACCGTACTTTTAACGATACAGACCTTTTATACTTCGTTGCCTTTTTTAAACAGCATTATACACAACACCCTTCATTGGAAACTGCATTCACCGGGTTTGGTAAAACGGTGGAAGCCATGCTCACCGGCTTTCATGAATATTTCTTTTCACTGGAAGATGCGCCGCACCGCACCCGCAAACATATTTCCACTCCTTATAAAGGTTCGGCCTGCAAAAGGCTGAATATGTATTTGCGCTGGATGGTACGCCGTGATAAAAAGGGGGTTGATTTTGGTATCTGGCAAAACATTTCACCCGCACAACTCATCTGTCCGCTGGATATACATGTGGCCAGGGTTGCCAGGCGTTTTAACTTACTCGATCGCAAACAGGATGACTGGCTTGCCGCAGAAAACCTGACCCAGCATTTAAGAAGTTTTGATCCTAAAGACCCTGCTAAATATGACTTTGCGCTGTTTGCTTTGGGTGTAGTTGAAAAGTTTCAATAGTAATAGCGCCGGAAAGCCGCTAGAACAGTGGTTTTTGGCTTCTCCTTATTTATATTTGTAACCACGGTTTTACCGATGGGCATGAATACCCATCACTCATTAATTTATTCATTCTCATTTAATGTTTGTTATATGAAAGGTATTATGCTGATGGCTGGTTTGTTGCTGAGCACCGCATTATGGTCGCAACACGAAACAGAAACACATCATAAATATGTAGCGCCATCCGATCCCATGGTAATAAAAAAAATAAGTGAATGGCAGGACCTGAAATTTGGCTTGTTCATGCACTGGGGCACTTACAGCCAATGGGGTATTGTGGAAAGCTGGAGCCTTTGCCCCGAAGATGAAGGCTGGACACAACGTAAGGGCCCGCATGCAAAAAACTATTATGATTACGTAAAAGCCTATGAGCAATTACAAACAAGCTTTAACCCCGTAAAGTTTAACCCGGAGAAGTGGGTGAGTGCGGCCAATAAAGCCGGTATGAAGTACATGATCTTTACTACCAAGCACCACGATGGGTTCAACATGTTTGATACTAAAGAAAGCGATTATAAAATTACCAGTAAAAAAACACCGTTTTCATCCAATCCGCGCAGCAATGTAACTAAAGAGATCTTTAATGCTTTCCGTAAAGATGGCTTTATGATCGGGGCCTATTTCTCCAAGCCCGATTGGAACCACGAAAATTATTGGTGGCCCTATTTCCCGCCGAAAGACAGGAATGTGAATTACGACGTTACGAAATATCCTGAAAAATGGAACGCTTATAAACAGTTCACCTATAACCAGATTAAAGAGTTAATGAGCGGTTATGGCAAGGTTGATATTTTATGGCTGGACGGTGGCTGGGTTCGTCCTTTATCTACTATCGATACTTCGGTATCCTGGCAAAAGACCATCACCATCAACCAGGATATTGATATGCCAAAAATTGCAGCCATGGCCCGTAGCTATAACCCGGGTATGTTAGTGGTTGACCGTACCGTTACCGGTGAGTTTGAAAATTATACCACACCGGAACAGGAATTACCCAACAAACCACTGCCTTATCCCTGGGAAACCTGTATGACCATGGGCAACTCATGGAGTTATGTGCCCAACGATGAATACAAATCGTCCACCAAACTGGTACATACCTTAATTAAAATTGTTTCCCGTGGCGGTAACCTATTATTAAATATCGGCCCGGGCCCCGATGGCGACTGGGACCCGGTTGCCTACGAAAGATTAAAAGATATCGGCAACTGGATGAGTGTAAACCAGGAAGCCATCCACGCTACCAAGCCCGTTGCACCATACTCAGAAGGAAATATTTTTTATACGCAATCAAAGGATGGCAAAGTCATCTATGCGCACTATTTACTGGATAATGCTAACAGTATATTACCCGCTACCATTACGTTGAACAACTTGCCCATCAGTAAAAAACCGGCTGTGAGTTTGTTAGGCAGTAAGCTTAAACCTGCTGTAAGTTTCAGTGGCAGCACTGTCGTTATTAAAACCGGGGCAGGCATGCAGAAATCCTTTGGTGGCAGTCCGGCAGCTGTTTTTAAAATTGTTTTATAACCTATTCATATTGCACACGATAAAAAGGCTTACATATTACTGTAAGCCTTTTACATTTTATCCTTTTCCTTTTTTAATTTACGGTATGATCGTCGTAAACAAATAAGTGGCCAGTATTACCAGCAACACAATACCCTGCAAAATATTAGTTCTTCCAGCACCAAATGAAATGCTGATGGTGAAAAGCGAAAGCATAACCAGCAATATCGACTTGGTATCAATTCCCAGGGTTACGGTAAAGCCGGTGAAATAAGCTACAATAGCCACGGCCGGTATCGTAAGGCCAATACTTGCCAGTGCCGAACCCAATGCTAAATTCAAACTGGTTTGCAAGCGGTTTTTTCTTGCGGCGCGTATGGCGGCCAATCCTTCGGGAAATAAAATTACTGCCGCAATGATAATACCCACCAGGCTTTGCGGTGCACCAATGCCATCTACCATGGCTTCAATATTGGGCGACAATTTTTTTGATAATAATACAACCGCTGCCAGGGCTATCAATAAAAAAACAAGACTGGTAATGGCCGTTAACTTTGATGGCGGTTCGGCATGTAATTCGCCCGAAGCCTCATCATCTTTCTCCGGTAAAAAATAATCGCGGTGACGAACGGTTTGTACCGCAATAAAACCGGCATATAATACCAATGATATAATAGCAACAAATATTAACTGGCTGGTATTATACACCGGCCCGGGTTCACTGGTCGTATAATTAGGCAATACCAGGGTTAATATAACAATAGCAGTAAGTGCCACCAGGGATGCACTTACTCCTTGTTTTACAAATTGCTGTTCTTTAAACCGGTAACCGCCTACTAATAAACATAAGCCTATTATCCCGGTAAGTATTAACATAATGGCCGCAAAAACTGTATCTCTAGCCAGTTCAGAAGCCTTTTCCCCCTCTGTTAACATGATAGATACGATCAGTGATACTTCCAGCACCGTAATAGCCAGGGCTAAAATAATGGTACCAAAGGGTTCTCCCACTTTATGTGCTACCACTTCGGCATGGTGCACGGCCGATACAACAATGGTCATTAATATTATGCCCAGCAAAGCGGCATATAAATTACTGTCTGTACCAACCGGTAATAATAAAAGAACAATACCAACAATGGGGAAAAACACTGTCCATAATGGTAATGCAATCTTTAGCCGGTTGCTTAAAAAATTGTTATACTTCATTCAGGCTTTTTAATTGGTTCTGATTAAAGATAACGGTATAATGTTAGAAAACAGTTCGCTATTTTTTTATGATATCATTAATTGTAGCTGTTATTAAGTCTGTTTCATAACCCCGTTGCATTAAATAATCCATTGTCTTTTTTTTGCGTACCAGGTATTGTTCTCCTTTCAGCAATGTATATTTATCATTCGCCAGTTTTTGCAATGTCTGGCGATATTCGTCTTCATCAAATTGTTTCAGCGCTTTGTTGATACTGTAATTACTTACCTGTTTTTGTTTGAGCTCGTATTTTATTTTTACCCGGCCCCATTGTTTCATCCGATATTTACCACCGGCATACGCCAGGGCAAAACGTTCTTCATTCAAATAGTTCTCTTCAATTAATGTAGCAATAATAGCATCGTGTTCTTTTTTCCACACGCCCAGCTGGTATAATTTATCTACCACCTCCGCATGACACCGCTCCTGGTAAGCACAATATTGTTTCAGCTTTTGTAAAGCCTGCTCCGGTGTTAATTGCTTTTTAAACATGGTACAAAAATAAAAAGTCCTGTTGTTTCAAACAGGACTTATATACAATTCAATAAAAGTCTATTCTTCCAGCCTGTCCAGGCAGCCAAATTCATGTTTTAATACATCGTCATACTTATCGGCATTGGTAAACAAATTTTTAAACTCATTCACCCCTGTTTCTTTATTCATGTCCAGGTCATAAATAATACGCGATAAAACAATATTATTTTTTACGCAGCTCAGCACCAGGCCATCCAGTTTATAATTCTCCTGTAATAAATACTGGTACAGCGTTTTGATCTTTGTTACATCTGCAGGCATCTGGCACAGGTATGCATCACCGGCAATAAAATAATTATCGGCATTATAAGCGATCTTTATTTTGGCCGATCCTTCTTTTACAGACCAGCTGTTAACACCTTCCCTCGCCAGCTTTACATCTTTACCTAATTCCCGCAGAATATCTTCTATGGTTTTGGCTGCGCCTACCGGCTCTGCTTCTTTTTCAGGAATCTCCGGTAGTTTAACCTCGGTTCCACAACTGGGGCAATATTTTTTACTTTCAATATTGGATGGTGTAACCAGGTAACTGCAACTATAACAGCGGGTACTTGCCTGGCCCCGGTTGGGCAAATACATTTGTAATGCCTCACGCAGGTAAGATACCGGCAGGGCAAAACCCAGGTTATCACCACCTTTAATAATAAAAGAGTTTACACCAATTACTTCACCGGATTTATTTACCAGCGGACCGCCACTGTTTCCGGGGTTAATAGCCGCGTCAATTTGTATGAACTTCAATCCATCCCTGATACGATCCACTTTGGAAACCACGCCTTGTGTAGCCGTATAGTTTAAACCAAAGGGGTGGCCAATGGCCAGTACCGCATCACCGTCCTTCATTGTTTCATAAACGCCCAGGCGTACATCCGGCAGCTCAATATTTTTGGGTGCTTCCAAAAAAGCCAGGTCATGTTTACGGTCGGTATACCATACACGGGAAAAAACTTTTTCAAACAGCTTTCCGGCTATCGTTACTTCGGCGTTATCGGCCACCACATGATCGTTGGTAACGATAATATCAAACTCCTTTAAATAAAACCCCGTGCCCGTTCCATTATTGGTCGCTATCTGTATGATAGCCTGCTGGTATTTTTCTATGATTTGTTGCGAATCCATTTTGTTATGTGTTTAATAATAACAATTATTTTTTTCCCGGCTACTTAGAATCCATATTTAAAAACTCGATCTCTGTGGAAAAACTATGATTAAAATTCAACAGGGTATCAAAGCGCAGGTTATTTACTTTAAAATCCATTTTAGGATAACGGGTACGCCATTGCTCCTGAATGGTTTTTATTTTTTCTATCACCAGGTTGGCATTAAATACTTTTCTGCCGGCATCGTAATAAACCGTTGTAAAGCCCAGCGCTTTAAAATACTCGGGATAATTGATGCGCATAAACAATAAAAATAATTCGCTGATGACCTTCGGCATGCTATATGAATACTGCGCAAAGGAAATACCGTATTCTATGATCTGGTTGGCAAAATAAGGGTAATTATTATCCCGGTACCAATACATATTCTGGTTACTGCCATTAATTGAATCGGCAATGGTCTTATGTGGTTGTGGCGCTACAATGGCAAAAGTATATTTTGACCTGAAAAGGTTTTTAAATACTTCTTCCTTTGGTTTAACCTGTATCTTTTTCAGCTCTTCTATCATGTCCCTGTTTTTTTCAACAGGCTGGCGCTCGTCTTTTTTAAAAAATATGCCGGATATTTTTTCAAGGTCATTCAGCAGACTTCCTTCAGGGGAAATTAAAAAATCGATCCGGTATACCAGGGTTAATAACAAATAAGCAATGCCTCCCGAAAACTTGTCAGCATCTACCGTTGCAATGGTATCAAGGGTTTCCTGTATCCATTTTTGCAGCTGGTTGTATTTAATCTCTTTTTCGGCTTCGCTAATTTGGTCCACATGTTCGGTATCAGTAACCTCCAGGGCCGAAAAGTCCTGTGTCAGCAGGTCATCCTGTTTATCCGCACGGGTTGCCAGTTCCTTTAAACCGTAGTATAATTTACTGGGACTTGCCGTATCTATGGTACTGTCAAACCGCATGCAAAGGCGATCATTATCCAGAGAAAAACGGCTGTAGTATAAATTAAAATTCATTTCCAGTAAACGGCGCATTACCGGTACTGAGGGTTGTGGCATACGGGCCAGGGTAACTTCCGCTTCCAGCTTTTTATCATTAAAATAACCTTTTACTTTTTTTGATCCCTGGAATAACTCAAAGCGGCCCTCATTTGCATTTCGTTCATAAATCACATTATCTATACTGGCGTCGCGCAGGTAGGAAAAAAAAGCATCAATACTTTCGTATAGTTTTTTTTCTTTAAAATTATTCTCCGCATCGGTCCACCGGTCTACCTGTAAAATCGTTTTATTATTATCAGAGTATCTGCCAAAACTATAGGCAGGTTCTGTACTTTCTGCGGCAGTATCTTTTTTCTTTCCCCAACCAAATAATTTACTAAGCATGTTTTCATTTTTTTGACCGCTTGAAAGGTACAAAACTGTTTGGAAATGAAAACAGGTTTACAAAATGGTTAAACACCTATTTTTTGCCGGTTATTTTCCTTTGGTATTGATATTTAAAATAGCCCTCAGTTCTTTTTCCTGCTCCATGGTTTCGCAGGCATTTTTGGGAACCAGTAAAAAAGAGCGGGTATCAAAATACAGGTGAAAAAAATGCGGACTTTCCTTATAGGTATCCAGTGATTTCCATTCCCAGAAACGGGAACCCTTATCGTGTGATAACCGGAAACCGTCACTCACAAAATCCATCGTGAACTCATGTTTAAAGGTTTCTGCCCGGCGATAGACCAGGTTTGGCATAATAAACCAGAAACTGGACATGAGAATGGCCCACAATAAGGAGCTGACCAAAAAAGCCATAGCAGACACCATATTGGTCATGTACAAGATAAAAGAGGCTATTGAAAAAATATTCACCACAATCAGCATGATCCTTATCTCCGGCCTCGTGATAAAATGATAACGCAATGCCTGTATTACCTGTTTTTTATTATACCCAAAATGTATTGTCATAGTCGGTCAAAGATACTGTCCCGATTTGTTTTTATAAACAAAAAAAGCGGCGTTATTCGATAACGCCGCTTGCTAAATACTTTTCCTTTTGCCTATTGAATATTTGTTCCCTGGGCAGGTATTTTTAATAATTTAACTACCTGCTCATAGGTCATTTTTTTCAGGTCCTCCGGAGAATAGGTCGTTCCTCCGATGGTGGCTCCTTGCATATAACGGCCACCGGAAACGCCACCGGGAATGATAATATAACGGTAAGCAATACCTGCAATCTGGGTGGTTGGCCTGATAATATCAATTGGGTCGTAGGTAAATGTAATTTTACCCAGGCTTGTCACATAACC